>NZ_JAPCID010000041.1 GCF_027587175.1 Solirubrobacter deserti
GCGCCGCCCACTCGGCCCGCGAGGACGGCCGCGCCGCCCACTCGCCGGCCCACGCCGACGGCCGCGCCGCGCACTCGCCGCATCGCGCCGCGCCCGCGCGGCTCGCCGCCCCCGCCGACGACGCGCCCACCCTCCTGCGCGGCCCTGCGATCCGCACCACCGCGGTGGCGGTCCTGATCGCCCAGGGCGGCGACGGCCTGCACTACCGGGACTGGTACGAGCTGGTCCGACGTGAGGGTTACGAGGTCGCGGGGAAGGACCCGCTGGCGGTGTTCCTCACCCAGATCTCGCGCTCGCCCGCGGTGCGCAAGGGCGCCCGACCGGGCGAATACGTGCTCGACCGCGGCGCGCGTGCCACCCTGGCAGAACGTCTGGAGCACCTGAACCGCGCCCTCGCCGCTCTGCCCCAGCAGACGAGCGACCTGACCGAGCTGCGCAGCCGCCGCGCGCAGCTGACGTCGGAGATCGCCAAGACCGAGAAGGCGCTCGAGGAACTCGAGACGGCGGCGGCATGACGATCCGACCCGCCACCGCCGCGGACGCCGCGCAGATCGTCGCGATCTACAACCACGGGATCGCCGAGCGCCAGGCGACGTTCGAGACGCGCCCGCGCAGCACCGACGACGTCGCGGAGTGGCTCGCCGCCCGGCGCCCGTTCCTGGTCGCCACCGACGGCGACGCGGTCCTCGGGTTCGCCCGCGTCTCCGCCTACTCCACCCGCGCGGCGTACGCGGGCGTCGGCGAGCACACGGTGTACGTCTCGCACACCGCGCGCGGGCGCGGCGTCGGCGTCGCGCTCCTGAACGCGCTGGCGGACGCCGCCACCCAGGCGGGCTACCACAAGCTCACGAGCCGGGTGTTCGCCACCAACGCCGCCTCGCTGGCGCTGCACCGCAAGGCGGGCTTCACCGAGGTCGGCGTCCAGCGCCGCCACGCGCAGCTCGACGGGGAGTGGAAGGACACCGTGCTGGTGGAGCGCCTGCTCGGCGAGGCCGCCAACTACCCTCTCACCCCGTAATGGCTTCCGCTCCTCCTCCGGCCGGCGGCGGCGCAGGCCGGTCGCTCACGATCGTGTTCGAGTCGGGCCGGCGCGTGGCGCCGGACGCGCTGCGGATCAACCCCGCGGGCGCCACCCTGGAAGTCGGCGGCTTCTTCCACACGCCGCTCAAGCTCACGCTCGGCCAGCTGCACCTCGGCATGATCGACCGCGGCCCGGCCACGCCCAAGGGCGACACGGGCCGCTTCCCGATCCTCAAGCGCCTCAGCGCCACCAGCGTCGTCCCGCGCGAGCAGGGCATCGAGGGCTGGCTGTGGACGACCACGGGCGGCTCGGCGCTCACGGTCCTGGGCGACGAGGACGCGGCGCCCTCGGGCGCGATCCTGTTCACCAAGCCGCTCACGGCCGAGCAGCTCAAGCCCACGATGGAGCCGAAGGCCTACGAGGCGCTGATCGCCCGCTCGCCACTCGGGGAGCCGGCGATCCCCGGCATCCTGTTCCGCGCGGCCGAGCCGTCCAACGCGGAGACCGCGTTCCGCACGTACGGGCTGCTGCGGCCGCTCACGGATCGCGAGGTCCCACCGGTGATGCGGCGGTCGCTGCCGACCGACCGGCCGGCGGACCCGAGCATCGCCGCCGCGCCCGCCCCGCGCGGCACGTCGGTGGCCCCGCCCGGCTTCTGAGTACCCTGCACCACCGATGGAGCACGATCCAGGCACCTGCACCGCCTGCCGCGGCAGCGGCGAGCTGATCTCCGGCCTCGGCGGCGAGCCGCACCGCGTGCGCTGCCCGTGGTGCGAGGGCACCGGGCGCTTCGACGCCACCCGCGACGCCCAGGCGCCGGCCCGCGAGGGCCACCCCGCCGACAGCCCGCGCTAAAGCGCCGCGGCTCCCGGCCGATCATCCGGGAACGCATGCGTCGCCTCCGCGCCGAAGAGGGCTACTCGCTCGTCGAACTGATGGTCGTCGTGCTGATCGTCGGCGTGCTCGCCGCCGTCGCCGTGCCGACCCTGCTCGGCCAGCGGGCCAAGGCGCAGGACACGGGCGCGAAGGCCGCGACCGTCACGGCGGCCAAGGCGGCGATCGCCTTCGGCACCGACCGCGGCGGCTTCGAGGACGCCACGCCGGAGGACCTCGCGCGGGTCGAGAAGTCGCTCGCCGACGCCCGCGGCCTGCGGGTCGAGGGCGCGAGCCGCACGTTCACGGTCAGCGTGGACTCGGCCAGCGGCACCACGTTCTCGATCGCGCGCGCCGAGGGCGGCGAGATCACGCGCGACTGCACCCCCGCGGGCAGCGGCGGCTGCCGCGAGACGGCGGACGCGCGCGGCAACCGTTGGTGAGGCGTCCGGGCCAGACCCCATCCCACTCAACCCGCGTGGCGGAGCGGCCGATGAAGGACGTGATGAACCACGCTCGCCACCAGGACGGCTTCGCCCTCATCGAGGTGATCGTCTCCGCCGCGGTGCTCGCGGTGCTCGCGCTCGCGGTGCTGTCGGGCCTGGACGGCGCCGGCCACGCCAGCGCGCGCGAACGTGCCCGCGCGCAGGCCTCGGCGCTCGCCGAACAGGATCAGGAGCGGCTGCGCTCGATCAACTTCGAATCGCTGGTCGACGGCAAGGTGCCGCAGACCGGCGCGGTCAAGGTCGCCGACGACAAGGCCAGCTACACGGTCACGTCCGAGGTGCAGTGGATCACCGATGACGACACCGGCGTGCCGGCGTGCGGCGACAAGTCCTACCGGGCGACGGAGTACGCGAAGCTGATCTCGACGGTCACGTCGAACATCGTCGGCGTGCGCATGAAGCCGGTGCGCGTGGAGTCGATGATGGCCACGCGGGCCTCGCGCGCCGCCAGCACCGGCACGCTGACCGTGCGCGTGAAGGCCGGGCGTCCGGAGCGGGTCGCGAACCTGACGGTCCGGGCGACGCACGCCACCACCAACGCCGTCGTCACGGCGCAGACCAATGCCAAGGGCTGCGCGCTGTTCCGCTCGATCCCGATCGGCGAGTACACGGTCTCGCTCAACACGTCCGGCTACGTCGACGATCGGGCGAGCCAGTACACCGAGACGAAGGCGACCGTCAGCCCGAGCACGGTGACCCCGACGTCGCTGATCTACGACCGCTCGGTGAACATGAGCGTCGACATCAAGACGATCAAACCGGGCGCGACCTTCTCCACGACCACCGCGAGCCGGCCCTCGAAGGCCGACAGCGTCGCCGACAACGCCGCCTCCGCCGGCTCGCTGCGCGCCTACGCGCCCAGCGCCGGCGGGTTCACGAGCAACATCAAGCCGACCGGCCTGTTCCCGTTCGAGTCCTCGTACGCGTTCTTCGCCGGCGCCTGCGTCTACCAGAGCCCGACCAAGGCGAACCCGACGCTCAACCAGAACTACTTCGAGACCACGAACCCGGCCGCGGTCGTCAAGGGAGACCCGGCGGCGTTCCAGCCGCAGAGCGCGACGGTCTACCAGCCCGCCCTGAACCTGCGCGTGCGCGCCGGCTCGTCGACGAACACGCCGCCGGCGACCTTCGACGCCGCCGCGAGCCAGCTCGAGCTCAAGCTGACGCTGCCGGCCCCGAGCGGCGACAGCTGCACCGACATCACGAACATGACGATGCGGCTGGCGTCGTGGCCGACCGCCGTCTGGGGCGAGCAACCGACCACGCCCGCGGGCATGACGGCGACGGGCTACGTCTGGCAGCCCAGCGCCACCGGCGAGTTCGACCCGGGGATGCCGTTCGGCGTCTACCGCCTCTGCCTGCGCGACGGCGCGACCAGCCCCTCCCGCTGGTGGGCCAACGGCACCGCCTCCGCGCCGGTCGCGCCGACCTACGACAACACGAACCCGAGCGGCCGCGCCGACACGATGGAGATCCCGCCGCGCACCACCGGCACGGGCTCGAGCACCGTCGCGCCGCTCTGGACCACGACCCGGCCGGCGGGCTGCTGATGCGCCGCCTGCGCACCGAGGAACGCGGCTTCACGCTCATCGAGGTGCTGACCGCGATGACGATCGGTCTGATCGTCTCGTTCGCGGTCTTCTCGCTGGTGGAGGTCGTCATGCGCCGCTCGGCCGACATCAGTACGCGCGTCGACACGACTCAGCGCGCCCGCACGGCCATGGACCAGATCACGCGCCAGCTGCGCTCGCAGGTGTGCACGCAGCGCGCCGGTGCGGCGGAGGGCCGCACGATCGACGCCGCCTCGCCGACGTCGATCTCCGTCTACGCCGACTTCAGCGACGAGACGCTCAACACCAGCGGCCAGCTACCGGCACCGGACCTGCGCAAGATCGCCTTCGACCCGGTCACGCGGGCGCTCACCGAAACGGTGACCAAGGGCACGCGTGACTCGGTCGGCTACGTCGTCTACGGCACCGCCGGCACCACGCGGCGGATCCTGGGCAACGTCGCCGCGACGTACTTCGCCGACGCGCCGGCCAACACGCTGCCGGTCGTCTTCCGCTACTTCCGGTATCCGAACACCACCGCGACGCTCAAGGAGCCGACCGAGGAGATCGCGCCCCTGCAGAACCGCGCACTCACGGCGGACGAGCTCAACGACGTCGCGCGGATCGAGATCAGCTACCGCGCACTCAACAACCGCGGCCAGCGCGCGGGCTCCACCGTGCTCGAGAACAGCGTCTACGTGCGCACCTTCACCCCGAACAACCCCGACCAGGTGAACCCGCAATGCAAGGCCTACTAGGACGTATCGACAGCCGGGCCGAGCACGGCTTCTCCATGATCCTGACGGTCATGGCGATGTTCATCATCTCGATGTTCGTCGCCGCGTCGTACGTGGCCGTCACGGGTGACATGCGGCTCTCGGCGATCGCCCAAGACCGCAAGGCCTCGCAGTCCGGCGCCGAGGCCGGTGCCGACTACTACCTGAACCGGCTGCGTCAGGACCCGGATTTCTGGACCAAGTGCGACACGCTCGGCCCGCTGGACTCCACGGACCCGACCAAGAACCCGATCAACCAGCTGTGGGACGGCGAGGGCCCGGACCCGCGCGTGTGGCGCTCGCTCCCGAACAGCTCGGAGGAGTACACGATCGAGCTGATCCCGGCCGCCGGCTACGACGAGTGCATCCCGAACAAGCAGGAGTCGTTCATCGATCTCGAGACCGGGACGTTCCGGATCAAGATCACGGCTCGCTCGCGCAAGGGCGACCCGCGCCCGCGGACGCTGATCGTCACCTACGCGCGTGACTCGTTCCTGAACTACATCTACTTCACGGACTACGAGAACCTCGATCCCGCGGCCTTCGCGAGCGCCACCGACCGGGCCAAGCAGACCACCAACTGCGCCAACCGCTACCGCTCGGCGCGTGCGGGCAAGGGCTGCGCCGAGATCCAGTTCGCGACCGGCGACTCCATCAACGGCCCGTTGCACACCAACGACGAGAACCTCTTCATCTGCGGCTCGCCGGTGTTCGGCCGCACGAAGAACCAGGACGGCTCGAGCCGGGCGACGCTGACCGACACCGTCGAGGTGTCCGGCCCGCCCGAGGGTTACGTGGCCAACCCGAACGGCAGCGGCTGCGCGAACACCCCGGTCATCCAGACCGCCGGTGGCCAGCGCAAGTTCGTCACCCGCGCGAAGCGGCTGATGCTGCCGTCCTCGAACTCGGAGCTGGCGACCTATGCGGCCAACAGCGGCAACCTCTACACGGGCGTGACGTCGATCCGCCTGCGCGGCACGGTCATGGACGTCACCAACAACGGGACCACGACGACCAAGACATGGCCGACCAACGGCGTGCTCTACGTCAAGAACGGCAACTCGTGCGAGCCGGAGTTCCCGACCGCGGCCGACTACAACGAGCCGGCCAGTTGCGGCAACGTCTACGTGAGCGGGACCTACTCGCGGCCGCTGACGATCGCCGCGGCCAACGACGTGATCATCCGCCCGACGTCGTCCACCTCGCCGACGGACGCGAACATCACCCAGGTCGGGACCGACAGCGCGACCCTCGGGCTGATCGCCAACAACTTCGTGCGCGTCTCGCATCGCGTGGCCTCGGACTGCAAGTCCAACCTGTCCCCGGTGCTGAACAACGTGACGATCGAGGCCGCGATCCTCGCCCTGCAGCACTCGTTCATCGTCGACAACCACAACTGCGGCCCGGCGCTGAGCAAGCTGACCGTCAACGGAGCGATCGTGCAGAAGTACCGCGGTCCGGTGGGCACCGGCTCGGGCGCGAGCATCGCCACGGGCTACGCCAAGAACTACTGGTACGACGACCGGTTCCGGTTCCGCAGTCCGCCGTACTTCCTCGTGCCGGACGAGTCGGCCTGGAACCCCGTGCGCACGCACGAGGTCGTCGGGTAGCTAACGGATCGTCAGGGTGCCGATCTGCCGCTCGTCGTCGACGAGCAGCGGGTAGGTGCCCGGCGTCTCCGCCATCAGCGTGAAGCGGGCCGGCAGGCCGGTCTCGAAGACGTCGGACTGAAGGCCGGTGAGCGCGACGCGCCCCGGCCCTTCGCCTTCTACGACGATCTCCACGTCGTCGCCGAGCGTGGCCTCGATGGTCTGGGGGCTCGCGTCGCCGTCGGCCGAGAGCGTCGCCGTGACGTCGAACTCGTCGGGGTCGGAGAGCAGCGCGCCCGGCGTGGAGGAGGGCCCCGCAGTGCCGCGTTGGGCCGTCCGCGGCGGCGACACGGTGACCACGAGGACCATCAGACCCACGATCGCGAGCACCAGGAGCGTCATCCGTCGGGTCATCACCCCATGTGAGGTTAGACGGGGGTAAAGCTGCTCGCACGGGGTGCCGATACAGGGACTAGCCAGACCGAGGTGTCAAAAGGCAAATCGCCCGCGAGGGCGAGACGCAAAGCCATCGGGGCTCCAGCGGATCTGGAGTCGGCCGGGCTGCCACTTCCGGCAGAACGGGACCGAGGACCTGGCAAGACACAACCGCCTTACAGGCCCAACGATCCCTTCAGGAGGGACATCCCACATGCTCCACAAGCTTCGCGCGCGTATGCAGGACGAGAAGGGCTTCACGCTCATCGAGCTCCTGGTCGTCATCCTGATCATCGGCGTCCTCGCCGCGATCGCCCTCCCCGCGTTCCTCAACCAGCGCGAGAAGGCGCAGGACTCGACCGCCAAGAGCGACGTCCGCACCGCCCAGACCGCGATGGAGACCTGGTACACGGACAACCAGTCCTACACCGACGTCACCGAGGCCGAGCTCAAGAAGATCGAGCCGGCGCTCAACAACGCCGCCACGCTCAAGATCGAGGCCAAGGGCGCCGACGGCTACACCATCTCCGTCGAGTCCAAGGGCTCGAACGTGAACACGTTCAAGATCGTCAACGCGGCGGGCACCGTGTCCCGCACCTGCGCCACCAAGACCGGCGCGGTCAAGGGCAAGGGCGGCTGCCCCACCTCCGGCAGCTGGTAGTCCCCGACACCATCTGATGTTCCTCCGCGAAGCGGGCCCTCGGGCCCGCTTCGTTCGTTTAAGCGCTCGGGTCCAGGCTGTATCAAGTCGGACAGCGGGTATGACGATGAATTGATCGTGTTCCGTAAAAAGCGTTCCCCCCAGAGCAGCGTCGTCGGGCTCGAGCTCGACGCGGGCCATCTTGCCGCCGCTGAAGTCAGCGTCGAAGGCACCCTCACGCTGACCCGCGGTGCGGTCGCCGAGCTCGAGCCCGGCGTGATCCGCGACGGCGAGGTCGCCGACCCCATCGCCCTGGCGGAGGCGCTGAAGACGCTCTTCGCCGACAACGAGCTGCCCAAGACGGTCCGGCTGGGCATCGCCCACCAGCGCATCGTCGTGCGCACGCTCGACCTGCCGACGGTGATCGACGATCCCAAGGCGCTGAGCGCGGCCGTCAAGGAGGCCGCGCCCGACCACATCCCGATGCCGATGGAGGAAGCCGTCCTGGACTTCCAGTCGCTCGGCACGGTCGAGACGCCGCTCGGCCCGCGCACGCGCGTCGTCGTCGTCGCCGTCCGCAAGGAGATGGTCGAGCGCGTCGCCGCCGCCGTCGACGGCGCCGGCCTGGAGATCGCGGGGATCGACCTGTCCGCGTTCGGCATGGTCCGCGCGCTCGCGTCCGAGCATGAGGGCGCGGTCCTCTACATCAACGTCGGCGGCCTGACCAACGTGGCCGTGGCGACCAAGGACGCCTGCCTGTTCACGCGCGCTTCGGCGGGTGGCGTGGAGACGATCGCCCACTCGCTCGCCGACCGGCGCGGGCTCACGCTCGAGCACGCCCGCGCGTGGATGTCGCACGTCGGCCTCGTCGCGCCGCTGGACGGCGTCGAAGGCGACATGGACCTCGTGTCGGCCACGCGGTCCGCGCTCGAGGACGGCGTGCGCGAGCTCGCCGACGGGATCCGCACGTCGCTGAACTTCTACCGCACGCAGGACGCGGCGCAGCCCGTGGATCTGGGCGTCGTGACCGGCCCGGCGATCGCGATCCCGGGCTTCGTCGAGAAGCTCAGCGAGGCGCTGCACCTGCCGCTGGAGGCGCGCGTGGTCGAGCACACCGACGACACCGAGAACGCCGGGCGCCTCACCATCGCCGCCGGCCTCGCCGTTGCCGAGCGGCCCTAGAACGCACCGCTTGCCGCCGTCCGCCACACTGCACGCCGCATGAGCGTGTGCCGTCAGGGAATCCCTCGGTAGCGATTTCGCAATGAGCGTCGGTGTGGCGGCCGCGGCGGCCGCGGTCTTCGGAGCGATCATCGGCTCCTTCCTGAACGTGGTGGCCTATCGGCTGCCGCGCAAGGAGTCCGTGCTGCACCCGCCGTCGCGCTGCCCCGAGTGCGGGACGCCGATCAAGCCCTACGACAACGTGCCCGTGCTGGGCTGGCTGTGGCTGCGCGGCAAGTGCCGGGCGTGCGGGGCGAGGATCTCGCCGCGCTACCCGATCATCGAGGCGCTCACGGGCGTGCTGTGCGCCTTGTGCGTGCTCGTCTACGGCGCCGACAATGACGTGTGGGCGCCGCTGCTGTTCGTCCTGTTACTCGTCCCGATCACGCTGATCGACCTCGAGCACCACATCATCCCGAACGTCCTGACACTGATCGGGGCGGTCGGAGCGGTGGCGCTGCTGATCGCGTTCAACTCGGATTCGCTCGTCGAGCATCTGATCGCGGCCGTGGCCGCCGGCGGGTTCTTCCTGCTGGCCGCGATTGTCTACCCGGCCGGCATGGGCATGGGCGACGTCAAGCTGGCGGCGGTGATGGGCCTGTTGCTGGGCCGGGCGGTCGTCCCCGCGATCTTCGCCGCGCTGATCGCCGGCACGCTGATCGGCGGCGCGATCATCGCGCGCTACGGGATGGCCGAGGGCCGCAAGAAGGGCATCCCGTTCGGCCCGTGGCTCGCGTTCGGCAGCCTCGTCGGCCTGTTCGCCGGCGACGAGCTCGTCGACTGGTACCTGGATACGTTCACCTAGGGTGGCGGCCCTACCTGGTTCAAGACGCGATCTCGCGCTGCCGATACCAGGGACGTGAAAGCCGTCAACCTCCTTCCTCCCGACACGCGCGGCGCGTCCAAGTCGTCCGCCGAGCTTGCCGTTGGCCCGGAGGCCAAGGGCGGCACGGGTGCATTCGTCGTCGTCGGCGTGCTCGCCGCCTGCGTGGCAGGCGTGGCGGGCCTCGTCCTGACCGACAACACCATCAAGCAGCGCCAGGCCGACCTCGATCACGCCGCTCAGCAGCAGCAGGCGCTCCAGGCGCAGGTCGCCCAGCTCAAGCCGTACGCGGACTTCGACGCCGCCGCCAAGGCCCGCGTCCAGACCGTTCGCGACCTCGCCGGCTCGCGCTTCGACTGGGAGCAGGCGCTGCGCGACCTTTCGCGCGCCATCCCGCAGGACGTGACGCTCAGGCAGCTCAGCGGTGACATCTCGACCGACGCCGGCGGCCAGGGCGGCACGCTCCGCGGCGCGATCTCCGCGCCCGCCATCACGCTCACCGGCTGCGCCCCGGGCCAGACGCAGGTCGCTCGCCTGATGGCGCGCCTGCGCGACATCGACGGCGTCACGCGCGTCTCGCTGTCGAGCTCCACGGCCGAGAAGGTCGAGGCCTCGTCCGACGGCACCGAGCGCTCCCGGCGCGTGTCGATGCCGTGCGGCTCGGGCAAGCGCCCGGCGTTCGAGCTGGTCATGTTCTTCGAGGGCGACGCCGCCAAGGTCGGCGTGACGCCGGTCACCGCGACCGGCTCGGTCAGCGAGACCCCCACGCCCGCGCCCAGCGCCACCGCCACGGCCACGGCCACGCCCGGGACCAGCAGCACCGACGGCACCACCACGACCACCACCACGACCGACGGGGCGACGAAGTGAGCCGTACCTACAAGATGCTGCTCGTGGCCGTCGTGGCGCTGCTCGCCGTGGGCGGCTACTGGAAGATGGCCCTGGCGCCCAAGCGCGCGCAGGTCGCCGACCTCGACGAGCAGATCGCGGTGGCCCAGGCGCAGCTGGCGCAGTCCCAGGCGCTGGTGAGCACCTACCGCGGCGCCCAGAAGGCCTACAAGGTCAACTACGAGACGGTCGTCCGCCTCGGCAAGGCCGTCCCGACCGACGACGACACGCGCTCGCTGCTGGTCCAGCTCGACACGTCCGCCAAGCGCGCCGGCGTCGACTTCGACACTGTGAACGTCAACGGTGGCGGCGGCTCGTCCTCGTCCACCGAGGCCAGCACGACGCCGGGCGCCGTGAACGCCGGCGCGTTCTCCGCCATGCCGTTCGCGTTCGGCTTCACCGGCACGTTCGCGTCCCTGGGCGACTTCCTCGCCCGCATGGAGCGCTTCGTCACGCTCAAGGGCGACAAGATCGAGGTCAACGGTCGCCTCGTCCGCATCGAGAACCTCACGCTCGCGCCCGCCGAGAGCGGCTGGCCCGGCCTGCAGGCGCAGGTCGGCGCGAGCGCCTACATCGTCCCGGAGACGACCGACGTCAACGGCGGCACGACCGCCGGCACGGGCTCCACCCAGACGTCGACCACGACCACGACCACCACGACGCCGGCCGCCACGGACGGCCAGGGCGGGACCGAGATCCGATGAACCTGATCACCGATACCTGGCGCGGGCTGGTCCGGCGCAAGCTGTGGCCCGTCGCGCTGCTCCTGGTGGGCGCGCTGGTGGCGGTGCCGATGTTCCTCGCGAAGGAGCCGGAGGTCACTCCCGCTCCCGCGAACGCCCAGGCGCAGGTCGAGGGCCTGCCCGCGACCTACGTGACCGCCGCCACCGAGGACAGCGCTCTCGAGGAAGATGCGACGAGCAAGCGCCATCGTGCGCTGGGGGCCGAGAAGGACCCGTTCGAGCCGGCGCCGCTGCCCAAGGCCAAGAAGAAGAAGACCAAGAAAGCGACGAAGACCTCGACGGCGAAGACCGAGCCGGCGGCGACCGAGACCGACAGCGCCAAGACCGAGCCGTCCACCGGTTCGGGTGACGCCGGCGGCGGTGCGTCCGAGCCGAGCGCTCCCGTGGCGACGCCCACCCCGACCGCCACGCCGACGCCGGCGCCGGACAACTCGGTGCGCGTGCGCTTCACGCGCGTCGAGGAGACCACGGCCGACGAGCTGCCCGCCGTCACGGTGGAGGAGCTCTCCGTCCTCCCGGACGAAGAGAACCCGGTGGTCGTCTTCCAGGGCCTCGAGAAGAAGGGCAAGATCGCGGTCTTCGAGCTCACCGGCAACGCGACGGTCGAGGGCGACGGCGAGTGCGAGCCCTCGCCCACGGACTGCCGGATCGTGCGGCTGCGCGCCGGCGAGACCGTCTTCATCACGGTCAAGGACACCGGCGAGGAGACCGACGCGCAGTACCAGCTCGACCTCGTGAAGATCAACCGCTGAGCGGGGGGTCCGGGGGGCGGCAGCCCCCTGGGGAAAATCTGCGGCGGGAGCCGAGGATGCGGAAGGCGGGCCCTGTGCCCGCCTTCGCCCTTTCTAGGATCTCCCGCGTGCCATTGCACGTCGTCACCGCCGGCGAATCACACGGGCCGGGCCTCACCACCATCGTGGAGGGCCTGCCCGCGGGCTTGCAGCTCTCTCAGGAAGCGATCGATCGCGACCTCGCGCGCCGCCAGCTCGGCCACGGCCGAGGTGGGCGGATGAAGATCGAGAAGGACGCCGCGTCCGTCACCTCGGGCGTCCGTCACGGACGGACGCTGGGCGGGCCGATCGCGCTTCAGGTCGCCAACCGCGACTACAAGAACTGGGAAGAGCGGATGAACCCGTGGCCGGTGGAGAACGCCGTGCCCGAGGTGCACCTGCCGCGCCCGGGGCACGCGGACCTCGCGGGCGTGCAGAAGTTCGGTTTCACGGACGTCCGCAACGTGCTCGAGCGGGCCTCCGCGCGCGAGACGGCCGCACGCGTGGCCGGCGGGGCGCTGGCCAAGGAGTTCTTGCGGGCGCTGGGCGTGTCCGTGGTTTCGCACGTCACCCAGATCGGGTCGGTGCGCGCGCCGGAGCGCTCGGACGAGCCGGTGCTGGCGGACTTCGACGCCGTCGACGAGTCGCCCGTCCGCTGCCTGGACGCCGAGGCGACGAAGGCGATGGTCAACGAGATCAACGTCCTGCGCAAGCAGAACGAGTCGATCGGCGGGATCTTCGAGCTGCGCGCGTACGGGCTCGTGCCCGGGCTGGGCTCGCACGTGTCCTGGACGCAGCGGATGGACGGGCTGATCGCGGGCGCGCTGCTGTCGATTCAGGCGGCGAAGGGCGTCGGGCTCGGCGACGGGTTCGACCTCGCGGGGCGCCCCGGCTCGGAGGCCCACGACGAGATCTTCTACTCCTCCGAGCGCGGCTACTACCGCGAGACCAACCGGTCCGGCGGGCTCGAGGGCGGCATGACGACGGGCGAGCCGCTGGTGGCGCGCGTCGCGATGAAGCCGATCCCGACGCTGACCAAGCCACTGCGCTCGGTCGACATCGCGACCAAGGAGCCCTCGCAGGCGCTGCGCGAGCGCACCGACTCCTGCGTCGTCCCGGCCGCGGGCGTCGTGGGGGAGGCGATGCTCGCGATCGTGCTCGCGGGCGCGTACCGGGACAAGTTCGGCGGCGACCACATCGACGACGTGAAGGCCGCCGTGAGCGCATACTGCTCGCGAATCGGATGGAAGCCTCGGCCCTAGTCTTCATCGGCTTCATGGGCGCCGGCAAGACGACCGGCGCCCGTGCGGCGGCCGCGGCGCTCGGCGTGCGCGCGGTCGACACCGACCGCGAGCTCGAGCAGCGGCTCGGCACCTCGATCGAGGAGTACTTCGCCTCGCACGGCGAGCGCGCGTTCCGCGAGGTCGAGGAAGACGTCGTCGCCGAGGTGCTGGAGACGGTGCCGGCGCCGGTGATCTCGCTCGGCGGCGGGTCGATCACCTCGGCCCGGGTGCGCGACCTGCTGACCCGGCACACGGTCGTGATGCTCGACGTCGACGAGCCGACGGCGTGGCGCCGCGCGGGCGGCAAGAAGCGCCCGCTGGCGCGCGACCGCGAGCGCTTCGCGGCACTGCACGCCGAGCGCGCGCCCCAGTACGAGGCGCTGGCCGACGCGGTGCTGCTGGACGGCAGCGCGGAGACGATCCGGCGCGCGGCGGGGGCGCTGCGGCGGATCCCGGGCGGCGTGAAGGTCATCTGGGCCGTCGCGGGCGAGCACACCTACCCCGTGTACGTCGGCGACGTCCTGGACGGCGCGTTCTGGCCGCTGCGGGGTCGCCGCTTCCTGCTCTCGGACGAGTCGGTCGCGCCGCTGTACGGCGACCGCGTGCCCGACGCGCTCGGCCCGTTCGTCATGCCCGCGGGCGAGGAGGCCAAGACGCTCGCCAACGCCGAGGTGCTGCTGCGCGCCGTGGCTGCGGCCGGGATGGACCATGACGACCACGTCGCCGCTTTGGGTGGCGGGGTCGTGGGCGACGTGGCCGGGTTCTGCGCGGCGGTCTACCAGCGCGGCGTCGGCGTGGTGCAGGTGCCGACGACGCTGGTGGCGCAGGTCGATTCGGCCTACGGCGGAAAGACCGGCGTGGACCTGCCCGAGGGCAAGAACTACGTGGGCGCGTATCACCAGCCGCGGGCGGTGCTCGCGGACCCGCGGACGCTGTCGACCTTGCCGCGCGAGGAGCTCGCCGCGGGCTGGGCCGAGGTGATCAAGACGGCGCTGATCGCCGGCGGGCCGCTGTGGGCGCGTGTGCGCCGCGGGGCGCAGGACGTGGACCGCGACCTGGTGCTGGCGTGCGCGCGCACCAAGCTGGCCGTGGTCGCGCGCGACGAGCGCGACGCCGGGCGCCGGCAGGTGCTCAACCTCGGCCACACCGTCGGCCACGCGATCGAGACTGCCACGGGCTACGCGCGCTACCGGCACGGCGAGGCGGTCGGGCTGGGGCTGCTCGCGGCGCTCAGGCTGTCCGGCCAGGACGGCCTGCGGGCCGAGGTCGCCGAGCTGCTGGAGACGCACGGGCTGCCGACGCGCGTGGACGCCGGCATCGACGAGGACGCGATCATCGCCGCCGCCCAGCGCGACAAGAAGCGCCGCGGCGGGCGCGTGGGCTTCGTCGTGGTGGAGGCGCCCGGTGACGTGCGGACGGGCGTGCCGATGGACGAGGGCGACGTCCGCGCCGCCGTCCGGGAGCTGCGATGAAGCACCGCGTCGCCGTCCTGCACGGGATCAACCTCGACGCGCTGGACCGGCGCCCGGCGCAGCACTATGGCGGGCTCACCTACACGCAGCTCGAGCAGCGGATCACCGCCTTCGGGCGCGAGCTCGGCTTGACCGTGGCGTGCTTTCAGTCCAACCACGAGGGCGAGTTCGTCGAGGAGCTGCACAAGACGCCCGACTACGCGGACGGGATCGTCATCAACCCGGGCGCGTGGACGCACTACGCGTGGTCGCTGCGCGACGCGGTGGAGATCGCCGGGCTGCCGACGATCGAGGTGCACCTGAGCGACGTGGACGCCCGCGAGGCATTCCGGCAGGTGTCGGTGCTGGAGGGCGTGCGCGCCGGCAAGGTCTCCGGTCGCGGGCCGGACGGCTACCGCGACGCGCTGGCGCTGCTCAAGGAGGCGTGGTGAGCCGCGCGGACCGGGTGGCCGGGAAGGTGGACCAGGTCGACGCGCTGCTGGTGACCGAGCCGGCGAACCTGCGCTACGTCACCGGTTTCACGGGCTCGAACGGGTTCGCGGTGGTCGGGCGCGACGTGCGTCGCTTCGTCACCGACTTCCGTTACGTCGAGCAGGCCAAGCTCGAGGTGCCCGACTTCGACCGCGAGCAGGGGCCGCAGGAGCTGTTCGCCGCGTTGAAGGGGTTCTCGGGGCGGCTCGGGTTCGACGACGCGCACCTGTCGGTCAAGCAGCACCGGCGGCTGGGGGAGCTGCTGCCGGACGTCGAGCTGGTGCCGCTGGCGAGCGTGGTCGAAGGCGTGCGGGCGGTCAAGGAGCCGGGGGAGATCCTGCGCATCTCCGCGGCCGCCGCGCTCGTGGACGAGATCTACGGCTGGCTGCTCGAGGTCGGGCTCGTCGGCCGCACGGAGCGTGACGTCGCCGTCGCGCTCGAGCACGAGATGCGCGTGCGCGGCGCGTCGGGGCCGTCGTTCCCGTCCATCGTCGCGTCCGCCGAGCACGGCGCGCTGCCGCACGCGCAGCCGCGCGAGGTCGAGATCGCGCGCGACACGCTCGTCACGATCGACATCGGCGCGGTGCTCGACGGCTACTGCTCGGACTGCACGCGCACGTGGGCGACGGGCGACGTGTCGGACGAGCTGGCCGAGATCCACGCGCTGGTGCTGCGCGCGCAGGTGACGGCACTGGATGAGGTCCGGCCCGGCCCGCTCGGGCGCGAGCTCGACGCCGTCGCACGCGACATCATCACCGCCGCCGGCCACGGCGACCACTTCGGGCACGGGCTGGGGCATGGCGTCGGCCTCGTCACCCACGAGGCGCCGCGCCTGGCGCGCACCGCGGAGGTGGCGCTGGAGCCGGGGCACGTCGTCACCGTCGAGCCGGGCGTCTACGTGCCAGGCGTGGGCGGTGTGCGGATCGAGGATCTCGTGGTCGTCACCGAGAGCGGACGGGACGTGCTCTCGCACGCGTCGAAGGAACTCCTGACCGCCGACTAGGGTCATCACCCCACCGACCACGGCTCAAGGCGGTCGGCGGATCGGTCGATACCGGGAGCGATGGTATTTCGACCCCGCACCCGCCAGCTGCGCCGCGCCGTGGCCGTGGCCGCGCTCGGCGCGCTCGTCGTGCCCGCCACGGCGGGCGCGGCGACGAAAAAGACGCCGGTGATCACCAAGGTGACGCCGAAGACGGCCTACGTCGGCGCGAAGCTGACGATCACGGGCAAGCACTTCAAGCGCGGCAAGGCCAAGAACAGCGTGCTGTTCCGCCGCGACGGCGGCAAGGCCCTGTTCGTCAAGGCCGACGTCAGCACGACCAAGAAGCTCACGGTCGTCCTGCCGAAGTCGCTCGAGAAGTACATGCTGACCCAGGGCGGCCAGCCGACCGTGACGCGGTTCCGCGTGCGCGTGCTCGCCGGCAAGCTCGGCAAGGCCTTCACCTCGGTCAAGGAGTCCCCGCTGATCGCGCCGGAGCGGATCGCCGACGCCGGTGGCGGCGCGGGCGGCGTCTCGGACGGCGCGGGCATCCCGCCGGCTCCGGACGGCGACTGCGACGGCGACCGCACCCTCAACAGCGCCGACGCCGACGACGACAACGACCTGCTGCCGGACCCGCTCGAGCTCTCCCTCAAGCTCGACCCGTGCGTCGGCGACACCGACGGCGACGGCGTCGAGGATGGCTTCGAGTACCAGTCCGCGATCGACCTCAACAACGACGACTACCAGGCGCCGAACACGGCCATCCCGTTCCCGGCGAAGACCCCGTACCCGAACCCGCTGTTCAAGGACGCGGACGTCGACTACGACGGCGACAGCCTCACGCTCGACGACGAGTACAAGCTCTGGAAGTACACGTACGAGGTCAACTTCACCGCGTCGCGCACGCTGACGCCGCTGTCGTACACGGACGGGGCGCAGTACTCGCTGTCGCAGCTCACGGGTGGCAACGGCCGCCGCCAGCCGACGCAGCTGGTGGCCACGTACGCCCCGCCGCAGACGTTCCGCACCTGGCTGGCGACCTACGGCTTCGAGTCCGTCACGCTGCGGTCGGTCCCGGGCATCTTCTCGGACCCGATGACCGAGGGCGTCCTGGAGACGCACAACATCACCAACATGGACCGCGTCGGAGGCACCACGCCCGACTACTGGAACGTCGAGAGCGACCTCTACGTCTCCGACAACGAGCGTGACGAGGACGCCGACGGCCTGACCAACTACCACGAGGTCTCCGGTCCGATGACCCGGGACTGGTGGGAGGCCTGCTACTCCAACGAGAACGCGTACCCGATCAAGTACGCGGGCACGAAGGCCTACGACAACGACAGCGACGGCGACGGCATCGTCGACGGCGCCGACGACCAGGACTTCGACGACGTGCCGAACATCATGGAGCTCAGCCGCAGCCTGGCCGGCAACTACCCGATCCAGGCGGCCAACTGCGACACGGGCTCCGCGATCCACGACTCGTCGGTCCCGAACAAGGCGCTCGTGAACCCGTTCAACCCGTGCCTGCCGGATCGCTTCTCGCGGACGTGCCCGATCCACCCGACCATCGGGCAGAAGTACCCGCCGTTCGACACCGAGTGGGAGCCGCTCGTCCTCAACTAGCCGAGTTCTCGAGGGCCCGCTCGGTGCGGGCCCTCGTCATCTCGGCGGTCAGCTTCGGGGCGCCGTTGAGCGTCTGGAAGACCACGCAGTAGCGCTCCGTCAGCTTGAGCAGCGTGGCCAGCTGCTCGTCGTCAGCGGGCGTGTCGACCTCGAAGCGCAGGCGGATGTCGGAGAAGCCGACCGCCGCCTCCCGGTCGACGCCCAGCGTGCCGCGGAAGTCCAGGTCGCCCTCGGCGAACACGCGCCCCTCGGTGATCGGCACCTCGATCGCGGTCGCGACCGCCTGCAGCGTGACGCCGGCGCACGCGACCAGCGCCTCCAGCAGCATGTCGCCCGAGCACAGCAGGCTGCCGTCGCCGCCCGTCAGCGGGTGCAGGCCGGCCTGGGCGATCGCGCGGCCCGTCTCGACGTTGCAGCTGACGCCGTCACCCACCGTCCCCTTGGCCTTCAGCGTGATGAAGGCCTCGTTCGGGTCTTCCTTGTAGCGGCTCTTCAGCGGTGCCTGGAGCGCGCGCAGCTCGTCGCGGTTCATGGGTTGAGGGTAAGCGACCAGGTCTGTGCGACGTGTTCGTGGCCGAACGCGTTCTCGGGCTCTTCGTGCGTGAGCGTGAAGCCGGCGCGCTCATACAGGCGGCGCGCGCTGTGCAGGTGTGCGTTGGTGTAGAGCGTCAGTGTGCGGTAGCCGCGCGTGCGGGCGTGGCGGACCACCTGGCCGACGAGGGCGCCGCCGACGCCCTTCCCGCGGGCCTTGGGCTCGACGAGCAGCGTCCGCAGCTTGGCGGTGGCTGCGTCGACGTGGACGCACAGGATCGCGCCGACGCGCTCGCCGTCGATCGTGGCGATCCAGGCGCGGTCGGTGGCCGGGTCGAAGTCGGCGGCAATGCGGGCGACGAGCCGCTCGAAGCTCTGGTCGTAGCCGTACTCGCGCCCGTAGAGCTCGCCGTGGCGCTGCACCATCCAGCCGAGGTCGCCGGGCTCGGGGTCGCGCAGCGTCAGCGTGCCCTGGGGCTCGATCGCGCTCTGCAGGCTCCGCATCGCCTCCACCACGCCGGCGGCGTCGCCGAGCTCGTCGAGCACCGCGCCGACCTGCTGCGCGGACTCGGCGTCCATCTGCGCGAACCGCTCCCGGCCCTTGTCGGTCAGGCGCACGAGCTGCCGGCGGGCGTCGGCGGGGGAGACGTGGCGGCTCGCGAGCCCTTGCTCCTCGAGCTTCGCGATGACGCGGCTGAGTTGACCCGCGTCGATGCGCAGCGCCTGTTTGAGCGCGGCCACCTCCTCGGTGCCCTGGCCGAGCTCGTACAGCACCCGCACCTCAGGCAGCGGGCGGGCGTAGCTGCCGCGTGTGAGTCCCATCTTGGCCGTGTAGAAGCGGTTGAACGCGCGCACGGCCTCGACGTGTTCCGTCGTCGCCATGCTTGACAGTGTCAACTATTTCGTTGACTCAGTCAACTCCTGGCCGTCGTCCTCCCAGACGAGCTTCGCGCCGAGGTGGCCCGTGCGGATCGTGAAGCCGATCGCGGACACCGCCATCAGGACCGCGACCACCCGCAGCGCGACGTTGGCCGCGCCGCGCTTGGCCCACAGCAGCGCGACCAGCGCGGCCGTGAGGAGGGCCATGGTGAAGCGGACGGTCTCGCCGGCACCTTGGTGGTCCTTCATCGTGGGGTCGCCCTGGAGACGCGGCTTGCTCTCCAGGAAGGCCTCGCCCGCGCCGACGGTGAGCAGCGTGGCGGCGAGGGTGACGACCGCGAAGGCCGCGAGCGGGACGCCGAACCAACCGGGCTTGGCGACCGCGATCAGCGTCGCGAGGCCCAGCAGCGGGACGAAGACGACGGGCACGTGAAGGATGAGCGGGTGCGCGGGCAGGCCGAACGCGCTGCTGATCTGGACCGGCCACAGCACAAGGCTCAGCACGGCGGCGCCGACGACGAACGGCCGAAGGTCTCTCATCAGCGCCAGGTTCGCAGCAACGGCCACACGATGCGCAGAACGCGCGTGAAGGCCGAGCGTTCCAGCCGGTCAGGGGTGTCGCAGGCGGTGTGCCGGCACGGCTCGCTGGGGACGCCGAGCTTGGCCGCGGGCGCCCCGGCGCGAGCGAGCTCGCGGTGGTCGGAGTTGCCCTCGCCACGTGGGTCGCGCACCCAGCGCACGCCGGGCTTCATCAGCCGCCGTTCGACGTTCGCGCGCGGGCTCGAAGCCGTGCTGTGCAGGTCGAACTTCGAGCCGCGGCCCACTTCGTCGAGCGAGAGCGCGAGCCGGACGTCCTTCAGGCGGTCGATGCGTCGCAACCGCGTGACGAGCGCGGAGGCGCCGAGGTGGTCGGGCGTGCCGGTGTACGGGCGCTCCTCGGCGCCGGTCGCGACCAGCCAGACGTCGCACGCGGGCGTGGGGTCGGTGGCGAGCGAGCGGGCCAGCGCGACCAGCGTGCCGACGCCGGACGCGTTGTCGTGCGCTCCGGGCGAGGGCGGGACGGTGTCCGCGTGCGCCATCGCGATCACCAGGCAGTCGCCCGGCGCGTCCCGGATGCCGATCACGTTGCGCGACCGGCCCTTGCCGGGGACGGTGAAGCGTTCGTACCCGACCCGCAGCCCGACGGCGCGGAACCGCGCCGCGACGCGCTGGTGCGCCTTGCGCTCGGCCGCGCTCGCGGCGGGCCGCTCGCCGTCGCGGGCGAGTGACACGGCGAAGGTGTACGCCTCGCTCCCGCTCGGCGCGGCGGCGAGGGCCGCGCAGCACAAAGTCGTTGCCAGCACGCGACGAATGTGCCACACAGGGCGTCTCAGCGCGCGCTGACCCGCGCCTCGCCCTCGGCCGCGTTGGCGTTGATGTCGGCGTAGACGGCGAGCGCCCGACCGTTGTTCATCATGCCCAACCCGGGCGGCTGCAGCCCGTCGTAGCCAGTCCCGCGCGAGGCGTCGTCGATCAGCTCGGGCGGCCCGAACGCGCCGTCGGGTCCGGTCAGGGAGGCGAACACGCCGAGGGGGCTGCCGTGCCCTTCGGGCCCGGGCGTCTCCCGCAGCCAGCTGACCGCGACGCCGTCGCCGACGCGGATCAGCGAGCCGATCGAGCCTGACGAGTCCAGCGCCACCGGCGGGCCGAACACCCCGGCCTGGTTCGCGATCGCCGCCGTCGGCACCGACACGCCGGGCCGCGCGGGCACCGTCCACGCCACCACGGGGCGGCCCGTGGCGTCGACCGTCGCCGCGATCGGCCCGCGCGGGTAGCCGACGAGGTCGCCCTCGGCCAACGAGACCGCGGGTCGCGGGCGGTTGGACCCGTTCGGCAGGATCGCGGCGGCCGCGTCCACGTGCCCGGTCGGCCCTTCCGTGACCGGGTACGCGCGCCAGGCGACGACCGCGATCCCCGGCTCCCCGGTGCCGACGACGATCTCCACGGGCCCGCGCTGCCCGCCGGGCGGCGCCACGCGCGCCTCCGCCGACGTCCAGCCCGTCTTCACGCGGATCACGCGCACGGCCAGCTGCCGGTCGCGCGAGTAGGCGACGATCGCCCGGTCGCCGGTGTCGATGCCGACGCCCACGATCGAGTCGGGGTCGATCCCGGTGTTCGCGAGCGTGCGGATCTCCGAGAAGCGCCCGCCGGCGGGGCGGTAGGAGACCTGGACCTCGTCCGAGCGGCCGCGCACGATGTGGCGCCAGGCGGCGATCGCCGCGCCGTCGGCGTTGACCGCCAGCTGCGGCACGGACGCGATCGATCGCGGCCCGCCGATCTCCCGCACGGCGCCGAGGGAGGAGAGGCCCGCGTCGCCGATCCGGTAGCCGAGCTGCCTTCGCTCGAGGTTGTCGCGGTCGGGGATGCGCGCGTCCAGCGTCAGCACGCGCGACTGGGCGTAGCGCGAGGCCGCCACGGCCGACCGCGAGGTGCGCACCCGCAGCGTCTGCGTCCCGTTCAGCGCGACCAGCACGCGCGAGTCCTCGCCGCCGCGCCACCACACGAGCTGCGGCCCGGCCTCGAACTTGCCCGCGCTGACGTGCGGGACGAAGCTCGCCTGGTCGAGCGTGTTGGCGTCCAGGCGCGGCGGAACGTCAGCCGCCGGGATCGCGACCGGTGGACTCCACGGCGGCGCCGCCGCCGCCGGAGCCGCGAGCGCAAGCATCGCGACGGTCCCACTAGCTACGCTCTTCAGCCGCACGCTGAGCCTGTTCGCCGAGGGGCTGATTCCCACGATCTCCACCAACCAGTTCAAGAACGGAAATCACATCGAGGTCGAAGGCACCGTCTTCAAGATCCTCGAGTTCCAGCACGTCAAGCCCGGGAAGGGCGGGGCGTTCGTCCGCACCAAGCTGCGCCGGGCGGCCGACGGGGCTGTGATCGATAGGACGTTCCGAGCGGGCGAGAAGTTTCGCCCGATCCACACCGAGGCGCGGAAGATGCAGTTCCTCTACGCCGACGGCACCGACGCGCACTTCATGGACGGTGAGACGTTCGAGCAGATCGCGCTCGCGGAGTCCAGCGTGGAGGAGTCGCTGAAGTACATCAAGCCGAACGAGACCGTCGACATGCTCTACATCGACGGCGAGCCGGCCGACATCCAGCTCAGCGCGAGCGTCGAGCTCGAGGTCACGCACACCGAGCCCGGCGTGCGTGGTGACACGGCTTCCGGCGGCGGCAACAAGCCGGCGACGCTGGAGACCGGCGCGACCGTGAACGTCCCGCTGTTCGTGAACATCGGGGACCGGATCAAGGTCGACACCCGCTCGGGCTCGTACATGTCGCGTGCGTAGGTCTGAGCAGCGTCGCGCGGCGGTTTTCGCCCTCTACCAGCACGACCTGACCAAGCGCCCGCTCGACGACGTGTTCGAGCGGGACGCGCTCCCGTTCACCCGCGCGCTCGCCCACGCGACCGCGGACTACACCGAGGAGCTCGACGGGCACATCGCCCGGCACGCGAAGAACTGGTCGCTGGACCGGATCGCGCCGCTGGAGAAGGCGATCCTGCGCACCGCGCTGCTCGAGATGCTGCACCCGGACGTGGTCGAGGCCGACACGCCGATCCCGCCCGAGGGCGCGATCGACGAGGCCGTCGAGACGGCGAAGGCGTTCTGCGGCGCCGAGGCGCCCGGTTTCGTCAACGGCATCCTCGCCGCCGTCATGCGGACTAGCATTCCCGACCCGAATGCCTCAGGACAGTCTTGAGCGCCTGATCGAGCGGCTCGAGCACGCCGCCGTCACGCTGCGCGCGGGTGAGCTGCCGACGGATCGCGCCGCCGCGCTCGTCGAGGAATGCGCGCGGGTCGCCGCCGAGGCGGGCGCCGAGCTGGATCGCCAGGTCCGCGCCGCGGACGTGCCCGTGGCCCCCGGCCAGATGGCGCTCAATTGACGCGCCCATCGAACCCGGCCGTGGCGTTCCCGGACCATCTCCGGACCGACATCGAGACCTATCTCGGGGGTCTGCGCTTCAGCGACGAGGCCGACACGGACGGGCTCGAGGAGGCGATGCGCTACTCGCTGCTGGCCGGTGGCAAGCGCATCCGGCCGGTGCTCGCGCTCGCGACCGCGCACGCCGTCGGGATGCCGACCGAGCACGTGCTCCCGCTGGCCGCCGCGCTCGAGCTCATCCACACCTACTCGCTGATCCACGACGACCTGCCGGCGATGGACGACGACTCGCTGCGGCGCGGGCGTCCAACGTGTCACGTGCGTTACGGCGAGGCGATCGCGATCCTCGCGGGCGACGCACTGTATGCCGAAGCGATGCGGCTGGTGCTGACAGAACAGCGGGGCGAGCCCGACCGGGTGCTGGCCGCGCTGGCCGAGCTGACGACGGCGTCGGGGGTCCGCGGCATGGTCGGCGGGCAGTTCATCGACATCCAGGGGCTCGAGAACGCGGGCGAGGAGAAGTTGCGCCGCCTGCACGAGCTCAAGACCGGCCGGCTGATCGGCGCCGCCATCGAATGCCCGCTGCTCTTGGCCGACGAGACGGTTCGCTCCACTACACTGGCTGACTTCCGTGCGTTCGCGTCAGAGCTCGGGGTCTTGTTCCAGATCGTCGACGACATCCTCGACGTGACCGGCACGGACGTCGCGCTCGGCAAGCCGCAGGGAAGCGATGAGCGTCACGGCAAGGTGACCTACGTGAGCCGCTACGGGCTTGACGGGGCCCGGGCCATGGCCGAAGAATCGCACCGCAACGCCCGGGCCGCGCTTGATCGGGCGGCTCCCGACAGTGCGGACGAGCTGAGACAGATCACCGACTTCATCGCCACCCGCACTTCATGACCTCACTTCTCTCCCGCATCGACCGGCCTCAGGACCTCCACGCGTTGTCGGAGGACGAGCTGCAGACCGTCGCGCAGGAGGTCCGTGAGCTGTTGATCGACACGGTCGGTGAGATCGGCGGGCACTTCGGCGCGAACCTCGGCACGTGCGAGATCGCGGTGGCGCTCCACTCGCTGATGGACTCGCCGCGCGACAAGGTCCTGTGGGACGTCGGCCACCAGGCCTACCCGCACAAGATCCTCACGGGGCGCCGCGATCAGCTCCCGACCATCCGGCAGTACGGCGGCCTGGCCCCGTTCTGTGCGCGCTTCGAGTCCGAGCACGACATCATGGGCGCCGGCCACGCCTCCACCTCGATCGGCTACGCCGTCGGGATCAAGGAGGCGATGCTCCGCGGCGCGACCGAGGACGGCAAGGTCGTCGCGGTCATCGGCGACGGGTCGATGACGGGCGGCGTCGCGTTCGAGGCCGTCTCGCAGGCCGGCGGCCTCGGGACCCCGATCGTCGTGATCCTCAACGACAACGGCATGTCGATCTCGCCGAACGTCGGCGCGTTGTCCCGCTACATGAACCGCGTCCGGCTGGACCCGGGGCTGTGGGAGGCGCGCGAGGGCGTCGAGGAGAAGCTCACCAAGCTGCCCGCGGGCATCGGCGCCGCGTTCGAGCGCCTCGGCCCGCGCTTCAAGGAGTCCGTCAAGGCCTTCTGGGCGCCCGGCCTGTGGTGGGAGGAGCTCGACTGGGCCTACCTCGGCGTGATCGACGGCCACGACGTGCGTGCCATGCGCCGCGCGCTGAAGACCGCCTTCGAGGCCGAGCGTCCCGTCGTCATCCACTGCGCGACCGTCAAGGGCAAGGGCTTCGCGCCCGCCGAGGACGGCGGCCTGGAGGGCATGGAGAAGTGGCATGCCGCCAAGCCGAAGTCGATCTCGCAGCGGATGCCCGCTCCGTCCCGTCCGTCGTCGACGCCCGCCCCGCCGCAGTACACGACCGTCTTCGGCGAGGCGTTGGTGCGCGAGTGCGAGCGCGACGAGCGCGTCATCGGCATCACCGCCGCGATGAACTCCGGCACCGGGCTCTCGATCCTGCAGAAGGCGATGCCCGACCGCTACTTCGACGTCGGCATCGCCGAGCAGCAGGCCGTGCTGTTCGCCGCGGGCGCCGCTCTGTCCGGGATGCGCCCGGTGGCGGCCATCTACAGCACCTTCCTGCAGCGCGCCTTCGACCAGATCGTCCACGACGTCTGCCTGCAGAAGCTGCCCGTCACCTTCTGCATGGACCGGAGCGGGCTGGTCGGCGACGACGGCCCGACCCACCACGGCGTCTTCGACATCGCCTACCTGCGCCCGCTGCCGAACATGACGCTGATGGCGCCGCGCGACGAGGCGATGCTCGTCCACATGCTCCACACGGCGCTGCAGATCGACGGCCCGGCCGCGCTGCGCTACCCGCGTGGGGCTGGCGTGGGCGTCGAGCTCCCGTCCGCGCCCGAGCTCATCCCGGTCGGCACCGGCGAGATCCTCCGCGAGGGTGAGCGCGTCGCGCTGGTCGGCTACGGCACCGGCGTCGGCAAGGCGCTCGGCGCCGCCGACCTGCTGGCCGAGCGCGGCATGGACGTCACCGTCGCCGACGCCCGCTTCTGCAAGCCGCTGGACAAGCTCCTGCTCGCCTCCCTGGCCGCCGACCACGATCTGCTCGTCACGGTCGAGGAAGGCGTCCTCCAGGGCGGCTTCGGCACCGCCGTCTGGGAGTCCTTCGCCGACGAGGGCGCCGTCGCGCCGCGCATCCTGCGCGTCGGCCTGCCGGACGCCTACGTCACCCACGGCGCCCCGGCCCTCCTGCACGAAGAGGTCGGCTTCACCGCCGAGGCGATCGCCGCCCGCGTCGAGGCCGCGGTCCTCGACCGCCTGGGCGTCTAGACGCTGACGCGCGGGCCGAACCCGCGCAGGCGTCCCTGCGTAGCTCCTCTGGGGTGCACCATCGTCCCGGAAGGGGGAGCCGTTGATGTCCATCCGTTGCCGTCGCGCCGTCCTGGCGCTGGCGGGGGCCGCCGTCGCCGCGGCCGCGTCGCCGTCTGTGGCCGCCGGTCAGACCGGTGTCGCCGCGTCGTTCACGGTCACCGATCACCGTTTCGTGGGTTCGCAGGACGGAAGTTCGTACGTCACGATCTACGCCGGGCAGAGCGTCGCGTTCGCGTACCCCGCGGGCACGATCCCCCACAACGTCGACTACCTCGCCCTCAAGCCGACGTCCTGCACGCAGACCGCGGGCCCCGATCTGGGTCCGGTCCCGCCGCTGCCCCGCGTTCCGAGCGGCCCCGGCTGGTCGGGCACCTGCCGGTTCAACGTGCCGAACATGTACGTGTTCGTCTCGCGTGGCCCGCGCTCGATGCCGGGCCACGTGATCGTCCGGCCGGGCGCGCCGCCGCCGTCGTTCCCGACGCAGCCCATGACGCCGCTCGTCCCGCGTCTCTAGCGAGCTCAGCCTGCCGGGTGTGTCGTCCTACTGTCGGAAAGCGGCGGTAGGACGACACAGGCACCCGACGGATCGCGCCGTCAGTCCACGCGCACGACGCGGTGCGCGAACGCCTTCGCGCGGAGCGCCGACGCGGCGCTGACCGCCGCCGTGCAGTCGCCGAACCAGTGATCGCGGGCGCCGCGCCACCACTCGCCGGCGCCCAGCACCTCGTCGAGCGGAGAGTTCACGCAGCGCGACTCGTGCTGCTTGTTGCCGGCCATGTGGCCGAACTCGTGGAGGAGGACGCTTTCGAGGTCGATCTCGTCCAGCGCGGGGTAATTCGGGCCGGCGGCCCAGTTCTCGGCGGCGTGCAGCGCGAGGTCGCGCTCGACCACGCGGCCGTTGCGCAGGTAGTCCGTCTGGACGCCGAGTGTTCCGCTCGGGACATCGGCGGAGAAGCCGGCGACGCTGCGGCCGTCCTCCACGCCCGCGAGGAGCTTCGTCGTCGTGCCCGCCTTCAGGTTCCACCGCTTCGCCGTCGTCCGCGCGAGGGTCTTCAAGCGCGTCTTGGAGACCGACGCCGGCAGGTTCGCGGTCGACACGAGGAAGCCCGCCGAGCCCTTGCGGCCGAACTTCGGGTACAGCTTGCCGCGCCCGCGATCGACGGCGGGCAGCGTCACCGTCAGCTGTCGGACCGGGCCGATCGGACGGTCGGCGCCGTCGCCGGACACGTACGCCTGCCAGTGGTAGCGCCCGGGACGCTGGCGCAGGATCGACGCGTTCGGCACGCTCCAGACCTGCAGGTCCTCGAGCGCCTGGGTGGCCGGTTCGTCAAGCCAGGTGCCCTCGGGCCCCGTGAGCAGGCCGTCCTCATCGATTTCGTTCCCGCCGGAGACCCGCACGACGACGCTGCTCTCGGGCGCGTCGGTCCGCACCGCGAACGTCAGCGGAGCACCGCGTGAGATCGAGGCGGCCGGAGCTTCGTAGTTGAGCTCGACGGCGGAGGCGGACGCGGGGAACGCGAGCAGGGCGAGACCGACGGAGGCGAGGACGGGACGCATCTGAGGTACGTATCGGCGGCCCACGGGACGGGCTTGAGTACCGTTCATGGCCGTGCCCCGCGTCCGCCTGGACACCTTGCTCGCGGACCGCGGCTTGTTCGAGTCACGGACGCGCGCGGCCGCGGCCGTGATCGCCGGTGACGTCCACATCGGCCCGGGCCGTCGCCGCGCCGAGAAGCCCGGCCAGCTCGTCGACCCCGAGGTCGAGCTCGAGGTGCGGGGCCCGCCGCCGTACGTCTCACGTGGCGGCGTCAAGCTCGCCAATGCCCTGGACACCCTCAACGTGCCCGTCGAAGGGCGCAAGGCGCTCGACGTCGGCGCCTCCACCGGCGGCTTCACCGACTGCCTGCTCCAACGCGGCGCCGAGCACGTGATTGCGCTCGACGTCGCGTACGGCGAGCTCGACTGGCGCATGCGCGAGCACGAGCGCGTGACCGTCATCGAGCGCACGAACGCCCGCGCCATCACGCCGGACCAGCTGCCGTACGCGCCGGACCTGGTCGTGATCGACGTGTCGTTCATCTCGCTGACGAAGGTCCTGCCCGCGGTGCTCGCGAGCACGGCGCCGACGTTCGACTGCCTCGCGATGGTCAAGCCGCAGTTCGAGGTCGGCAAGGAGCGGCTCGGCAAGGGCGGCGTCGTGCGCGACCTCGCCCTCCGGCGCGAAGCCGTCAGCGCCGTGGCGGCGTCCGTCGACGTGGCCGTGATGGGCAGCGCGCCGTCCGCCCTCGAGGGCCCGTCCGGCAACCGCGAGACGTTCCTGTGGCTCGCCGAGCCCGGCCGACCCGGCGCCGTCGCCGAGGTGGACGCCTGGTGATCGCCGCCGTCGTCACCCACCGCCGGCCGAGCGACACGCACGAGGCCATCCTGCTGCTGCTCGAGACCGCCCGCCGCCGGCGGGTGACGCTGCGCCTCACGCCCGACGAAGCGACCAAGCACGAGATCGAGACCGCGCCGTTCATCGAGATCGTCGAAGACCCGGGCGACGACATCGATCTGTGCCTCGTCCTCGGCGGCGACGGCACGATCCTCACCGCGCTCCGCCGCTACGCCGGCACCGGCGTCCCCGTGTTCGCGGTCAACTACGGCGAGGTCGGCTTCCTCGCCACGATCGACCCCGACGGCCTCGCCCAGGACTTCGAGCGTGCGTTCGCCGCGGAGTTCGAGACGATCCAGCTGCCGACGATCTCCGTCGGGCGCCCCGAGGGCACCTGGAGCGCGCTCAACGACATCTCCGTGCACCGCAAGGCCGGCCTGCGCGTGGCCGATCTCGCCTACGCGCTCGCCGGCGAGGAGATCGGCCGTGTCCGCTGCGACGGGCTGGTGGTGGCCACGCCGCAGGGCTCGACGGGGTACAACCTCGCCAACGGCGGCCCGGTCCTGGCCTGGGGCGTGGAGGGCTACGTCGTGTCCTTCATCGCGCCACACTCGCTCACGGCCCGCGCGCTCGTCGTGGCGCCGCAGGACGAGCTGACGATCAACAACGCCTCGCGCGAAGAGCCGGTGGAAATTCACGTGGACGGCCGGCCCACGCTCGAGCTCTCGCCCGGTGAGGACATCCACGTCGCGTTCGGCCTCACGCACGGCACGCTGGCACAGCTTCCCGGAGCAAGCTTCTACCACCGCTTGCGCGAGCGCTTCGGTCGCCTTGCGCGCTAGTCGCCGCAGCCGTTCCATGGCCGCCACTGTGCCAGGGAAAGTGCAACGTGTCTGTTCCAAAAGTGTGCCAATTCTGCAACAGAACACCTGTTCGACGGTGATCCGTCCTGACCCGCTGGTAAACCACTCGACGTGCTCCACGAACTGCGCGTCGAGAACCTGCTCCTGATCGAACGGGCCGAGCTGCGCCTCGGTCCGGGGCTGAACGTGCTCACAGGGGAGACGGGCGCGGGCAAGACGGTGCTCGCGCACGCGCTGGACCTGTTGCTGGGCGGCAAGCCACGCTCGGGCATCGTGCGCCCGGGAGCGGCCGAGGCATACGTGGAGGGCGTCTTCACGCTGCCGGACGAGCTGCGGTCGTTGCTGGGGGACCGGATCGCGGAGGACGCCGAGGAACTCGTCCTCGCGCGGCGCGTGAGTGCGGAGGGGCGCACACGCGCGTACCTCGGTGGCCGCAGCGCCACGGCGGCTGAGCTGCGAGACGCCGGCACCGCGCTGCTGTCCTTCTATGGGCAGCACGAGAGCCGCAAGCTCATGCTGCACTCGGCCCAGCTGGAGATCCTCGACGGCTTCGCGGGTGCCGACCAGTCGGGTCGCCGCGAGGCGTATCGCGAGACCTACGCGCGCGAGCGCGTTCTTCAAGAGCGCCTGCAGGAGCTGCGCGAACGTGCGGGGGCGCGGGATCGCGAGCTGGACCTGCTCGAGTGGGAGCTCGGCGAGATCGAGCGGGCCGCACCGAGCGAGGAGGAGGAGCTCGCGCTCGAGTCCGAACGCGACCGGCTCCGGCACGTCGAGGCGCTGCGCGCCGCCGCGGCCGCCGGCTCCGCGGCCCTGGCCGGCGACGAGGACGGGGGTGGCGGCGCCGCGATCGCGCTCGCCGCGGCCGCGCAGGCGATGGACGGCGTCACGGGTGTCGACGCCGAGCTGGACGCGCTCGGCGCCCGCATCCGCGCGCTCGCGATCGAGGCCGAGGACCTGCTGCACGACCTGCACCGCTACGCCGAGGGCGTCGAGGCCGCGCCCGGGCGCCTCGACGAGGTCGAGGAGCGCATGGCGCTGCTCGAACGGCTCAAGCGCAAGCACGGCGGGACGATCGCCGCGGTGCTGGCCTACGCCGAGCAGTGCGGCACCCGCCGCGACGAGCTCGTCGGCGCCGAGGAGGCGATCGAGGAGGTCGAGGGCGAGCTGGCCGAGGTCCGCGCCGAGCTCGAGCGGCGGGCGCGCACGCTCAGCGCGGCGCGCGAGGCCGCCGGCGTGGCGCTCGCCGAAGCGGTGCGCGAGCGGCTGGGCGCGCTGGCGATGGAAGGCGCGGAGTTCACCGCCGCGCTGTCGCCGCGCGAGTACGCGCCCAGCGGCGCAGACGAGGTCGACTTCCTGATCGCGCCCAACCCCGGCGTGCCCGCCGGCCCGCTGCGCGAGATCGCGTCGGGCGGCGAGCTGTCGCGCGTGATGCTGGCCCTGATGGGCGCCGCGGCCGAGGCCGGCCCGGCGACGCTCGTATTCGACGAGGTCGACGCGGGCATCGGCGGCGTGACGGCCCGTGCCGTGGGCGAGCAGCTGCGCGAGCTGGCCGCCGGCCGTCAGGTGATCTGCATCACCCATCTGCCGCAGATCGCGTCGATGGCGGACCGCCACTTCACGATCGTCAAGGACACCTCGGGCGAGACCGCCCGCACGACCGTGACGGAGCTGCGCAAGCAGGAGGTCGTCGGCGAGATCGTCCGCATGCTGGGCGCCGACCGCGAGGATTCGGCGGCCCGGCGGCACGCGAAGGAGCTGCTGAAGGCCGCATGACTGGTCCCCGCCGCTCGCCGCTCTATCCTCATGGAGGCGACATAAGGAGCTTGAAACCCATGCCCGAACCCAGGCCGCGAACCCGCTACATCTTCATCACAGGGGGAGTGGTCTCTTCTCTCGGGAAGGGGATCGCCGCCGCCTCCATCGGCCGACTGCTCGTCTCACGCGGGCTCAAGGTGGCCATCCAGAAGTTCGACCCGTACATCAACGTCGATCCCGGCACGATGTCGCCGTTCCAGCACGGCGAGGTCTTCGTCACCGAGGACGGCGCCGAGACGGATCTCGATCTCGGCCACTACGAGCGCTACACGGACGCGAACGCCTCACGCGCGTCGAACGTGACCGCAGGCGCGATCTACAACTCGGTGATCCGCAAGGAGCGCCGCGGCGACTATCTCGGCGGCACCGTGCAGGTCGTCCCGCACATCACGGACGAGATCAAACACCGCATCCGGCTGATCGGCGAGACGCAGGACGTCGACGTCGTGATCACCGAGATCGGCGGCACGGTGGGCGACATCGAGTCGCTGCCGTTCCTGGAGGCGATCCGTCAGTTCCCGGTGGACGTGAGCCGCCGCAACGTCATGTTCATCCACCTCACGCTCGTGCCGTACATCGGGCACGCGGGTGAGCTCAAGACGAAGCCGACGCAGCACTCGGTCAACGAGCTGCGTCGCATCGGCATCGCGCCGGACATGCTGATCTGCCGCTCCGAGGCGGGGCTGCCGCAGGACGTGCGCAAGAAGATCGCGCTGTTCGCGTCGCTGCCGCCCGAGGCGATCGTGTCCGGCCAGGACGTCGACAACATCTACAAGATCCCGCTCTACTACCGCAACGAGGGCGTGGACAGCTTCATCCTCGAGCACTTCGGGCTCGAGGCCGGCCCGCCGGAGCTGAGCGGGTGGGAGCGGCTGGTCCGTCAGGCGACCGAGGCGCAGAACCGGCCGCCGGTGAGGATCGCGCTGGTCGGCAAGTACGTGCAACTCGAGGACGCGTACCTCTCGGTCGTCGAGGCGCTGCGCCACTCGGGCTTCGAGCTCGGTCGCGGCATCGACATCGACTGGGTGGACTCCGAGACGCTGGACGACGGCGAGGTGCGGGCCCGGCTCGCGAACGCGGACGGCATCCTCATCCCGGGCGGCTTCGGCGTGCGCGGCATCGAGGGCAAGATCACCGCGGCGCGGATCGCCCGCGAGCAGAAGATCCCGTTCCTGGGCATCTGCCTCGGCATGCAGATGGCGGTGGCGGACTTCGCCCGCCACGTCGTCGGCATGGACGGCGCAAACTCCACGGAGTTCGACCCTGAGACGCCGTACCCCGTGATCGACCTGCTGCCCGAGCAGAAGGAAGTCGCGGACATGGGCGGCACGATGCGCCTGGGCGCGGACCCGATCAAGCTGCACCCGAACACCCGGGCCCGCGAGATCTACGGCGAGGCCGTGATCTACCAGCGTCACCGCCACCGCTACGAAGTCAACAACTTCCTGCGCAAGCGCATCGAGGCCGCCGGGCTCGTGTGCTCGGGCACGTCGCCGGACGAGCGCCTGGTCGAGATCATCGAGATTCCCGAGCATCCGTTCTTCGTCGCGTCCCAGTACCACCCAGAGTTCAAGTCGCGCCCGGAGCGGCCCGAGCCGCTGTTCCGGGACTTCGTCGCCGCCGCGCTCGGCCGCGCCGAGGAGCTGCGCCCGCACGAGCTCGCCACGAGCGAGGAACCGGCCGCCGCGCGGTGAGGCCCGCGAGCGAGGCGGAGAAAGCCCGGCTCAACGACACCTTCGTAGACCTGTGCCGCATCGTCTCCCCGTCGGGGGACGAAGCGGCCTGCGCGGAGCGCGTTGAGCGCGAGCTGCGCGGGATGGGGCTCGAGGTGATCCGCGACGAGGCCGGGAACCTGCTCGCGCGGGTCAAGGGTCGCGGGGAGCGCACGGTTCTGCTGTGCGCGCACCTGGACACCGTGCCGGCGCACGCGCCGATCGAGCCGGTGCTCGTGGACGGCGCGTGGGAGAACGAGCATGACGGCATCCTCGGGGCCGACAACAAGGCCGCGGTCGCGATGCTGCTGGAGATCGCGCGCCGGTGCAGCATCGAAAGTTCGCCCGTCGGCGTCGAGCTCGTGTTCACGGTGCAGGAGGAGGTCGGGCTGCTCGGCGCCAAGCGCTTCGACGCGTCGCAGCTGCAGGCGGAGTTCGGCTACGTGTTCGACCACGCGACGCCGATCGGCGAGATCGTCACCTCCTCGCCGACGCTGTACCGGATCGAGGCGCACTTCCTCGGCAAGTCCGCCCACGCCGGGCTACGCCCCGAGGAAGGGCACTCCGCGATTCTCGCCGCCGCGCACGCCGCGGCGCACATGCCGCACGGGCGGATCGGCCCGCAGACCACCGCCAACCTCGGCTTCTTCCACGGCGGCGTCGAGTCCACCAACGTCGTCCCGGAGCGCGCCCGCCTGCTGGCCGAGGTGCGCTCGGTGGATCCCGACAAGGCCGAGGAGGTCCTGGCGGGCGTGATCGACGCGCTGCACGACGGGGCGGCCCACGGCGCCTGCGATGTGGACGTGATCACCGAGAAGCAGGTCGTCGGCTACCGCCAGAAGCCGTCCTCGCCCGCGGTGGTCGCGGCCGAGGCGGCGCTGACGGCGCACGGCTACGAGCCGAAGCGGATTGCGACGGGCGGCGCCTCGGACGCAAACGTGTTCGAGGCCGCGGGCATCCCGTGCGTAAACGTCGCCAACGGCACGCAGAACAACCACGAGCCGACCGAGCGCGTGCCGCAGTACGCGCTGGAAGCCATGCTCGACATCGGATTCACACTTCTGCAGGAGGCTGCCGCCGCATGAGCTCACGGTTCGAGCGCATCGCCAACGAGACGATCTTCGAAGGCAAGTTCTTCGACGTCGAACGTGGGACGTTCCGCCACGAGGACGGAGAAGAGGTCAAGCGCGAGCTCGTGACGCACCCGGGGGCGGTCGGCGTCGTGGTGCTCGACGGCGAGCAGCTGGTCTTCGTCCGCCAGCCGCGCGAGGCGGTCGGCGTCCCCGACCTGCTCGAGATCGTCGCCGGCAAGCTCGACGAGGAGGGCGAGGACCCGCTGGACACCGCGAAGCGCGAACTCGCTGAGGAGATCGGCAAGCAGGCGTCCGAGTGGGAGTCGCTGGGCTCGTTCTTCACCACGCCGGGCTTCACGAACGAGGAGATCCACCTGTTCCTGGCGACCGGCATCAGCGACGTCGACGAACGGCCCGAGGTCCACGAGAACGAGCGGATCGACGTCGAGATCCGCCCGCTCAGCGAGCTCGACGAGGTCCTGGCGTCGAACACGGACTCCAAGACGCTGATCGCGCTGTACCGCTTCCGGGACCGCATGAACCGCTGATTGCAGGCGGAGGGCTCGGGCGGGCCGCCGCGAACGAGACAGGGATGGCCGTCGCCGACGCTCCCCTTGCCACGCCCGCACACGCTCAGCCGTTCGAGCACCTGCTGCTCGACTTCCTCGCCTACCTGGAGTTCGAGCGGGGCCTCTCGCGCAACACGCTCGAGGCCTACCGCTCGGACCTGCTCCAGTACGGCGCCTACCTGAAGGGCCGCGACGCGCTCGCCGTCACGCACTCCGACCTCGCGGGCTTCGTGTCCAGCCTCGCGGCGGGGGACGGCGACAAGCCGCCCGTGGCGCCCGCGACCCTCCAGCGCAAGGTCGCCTGCTTGCGCTCGTTCTACCGCCACCTCCGGCGCCAGGGCGAGCTCGACACCGACCCGACCGCGAACCTGCGCGCCCCCAAACAGAGTCGCCGGCTCCCGCACGTGCTCAGCCGCGACGAAGTGGCCAAGCTGCTCGAGCAGCCGCGCGGCACCGAGCCGCCGGCGCTGCGCGACCGCGCGCTGCTGGAGCTCATGTACGCGTGCGGGCTCCGCGCGTCGGAGGCGATCGACCTCGAGACCGGCGACCTGGACCTGGAGATCGGCATCCTGCGAGCGCGCGGGAAGGGCTCCAAGGAACGGATCGTGCCCGTCGGCTCGGCCGCGACCCGCGCCGTCAACGCCTACCTGGCCAGGGGCCGCGGCAAGCTCGTCGGCGACAAGCTCGAGTCGCGCCTGTTCGTCAACCATCGCGGCGCCGGGCTCACCCGCCAGGGCCTCTACAAGATCGTGCAGCGCCATGCGGCCACGGCCGGCCTCGCCGAGCGCATGAGCCCGCACACGCTCCGGCACACGTTCGCGACGCACCTGCTCGCGGGCGGCTGCGACCTGCGCAGCCTGCAGGAGATGCTCGGCCACGCCGACATCGCCACCACCCAGCTCTACACGCACCTGTCCGCGGACCGGCTCAAGGACGTCTACTTCGACGCCCACCCGCGCGCCAAGATGCGGTAGGGCGACGATGCCCGGTCGGCATCGGGCGCGGGCGCCGCGGGCGCCTTTGCCAGAATCGGCGCCGTGAGCAAGCGGGCTTTCGTCATCGTCATCGACGCCTGCGGCGCGGGGGCCCTGCCCGACGCGGCCGACTACGGCGACGAGGGCACCAACACGCTGCAGCACCTCTCGGAGGCGACCGGCGGCCTCGACCTGCCGGTGCTCCAGCAGCTCGGCCTCGGGGACATCCTCCCGCTCGTCGGCGTGGCGCCGTCGCCGGACCGCGTGGTGCACGGGCGTCTGCACCCGCTCGGCCCGGGCAAGGACACGATCACCGGGCACTGGGAGCTGATGGGCGTCGTCACGCCGCAGCCGCTGCGGACCTACCCGGACGGCTTTCCGCCCGAGATCATCGATGAGCTGCGCGACGCCACCGGCCGCGGGGTCCTGTGCAACCGGACCTACAGCGGCACGGGCGTGATCGAGGACTTCGGCGAGCAGCACCTGGCCACGGGCGACCTGATCGTCTACACGTCGGCCGACTCGGTGCTGCAGATCGCGGCGCACGTCGACGAGGTGCCGCCGGCGGAGCTGTACGCGGCGTGCGCCGCGGCGCGGGAGATCATGCACGGCGAGCACGCGGTCGGGCGGGTCATCGCGCGCCCGTTCAAGGGCTCGCCCGGCGCGTTCGTGCGCACCGATGGTCGCAAGGACCTCGCGCTGCCGCCGCCCGGGCGCTCCTACATGCAGGAGCTGCAGGCCGCGGGCGTGCCGGTACACACGGTGGGCAAGATCGGGCAGGTGTTCGACGGCGTCGGCGTCGACCGTCAGCACAAGGGGCCGACGAACGCGAGGGCGCTCGCCGCGACGGCCGAGCTGATCGACTCGCTCGAAGGCGGGTTCGTGTTCACCAACCTCGTCGAGACCGACCAGGTCTACGGCCACCGCAACGACGTCCCGGGCTACCACGGCGCGCTGAAGGCGATCGACGCCGAGGTGGGCGAGTGGCTGGAGCGGCTGGACCCGGCGCGCGACCTGCTGGTCATCACGGCCGACCACGGCTGCGACCCGACGACGCCCGGCACCGACCACACGCGCGAGCACGCGCCGCTGCTCGCGCGCTTCGACGGACACGGCGGAAAGCGCCATGACGGTCCGTTCGCTGACGTCGGTGCCTCGGTCCTGCGGTGGCTGACCGGCCGCGACGCGGCGCTTCCTGGCACCCCTTTCGTCTAAACCACCAAATTTGCGCCAGACGTAGGGTGAGGAGTCGCCGCAACCGGGGCACCCACTCATCGTGCGTTCACTGCTTCACACCTCGCAGTTGGCGGCAGTGACCGCCACGGCCCTGCTGATCGCCGGATGCGGCGGCAGCGGCGACACCGCCCCCCAGGAGACCAAGCGGGCGTCGACGCAGACGTCCGGTCAGTCCAAGCCCAAGCCGGCCGCCACCAAGGCGCCCAGCGACAGCGAGCAGCTCAACCGCCTGCTGGCCGACCGCGCGGCGGCGTTGCGCGACGGCGACTCGGCCGGGTTCCTGAAGACCTCGACCGGTTCGCAGGCCAAGAAGGACGAGCGCGCGATCGCGAACGCGAAGGCGCTTCCGATCAGCGACGTGCGGCTGACCGCGGAAGGCACGGAGGTCGACGGCAACCGCGGCACGCTGCGGGTCAACATGGTCTACCGCTTCGACGAGATCGACACGTTCTACGTCAAGACGTCGCGGATGACGGTGAAGAAGACCGAGGGCGGCTGGCGTGTCTCCAGGGACCGGCCGTCCGCCGGCATGCTCGCGCCCTGGGAGCACACGCGCTACAAGGCGCGCACGAGCAAGCACTTCCTCGCGCTCGCGCCCGCGAGCATGAAGGTCGGCAGCCTGATGACCGACCTCGAGAAGGGCCGCTCGCGCATGAAGCAGGGCCTGAAGGGCGTCAAGGTGCCGGGCAAGGTCCTGGTGATCGTCAACCGCAACAGCAACGACACGCGCGCCCTGACGAAGGACCTCAAGACGCTGAGCGCGCTCGTCGCCATCGCGGAGTCGCAGGTGTTCACGGAGGGCTCGGCCAAGCGGGTGACCGATGTCGCCGGCCAGCGCGTGTTCGTCCTCTGGCGCTCCTACGGCAAGGACTCGCGCTCCGGCCGGCGCCAGACGATCGCGCACGAGCTCGTCCACATTGCGCTCGCCAACCGCACCGGCGGCCGCGTACCGGACTGGCTCGTGGAAGGCATCGCGATGTACGCGTCCGGCGACAAGCGCGCCGGTGACGCGGGCGCGCTGCTCAGCGGCGCCCAGCTCAAGGACTCCTCCAAGCAGGCGCCCGCCAAGGCCGCGCTCTCGCTCAGCCGGCTGTCCAAGCCGGACATCCTGCACAAGATGTCCTCGATCCCGCTCACGTTCGCCTACTCCTACTCGTCCGCGGCGGCGTACACGATCGCCGACAAGTACGGTGGGGCCAAGACGCTGCTCAAGCTCTACTCGGCGTACAACAGCGAGAAGATCAAGGGCCGTCCGGGCAAGGCGCTGACGAACAAGGTCTTCCGCAAGGTGCTCAAGCGGTCGATCGGCCAGGTCGAGGCCGACATCGACGCGTACGCCCGCACCCAGTCGCCCTTCTAGCCTCTTCGGGCGCGATGCCCGAGCTTCCCGAAGTCGAGACGATCCGCGGTCATCTGGCGCCCCACGTGGAAGGGCGGGTGCTGGAGGCCGTGGACATCCTCGATGCCCGCTGGTGCCGGCCGCTCGCGCCGGAGGAGATGCGCGCGGCGCTGCTCGGCCGGCGCGTGGAGACGCTCGGGCGGCGCGGCAAGTACCTCGTCTGGGAGCTCGAGGACGATGTCTACCTGCTGATGCACCTGCGCATGACGGGGACGCTGCTGTTGGACCCGTCACCCCCGAGCAAGCACGTGCGCGTGCGCTTCGGGCTTGGTGACCATGAGGTGGTCTTCGACGACCCCCGGCGGTTCGGGACGGGAGAGCTGGCGCTCGGGCCGGTCGCGCGCGACGCGTTCTTCGACGCGCGGCTCGGCGTCGAGCCGCTCGAGCGCGCGTTCACCGCCGAGCACCTCTACGCGCTGGCGAAGACGTCCCGCGCACCGGTCAAGGCCTTCCTGCTCGACCAGAAGCGGGTCGCGGGCGTCGGGAACATCTACGCCGACGAGGCCCTGTTCCGGGCGCGCGTGCATCCGCTGCGGCCGGCGAACACCCTCACGCGGGCGCAGTGCGCGGCGATCCGGGACGGGGTCGTGGACGCGCTGATGCTGGGCCTCGAGTCCAAGGGCGCGACGATCGACGACTTCCGTGACCCCTACGGCGTCAGCGGGACCTTCCAGGACAAGATGCTCGTGCACACGCGCGAAGGCGAGCCGTGCCCGAACTGCGGGACGCCGGTCCGCAAGCTGCGCGCCGCGGGGCGCGGCACCTACGTGTGCGAGCGCTGTCAGTCACGCCCGCGCGTGCGGCGCAAGGCGGCGTAGACCCTCAGAGGGTGCGGAAGTACTCCGGCCCTTCGGCGGTTTCCACGACGGCGAAGCCGAACTTGTCGGGCTCGATGTCGTCGCGGCGGCCGAACGTGCGCACGGCGTCGCGGAGCGTGGCGGGCGCGCCGGAGGCGACGGTGTCGAACAGCTCGGACGGGTCCTCGCCGAGCCAGCGGGCGACGTGGTGATAGGGCGCGAGCGTGAGCATGAGCTCGCGCGGGTCGGCCAAGTACTCGTCCTCGCGCGCGAGGAGCTTGTCCAGCAGGGCTGAGGTCAGCGCGCCCGGGTGGCCGGAGCGTGCGACGCGGGTCGGCCCGGCGAGGTGCTTCAAGCCGCCGCGGCGAACTCCGACAGCTTGCCGGCCTTGTCGAACGCGACCAGCTCCTGGTAGCCGCCGATCGACGTCCCCTCGATTACGACCTGGGGGAACGTCATCATGCCCGTCAGACGCACGAGCTCCGCACGGCCCTCAGGGTCCTTGGCGAGGTTGATCTCCTCGAAGGGAACGCCTCGCTTGTTCAGGAGGGCTTTGGCGACGCGGCAATAGCCGCAGGGCTCGGTCGTGTAGACGGTGATCTGGCTCATGGCTTCAAAAAGGATAGTGCGATATCCGGATCGGTAAAAACGGAAGGAATCGTTCTCCGCTCGATGCGCTACGGCGAAGCGGACCGCATCCTTCACTTGTATACCCCGGACCGGGGGCGAGTGAGCGCGATCGCGAAAGGCGTGCGCAAGGCCAAGTCGCGCTTCGGCGGGCGGCTGGAGCCGTTCTTCCAGCTGAACCTCGTCCTGTATGAGGGCCGCAGCGATCTGATGACGGTCACGTCCGTGGAGACGATCGCGGCGTATCCGCGCCTGCGCGAGGACGCTGCTGCGCTCGACGGCGCCGCGCGCGCCTGCGAGGCCGTCGCGCGCCTCTTCGACGACGGCGAGCCGCACGCCGGCGTCTACCACCTGCTCGCCAACGAGCTCGCGCTGCTCAACCGCGAGCCACAGCGGGCGGGCCGCGCCAACTCGCTCGCGTTCCGGCTCAAGCTCCTGCTGGCGGCCGGCTTCGCCCCGCACCTGGCGGCGTGCGCCTCCTGCGGCGAACGCGAGCACCTCGTCGGGTTCTCCGGCGCGGCGGGCGGCGTCGTCTGCGGCGCCTGCGAGGCGAGTGCGTTCCCGCTCGCGGAGGAGGCGCACGCCTTCATGGTCGCCGCGCTCGGCCGCCCGCTGGCAGAGACGCCCGAAGCGCCTCCGCTCGCCCTCGCACAGGCGGAACGCGCGATCACCGAGACGCTCGAGCACCACGCCCACCTGCGCCTGCGGCCGGTCGGCACGCGTTAGCCCGCACCGGGGACCCCCAGCACGGCGATCAGCCGGCGCGCGGCCGGTGACGGCCGCCCGGCCGCCCACAGCACGAACAGCGGCAGGGTGAGCCCGCCGGCGATCGGGCGGGCGACCACGCCGGGCGGCACGCCCGTGCCCTCGGGCATCAGATAGACGGCGTCCTCGGCGACGAGCTCGGACAGGATCACGCCCGTGCCGGTCACGCGCGCCTCGACGGGGATCGCGCCGGGCACCCGCGCGAGCAGCAGGTCGGTGAACGGCGTGCCCGGCGGGCTGGGGACGAGCAGCCGCTCGCCGACGAGGGCCGCCACCGAGACGGCGTCCTGCTTCGCGAGCCGGTGCGACGCCGGAAGGCAGCACACGACGGTCGAGGGGCGCAGCTCGTGCGTGCTGATCGCGTCCTCGTCGAGCCCACGGGCGCGTGTCAGCGCGACCTCGAGCTCCCCGGCGCGCAGCAGCGCGCGCAGCTGCGCCGGCCGAACCTCGTGAAAGGCCACGGCCACGCGCGAGGAGCTCGTCCGCAGCGCCCGTGCGGCGTCCGTGCGGTCGGTCAGGCCGATCGCGGGGGACACGCCGATCCGGATGGTTCCGGACAGCCCGGCCTCCACGTCCCGAACCTCGGCGAAGGCAACCTCGGCGCGGGCCAGTAGGTCGCGCGCGGACGCCAGCAGCGTCGTGCCCGCGGGCGTCAGGCGAACCTCGCGCGTCGTGCGCTCCAGCAGCACCACGCCGAGCTCGTCCTCGAGCGCCCGCACCGCTTTCGACGCCGCCTGCTGGCTGAGCCCGAGCTCCTCGGCGGCGCGGGTGAAGCTCAGCGCCTCGGCGACCGCCGTGAACGTCCGCAGCTGGGAGAGCTCAGGCATTCACCACCTCCGGTGGACGCTTCACACCCGCGCGTTGTTGGGAAATCCGGGCTTTCGCGGGCATCATCGGAGGCACTTCTTCCCTCCGATCACGAGGTTCCAGATGACTTCTTCCGCACCTGGCGGCACGGGCGCCCCTGCCCGCGTCGCGATCGTCACCGGCGGCTCGCGCGGCATCGGGCGCGAGATCGTGGGACGGCTCGCCCGCGAGGGCTACGCCGTCGTCGTCAACTACGCCGGCAACACCGAAGAGGCCGAGGCCGCCGCCCGCGAAGCGGGCAACGCGATCGCGGTCCAGGCCGACGTGGCCGACGAGACGGCCGTGGCGGCACTGTTCGACGCCGCCGAGGAACGCTTCGGGGGCGTAGATGTGGTCGTGCACGCCGCGGGGCGCATGACGCTCGCGCCCGTTGCCGAGCTCGACCTCGACGAGCTCGACGCGCTGCACCGCACCAACATCCGCGGCACGTTCGTCGTCGCCCAGCAGGCCGCGCGGCGCCTGCGGCCGGGCGGCGCCCTGCTCACGTTCTCGAGCTCGGTGGTCGGGCTGGCGCTTCCGACCTACGCCGCGTACGCGGCCAGCAAGGGCGCGGTCGAGGCGACGACGCTCGTGCTCGCGCGCGAGCTGCGCGGGCGCGACGTGACGGTCAACACGGTCGCGCCCGGCCCGACCGCCACCGCCCTGTTCCTCGACGGCAAGGACGAGGAGACGATCGACCGGATGGCCAAGCAGCCGCCGCTTGAGCGCCTCGGCCGGCCGCAGGACATCGCCGAGGTCGTCGCGTTCCTCGCGAGCCCGGCCGGCCACTGGGTCAACGGCCAGATCATCCGCGCCAACGGAGGCATCGTCTAAGTGCACGTTCTCGTCACCGGCGCCTCCAGCGGGTTCGGCGCCCTCACCGTCCGGGCCCTGGGCGCGCGCGGCCACACCGTCTATGCCGGGATGCGCGACATCGGGGAGCGCAACGCCGCCGCGGCCGCCGCGCTGGGCGACGAACCCGGCGACCTGCGCGCGGTCGAGCTCGACGTCACCGACCAGGACTCCGTCGCCGCGGCGATCGGCGGACTCGAGCACCTCGACGCGATCGTCCACAACGCGGGGCACATGGTGCTCGGCCCGGCTGAGGCGTTCGTGCCGGAGCAGTGGCACGAGCTCTACGACGTCAACGTCGTCGGGGCCCAGCGTGTGAACCGGGCCGCGCTGCCGCGGCTGCGCGCGCAGGGCGGCGGCCTGCTGGTATGGGTCGGCAGCTCGAGCACCCGCGGCGGCTGCCCGCCGTTCCTCGCCCCGTACTTCGCGGCCAAGGCGGCGATGGACGCGCTCGCCGTCAGCTACGCGGCGGAGCTCATCCGCTTCGGGATCGACACCACGATCGTCGTCCCGGGCGCCTTCACGTCCGGAACCAACCACTTCGCCCATGCGGGCGCGCCCGCCGACACGGACCGGGCCGCCGACTACGACGAGCGCTACGGCACGTTCATGCAGGAGCTGGCCCCGCGCCTCGCGCGGCTCACGCCCGAGGACGCCGACGCGGGCGCCGTCGCGGAGAAAATCGCCCGCGTGATCGACCTGCCCGCCGGAAAGCGGCCGTTCCGCACCCACGTCGATCCGACCCGCGACGGCAGCGAGGTCGTGTCCGCCGTCGCCGACCGCATCCGCGTGGAGTTCTTCCGCCGCGCCGGAATCGACGACCTGCTCACACCGCACGCCGCCCTCTGACGCACGGACCCGGCCGGCCACTGACCAGGTTCCGGCACGTTCGTGCGGGGCTGGCATATAGGCTCCGCGCCGATGAGTCGGTTCTCTGTCGCGCTCGCCCTGACGCTCGCGGGGGTGGCCGCCGCGGCCGCTCCCGCCGATGCCGCCCTGCGGGAATTCCGCTCGCCCACCGGCAAGCTCGCCTGCATGTTCTACTCCGACGAGCGGGTGCCACGGCAGGTGCGCTGCGAGTGGCGGGGCGGAGCCGATCGCGCCGTCCAGCTCAACGAGACGGGCAAGGGGCGGCGGATCAAGATCACCGACACCGTGTTCAACCCCGACGCCAAGCCGCTGGCCTACGGAAAGAGCACGACCTTCGGGCGCCTGAAGTGCACGTCGCGGAGAAGCGGCATCACGTGCAAGAGCCTGCGGTCGGGCCACGGCTTCACCGTCTCCACCACCAAACAGCGGGTGTTCTGAGCCATGTCCGACAAGTGGGTGTACGACTTCTCCGAAGGCTCGAAGGACATGCGGGAGCTGCTCGGCGGCAAGGGCGCGAACGTCGCCGAGATGACCCGCGTGCTCGGCGCGGACCGCGTCCCGGCGGGCTTCACGATCACCACCGAGGCGTGCGTCGCCTACATGAAGGCCGATCAAACCGAGCCCGAGGGGATGGCCGACGAGGTCGCCGAGGCGCTCGAGCGCCTGCAGGAGCACACGGGCAAGCGGCTCGGCGACGACGACGATCCGCTGCTGGTCTCCGTCCGCTCCGGCGCGCGCGAGTCGATGCCCGGCATGCTCGACACGGTTCTGAACCTCGGCATGAACGACCGCTCCGTCGAGGGCCTGGCCAAGGCGACGGAGAACGATCGCTTCGCGTGGGACTCCTACCGGCGCTTCCTGCAGATGTTCGGCAACGTCAGCCGCGGCATCGACGGCGAGGCGTTCGAGCAGGCGATCGCGGACGTCAAGGCCGACCGCGGCGTCGAGGAGGACACCGACCTCGACACGGACGCGCTCAAGGCGCTCGTCGACCGCTTCAAGGCGCTCTACAAGGAGCACACCGACGAGGAGTTCCCGCAGGACCCGCAGGAGCAGCTGCGGCTCGCCATCCGCGCCGTGTTCGACTCCTGGACGGGCGACCGGGCCAAGGAGTACCGCCGCATCAATCGCATCCCGGACGACTGGGGCACGGCGGTCAACGTCCAGCAGATGGTGTTCGGCAACAAGGGCGACACGTCGGGGTCGGGCGTGGCGTTCAGCCGCGACGAGGTGACGGGCGCGCCGGAGCCGTCCGGTGACTTCCTGCCCAACGCCCAGGGCGAGGACGTCGTGTCCGGCGCGCGCACGCCGCGCGACATCGCGGAGATGAAGGAGTGGCTGCCCGACGCCTACGAGCAGCTGATGGACATCCTCAAGACGCTCGAGCAGCACTACGGGGACATGCAGGACACCGAGTTCACGGTGGAGGAGGGGCAGCTGTACATGCTCCAGACCCGTGACGCCAAGCGGCCGGCGCAGGCCGCGGTGCGCTTCGCGCGCGACGCCGTCGACGAAGGGCTGCTCGAGCGCGAGCAGGCGCTCATGACCGTCGACGCCGAGATGCTCACCGCGCTGCTGGTCAAGACCTTCGATCCCGGCGCGAACTACGAGGTGATCGCCACGGGCGTCCCCGCCGCTCCGGGCGGCGCCAAGGGCGAGGTGGTGTTCACGGCGCGCGACGCCATCGACGCCGCCGCCGAGGGTCGCGACGTGGTGCTCGTCCGTCCGGACACGAACGCCAACGACGTCGGCGGCTTCCACGCCGCCAAGGGCATCCTCACCAGCCTCGGCGGCAAGGCCAGCCACGCGGCGCTCGTCGCCCGCGGCATGGGCGTCCCGTGCGTGACGGCCGCCTCCGAGCTCAAGATCAACCTCGAGGACAAGTGCATCCGCGTCGGCGAGCGCACGATCGGCGAGGGCGACTTCATCGCCATCAACGGCACCAACGGCGAGGTCACGCTCGACGACGTCCCGCTCGTCGACCCCACCGAGGACCCGGCCTTCGACGAGATCCTCAAGGCGTTCGAGACCGTGCTCGGCTGGGCCGACGATGTCCGCCGGCTCGGCGTGCGCACCAACGCGGACACGCCGGCCGATGCGCGCAAGGCGCGCGAGCTGGGCGCGGAGGGCATCGGCCTGTGCCGGACCGAGCACATGTTCATGGCCGAGGACCGCCAGCCGAAGATGCGGCGGATGATCATGTCCGGCACCCGGGACGCGCGCAAGGAGGCGCTGGCGGAGCTGCTGCCGTTGCAGCAGGAGGACTTCGAGGGGCTCTTTGAGGCGATGAAAGGCCTTCCGGTGACGATCCGGCTGCTGGATCCGCCGCTGCACGAGTTCCTCCCGAACCTGCCGGACCTGGCGGCGCACGTCGAGCGCGCGCGGATCGAGGTCTCCGCCGACCTGGACGAGCTGGAGACGCTGCTGGAGACGACCGAGCGCATCTCGGAGGAGAACCCGATGCTGGGCACGCGCGGGTGCCGGCTCGGAATCCTCTACCCCGAGATCTACGAGATGCAGGTCCACGCGATCATGCGCGCGGCGAAGGCGATGGACGAGCCTCCGCACCCCGAGATCATGATCCCGCTCGTCGACTACGAGCACGAGATCGAGCTGATGCGGGAGCTCGTGGTCCGGATCGGGGACGAGGAAGGGCTGCACGAGATAGAGGACTACACCGTCGGGACGATGATCGAGCTGCCCAGAGCGTGTTTTGTTGCAGATCGCATCGCAAAATTTGCAGACTTCTTCTCTTTCGGCACGAATGACCTGACCCAGACGGCGCTCGGGTTCTCCCGCGACGACGTCGAGTCCAAGTTCGTGCCCGTCTACATGGAGCGCAAGATCATCGAGCGCTCGCCGTTCGAGACGATCGACAAGCCGGGTGTGGGGTGGCTCGTGCGCCTGGCCGCGTGGGTGGGCCGCGAGTCGCGTCCGGACCTCAAGCTCGGCATCTGCGGCGAGCACGGCGGCGACCCCGACTCGATCGAGTTCTTCCATATGGCCGGCCTGGACTACGTGTCCTGCTCGCCGTTCCGGGTGCCGATCGCGCGAGTGGCGGCCGCGCAGGCGGCGATCATCCATGCCAACGATCGGTCATGGGCTGACGCATGAATGCAAAGACTTCGTGCCGACTTTGCGCAGTCGGCCGAAGTCGTCGTCGGCGGCGGTCAGAATGGGTCGCGTGAGCGCTCCGACCGTCAGCGATTTCGCCGCGATGCAGCAGGCCCGGGAGGCCGCGTGGCTCTCGCCGCTGGCCACGCCGTCCTACCCGGCGCGGCGCGAGCGCGAGGAGCCCCACAGCGGTGTGCGCACGCCGTTCCAGCGCGACCGTGACCGGATCGTGCACTCGAAGGCGTTCCGGCGGCTCAAGCACAAGACGCAGGTGTTCGTGGCGCCCGAGGGCGACCACTTCCGCACGCGGCTCACGCACACGCTGGAGGTCACGGGGATCTCGCGGACGGTCGCGCGGGCGCTGCGGCTCAACGAGGACCTGACGGAAGCGATCGGGCTCGGGCACGACGTCGGGCACCCGCCGTTCGGGCACCTCGGCGAGGACATCCTCGATCGGGCGGGACGGGAGCGCTTCGGTCGCGGCTTCCGGCACAACGAGCATTCGCTGCGGGTGGTGTCCGCGCTCGAGGGCCTGAACCTGACCGAGCCGGTGCGTGACGGCATCCTGCGCCACAGCTCCGGCGCGGGCGAGCCGGCGACGCTGGAGGGCAAGATCGTCCGGCTCGTGGATCGGATCGCCTACATCAACCACGACATCGACGACGCGCTGCGGGCCGGGATCCTCGCTGTCGAGGACCTTCCGGCCGAGGAGATCGCGATCCTCGGACCGACCGGGCCGGCGCGCATCGACACGCTTGTGCACGACCTCGTGGCGCACTCGGAAGCGGCCGGGGACATCGTGCAGAGCGAGGAGGTCGGGCGCGCGATGTACGCGCTGCGCTCGTTCATGTTCGAGCGGGTGTACCTGGGGCCGGCGCAGCGCGAGCAGGCCGAGCGGGTCGAGCGCGTGCTCCGCGGACTCTTCGACTGGTACTGCGAGCATCCGGACGAGCTGCCGCCGGGCGAGATGCCGGAGCGTGTGATCGACTATCTGGCGGGGATGACCGACCGGTTCGCGATCCGGGCCTGGACGGAGCGCTTCGTGCCGCAGGGCCTGGCGCGCTGATGGCGCGCTACACCGACGAGTCACGCGAGCGGGTCCGCGACGCCGTGGACTTCGCCGAGGTCGTCGGCGCGCGCACCGAGCTGCGGCGGTCGGGCGTGAACCGGCTGGAGGGCCTGTGCCCGTTCCACGACGAGCGCTCGCCGTCGTTCGGCATCGACCCGACCGAAAAGGTCTACTACTGCTTCGGCTGTCAGGCGGGCGGCGACGTCTTCAAGTTCGTCATGGAGACGGAGAACCTCGGCTTCGGGGAGGCGCTGGAGTCGCTGGCGGAGCGCTACCGCGTGCCGCTCGAGCGCGAGTCCGAGGACCCGCGCGACGCCGAGAAGCGCCAGCGGCGGGAGCGGCTGCTCGGGCTGCTGGAGCGCACGGCGGCGTTCTACGTGCGGGTGCTGTGGGAGTCGCCGGAGGCGGCCGACGCGCGCGCGTATCTGGCTTCGCGTGGGCTGGACGAGGGCGCGCTGCGGGCCTATCGCGTGGGCTTTGCGCCCGAGGCCTGGGACCGTGTCGTCGTCGGCTCGCGGCGCGCCGGCTACAGCGAGGCCGAGCTGCTGGCGGCCGGCCTGGGCCAGCGGTCGAGCCGCGGGACGCTGATCGATCGCTTCCACGGGCGCATCACATTCCCGCTGGCCGACGAGCGCGGGCGCGTGCTCGGGTTCGGCGCGCGGGCGATGAAGCCCGACCAGAAGCCGAAGTATCTGAACACCTCGGAGGGCGAGCTCTTCCACAAGGGGCGGATCGTGTACGGGGCCGACCTCGCGCGCGCGGCGGCGGCGAAGGCGGGGCGCGTGGTGCTCGTCGAGGGCTACACGGACGTGATCGCGCTCCACCAGGCCGGGGTGCCCGAGGTGGTGGCGCAGATGGGAACGGCCCTGACGGACGCCCAGGTGGACGCGATCGCGCGGCTGGCGCCGAAGGCGCTGTTCTGCCAGGACCCGGACCGGGCGGGGCAGGAGTCGGTGGCGAAGGGCATCGCGGCGCTGCGCGTGCACAACAAGGGGCGCACGACGCGCGCGGTCGAGTTCCGGATCGTACGGTTGCCGGCCGGGCAGGATCCGGCGGACGTCGTCCAGCAGTCCGGCGGGGACGCGTTGCGCGCGCTGCTCGAGAAGGCGGTCGCGATCGAGAAGTTCGAGGTCGAGCGGGCGCTGGCTTCGCCGGACGCGTCGACGGACGAGATGCTCGCGACGGTCGCGCCCATCATCGCGCCGATGTCGGCTTCGATCCTCAAGGACGAGCTCGTCGCGCTGGTCGCGGGGCGGCTCGGGATGGGGGAGAACTTGGTCAACGAGGCGCTGCGGCAGCCGTTCACCGCGGCTTCGCGCGGCGACATGCGCGGGGGCGGCATGCCCGGACGGGGCGGGAACCCGTCGCGCGCCGGCTGGTCGCGGCCGGCGCCGCCCTCGCAGGGACCGCCGCGATATCAGCAGGGGCCAGAGCAGCAAGGGCAGGCGCCGCCGGGCGGTCGGGCGCCGTCGGACAGGCGCGGGTCGCCGGCTGGGCCGGCGACGGCGGGCGGCCAGGCGTCCTCGCACGGGCAGGCAGCGGGGCGCGGGCAGGCGCACGGGCAGGCGCCGCCGCACGGGCAGTCGGCGCCGCACACGCACACTTCGCCGGCGCCGCGGCAGGCGGGCTCGCACGGCGAAGCGTCTGCGTCTCGCGAGGCGCCGTCGCGGCCGGCCGCGGCTGCGTCGTCGCCTGCGGACGACTTCGAGGGTCCGCCGCCGCCCGAGTGGGACGGGTTCTCAGGCGACGGAGAGGACGTCGATCCCGGCGCCATGGGGCCACCGAAGGATTGGAGCGAGCCGACGGCGGCGAACCCCGGGGCGCAGTCCGCGCCGCCGCCCGCCCACGAGGCGCCGCCGAGGGCCTACGAGCCGCCGCCTGCGTACCAGCCCGCGCCGCCGCAGGAGCAGGGCTGGACCCGCGAGTGGCAGCCCCGCGGTGGTGGCGGCGGTCGCCGGGGCGGAGGACGCGGGGGCGGGAACTACCGAGGCGGCGGTGGGCGCGGCGACCGTGACCGCTACCGCCGCAACGACGCCCCGCCACCTGACCCCATCGACCCGCGCGCGGTGCTGGCCAAGCGCGAGGAGGGCGAGCGCACGTTCCTGGCGTTCTGCCTCGCGTTGCCCGAGCAGGGCGAGAAGCGGCTCGCGGCGGTTGACGTCGACGACTACTTCGCCGCGCCCGTCACGCGCCGGGCCGCGGCCTATCTGCGCGGCCGGCTGCGCTCGCCCATGGGCGGCATCCCGTCGGGCGACGACGCGCTCGCCCACACGATCGCGGCGCTCGTCGTCCAGTCCGGACGGCTCGACGCCACGCCGGCCAAGCTCGAGCTCGAGGACCTGCAGATGCAGCTCAATCGCCTCGACCGCCACATCTCCCGCGCCCGCAGCGCCGGCGCCACGGGCGTCCGCGAGCTCGCGGCCGAGCGCCAGAGAGTGCTCGACGAGATCCGCCACAAGCTGACCTGATTTCCGTCCGACACACGAACTAGTGTTCGTATCGCCATGGACCGCGAATGGCTCGCCGCGCAGCTTGCTGAAGGCCGCTCGATCGAGTCGATCGCCCGCGAGGCCGGCAAGTCCCCGTCGACGGTCGGCTACTGGGTCAACAAACACGGCCTGAGCTCCACCCACGCGGAGCCGCATGCGCCGCGCGGCGGGATCGAGCGTGCGCGGCTCGAGACGCTCGTCGAAGAGGGCTTGTCGATCCGGCAGATCGCCACGCGCTGTGACGTGAGCGCGACGACGGTGCGCCACTGGCTGCAACGGCACGGCCTGAGGACGCAGCCCGCCCGCTACGCCCGTGGGGACGCGCAGCGTCCGGACAGCCTGCTGCGCGAGTGCGTCAAGCACGGCTGGGGACCGTTCGTGCGTGTCGGAGCGGCGGGCACGTATCGGTGCGCGCGCTGCAACACCGAGGCGGTCACCGAACGGCGTCGGCGGGTGAAGGAGATTCTCGTCGCCGAAGCCGGCGGTTGCTGTGCTGCGTGCGGGTTCGATTCCTATGTCGGCGCGCTCCAATTCCACCACCTCGACCCCTCGACCAAGGCGTTCGAGGTGAGCCGGCAAGGAATCACCCGCTCGTTGGAGCGATTGCGCTTGGAAGCCCAGAAGTGCGTGCTACTGTGCGCGAACTGCCACGCGATGGTGGAAGCCGGGCTGCTCAAGCCGCCAACGGCCAGGACCGATAGCGGGTAGTACAACTGAAGACCCATTCGGGGGTAGCTCAACGGCAGAGCATTCGGCTGTTAACCGAAGGGTTGTGGGTTCGAATCCCACCCCCCGAGCTTTACGAGGCCCGCGTCCCCGACGCGGGCCTTGTGTGTTCTCGGGGTTGGGACCTCGCAACCGGGCGTCACGGCGCGCCAAATCGGCGGCGCTATGCACCGGTTAGAGGGACTCCCTACTGATCTGTCGGTCGGCCGACGTTAGTTTGTTGCCGAATCCGGCTAAAGAGCCTCCATTGTCAGGGGGCGGGGCGTCCCTCGCGTGGTTGAGTCGCGCGGAGCCCGTCCTGCGGAAGCAGTGGGAGGTAATTGATGAGGAGAAAGGCCATTGCGGCCGTGGTCATGGCCGTGGGATGTGTCGGCATCCCGGCCGCGGCGCAGGCACAGACGCCGTCGCCGACCCCGACGCCTCAGCCGGGGGCGGAGCGGTTCGAGAAGCTGACGCTGAACGACTTTCCCGGCGAGCCGATGAACCTTGCGGTGCTGCCGGACTCGCGGGTGCTGCACACCGCGCGTACGGGCGAGGTGCGCATCCACGACCCCAAGACGGGCCGCAATGTGCTGGCGGCGACGATCGAGGTCTACCAGCACGACGAGGAAGGTCTGCAGAGCGTCGCGGTCAACCCGTTCACGTTCGAGGACGACAAGTGGGTGTACGCGTACTACTCGCCGCCGCTGAACACTCCGGCGGACAACCCGGACACGCCGGGCTTCAACGAGGGTGACGCGCCGGACAACGGCACGGCGGCGGACTGGCAGCGGTTCAAGGGCGTGATCCGCCTGTCGCGGTACAAGCTCAAGGGCAACCGGCTGGACCTGAAGACCGAGCAGAAGATCATCGACGTGCCGGTCGACCGCGGGCAGTGCTGCCACGTGGGCGGCAACATCGAGTTCGACGCCGCCGGCAACCTGTACCTGAGCACGGGCGACGACACCAACCCGTTCTTCTCGGACGGCTACTCGCCGTTGGACGACTCGCCGGGCCGCAACCCCGTCTATGACGCGCGCCGCAGCGCCGGCAACACGAACGACCTGCGCGGCAAGATCCTGCGGATCAAGCCGAAGCGCAACAAGCCCGGCTACACGGTCCCGGACGGCAACCTGTTCAAGAAGAACCGGGACAAGACGCGCCCCGAGATTTACGCGATGGGCCTGCGCAACCCGTTCCGCTTCGGCATCGACCCGGAAACGGGCGACCTGTACGTCGGCGACTACTCGCCGGACGCCGACAAGCCCGACCCGCTGCGCGGACCGGCGGGCCACGGCCGCTGGATCATCGTCAAGAAGCCGGCCAACTATGGCTGGCCGTACTGCGCCACGCCGACGCAGGCCTATAACGACTACGACTTCGCGACCAAGACGTCGGGCCCGAAGTTCAACTGCAAGGCGCCGAAGAACGACTCGCCCTACAACACGGGCCTGACGACGCTGCCGGCGGTCGAGCGACCGGACATCTGGTACTCGTACATCCTCTCGCCGCACTTCCCGCAGCTCGAGGTCGAAGGACCCGAGGGCAACGACGGCATTGCGCCGATGGGCGGCCCCGCCTACGTGCCGATCCGCGGCAACCGCTCGCCGTTCCGCTTCCCGGACCGTTACGCGGGCAAGCCGCTGTTCTACGAGTGGGCGCGCGACTGGACGAAGATGGTCGAGCTCAACAAGCAGGGCCGCCAGCGGGAGATCGACGGGTTCGCGCCGTTCGTGGACAACCCGATGGACATGGAGTGGGGCCCGGACGGCACGCTCTACGTGCTCGAGTACGGCGACGGCTACTTCGCCGAGAACCCGGACGCGCAGCTGTCGAAGATCAACTACGTCCGCGGCAACCGGTCGCCGGTGGCGAAGGCGTTCGCCAGCACCAAGGGCGGGCGCGGCCCGCTCGCGGTCCAGTTCAGCTCCGAAGGCACGACGGATCCGGACGGTGACGAGCTCACCTACGCGTGGGACTTCGACGCCGACGGCAAGGTCGACAGCCGCGCCGCGCACCCGAATTTCACCTACACCAAGAACGGTGAGTTCCGGGCGACGCTGAAGGTGACCGACGAGACGGACCGGACGGCGAGCGCCGAGGTCCAGATCGTGATCGGCAACCAGCGGCCGGTGCTCGAGCTGATCACGTCGCCGAAGCCGGACGACCCGGCGACCCCGTTCCAGTTCGGCACGACCATCACCTACGAGGTCAAGGTCACCGACGACGCGCCGGTCGACTGCGCCAAGGTCACCGTGGCCTACATCCTCGGCCACGAACGCCACGGCCACCCGCAGAACTCGACCGCGGGCTGCACCGGCTCGATCACGGTCCCGCTCGACGCGGGTCACGCCGGCGCCGCGAACCTGAGCGCGATCCTCGGCGCGTCCTACACGGACGCCGGCGCCGAGGGCCAGCCCGGCCTGAACGGCAACACGCAGGTGCGGTTCACGCCGCCGGCCCCTCCGCACGGGAACTAGCCCGCCGCACGGTCGCGGCCCAGCGCTCCAGCTGGGTCGCGGCCGCGGCCGGCCCCGGGTTCGCCCGCACCCAGCGGGCGAGCTCGCCGGCGCGCAGCCGCAGCCCGCGCGAGCGCAGCGCTCGCCGCACCGCCAGCCGCACGCCCCACGGTGTGCTGAACCGCGGCGCGAGCCGTACACCCACGCCCGCCCAGTCCACGCGGGCCGCGGTCTCGGCCATGTCGCCGGCCGCGGGGGAGATGAGCACCGGCACGCCGCTCGCCAGCGCGCGCGCGACCGTCCCGTGCCCGCCGTGCGTGATGACGAGGTCGCAGTGCGGCATGGTGGCCGCGTAGGACATCCACGGCGCGAGCACCGCGTTCGCCGGAGCGTCGTCGCGCGGCTCGGAGATCGCGATCACCCGCACCGGCTCGTCCGCCAGCCCGTCCAGAGCCGCCCGTAGGAGCGACCCGGACGGGTCCTGCGACGTCGACGTCGCCACCAGCACCACGGGACCGACACCCGCCGGTGGCTCCACCAGCGGCCCGCCCAGCTCCCACAGCATCGGTCCGACGATCCGCGTCCACGCCGGCCACTGCCGCGGGTACTCGAGCTGCGGAAAGGTCCCGACCATCGTCAACGAGCGGGAGAGCCCGCTGTGCCCGTACGGCACCGGCTCCAGCCCGAGCCGAGCACGGCACTCGTTGTACTCCACGCGCCCCTGCTCGACCCCGATCGCGACCAGTCGGTCCGTCAGCCCCCACAGCCGCCGCCCGACCGCGGTCCGCGGCAGCCGCGCCCCGATCGAGAACGGCGGGAACCCCGACGGCAGGTCCGGGAAGACGTGAGGGACGAGCGTGGCGCGCGGGACGCCCTCCAGGTCGGCGGCCAGGGCGGGCGCAGCGGTCAGGATGTCGGCCACCACGACGTCCGGTTCGAACGACGCCACGAGCTCGCGCGACACCAACGCCGCTCGTGCTGCCGCCTCGTAGGGCTTGAGCGGCACCTCGCGCGTCGGGAACACCTGGTACTCCGGCGCGGCCGCGAACGTCATCCCGAGCGCCTCCGCCGGCTCGCGCCAGCGCTGCCACGTCTCGACCCCGACCTCGTGCCCGCGCGCGACCAGCTCGGAGCCGAGCGCGAGGATCGGGAACGCGTGCCCCGGGTCCCCGAACGCCCCGAGCAGGACCCTCACGGCAGGTCCCGCGCGTACCCGACCATGTCCAGCGCAACCCACGGATGCCACTCGGTCCGGCCGTCCCGCGCCCACCCGCGCGAGCGGTAGAACTGCTCGGCGGGCGCGCCGGCCGGCGTCCACAGCACCTCGGACACGTATCCGCGTGCGACCATCTCGGCCTCGGCGCGGCCGAGCATCATCCCCGCGAGCCCTTCCCGCCAGCGCGACGGATGCACGAACACGAGCCCGACGTGAGCCACTGACGGCCCGAGCTCGGACGGACGGAACGCGACCGTGGCGATCAGATCCGTGTCGAACGCGCCCTCGATGAACGCGTCGGGCACGAAGTACTTGCTCGCCCAGCCGGGCGGCGCGATCGGCACGCTCCAGCCGGGCCGCGTCCACTCCAGATACGTCTCGTCGCAGGCCCGCGCGAGCGCGGCGAGCGCGGGCTCGTCGTCGCTCGTGAGCGACCGGATGATCACCCGTTGAGCTCGGCCACCGCGCGCAGCTGCGCGACGCGTTCCTCGAACGTCCACGCCATCGGCGAGACCATCAGCGTCCCGACGCCCGCCTCGCGGTACACGGCCAGCCGCTCGCGCACGACCTCGCGCGGCCCGACCAGCGCCACGGTGTCGATCAGCTCGCCCGGCAGCGAGGCGGCCGCCTCGTCCTTCTTGCCCGCCAGGTACAGCTCCTGCACGGTGTCCGCGGCCTCCTCGAACCCGTACCGGCGCATCAGCGCGTTGTAGAAGTTCTGCTTGCGCGAGCCCATGCCGCCGGTGTAGAGCGCGACGTAGTGGCGCATCGCGTCGCGGGCGCTCTCGAGGTCGTCGCTGACCATCGCGGTGACCGTGGGGACGATGTCGAAGTCGTCGAAGCCCTTGCCGCCGCCCGCCTTCGCGAAGCCTTCCTCGAGCAGCGGCCGGAACTCGCCGACGTGCTCGGGGGAGAACAGCGTGGGCAGCCAGCCGTCGGCGATCTCGGCCGCCAGCGTCGTGTTCTTGGGCCCGATGGCGGCGATGTAGATCGGGATCCGATCCTGGACGGGGGAGATCGTGAGCTTGAGCGCCTTGCCCGGGCCGTCCGGCAGCGGCAGCGTCAGCGTCTCGCCGTCGTAGACGACCCGTTCGCGCCGCAACGCCATCCGCACCACGTCCACGTACTCGCGCGTGCGCTGCAGCTGACGCGCGAAGCGCTGGCCGTGCCAGCCCTCGGCCACCTGCGGCCCGCTGGAGCCGATGCCGAGCAGCATCCGGCCGTCTGAGAGCTGGTCGATGGTCGCCGCGGTCATGGCCGTCATCGCGGCGGAACGCGCCGGCATCTGGAAGATCGCGGAGCCGAGCTTGATCTTCGACGTGGCCTGGGCGATCCAGGCGAGGATGGTCGCGGCGTCGGAGCCGTAGGCCTCGGCCGTCCACACGCTGTCGTAGCCGAGCCGCTCGGCCTCGAGAACGAGCTCCAGCTGCTGCTGCGCCGTCAGCCCGAGGCCCCAGTAGCCGATGTGCAGGCCGAGCTTCACCGCGCCGCGCCGATCCGGTCCACGAGCCGCAGCAGGTGCAGCGGCGAGAACGGCTTGGTGAGGAACAGGTCGGCGCCGGCCTCCTGCGCGCCGCGCTCGACCACGTCGCCCGAGTCGCCCGTGAGCATCACGATCGTCGCGCTGGCCGTGACCGGGTCGCTGCGCAGCCGCCGGCAGGTCTCGATCCCGTTCAGCCGCGGCATGTCGACGTCCAGGAAGACGATCTCCGGCCGGGCGGTGAGGGCGCGCTCCACGGCCTCCAGCCCGTCCCCGGCCTCCTGCAGCCGGTAGCCCGAGATGTCCTCCAGCGTCGTCGCGATCAGCTTGCGGATCATCGGGTCGTCGTCGACGATCAGGATCGTCCGCGTCACAGTGAACCTCGCAGGCGCGCGAACTGCTCGTCCGGGATCTGGTCGAACGCGTCGACCACTTTCGGGTCGAACTGCGAGCCGGAGAAGCGCCGGATCTCCGTGCGCGCCTCGCTCCACGGCGAAGCGGGCCGGTACGGCCGGTCCGTCGTGAGCGCGTCGAGCGTGTCGGCGACCGAGAACACGCGCGCCGCGAGCGGGATCTCCTCGCCCGCCAGGCCGTCCGGGTAGCCCGTACCGTCCCACCGCTCGTGGTGGTGGCGGACGACGAGCTTCCCTTCGCCGAGGAAGTCGACATCGCGCAGGATCTCCGCGCCGACGACCGGATGCTGGGCGATCAGCGCGTACTCCTCCTCCGTGAGCTTGCTCGTCTTGAACAGGATCGCGTCGGGCACCGCCACCTTGCCGATGTCGTGCAGCAGGAAGCCGAACTCGATCTGCGGGGAGTCCCCGAGGCTGAGCCCGACGGCCCGGGCCAGCTCCATCCCGTAGGCGGTGACGCGTTCTGCATGCCTGCCGGTATACGCATCGCGCGCCTCAACGGCATTGGACAGGGCCTGCACCGTGGCGCGATAGGAGCGGTCGAGCTCCTGCGCGCGGGCGCGCTCCTGCTTGAAGATGTCGCGCAGATCGGCGGCGTAGCGCTCGAGCTGGCGTTGTCGGGCAGCAGCCTGCTGCTCCGTGCGCTCAAGGCGTGCACGGAGAAGAGGAACCGTTTCCTCACCAGTACCGGCGCTCAAATCGTCACCATCGGGGCCCGCCAACGCTCGACCTAGCCTACTGAGCGCTGAAACGCAGCGGCGGCAGGGATCTTGCTGTCAGCTACAGGTCGTAGCCCGCGGCCGTGCACGCGGCGCATTCCGCGGCGTCGATCCGGCGCGGATATCGGCGCTGATCGGCGAGCGCGACGGCGACGCGCGTCCACACCGCCCGCAGCCGGCGGTCGCCGCCGGACAGGCGCTCCAGCGCGGGCGCGCGATCCCAAAGCGCGATCGACTCGCCGCCTTGATGCGCGCCCGGATAGCGGATCCCGGCCAGGTGGGTGTACTGCTCGTAGATCCGGCGCCCCCAGCGCTGCGTGCGGCGGCGCGGCTCGTCCCCCGTCGCGACCGTCCCGACCGCGCCGATCGCCATCGCGCCGTTGCCGGTGAGGTCGAGCAGCCGGATCGCGCGCGTGGGCCGCACCCAGCCCGCGCGGGCGTGCGGACAGATGCTCACCGCCGGCCACTGGCCCTGGAAGGCCTCGGCGAGCGCCGTGCCGAGATCGTGGGCGAGATAGAGCACGCCGCGGCCGTGCGGGTCCTCGCGCGGCTGCTGGCGGCGGTCGCGGACGTGCGGGTCGAAGCGGTTGAGCGGCCCGTAGGTCCGCGGCGCCATCCCGTCCCGCAGCGGATGCTCGTGGTAGATCCGGACGAACGGGCGATCGGCGGGCCAGGTCCACTCGGGCGGATCCGCCGGCAGCCGCGCCGGCGGGTCCGCGAGCGGCGTCACCACGCGGCGGCGGTGATCGCCTCGATCGCGGCGAGCACCTGCTCGACGCCGCCGCGGCGGGTGAGGGTCCGCTCGGGCGAGCGACCCTCGAGGTCCGGGTTCGGCGTGGTCGCCCAGGTCGAGAGCGACAGCGCACCGCCGGGGTAGGCGGCGATCACCTCCGCGAGACCGGGGAGCGTCGCGCCCTCGTGGAACTGCCACGCCGGGAAGTGCTGCTCGCGCCCGCGTGCGAGCGCGACGAGGCTGCCGGCCGCGTGGCGCTTGGACACGGCCTGCGGCGAGATCCCGAGCAGCTCGGCGGCCTGCTGGCGCGTGAGCGCGTCGGCGAGCACGAGCCCCAGCGCCTCCTGCTGGGCCTGCTGGGCGGTCCGGCGGATGTCGGCGAGCTCATGCTCGCCCGGAGCGCTGCCCCACAGCGCCTCGTCCAACGGCTCGGTCTCGTCGGCCTCGGCCGCGCGCGCCAGCGCGTCCTCTAACGCGGTGAGCAGCTCCGCCGGGCTGTCGGAGGCCACGAGCTCGTCCGCCAGCTCGCGCGCCGTGAACGTGGTCCGGCCCATGCGCTTGGCCAGCGCGGCGGCGAGACGGTCGGCTTCCGGGATGGCGATGGCCATGGGGGAGACGGTAGCGCGGCTTCGCAACTTACGCAACCTACGCAACCGGTCGCGCCGGGGATGAGCGGCGCGACCGGGGGCGCGGTCCTCGCGCTACCGCCAACGGAACTTCAGACCCGCCGGGCGGTCCGGCGGCGTGAGGTTCACGATGTCGTCGATCCGCTCGTCCAGCTTGGACGCGAACTCGTCGCGCTCGGCCTGCGTGAGCCTGCCGTCCTTGACGGCCTGGTCGAGCCGCTCGGTGAACTCGGCCTTGATCGCGGCCTTGAGCCCTTCCACCGACTTGTTCTCGGCCTTCGCGATGTCCGCGAGCGACTTGCCGTCGCGCAGCTGCGTGCGCAGCTCCTCTTCGCTGAGCCCCAGATACTCGGCCGCGCCCTCGGCGCCACCGAACCGGAAGTGGAGTCCGCCACCGTGCCCGAACCCGGGGCCGCCGCCGCGGCCGGGCAGGGCCGGCTTCACGAGGCCGGGGAAGGGGAGGCCCTGCGTCGAGCTCAGGCGCTGCTTGGCCGCTTCGCCCTGTGCCTGGGTGAGCCTGCCGGCCGCGACCGCCGCGTCGATCCGCGCCTCGGCGGCGCCCTTGAGCGCCGTGTCGAGCTGCTCACGGGTGACGTTCAGGCGCTTGGCGACGTCGTTCAGGAACGCCTTCTGCTCGGCCTGGATGTCAGCCGCCTTGGGCTTCTGCGCCGGCGAGCCGGACTGGCCGGCGGCGTACGCCCCGCCGGAACCGGCGAGGACTGCAAGCCCGGCCGCACCGGCGACCAGCTTGCGCTTTGCAGAGATGGGCATGAACGCAATCTGAGCAAGGCAGGGCAAGAAACACGTAAGAACGGGGATAGCCTTACGCGCCGCGTCACGCGGGCCGGTAGCTCAGTGGTTAGAGCAGCGGACTCATAATCCGTCGCGCGCAGGTTCGAATCCTGCCCGGCCCATCCTCGTTCTTGGCTCGGCAGCGTCGTCAACATAATGATTCTGCGCAGCGGCATCACGCGCGTAGTCTCAACTCGTGTCGGTTCCAGGGACTCGGACGGGGCAGGTAAGCGGCCATTTGCAGGTGCGGGAGCGTGCCTCGGGCCGTCAGTACTACGCGAGCTGGTGGGACGCCCAGGGCTCGCACCGCACGACGAAGCTCGGGCCGGCACACGTCAAGGGACAGTGGCCGGCGAACGCCTCGCGGAGCCGTTGTCTGGCGGGCGGCAAGCGGGACATGCCCGCCTGGTCATCTCACACCGAAGATGGCAGAGGCCGCGTTGGACGAGTTGCTCGCCGACGCGCGGGCCGCGGTCCCGGTCCAGCCAGCGCCGCGGACCCCGCCCGCCGCTCACCGACGAGCTCGTGCCCGCTACACCCGCGCCGAAGCTGAAAGCTCTGACCGTCGCGCCCTGGCGCGCGAGCTGGCCAACGCCGAAGCTGACCGCCCGATCGGCAACGAGCCGCTACACACGGTCGGCGAAGACCGGCTGCCCGCCTGAGCCGCGCGGGAAGCCCGGGTGCGAGGTGGGCGACTCGCCGTTCCAACGGCCTGCGAGCGGCAACGTCGCGGGAGCCATGCCCGAAGCAGCTCGCTGGCGACGTCCGCGACGGTTGAGCGGAAGAGGGCCGGCCGTGGCGAGGCGATCGCCTTCCCTCTCAAGGCGGGCCGGCATAGCCGGCCGTGCGGCCCGGCTCAGCCGGCCCGCGCCCATGTGCGGAAGGAGACTCACTGCCAGTGGGCACCGCGGCGCATCGGTTCGGTCGCCGGTGGTGTCGGCTTCGCGTCGGTGCCCTTGATCGCCACGTCGCGTAGGTCGTCGTGGGCTATGTCCGCCCCAGCTGTTCGCGTAGTGCGAGCGGATGCAACCCGCTCACCTGAGACTCGGTCTCATTTCTGTCAGCGCTGGGACCGGTCGGCTAGAAAACGAGACTGGATCTTATATAAGTGCGTGCTTGTCCACTTCTCCCTGAAAGGGAACCGCATGAAGTTGCGTCTTTCCGTGGCCGCCGTCCTGGCTGCCACGACCTTCCTGGGTGTCGTCGGTTCCGCGCAGGCGCAGACGATCTCCACCGGCCATTGGGACGTCGGGCTCGAGTACGACTGCGCGACGGCCACGTTCTCTGAGTTGCACGCTCACAATCACGACACTGGGGTCGAGTACGAGCTCGCCGACGCGACGTTCGCCGTGTCGGGGACGAGCAACTCGATCTGGGAGCAGCAGGTGTTCGGCGGCTCCGCGCTGCCCGTGAAGGTGATCGGCGACGGCGGCACGTTCCGCGTCGGATTCGCCGTCGAGCCGATCGGCACGTGCAGTCCGCCGTCGGTGACGTTCCGCAGCGTCGGGACGCCGACCGTGCCCAGTGGGCTGCGCGCCGCCGCCTACCGTCGCGCGGAGACCGACGGCAGCGCCTCGCCGCGGACTCGCATCGACACCGTGACCGGCAGCAACCGCAACCTCGGGATCGCTGTCAGCGACCATGAGGACCTGCGCTGGGGCTTCACTGGGACGGGCACGTACACGCTCAACCTGCGGGCGGTGCGGACGAGCAACAACACGGTGCTCGACACCCAGCCGCTGACGTTCGGCGTCTCCTAGCCATGGCGACCGGCAAGCGCCGTCTTGTGCTCGCGGCGCTTGCCGCAACCGCTCTCTTGACCGCCGCTCCCGCCGCCGGGGCGGCGGTAGAGCGCGTCGTAGCCGCCGAGGCGGCGTACATCGCTCCGCGCCTGAACGCCGATGGCGAGCTCGAGCTCGGCGTGCTCAGGACGGACTACGACGGCAGCAACGCGACCTGGTCGTCGGTCAGCGACACGGTCGTCCACACTCGCGCCGGATCGGCCATCACTGTCCCGAGCTGGGCGCAAGACCACGGGCTGACGGGCTTCGGGCCCGCCGGCACGCGAACGTGGTGGACAGGTGACAACGGAAATGCGACCGACGCGCAGACGCGCGCCACCGTGCAGCTCGGGTGGACGCGGGAGCTGCTGGCCGGTCGACTGGCCACCGACGGATCGGCCGGCAGGGTACGCCGCGTCGATGGACCCGCTGACAGCCGGGTAGCGACGTTCGGCATCGGCCGTGATGCTCCCGACGAGGACCCGTGGAATGTCGCGATCCTCTACGACAGCGCCGGCGAGATGGCCGCGGGGGACTGGGAGGTCTGGTCGCAAGGGTCCGGGCACCTCAACCGCGAGCGCGAGAGCCTCTCGTGGGGCTTCAACCGTGCTGGGTACTACTGCCTCGACTTCGAGGTCCGCGCGACCCTGGCCAGCGGCCGGCCGGTCTACGATCGTCGCGCGCTGGCGATCGCCGTCGGCGACATCGACCCGCTCGCCGCGCCGGTCTGCGCGGAGGAGGACCAGACGACGAGCCTGACCCTGTCCGCCGACCCGGCCGGGTCGACGCTGGCCGGACAGCCCCTGACCCTCACCGCCACCGTAGGCCCGACCTCGGCGACGGGTCGCGTGCGCTTCTTCGTCAACGACGATGGCGGTGAGCGGACGCTCGGTGGGCCGGTCGTCGTGGCGGGCGGGCAGGCGGAGCTCGTCACGACCGGCCTTGAGCCCGGGCGCCACCTGCTGCGAGCGGTGTTCGAGCCCGCTGACGCCGAGGCCCACTCGCCGGCGTCCGCGACACGGGCTCACCAGGTGCAGCCCCGGGAACGGTTCGTCATCGACACCGGTCCGGAGGACCTGCTGCACGCCGACATCGCCATGGAGGGAAACGCCAAAGGGCTGCGGCTGTTCGTCGGCGTCGACGGTCGCGTGGAGCGCCAGATCCCGCTTGCGGACGCCGTTCTCGTCGTACCCGACCGGGCGCGAGACGTGATCCCGGCCAACCCGGCGTACGAGTTCATCGGTGAGCCGGGCAGCCCGGTTTGGTCGGTCCCGTTGACGCAGAAGCCCGGGATCCCGTGGCTCGGCATCAGCTCCGCGTCGATTGACGAGGACGCGTTCCAGCGGCTCTCGGTCTGGCGGCTCGACGCCATCTCGGACCACGACGGCGGCCCCGCCCCGGGCGCGTTCGTGCTCTGGGATCGCTTTGACGGCGCCCGTCCGCTCTTCAACACCCGGCAAGGTCTGCCGGGCGCCACCCGGATGCTCTCGCGCGTCGGCAACCACGCGCATGCCACGTGGTCGTTCACCGCCCCCGGGGTCTATTGCCTCGCGATGAGTGCCGGCAACCGCTTCGCGGCCACGGGCGCCCCCGCCGCGGACGCGGCGGTGCTGACCGTCGTCGTGGGCGACGCCGCCGATCCGTACGCCATCCCGACCTGTGCGGAGCGCGGGACGCGGCCGGTGGCGTCACATCAGCCCCGGCCCGAGCGCCAGCCAGGCGGCACCGCATACGCCGTCCGCGCCGACGGCGAGCGCCGAGCCTTTTACGACCTGCGTCCGGAGGTGGTCGACGGCGGACTGCGCGTCGACGTACTCGAGGGGGACCCGGCGGGGCCGGGCATGCTGCGCGACATCGACGAGATCGTGTTCGGCGTCACCGGTTCGCGCGAACTCGGCGAGAGCCCCGACGCCAACCGCTACGTGCTCGGCAGCGACACCACTGCGATCGACTCGGCCAGCGTTGCGGGTGACCTGCGCTGGCGGCTCGTCGGCGTCGACGGTCCCGGAACGCTGACGCTCAGCGACGAGTGGCACGACCTGCGCGCGCGAACGCTGCTGAGCAGCGCTGTCGGCACGGCGCCGGACCACCACGATTTGTGGCCGGGCCGCCGCGATCCGCTGGCGTGGCGTTTCGGTGCGCACGGTGTCTACTGCGTCACGTTCGAGTGGACGGGCGTAGCCCCCGACGGGCGACCGCTCGTAACGCGTCGAACGCTGACCTTCGCCGTCGGCGTCGACCCTACGGCCGTCACGCCGTGCCCGCAGCGGCCGCCGTCGCCGCCGGCGCCTCCAGGACCGGGTGACGCGACCGTCCCCGCCCTACCGGCGACCCCGGCGACCCCGGCGCCCATGCCTTCGCCGCGACTGCGGATGAGCATGCGCGTCGTTACGCCGAAGGTGGTCCGCCATGCCGCGATGCGACGACGGGACGCTCTGCGGGTTCGCTGCGGGCTGTCGACTGCGGGGACCTGCCATGTGCGCGCCACCGTCTCACGTGCAACGGCGCGCCGCCTCGGTCTGCGCAGCCGGGTGATCGCCGCCGGCCGCCGCACCCTCCGCCGACCCGGCACCGCCACCGTCGTGGTGCAGCTCGACAGGCGGGCCCGACGGGCCATCGCCCGCTCCCGCGGCTCGCTTCACATCCGGCTCGACGCCACGGCGCGAGCCCGCGGACAGCGGACCGTCACTCGTACGGCGCAGGTGACGGTCTCCGGCTGACTTGGACGCGGCAGCCGATACCACCACTTCGCGCGCTCCATGGTCGACCAGACCACAAGGCACGCGCTCGTCGATGAGCGCCCGACGCGGGCCGTTGCGCGGCGAACGTGTTGCGACCGAGTTACGGAGGCGGTATGACTGTGCGGCTTCCATGAAGCGCCTATTGGTCATGCCACGAAGCACACCGCTGGTGCTCGCCGGTGCGCTGGCGCTTCTCACGTTCATCGCACTGGTCGATTCGAGCCTAGCGTTGACGATTGCGCCGGCCGTCCTGCTGTTGACGCTGTTCAAGTGCGGTATCCGGCCGGGTGAGCGGTTGTTCGCGTGCTTCGCTCAACGACGAGTGACGGCCGTTCGTCCCGCGTCCCAGCGGCGTCCACGGCCCGCGCTGTTCCTGCGTCCCGTCGGACGGGTGCTCGGCGCCGCGTACGGGCTGCGGGGTCCGCCCGCCGCGCGCCTGCAGCTCAGCTAGGTACGCGGTCCTGCGGCGATGCGGCGGGCGTGTGCCCGTCCGTCAATCCCGATCGCAGGAGAAGCCAGGCGCTATGGGCGCCGCCACGATCGACACCTCAGAAGCCCCGTGAACCGTCGCTTCGTCATCTTTGCCGTCGCGCTGCTCGCGCTTGCCGCGTGGGTCGAACCCGGACTGGCACTCGCGCTCGCGCCGGGCCTGATGCTCCTCGCGCTGCTTGCGTGCGGGGTACGCCCAGGCGAGCGCCTTATCGAGCGGTTGCGGCGGCGCCCAACGTCGCGGTCCTCGCGTCCGGCATCTTCTCGCGCGCCACTGCGCCCGTACGTCGTCCGCCCGCTCGAGCGCGCGCTGGGTTCCTCACTCGCGGTTCGTCCTCCTCCCGGCGCCGCCGCCGTTCCCCGGTAGCGCCCGCGGCTCCTCGCCGCGTTCCTGACCTTTGATCATGGAGAGGAGGGACTTGCTTTGCGCACGTTCCACGGCGACCGCGCCACTCGTCTGCGAGTGCTCGCGCCAATCGCCATCAGCTTGACCGTCGCCGCGTGCGGCGGCGACGACAACACGGCCGACACCATCCCCGCGGCCGCCAGATTCTCGACTCAACCGCTGGAGAGCTTCCAGCAGCAGGCGGCGCCGCTGTGTTCCCAAGCCTCCGCGGCAATGGCGAAGGTTGAGCTACCCAGCAGCTTCCCGGCTGACCTGGAGGAGTTCGACACCAAGTCGCAGGCGATGCTGGCGGCGATCGAGCAGCCTTTCCGGGAGCTCGCGGCGTTGAAGGCACCGCACGGCCACGAGGCAGTGTTCGAGGAGTTCAAGACGGCGCTCGAGAGCGCGGTCAGCCAGACCGAGCAGCTCCGCGAGCTCGTCGAGGCTGGCAACGACGACACCGACGCCCTCGGACTGCCGCGCACCAACGTCAAGACCCACGCCAGCCAGGCCATGGAGGCGGCGGAGACGTTGCAGGTTGAAGCCTGCACGCAGCTTTCGTTCAAGGAAGCGAGCCACGGATGAGCCGTTCATGGACGACCGCACTGGCGCTGGCCGCGGCGTGCGCGCTGGCGGCCTGCGGTGAGAGCGACAAGCCTGAGCCCAAGCGTCAGGCGGCGAAGAACGATGAGCGCCCCGCGGCGCCTCCCGCCACATTGACGGCGAGTGAGTTCGGCGCGCCGGTGACGGTTGCGACCGGTGCGACGCACGACGCCGACGTGACGATCGACCGCGGCACCGGCCGGATCTACGTCTCCTGGGCGGTCGACCTGCCCAAGCCCAAGGGCGCGAGCTTCACGCCGCAGGACGCGTACGTGGCCCACAGCGACGACGGCGGCAAGACGTTCTCGAAGCCGGTGCGCGCCAACCACGACGAGGGGACGGTCAACGCGGGCTTCAACACGCATACGAACATCGCGGCGACGGGCGACAATCGTCTGTTCGTCACGTGGCCGCTGATGAACGACGACATGTCGAAGATGAACGCGATGTTCTCGCTGTCGACCGACGGCGGGAAGACGTTCTCGCGCGAGCTGCCGGTATCGGTCGCCGACGGCAAGGCGACGTCGGAGATGTACCAGAGCGTCGCGACCTACGGCAAGAACGTCTATGTCGGCTATCTCGACTACCGGGATTCGCTGAGCCCGCAGATGCCGACCGGCGTGAACATCGTCCACTCCAGCGACGGCGGCGAGACCTTCTCGAAGTCGATGCGCGGCGAGGTGAGCTCCTGCGCCTGCTGTGACAACGCGCTGGCCGTGGACTCCAAGGGCACCGTCTACTTCGCCTACCGCGACGTGAACGCGGTGAGCAAAAACATGCAGATCCGCGACACGACGATGATCCGCAGCTACGACAACGGCAAGACGTGGTCGGACCCGGTCCCGCTCGGCAACGACGACTGGGAGTTCAACGGCTGCCCCGAGTCCGGGCCCGAACTCGCCGTCGATGGCAACGACACCATCCACGGCGTCTACTGGACCGGCAAGCCCGGCCGGCCCGGCGTCTATTACACGACCTCCACGGACGGCGGCAGATCGTTCGCCAAGCCGCGGGCCGTCGCCGTCGACGACTTCTATCCGCCGCCCTACGTCGACCTGGCGGTCGAGCAGGACGGCACGGTCTGGATCACGTGGGACGACCGGCGGACAAAGGACCCTGTCGTCCGCCTCGCGCGCGTGAAGGACGGCAAGCTCGAGCAGCTGAAGGAGCCGCTCGGGAAGGGCATCACGCCGACAATCGATACCGACGGATCGCTTGTCGCGATGGCGTGGTCGGACGATCAAGGGCATCCACGTGGCGACCCGCGGCACCGCCGGCAGGAGCGGCTACGGCTCGGGGCCAGGCGACGCGAACTCCGGCCAAGACCATGCGCACGACGAGTAGGGCGCTGGCGTGCGCGGCGCTGATCTGGGCGGGACTGGCCGCGCCCGCCCACGCCCAGAGTGGCCAGGTCGGCACGCCCGCGCCCGAGTTCTCCGCGACCACGCTCGACGACGCCACGCCCGTGACCGTTGCCGAGCAGCGCGGCAAGGCTGTGCTGCTCAACAAGTGGTCGACGTGGTGCAAGCCCTGCGTGGAGGAGATGCCGTTTCTCGAGGAGCTCCAGCAGCGCTACGCCGACCGAGGCTTCACCGTGGTCGGCGTCTCGATCGACCGGCCCGGCTCCGACGGCAACGTCCGCCGGGTCGCCGAGGAGCGTGGCGTCACGTACCCCGTGTGGCTCGACCCCCAGGACGCGTTCACCCCGACGTTCCGCTCGACGGGCGTGCCGGAGTCCGTGCTGCTGGACAAGAACGGCGTGGTCGTTCGGCGCTGGCCCGGGGCGCTGACCGAGGACGACACGACGATCGACGCGGCCATCGAGCGAGCGATCGCCTCGAGCGGCGCCTACGTCAAACGTGCCGACACCGAGACCAAGGAGGCGAGCGCGATCAGCTTCGGCGTCGTCGGCGCGCTCGCCGCCGTCATCGCGGGACTGCTGAGCTTCCTTTCGCCGTGCGTGCTGCCGCTCGTGCCCAGCTACGTCGCACTGCTCGCCGGCGTACGCGGAGCAGGCGCCAAGCGGGCGAGCCGCAGGGAGACGCTCACGCACGCCGTCGCGTTCGTGCTGGGCTTCTCGGCGGTGTTCATCGCGCTCGGCGCCTCAGCCACCGCGCTCGGTGACGCGTTGCGCGGCTACGACGAGTGGATAACGCGAATCGGCGGCGTACTGCTGATCGCGTTCGGCGTGATGCTGCTCGGGCTCATCCCGCTGGCCATCCTGCAGCGTGACACCCGTCTGCTGGATCGCGCCAGCACCCTCCGGCGGTTCGGACCCGTCGGCTCAGCCGCAGTCGGTGCCGCGTTCGGCGCCGGCTGGACGCCGTGCATCGGCCCGGTGCTCGCCGGCATCCTCGCGCTTGCCGCGTCGTCGGGCAGCGCGGGGGAGGGCGTGATCCTGCTCGCCGCCTACTCGCTCGGGCTCGCGATCCCGTTCCTCGCCGCCGCCTTCGCCGTCGACCGCTTCCGCGTCCGCGGCCCAGGCGGGCGACGCTGGCTGCCATGGGTCAACCGCGTGAGCGGCGGCCTGCTCGTGGCCCTTGGCATTCTGCTGATCACAGGAGCGCTCACGCAAATGTCCGAATGGGCCGCCCGCTTCACACCGGCTTGGCTCGGCTGATTCGCGCTCGCCGCCGCACCCGCCCCGGGTGCGGCGGCGCGACCCATCCGAGCCGACACTTACGCCGCGGCAAACCGCGGGACAATCATGGCGACCAACAACTTCGTTCAGTGCTCCCGCCCGTGTTCGAGCCGATGCGCGTCGCGCTCGCGGCGTTCAGACTTCCGCCCGCACGGACGTAAGGTTCAGGGATCCGGGGTGATCGGCCGGCGGCCCGGTTAACATGCTCCGGACGATGGGTTCTGCCACGGCGCCACAATGGAGCACGTACGCCACTGAACGCCTCGCGCACGAGGGGTTCCGACGCGGCGGCGGCCGTGCAGCGGTCATCGACTGGCTCGACTCTCAGACGTGCGCCTTGACCGCCCAAGAGATCGAGGACGGCTTGAAGGGCGGAGAGCGCCCGGTTGGCCGAGCGACGGTCTATCGCGTGCTGGACGAGCTCGTGGAGCTCGGCCTGCTGAGCAAAGTCGAGATCGGCGACGGCCTGTCGCGGTTCGAAACGGCGTACCCCGAGGGCGCCGAGCACCACCATCACCTCGTGTGCACAAACTGCGGACGCTTGGTGCCGTTCACCGATGATGCGATGGAACGAGCTCTGCGCACCGTGGTACGGCGGGAAGGGTTCACGATGCAAGCCCACGACGTGACCTTGCGTGGGCTGTGTGCCGGGTGCGCGTGAGCGCGCCCGCCGCCTGAGCGACGGGCGCGCGTTCGATCACGGCGTACTCGTGGTGAGCGTGAACGTCAGCGTCTTGCCGTAGCTGCCGACGTCCAGGCCTTCACGGGCGCCGATGCTCTGCTGGAAAGCGAGCGCGACGGGCTCGCCGGCGACCGCGCGAGGGAAGGTCCGCAGGGTCACGGGCGCGCTGAGCGGCGCGAGCGCGCCGCCGTCAGCCGCGATGTGCAGCGGTGTGGCGAGGGCGCTGTCGCCATTGATCAGATGGCCGGTGACGGTCGGGCTGGGGTCGGCCACCGTGAGCCGTGCGTCGCGCAGGGTGGACGTGACGGTCGCCGTGGTGGTGATCGTGTACGTCTGCGCTCGGCCCGGAACGAAGGTCCCGAGGCTCCGGGGTGTGCCGAGCTCCAGCGCGAGCACCGCGCCGACCGTGCCGCCGATCGGTTGTTCGACCACGGTCGTGGGCGCCTGCACGTCGAGCGCGATCGGCGCCGACGGCCCGTACGCGACCGATCCGTCGGGCTTGACGACCGCGACGCTGTACTCGCTGCCGTCATCGGCCAAATCGGCGGTGAAGGCGTACGTCGCGTTGATGGCGCCCGCGATCGGCGTCCGTTCCGCGGAGCCGGGACGCTTGACATACCACTGGTAGCGGTCCAGCACCGACGCCGGAGCGACGGCTGCCGTCAGTGTGGCGCGCTCGCCGACGCCGACCGAGGTCGGGCCGGTGACGGTGACTTTCTGACGCGGGGCGGCGCCGTGGTCGTCGACGTGGACGACACGGGTCTGGGCGATCGCGGGTGCTTTGGTCGGGTCGGCGTAGGTGAGCACCGCGCGGATCTCGACCCCGTCGAGGGCTTGCTCGGCGGTGACCTGCCAGACGTTGTCCACGACGCCGGGCATGGGTTGCCAGTCGGTGCCGGGCCACTTCCACTCCCAGCGCAGCGTCTCGCCCGGCAGCGGGGCGGGTTCGGCGGTCAGCGTCAGGCGGACCCGGTCGCCCTGGTGGTAGTGGCCGGCCAGCGCGCTGAACTCGAGGATTTGGCTGGTCAGGTCGTCGGTGACGTTGATCGGCAGCGACGCGGAGCGCTGCGCGAGCTCGCCGTTGTTGAACACGCTGAGCCGGAGCTGGCCGCCGTGGTGCTGGGCCTTGGTCAGCGTCGGGCCGGTGAGCGTCGGCGATGTTTGCTTCTCGGTGCCCCAGATCTCGGTCGTGCCGCCCTTGGTGTACGTCCAGGTATAGGTGAAGTTGTCCCCGGCGCCCTCACGGAGCGGATACAGCGTGGCGTCCAGCTCGACGCGGCCGCCCTCGCGGTAGAGGTTGCGGTGACCGGAGACGCCGAGCTCGCGCGGTCCGACCGTGACGCGCGTGAACTCCGACCGCGCGATGCGGACGCCGTCCTTCATGACGCTGACGACCAGCGGAGGGGCGTAGGGACCGACGGCAGTCGGGTTGTACAGCGAGCGCACGCGGACGCGGGTCTTGTCCTCGGTCAGGTAGGTGGCCGGCCAGGTGCTGGTGCTGAAGGATGCGCCGAAGTAGCCGGCGTAGGTGGAGAAGCCCCACTCGAGCGTCTCGCCCTCGGCGAGCGTGCGTCCGGCGAGCTCGAACTCGATCGTGTCACCCGGCAGCAGCGGGTTGTGCGCGCTACCGACCTGCTTGATCGTGGGCTGCGCGCCCTGATGCTCGATGACGATCGGGACGAACGGGGTCTGGCTGCGCGCCACGCGGGCGGCGGTGTCGTAGATCTGCACGCTGATCTCGGCGTCGTCCTGAAGGGCGTCGACGATCTGCGAGTAGGTGCTCTCGGTCGTCGACTGCGGAACGATCTCGCTGGTCGTGCCCTTGTAGCGCAGCAGCCAGTAGAAGACCTCGTTCTCCTTGAGCGTCGCGCCGACCACGCGCGCGCTCAACTGCTCGCCCGGCTGATAGGAGGGCTTGACGCCGGTGATCGAGAACGGCAGTCCCGAGTCGTCGCTGACGGTGATCGGCAGCGCCGCGGACGTCGAGCCGGTGGCGAGGTTCGCTACGGCCGGGACGAACACCGCGGTGACGTCGTGCGTGCCCACCGGCAGGTCGGACACTTGGAGCTCGGCGCTTCCGGACTCGACCCTATCGTGACCGAGCACGGTCGTGCCGCGGCGGAACTCGACGTAGCCGTCCGCGGTCCCGGGGGCGACCGTGCCGGTCAGGGTGACGCTCTCGCCGAGGGTGAGCGCGGTCTTTGAGGCGGTCAGCGTCGCGGTGGGCGTCACCCGCTCGGGCAGTGGGCCAACGACAAAGCTGTAGGTGGCGGTGGAGGCGACGCGTTCGCCGCTGCGCTGCGCCGACCCTTCGACGGTCAGCTTGTAGGTGCCGGGCTGCGTGAACGCCCAGTTGGCGTGCATATGGGTGCGGCCGACCTGGAAGGTGTCGATGTTCTCGTCGGACGACCACAGACGGGTGACCTGCCCGAACCCGCCGGTGGTGAACAGCTCGAGCGAGCCGGGCCCTTCGAGCTTGACCAGCTTGAAGGTGGTCTGGTTGCCGTCGATCGCGCCGGCAGGCACGGACTCGGTCGAGAAGCCAGGCCAGAGCTGAGCGCCGGAGGGGTTGCTCTGGGGCGCGACCCACACGGTGGCGCCGGCGGGCGCGAGGAAGTCCATGCCGGCGGGGACCGTCAGCTTGGAGGCGTCGTCGACGTGGAACCAGAGAGCGTCGGGGTTCAGGCGGGTGCCCAGGCCTTCGGGTACGTCGGCCTTGGAGCCCAGCTGGAAGGCGCCGGCGTCCAGGAAGGTCGAGACGGCGTCGGTGTGCAGCTTCTGCAGGACCCGGTACTCGCGTGGCGCCGGAGCGGGACCGGGGTCAGCCAGCGCGGCTGGGGTGCCGGCCAGAAGCGCGAGCAGCAGCGCGAAGAGGCCGGAGAGACGGGACACGAGCATCAATGCGGTTCCTTGAATCGGACGGTGCCCCTCGGCGCCGTCGGGCGGATGATGCGCGCACCATATCGGGACTCAATCCTTTTAGTAAGGGGCAGGTGCGTATTTCAAACGCGCTGCGCACGCGAAGCGAAGTCAGATCCGTTCTCAATATCCTGGAGTGATGGACCTCGAGATGCGAGATCGCTGGCTGAACCGTGCGCAGGATCGAGTGGCGGGCGCGGGGCTACGAGCGGGAGCGGCCCGGAGTGCCGTGATCGAGCTGCTCGCGCGCGAGGGGCAATGCCTGCTCATAGTCGCCGAGCTGACCCAGATGCTGCGCTCCCAGCCGGTGGGTTCTGCCGCATCCGTGTATCGGGCCGTGGACGAGTTGTTCGAACTCGGCTTGCTTCATCGACTCGATGGACGCGACGGCGTGGCGCGATACGAGATCGCCGATCCGGAGCACCATCACCATCACCTCGTCGACGAAGGGACTGGCGATGTGGTGGCGTTCGCCGACCAGGAGTTCGAGCGCGCGATTCATGCGCTCGCCGAGCGACTGGACGTCGAGTTGACCGGCCATGACGTCGTCCTGCGCGGCCGGCGGCGGTCGTGATGATGTCCTGACCCGCCGACGGCGGGCGCGGTGTCCGTACCGCGCCCGAAGCGTGTCAGGCGGCGATGGCGACGTTGCCGTGGTTGTCGCAGTGGTCGCCGTGGGGGTGGTGGAGGTGGTCGCCGACGAGGTAGTCGGTGTGGTCGCCATGGGGTACGGGTTCGTGGCCGCAGTCGGGGCCGTGGACGTGACCGTCGCCGTGGGCGTCGCAGTCGTGCTCGGGCGTGCAGTCGGCGGGGTGCTCGGCGTCGACCTCGATCACGTGCTCGTCGACGTGGTCCTCGTGCGGATGGTGCAGGTGTCCGTCGTGCAGGTAGTCGACGTGGCCTTCATGCTTCAGCGGGGTGTGGCCGCAGTCGGGGCCGTGCTCGTGCGGGTGCGTGTCATGGGTGGCGGGCGTCATGCCTTCATGGTCGCCGGAATTCCCGGCTCTGCACGTAACTGCGAGTGAGAACGACTCTCAGCGGATCAGGCCGGATAGCGAGCACACCCGCGCGAGAGACCGAACGTCCTCGCGCGGGTGTGCCGCCGGCCAGGTCAGTGAGGGGCGAGTCCGGTGATGGTGAGTCGCTGCGGGCGGCCGCCCGTCTTGACGCGAACGACGCGCTTGAGCGAAGCTGCCCGCAGGACGTGCACGCGTCCGGCGGCCGGCTCGGTGACCACGACGCGGCCTGCACCCATCGCGAGCTCCGGCGTCGGTCGGCGACTCGCGGCGTTGAACGCGCGCGTCACACGCGCGCTGCCGCGCGACGCTCCCGTGCGCAGGTCAAGACGGCGGACCTTCCCGTCGTCGGTGAGCACGGCCACGGAGCGTCCGTCGACGGCGAACGACGCGAGATCCCCGGGGAGGGGGATCGCGGTCGTCGTGCCCGCGACGCGGTCGATCCGGACCAGGGCGCGGGTGCCGAAGTCGCCGACGAGATAGCGGCCGCTGTCATCGACCTGCACGCCCCAGGCGCGCTGCTCGGCGGCGGTGGGGGCGGGGTACGCCAACTTGGTGGCGCTGACCTGTCCGTTCTGTAGGCTCGCGCTGAGGATCCCATCGGCACAGGCGAAGACCGCCCAGTCCTCGCCGGCCGCCTCGCCGTGCAACTCGGGGCAGGCGCCAAGGCGGCCGACCTCGGTCCCGGCCGCATCGCGCACACTCACGTCGACGGGCAACGCCCCGTCCTCTGCTGCCGGGTCGGCCGCTGTGACCAGCAGACGGTCGCCGACGGTCACGGCAACGCCGTGGTGCGGCTTGCCGGTTGCGATCTGGGTGCCGGCGCCGGCGCGACGGCGCAGATCGCCCAAGGCGAAGACGTGGGCGGTGCCGGTCCCGTCCGTGAAGACGGTGACGGCATCGCCGTGCGACACGACGTGCGAGGGCTTGGGCTGCTCGAGCTCGAACGGCGTGAGCCGGGGTCGAGCGACGTAGGAGTGGAAGTGGTCGCCGTGGGGCTGGGTCCAGGTGCCGCTGTCGAGCACCGACACCCGGTCACCGTCGTACTGCACCGCGGCGACGTGACGGCCGTCGGACAAGCGCGTCAGATAGGCCGGAGCGTCGCCCGGCAGGGCGAACGGCTTTCCACGGCGCTCGCCGTCGAGCGTGAATACCGCGACTTTTCCGCGTTGACCGTCGCTGACGACGATCCGCGGTTCCAGCCGTTCCACAGCGGCTTCCGCGGTGGAGCCAAGGCCGACGCTCACGGCGAGCGCAAGTGGGACGGCCGACAACGAACGATGCATGGCATCTCCTCCTGGAAACGGAGCCAAAACATAACAAGACTCAGTCTTGTATAGTTACCTGCACTCCCACTCTCCAGGAGGTGGTGCTCGCCGGCGGTGAGTCCTCGCGACGACCCCATTGCCGCCGGCGAGCACCAAAAGATTGCTTGCCCGTGTCTCCTCTGGCTGCACTGGGCGAACTGCGACGGTTCGCTCGTGATGTGGCGTTTGCCCTACACGACCCGGCGGACAAGCGTGACGACGTCGGTCACCGTCGCGGTCTGCCCGTCCGGACCCGTCGCCTCGCGTCGCGGCGTGCCGGCGATCTCCGAGACCCATACGCCCGCTTCGAGTTGCAGTTCGTTCTGTTGCTCCTGCGGGGTCGGAAAGCGCGTTTCAGGGTCCTGGTTCCAGGACCAGGGCTGGATCGAGCCGTGCACGACGACCAAGAGCCGGCACCGGGAGCGATCGCCTTTGCGGCGCGGCGCAGCACAGCGGGGCGGTTGAAGTCGACCGGTGACTGCAGGTACAGCGCGAAGACCAGATCGAAGCTCCCGGCCGGGAATGAGGAGGCCAGGTCGTGCGCCTGCGTATCGATGCGATCTTCCAGTCCCAGTTCGGCGGCGCGAGCGGCGACGCGCGCGACGGCACGGGTCGAGACATCGACCGCCGTCGCGTGCCACCCACGACCCGCGAGCCAGATCGAGTCGTCCCCGAGGTCGCATCCCAAGTCGAGCGCCCGACCTGCGACGAGCGGTTCGGCGATTTTGTCGGCGCCGGGTGAAAACTGGTCCACCTGCGCCGGTTGAAAGGTGGGCCACCCGGCGGGTG
>NZ_JAPCID010000042.1 GCF_027587175.1 Solirubrobacter deserti
GGCGCGGTGAGCCCGTGCGGCGGCGCGGTGAGCCCGTGCGGCGGCGCGGCGAGCCCGTGCGGAGCGGGCGCGCGCCGAGGGCGGCGCTGACGTGTTCGCGCCGGCGGGCGCCCATCACGGGCGTGACCCGGGACGGCGGCTCGCGCCGCGCCGCGTGACGGCCGCTCCCGCGGCCCTGCCGGTGCTCGTGCGCGAGATGGTCGAGCCGCGCTGGCCGGCGTTCCGGCTCGCGCCGCCGACACTGGACGGGCTCACGCGCCGGCACGGCAACGGGCTCGTGCGGCTGCTGCACGTGGACGGCGCGCCGGTCGTCGTGGCCGTCTCCGGCACCGTGTTCGCGGCGCGCGCCGCCACCGAGGAGGCCGCGCGGGAGGGGATCGCGCGGATGCGCTTCGCCACCGGCATCGACGACGACCTCGCCGGCTTCCACGCGCGGTTCCGCGACGACCCGCTGCTCGGCCGCGCGATCCGCGCCCGCCCGTGGCTGCGTGTGCGCCGCAACCCGACCCCGTTCGAGGCGCTCGCCTGGGCGATCACCGAGCAGCTGATCGAGCTCGTGCGCGCGAAGGCGATCCAGCGCCGCCTGATCGCCGCGCACGGCCCGCGCCACGGCGCGTTGCGGGACGCGCCGGACGCCGCGACCGTGGCCGCGCTCGCGCCCGCCGAGATCGACGCCTGCGGCCTGGCGCCGAAACGCACGATGGCACTGCGCCGCGCCGCCCGCGAGGTGGCGGCGGGACGGGCCGCGCTCGTGCGGGCTGGGTTTTCGACCGCCACGGTGGAAAACCCGTCCCACGGGCGCGACTTCGCCCGGTTACTCGCGATCCCCGAGATCGGGACGTGGACGATCGAGATGCTCGCGCTGTACGGGCTCGGGCGGCTGGACGTGGTGCCCGCCGGCGACCTGGGCTACCTGAAGCTGGTCGGGCGACTCGCGACGGGCAACCCGCGCGCCGTCGCCGATGAGGACGAGGTGCGCGGGTTCTTCGCGCCCTATGCGCCGTACGCGGGGATGGCGGCGCTCTACCTCAGCCGCGCGATCCCTGCCCAAGCCCCTCGCCCGGCAGGAACTCGTTGGTCACCGGGCTCGCCTCGGAGGGCGGCCGCGTGAGCAGGTTCTCCGCGCGCATCCAGCGCTCGTAGGCGGCCCACTCGACCGGCTCCTGCCAGCCCCACGGCAGATCCCCGGTGCGCTGGGGCGCCAGGGACGGCGCGGCGCGGTCCTCGCGCGCCGGGACCGTCGGGAAGAACACGGGCAGCGTGGCCTTGATCTGCGCTTCGAGCAGCTCGGGCTCCAGGCCCTTGTCGGCCTTCACCAGCGCGTCCACGCCCGCCTGCGGGGTCTTGCGCAGCAGGCGATGGCCCGCGGCGGTCGTCGACAAGAAGCGCCGCAGTCGCGAGGCGCCCGCCGCGTCCAGGTCCTGCCGGCGGGCGACGAAGATCAGCTCGTTGTAGGTCGGCACGCCGATCTCCTCCATGCGCAGGATCACCGGCTTCTGGTCGCGGCGCTGCAGGTCGACGCCCTCGACGTTCCAGAACGAGCCCAGTGACGCGTCGGCGCGCTTGGAGAGCATCGCCTGCGTGAGGTTGAAGCCGACGTTGATCGTCTGGACCGCGTTCGCCTCCACGCCCGCCGCCTTCAGGATCGTCTTCAGGTAGGCGTCCTGGTAGGGGATGCCGGCCGTCGCAACGCGCTTGCCCGACAGGTCCTTGGGCGTCCGCACGCCGCCGCTCGGCAGCGCCATCAGCGAAGTGAGCGGCTTCTGGACGAGCGCGCCGACCGACACGATGTTCTCCTCGCCCTGGTCGCGCGCGAGCAGCAGCTCGGGCTGGTAGGAGATCGCGACGTCCGCGCGCCCCGCGGCGAGCAGCCGCAGCGGCGCGGCCGGGTCCGGCGGCGGCTGCAGCTTGACGTCCAGCCCGGCCTGCTCGTAGAGCCCGGCCTCCAGCGCCGCGTACAGCCCGGCGTGGTCGGCGTTGGGCACGTAGTCGAGCATCACCGTGAAGGGCTCGAGCGGTGGGGCCTCGTTCCCCGTCGGCTCGGACTTCTCGCCGCACCCCGCGAGCACCCCCGCGACCACCGCGAGCAACAACAAACGCTTCATGAGACCGTCCTTGGCGACCAGGAGACAACCCGCCGCTCCAGCGCGCTGAACAGCGCGTACAGGACGACGGCTTCGAAGATGAGCAGCGCGGTGGCGGCGAACGCCCGCGCGCTTTCCAGCTGTGCGTTGGCGGTGACGACGAGGTGGCCGAGCCCGGAGGTCGAGCCGGCCCACTCCGCCAGCACCGCGCCGATCACCGCGACCGCGGCGGCGATCTTCAAGCCCGTGAACCCGGACGGCAGCGCGGACGGCGCCTCCAACAAGCGCAGCCGCTGCCAGCGCGAGGCGTGCAGCGACGCGAGCACGCGGCGCGCGTCCGGGTCGGTGTCGCGCAACCCGTCGGCCACGTTGACCACGATCGGGAAAAAGCACACGAGCGCGACGATCAGGATCTTCGGCGCCAGCCCGAACCCGAGCAGCAGCACCACCAGCGGCGCGAGCACGGGGATCGGCACGGCCTGCGAGCCGACCACGAGCGGGCGCAGCGCGTCCTCGACCGCGGGCACGAGGTGCATCGCGACCGCGAGCGCGACCCCGACCACCAGCGCGGCGGCGAGCCCGAGCACCACCTCGTAGCTCGTCACGGCCAGGTCGGGCCCGAGAATCGATCGGTCCTCCCACAGTGTGCGGGCGACATCACTCGGCGCGGGCAGCAGCAGCTCGTTCACGACGCCCGCGCGCACGATCAGCTCCCACGCGCCGCACAGCAGCGCGAGCACGATCAGCGGCGCGATCACGGCTGCAGCCCCAGCGCGGTAAGCGCCCGCTCGCGCAGCTGCACCACGGCGGCGTCCGTGCGTACCCGCGGCCGCGGCAGCGCGACCTCGAGCACGGACACCACCCGCGCCGGCCGCGGCGAGAGCAGCACGATGCGGTCGGCGAGCAGCACCGCCTCTTCCACGTCGTGCGTGACCAGCAGCACCGTGCGCGGGTCCCGCGCGAGCGCCTCGGCCAACCACGTCTGCGCCTGCGCGCGGGTCAGCGCGTCGAGCGCCCCGAACGGCTCATCAAGGCACAGCAGCGGCCGTCCAGCGAGCAGCGTGCGCAGGAACGCGACGCGCTGGCGCATGCCGCCACTCAAGGCCGCCGGTCGCGTCTTCTCGAACCCCTCGAGCCCGAAGCGCACGAAGTGCGAGTGCGCCGCGGCCCGCGCGGCCGCCTTCGACGCGCCACCCACCCGCAGCGCGAGCGCCGCGTTGTCGAGCGCGCTCAGCCACGGCAGCAGCCCGTCGCGCTGCGGCATCAGCGAGGCTTCCGGAGCATCCACGGTTCCCGCGTCCGCCGCGTCCAGCCCGCAGACGATCGACAGCAGCGTGGACTTCCCGCACCCGCTCGGCCCGACCACCGCGACGACCTCACCCGCCGCCGCCCGCAGGTCCACGCCGTCGAGCGCGACGACGTCCCCGTACGCCTTGCGCACACCGGACACGGTCACCCCGGCTTGAACACGAAGAGGCTCCGTCGACGGAGCCTCGACTTCAGTCTGCATCCGCTCCCTCCGCGGGCATTACCCCGACCAGGTTCTAAGGGTCAGCGCCGGTGCGGGGCGCTATCTCAGCCGGGCGATCCTCCCAGCCCCCCTGTTTGACGAAAAACGCCCGCATAGCCTACCGTGGCGCCGATGCTCCCCGACCGGCTCCGAGAAGCGTTCGACTGGATGGAGACCGTGGTCGCGCTGCCGCCCGCGACCGCGGTGGAGGTCGAGTGCCCGCTCGTGCACCGGCTCTACACCACGCGCGAGTGGGAGCAGACGCGCCCGATGCTCGCCGACGACTTCGTCCTCATCGGCCCCAACGGCGGCCGTGCCGGCCTCGACGCGCTGCGCCGCACGAACGAGCTGATGGCCGGCGCCTACGAGGACCTGCACGCCGAGATCGAGACCGTCGTGTCCGACCCGGCCGCGCCGCGCGTGCTCTACGTGCGCGACCACTCGCGCGGTCGCGCGAAGGACTCCGGCGAGCGGCTCGACGTGCGCGCCTGGTCGCGCGTCGTGCTCACCGAGGACGGCACGCAGGTCCGCGAGCTCGGACCATCCAGCGTCATCAACCGCGCATGAGAGATACCGTCCCGGTCCGTGGACTGGGACGCCGAAGGACTCTGCGAAGGGCTCGAGGACGACCGCGCGCGTGAGGCGCGCCGGCGCCTGCTCGACGAGCTGCACGAGCAGGGGATGGACGTCGAGGAGCTGCGGCGCGTCGTGGCCGAGGACAAGCTCGTGCTCGCGCCCGTCGCGCGGGCGCTGAGCTCGGAGGCGCGTTACACCGCGCGCGAGATCGCCGAGCAGGCCGGAATCGAGCTGGAGATGTTCACCGCCAGCCGGCGGGCACTGGGCCTCCCGACCCCCGGCGATGACGAGCGCGTGTACGGCGAGAAGGACCTGGAGGCCGCGCGCCTGGGCACGGCACACCGGCAAGCTGGCTTCGCCGACGAGGACGCCCTCGAGGTCGCGCGCGTGCTCGGCCAGGGCATGGCGCGCTACGCCGAGTCCACCCGCGCGCTGGTCGCCCGCACGTTCCTGGAGCCGGGGCTGGACGAGTACGAGCTCGCGCACCGCTACCGGGTCGTCGCCGAGCAGCTGATGCCGCTCGCCGGCCCGTGGCTGGAGCACGTCTTCGCGCTCCACCTGCAGCAGGTGCTGCGCTCCGACGCGCTCACGCAGGAGCAGCGCCGCTCCGGCCGGCTGGACGACACCCAGCAGGCCGTCGTCGCCTTCGCCGACCTGGTCGGCTTCACCGAGCTCGGCGAGCAGCTGCCGGTCGAGGAGCTGGGCAGCGTCGCGGGGCGGCTCTCACACCTGGCGGGCGAGGCGCTCGAACCGTCCGTCAAGCTCGTGAAGCTGATCGGCGACGCGGTCATGCTCGTCGCGCCCGAGCCGGAGCCGATGCTCGAGAGCACACTCCGGCTCGTGGAGATCGCCGAGCGCGACGAGAACTACCCGCCGCTGCGCGCCGGCGTCGCCTGCGGCCAGGCCGTGCACCGCTGGGGCGACTGGTTCGGCACGCCGGTGAACCTGGCGAGCCGCCTGACCGCCAAGGCGCGCCCGTCCACGGTGCTGGTCTCCGCCGAGATCCGCGACTCCGTCAACGACGGCTTCGAGTTCTCCGACGCGGGCCGCAAGCGCCTCAAGGGCTTCTCGGCGCCGGTGCACGCGTACCGAGCTCGGCGCGTCTGACCTCGTCCATCGAGCCGTAGACGGCGTCCGCCGCCGACAGGTCCTCGGGCGCGTGCGACGTCGTGACGGCGACCACGCGCATCCCGGCGGCCCGCGCCGCCGCGATGCCCGCGGGCGCGTCCTCGATCACGAGGCACGTGTCCGACTCGGCGTTCATCGCCGCCGCGGCCTTCAGGTACGGCTCCGGGTCCGGCTTGCCGCGGGTGATGTCGTCGGCGGAGATCAGCACCTCGGGGATCGGATGGCCGACCGCGCGCAGCCGCCCGAGCGCGAGCTCTCGCCCGCCGGACGTCGCGATCGCCCACCGCGGCGCGGCCTCGATGCACTCGCGCGCGCCCGGGATCGCCCGCAGTGCGCCCTCCTCGGCCATCTCGTAGGCCGTGATGGTCGCGACCTCGGCCTCGACGTCCAGCGCGGGCGCGAACTCGGCGACGAGCTCGCGCCCCGGGCGCCCGTGCAGGACCGGCCGCAGCGCGCCCCAGTCGACGTTCCGCTCACCGGCCCACCGGCGCCATGAGGCCTCGACGACGGGCGCGGACTCGACCAGCACGCCGTCGAGGTCGAAGATCACCACCTCACGCATGCATCGGGCGCGTGAGCGCCTTGACGAAGTCCTCGAGCTGCTTCGTGGTCCAGCACTCGTGCGCTTCGCAGTAGGGCTCGTAGGCGGAGATCACCGAGTCGCCGTAGTTCCAGTACAGGCGCGGCTCCGGGTTCAGCCAGAACGTGCGGCCGGCGCGCTCGGCCACCCGGGCGAAGATGTCCGCGCGCGGGTCGCGGCCGTTGGTGCGCGCGTCGCCGAGCACGATCACCGTCGCGCGCGGGTGCAGGTCGTCCTCGACCTGCTCGAGGAACTCGCGCCACACGCGGCCGTAGTCGGTGTAGCCGGACACGTCGGCCACGCCGGCGTCCTTGGAGATCGCGTCGCTCACGGCCTTGAAGGAGCGCTCGGTGGCGAACACGTCCGTCACCTCCGAGATGCGCTCGACGAACACGAACGAGCGCATGCGCCGGAACGAGTCGTGCAGGGCGTGCAGCACGCTCAGGAAGAACACGCTCGCGCTCGTCACCGAAGTCGACACGTCGCAGAGCACGTACAGCTCGGGCCGGCGCGGGCGCTTGGGCTTGTACTTCAACACGACCGGCACGCCGCCCGTCTCCAGCGAGGCGCGCATGGTCCGGCGCACGTCCACGTGCGCGTGCCGCTTGTTCCCGCGCGCCTGATGACCCTGCGTCGCGAGCCGACGCTTGAGCTGCATGACGACCCGGTGCACGGCCGCGAGGTCCTGCGCGGGCCCACTCGGCAACGCGCGGTCGAGCTCGTTCAGCGGCCGCGCCGCCGGGAGCGTCTGCGTGCGCTCGATCTGCGCACGCTCGAGCTCGCGCCGCAGCAGCGTCTCGAAGCGCCGGATCTGCTCGCGCGTGAGCGGGAACTCGACCGAAGCGCCCTCGCCCTTGGCGAGCTGCCCCGGCTCCGATTTCAGGCCAAGCGCGCGCCGGATCCGCTGGACGTCGACGCCGAGTACGCCCGAGCCCTGCCCCTGACGGCCGAAGGCCGCGATCGCCAGCCGCGCCAGGTCGCGCAGCGCCGCCTCGTCGCCGGCCCGAATCGCCTCCATGATCTGCTCGCGCAGGGCCTCATAGTCGATGCGCTCGGCCCCTTCCTCCGACAGGCCGCCGCCCGGCGCGTCCGCCTCGCGGATGCCGGCCTGCAGCGCGGCGCCCTCGGTCGCGCGGAAGAAGTAGCGCTCGAACACGAGCTCGAACACGCGCCGGTCGTCCGGCGACTTGGCCAGCGTCGCGGCCAGCGCCTCGCGGAACGGGCCAGGGGAGGTCCAGCCGACCTCGCCGAGCGCGGCGAACGCGTCGTTCAATTCCGACGTCCCGATCGCCACGCCCTCGCGGCGCAGCTCGTCGCCGAAGCCGACGAGATGCCGCGGCAGGCTCATCTACGCCGCCAGCCGGACGCCGACCCGCTCCGCGACGGTGTCGAGGTCCGTGCGGTGCTTGACGATGATCGACATCGTCTCGCGGAACATCTGCTGGTCGATGTCCTCGGCGCCGAGCAGCAGCAGCGCGCGCGCCCAGTCGATCGACTCCGCGATCGACGGCGGCTTCTTGAGGTCGAGCTCGCGCACCATCCCGACGACCTCGACCAGCCGCCGCGCGACCGTCTCCGGCAGCTCCGGCGCGTGCATCCGGACGATCTCCAGCTCGCGCTCGGCGTCCGGGTAGTCGAGCCACAGGTACAGGCAGCGGCGCTTCAAAGCCTCGGTCAGCTCTCGCGAGTTGTTGGAGGTGAGCAGCACGACCGGCATCGTGCGCGCCTCGACGCGCCCCAGCTCCGGGATCGTGATCTGGAAGTCGCTCAGCAGCTCGAGCAGCATCGCCTCGAACTCCTGGTCGGTCTTGTCGATCTCGTCGATCAGCAGCACGACCGGCTCCTCGGAGGAGATCGCCTGCAGCAGCGGGCGAGTGAGCAGGAACTCCTCGCCGAAGATGTCGTCCTGCACGGCCTGCCAGCCCGTGCCCTCCGCTTCGGCCTGGATCCGCAGCAGCTGCTTGCGGTAGTTCCACTCGTACAGCGCCTTGGCCTCGTCCAGGCCCTCGTAGCACTGTAGGCGGACCAGGTTGCGGCCGAGGTACTCGGCGAGCTTCTTGGCCAGCTCGGTCTTGCCGACGCCCGCTGGCCCTTCCACGAGCACGGGCTTGCCGAGCCGCGCGGCGAGGTAGGCCACCAGCGCCGTGGACTCGCCCGGGAGGTACCCGGCGGCCTGCAGGCCGCCCGAGACGTCGTCGACGGAGCCGGGAACGATCACCGAACTCAGTCTATGAGGCGCGCGATGAGGTCCTCATACGCGGTGATCAGGGCGTCCAGCGACAGCCCACGGACGTGGCGGTGGTAGATGAACGTCGTCGCGGCGAGCGGAGCCATCAGCACGTCGGCGAGGTAGGGCGCGGAGTCGCCGCAGTCGGCCTCGCGGAGCAGCAGCGTGAGGTGCGTGCGGTAGAGCGTGTAGACCGTGCTGATCAGCCGCACGCTCTCCGTGCCCTCGGCGTGGCGCACGAGCGCGGAGTGGCGCTCGAGGAAGCGCAGATAGGCGATCCCGAACGCGATCAGCCGCTGACGCGCGGGGGCGCCCGGGCCCAGCGGCGGCGCGCCGCGGATCATCTGCTCCTGCATCTCGGCCTCATAGGGGGAGATCACCGCGCGCGCGAGCCCTGCGCGGTCGCCGAAGCGGCGGAAGACCGTGCCCTTGCCGACGCCCGCCGCGGCTGCGACGGCCTCCATCGTCACGCCGTCCGGGTCCTCCTCGAACAACCGCTCGGCCGCCTCCAGCACGCGCTGGCGGTTGCGCGCGGCGTCCGCCCGCTCGGGCGGCTCGGCGTTCAGGACGGGGAGGGCGGTCACGCCTCAACATGATAACTGGACCACGGTCCACTTCCTGTGCTACGCTCCCTCCAACAGAAACGGACCACGGTCCACTTCGAGAGGAACACCATGACCGCCATCGCCACGAATCCCGTCCCCACCAACTCGACCTGGACCGTGGATCCGGTCCACTCGAACGTCGGCTTCGCCGTCAAGCACATGATCGTCTCGACCTTCCGCGGCCGGTTCGAGGACTACGACGCCACGCTCACGGCGGCCGAGGACGGCACGCTGCGACTGACCGGCCGCGTCGCCGCGAGCTCGATCGTCGTCAAGGACCCCAACCTCGCCGCCCACCTGCAGAGCCCCGAGTTCTTCGACACCGAGCGCACGCCGGACATCACGTTCGACTCCACGCTCGTCCGGGCCGAGAACGGCGAGCTGATCGTCGACGGCGAGCTCACCATCAAGGGCGTCACCCGCCCGATCGAGGCGCGCGGCACGATCACCGAGCCGGCCGTCACCTTCGACGACCTCGAGAAGATCGGCGTCGAGCTCGAGGCGATCGTCGACCGCACCGAGTACGGCCTCAACTGGAACGCGCCGCTGCCCAAGGGCGGCTTCGCGCTCGCCAACGAGGTCAAGCTGGTGGCCACCCTCGAGCTCGCACGCGCGTAAGGAAGCCATGAAGGTCCTCGGTCTCTCCGGCAGCCTTCGCGCCGGCTCCCACAACGCCAAGCTCCTCCGGGCGGCAGGCGACCTGCTGCCGCCGGAGGCCGACCTGACCATCTTCGACGGCCTCAAGGCCATCCCGCCCTTCGACGAGGACGACGAGCACACGCGCCCGGACGCCGTTCAGGCGCTCTTCGACGCGATCGCCGAGTCGGACGCCGTGCTCGTCGCCACGCCCGAGTACAACCACTCGATCCCGGGCCAGCTCAAGAACGCGCTCGACTGGCTGTCCCGGCCCCTGGCCGAGTCGCCGCTGCGCAACAAGCCCGCTGCGGTGGTCGGTACCTCGACCGGCCTGTTCGGCGCCGTCTGGGCGCAGGCCGAGGCGCGCAAGGTACTGACCGCGATCGGCGCCCGCGTGCTGGACCGTGAGCTGCCCATCGGCTTCGCCGACGACGCCTTCCACGAGGGAGGCCTGGCCGATCCCGATCAGGCCCTCGCGCTTGCGGGCATCCTCGCCGAGCTCGCCGGCGAGGCCAAGCCGGCCGCTAGGCCAGCTCTAGCTGCTTCGTGAGCTCGGACAGCGCCTCGGACTGGCTCGAGAGCTGCGCCACGGAGGAGACGATCTCCTGCGTCGCCGCGTTGGTCTGCTGCGTCGTCGCCGACATCTGCTCGGCCGACGCAGCGGTCTCCTCGGCGTAGGCGGCGATGTCGGTCGTGAACTGGCTCATGCCACCGAGGCCGAGCGTGATGCGGCCGACGGCGCCGTCGATCTCCTCCAGCGCCGTGCGGGCGCGGTCCGAGGCCTCGGTGCCCGCGTGCGTGCGGTTGGCGGCGTCGCGGACGAGCTCCACGGCGTCGTTGGTCTCGGCCTGGATCCCGGCGATGATCCCACCCGCGTTGGCCGCGGACTGGGCGGCGCGCTCGGCGAGCTGACGCACCTCGTCGGCCACCACGGCGAAGCCCTTGCCGGTCTCACCCGCGCGGGCGGCCTCGATCGCGGCGTTCAGCGCGAGCAGGTTCGTCTGGCGCGCGATCTCCTGGATGGCCTCGACGATCCCGCCGACCTGCTCGGAGCGACCGGCGAGCGCGGTGATCGCCGTCGCGGCCTCCTCGATGCGGCCACGCGCGTCGTTGAGGGAGGCGGTCGCCTCCATCGCGGCGTCGATGCCGTTGCGCGAGAGATCGGTGGCGCCGGTCGCGGCCGCGGAGGCCTCGTCGACGGCCTGGCGACCCTGCTGGGCGATGTCGGCCTGGCGCGCCGCGCCCTCGGCGACCCGCTGCGCACTCAGCGCGAGCTCGTTGACGGCCTGGCCCGTCTCGCCCAGCGAGCGGTCCATGCCCGAGCACATCTCCTGCACGACGAACGTGGAGTCGTTGAAGCTCTTGAGGGTGTCGTGCATGGTGTTGCGCACGTGGGCGAACAGGTCGGAGATGTCGCGCCCCGGGCCCGCCTCGCCCATCGTCTTGAGGTTCACGCCCATCGCGGTGAACGTGTCGTAGTAAAAGGACTCGACGATCGCCTGCGAGTCGTAGTTGAAGACCCGGCTGACGGCGCGCTCGATGTCGGCGATGACCTTGTAGTCGACGCTTTCCGAGCTGCGGCCGAAGCTCTTCTTGCTCACGCGCGCGGGCTCGGGCACGTCGGCCAGCATCGCCTCGTGGACAAGGTCCACGAACACGGGGTAGGTGCCGAGGAACCACTTCAGCGGCAGGTTGATGCGGCTGTGCAGCGCACCGACGCCCAGCAGACCTTCGAAGTAGGCGACGCCGAAGCCGCCCGGCTTGCCCGCCTCGCTGAAGATGGCCTTGAAGTGGCCGGCCTGCGCCGCGCCCCAGCCGCGCTGGAGGTCGGACACGCGCATGCCCTTGCCGTTGGCGTAGTCGGTCAGGAACTGGCCGGAGGAGCTGTGGCCGAAGGTGTGCTCGGCGAGCTTGGCGCCGATGGCGTCGGCGTTGCGGGCCGCCCACGCCTGCATCCCGGAGAGCAACTCGAGCTCGGCGGCGGTCATGCCCATGTAGGTGCGGCGCAGCTCGAGCCCACGCTCGTCGATCTGGTACAGGGTGGCGGAAAGGTTCATCTCGCTCCCCTCATCGGCAGATCGGCGTGAGGTTTGAAGCCCTAATGTTCGGTTTCGTCCTCCCAGAGACGTTCGGTGACCTCCGGGCGGCGTTCGCGGCGTGTCGGCGCTTCGGAGGGATCCTCGGGCAGGCGCGTGGTCGGCGCGTCGTCCAGGCGGGTGGTGCGCTCGTCGCCGAGGCGGGTGGTCGGCGCGTCGCCGATGTCGCCCTCCCACGAGGGACGGTCGCGCAGGAACTCGGTGACGGCGGTCGCGTCACGCGGCTTGCGGTCCGGCGTGCGCGGACGCTCGCGGCGCGGAGGTGCGACCCAGCCGGCGTCGTCGGCCGCCGGGTTCGGCGGCTCGGGCGCGTCGATCGCCTTCACGCGCAGGCCGGCGGCGATCAGCAGGCCGGCGGCGGCCATCGCCCCGAAGATGCCCCACTGGATGCCCATCGTCGCACCCACGCCCTCGATGTCCGGCTTGTCGAACAGGCGGTAGACGAGCAGGAGCATGGCCCAGCCGCCGGCGAGGACGATCGCGACGCCGTCACCGCCCGGCAGGTGGAAGCCGCGCTTGCGCAGGCGCGCGTAGACGAGGAAGCCGATCGCGACGGCGACGAGCAGGATCGCGGCCTCCACGAACGTGAACGCCCCGAGCGCGGACACGTTGCTCTGCACGAACTGGCTGTTCTCCGCGACCGACTTCTGGTACCAGGGCAGGATGAAGCTCAGGACCAGCAGGCCCGCCGCGGCGGCGGCGAGCTGCAGCTCCTTCGGCAGGCGGAACTCCTCCCGGCGCGGGCTCATGTGATCGGGATGTCCTCCACGTCGCGTGGCTCGGGCACGGGCCGTTCGAGCTTCTCGATCGAGTGGTCGAGCACGGCGCGCAGCGCGATCAGCAGCTCGCGCAGCGCGTCCGCGACCTGGCGCAGCAGCTCCGGTGGCAGCGTGCCCTTGGCGGCGTCCAGCAGCGCGAACAGCGCGGTGAAGTCCGGCGTGTTGGTGGCGGCGGTCGCGGCCCAGCCGTTCGCCGGCGCGGCGGCGGCAGCGGCGCGCGCGGCCTCCTCGGCCTTGGCGTGCGCCTCGCGCACGAGCCGCTCGGCGGCTTCGTAGGCCTCGCGCTCAGACATAACTGGAGGTCGGATGATCGGGGTGGGGTGGAGGGGCTGCGTTGCCTTCGAATTGGACGGTCAACGCGCCTTCTTCGAGTGTGGCACTCGTCGGCTTGTACCCCGCGAGCGCGCCCGGGAGGACGATCGTGCGCTTGTGCGCGTCCACGCGGACGATCAGCTCCAGCCCGATCTTCTTGAGCTGGATGTCGCCCTTGGTCGCGAACGGGAGATCCAGCTCGAGCGTCGCGTGGCCGTTGTTGACCGACAGCCGCTGCGCGAGGCGATCGTGCAGGACGGCGGCGGGCTCGTGCTGGGTGAAGAGCGCATCGGCGAGCTCGTCGAGGCGGGCGGTGCCGATCACCTCGTGCGCGAAGTACGGCGCGTGCAGCACCGGGACGGGGGAGAAGCCCGCGCCGACACGCTCCAGCTGATCGCGCTGGGCGGCGTGCCAGGCGCCGAAGTAGCCCTCGGCCAGCTCGTCCGGGAAGACGCGGTTGACGATCACGGCGTCCGTCAGGTACCCGTACAGGTTCAGGTAGGTGAAGGTGCGCATGGCCTCGGCGACGACCATGCGGTCCGGCGTCATCACCAGCCGCATGGACACGCGCGTGGTGTCCCGCAGCAGCTCGTGCATCGCGACGAGATTGCCGACCAGCCGCTGGACCTCGGCGATGACCTTCTCGTCGGGCAGCTGGACGTCCAGGAACATGCGCGCGAGCGGGCGGGCGGCGTTGAGCATCGTCTGCTCCTTGCCGAGCACCTTGTCCAGCCACCAGCGGGCGGCGTCCGGGAAGCTCAGCAGGCGCAGCGTCTCGCCGGTGGGCGCGCAGTCGACGACGATCACGTCGTACTCGCCGGACTCGACGTGCCCCTTGAGCACGAGCAGGCTGAACAGCTCGTCGCCGCCGGGCGGGACGGTCAGCTCCTCGGCGGCGATCCGGTCGGTCCCACGCTCCATCAGCAGCGTGCCGAACCAGTCGCTGACGGCGCTCCAGTGCGCCTCCATCTCGTCCTGGGCCTGCACCTGCTGGGCGTGCAGGTGCGGCGCGACCGCGGTGGGCCGGCGCTCGACGGGCGCGTCCAGGACGTCCGCGAGCGAGTGGGCGGGGTCGGTGGAGACGACGAGCGTCCGGGCGCCCGCGGCCGCGCACCGGCGGGCGGTGGCGGCCGCGACCGAGGTCTTGCCCACCCCGCCCTTGCCTGTGTAGAGGATTGTCCGCGGCCGCATCCGGACGTCTACTCTACGGCGAGCATGCCGACCGGCTGCGCCCGTGGCGATGGTCGCTTTGGAATCGCTTCGCGGATTCTCTAGCCCCGCTTCTTGACGGTGATCACTCCGGTCGTGGTGGCGGCGTTGTTGTTGAGGTCGGTGGCGCTGATGGTCACGTCGTAGTCGCCCGACTCCTTCGGGGCGGTCCAGCGCACGGACTTGGTCCCGCGGTACAGGACGCCCGGGCTGAGCACGGCGATCTGCTTGCCGCCCTTGGTGATCCGGAGCGTGACGCGCGAGATCTTGTCCAACTTGAAGCGCACGTTGCCGGCCTTGCGGGCGGTGATGGTGCTCGTCAGCGACTGGAGCGTGGGCGGCGTGGCCAGGTACTCGCTGAAGTGCTGCTCGGCGGCGCAGTACTCGACCGCGGTCGTGCGCTTGCACAGCTGCGTCAGGAAGTCGCGCAGAAGCTTGTGGTAGCCGAGGTCGGACTCCTTGGTGACGGGCGCGCCGCGGCTGTAGAGGCTCCAGGCGCCGGTGTCGAACGTGGCGATCTCGGCGCGGCCGGCGCGGTCGCCGTCCTCGAACAGGGACTGGGCGGTCGGGTCGCCGGTCAGCTGGGCGAGGTCGAACAGGCCGTTGAGCGACTGGATGAAGCCGTTGGCGACCTTGAACTTCGGCAGGCCGGAGTACTGCAGGTAGTGCGCCCCGGTGCCGGAGGGGATCCGCACCCCGGCGGGCGGCTCGGTCTTGAAGATGCCGAGGCCGGCGAGCGCGACCGGGAAGACGTCGGCCTGGCGGTTCAGGCGCGTCGCGGAGCGGGCCATGGCCTGCAGGCCGGTGCCCTGGGCGAGGGAGGAGACCCACGGCGGCTGCTGGCCGTCGAACGGGAACAGGTACTCCCACGCGAGCCCGCCCGCGCGCTCGGCCGCCAGGCCCTTGATCTCGTCGAGGAGGGAGGAGGCGCGGGCGTCGAAGCGCTTGCCGCCGCTCCAGTAGCCGTTGAGCTTGCCGAACGTGCCGAGCCACTGGATCTGGATGCCGTGGCCGGGATAGTGCTGGAAGACGAGCTCGGAGCCGCCGAAGCCGACGCGCTCACCGCTTGAGAGGAGGCGCTGCGTCGTCCACCACTCCACGTTGCGCTGGAGCGTGAGGAAGAGGCTCGGGAGCCTTGAAGCCGTGAGCTGGCGCCGCGCCGCCATCCCCTCCAGGTCGGTGACGACGCCGCCGAGCTCGACCTTGCGCGCGCCGGTCAGCCGCTTCACGCGCGCGCGAGCGTCGGTGTAGGTGGCGCGGTAGGTGCCGATCGCCGCCGGATCGACGCCTTCGGCCTGTAGACGCTCGAGCTCCTGCGTGACGGTCGGCTTCTTCTGCGCGTGCGCGGCCGGCGCCGCCAGCGCGAAGAGGCTGCACAGAATCGGCACAAAAACTGAACAAAGTGGGCGTCTCACGCGGAATCTCCAGTGGTAACTTCGTCGCATGCGTTTCCTCGGTGTTCTGCTTGCAACCGCTCTGGTCCTCGTGGGTTGCGGTTCTGATGGATCTGAGCGTGCGAGTGCAACGTCCGATGCGCGTCAGCTGCTGAGCGCGACGGTCGACAACTTCGCGCAGCTGCGTTCCGCCACCCTCGACGCCTCGGTGCAGGCCACGGCGGGCGCCGAGCAGTCCACCGTCAAGCTGCGCGGCCCGTTCGAGGTCGGCGAGAAGGGCGAGGCGCCGCGCTTCGCGCTGTCCGCGGACATGACCGCTGAGGGCCGTACCGAGTCCGCCGGCGTCGTCTACACGGGCGAGAGCGCGTTCGCGACGCTCGACGGCACCACCTACGAGGTCCCGTCCCTGCTGGCCGGCCAGGTCACCGCCGGGATCGAGCAGGCTTTGGCCAAGGGCGGCCCGCTCGTCGGCATCGACCTCAAGCGCTGGGTCCCGAACCCGACCAACGCCGGCACGGCGAACGTCGCGGGCACCGAGACGATCAAGCTCACCGGCCAGGCCGACGTCAAGCGCGTCATCACCGACATCAACCTGCTCGCCGGCCAGCTGGGGACCATGCAGGTCCCGGGCATGAGCGGCGCGCCGAAGCAGATCCCCGCCGACGCGGCCGACCACGTCAAGGATCTGACGGTCTCGATCTACACCGGTGCGGACGACCAGATGCTCCGCCGCCTTGTCGTCGACGGCACCGTCGCCGAGGGCGCGCAGTCCGGCAACGCGCTGCTGGACCTCACCCTGACGAAGGTCGGCGAGGACCAGGACATCGAGGCCCCGGCCGGCGCACGGCCGTTCAACGAGCTGCTGCAGCAGTTCCAGACCCGCTAGCCGCGGGAACGGCGAGCACACCGTCTGACGGCGCGCTCCTGGGCTGGCCAGGCCGTGCGCGCCGGGGTGGTCGACGCTAGTCGCGCATAGCGAGAGTTTCGTCCTCCACCCCCACCTTGCCCGTCGTCGTTCACGGCGCTCGTGGTCAGACGATCTCTCACCCAAGTCTCATCTGGCACAAGACTCCTAAGCTGCCGCTCCAATGAGCGCGACGGCGGAGCCCTTCAACCTGCGGCGGTTCCTGTTCAGCGGCTCCGGGTGGCCGTATCTGCTGGTCCCGTTCATCGCGATCGCGGTCGTCCTGGACCTGCTCGAAGCCGACGCGATCCTCGTGTTCTTCGCGTCCGCGCTGGGCGTCGTGCCCACCGCGGCGCTCATGGGGCGCGCCACCGAGGAGCTCTCGCACCGGGCCGGGCCGGGCATCGGCGGGCTGCTGAACGTCACGTTCGGCAACGCGCCGGAGCTGATCATCGCGCTGTTCGCGCTCAACGCAGGGCTGCACGAGGTGGTGAAGGCGTCGATCGTCGGCTCGATCCTCGGCAACCTGCTGCTGGTGATGGGCGCGGCGTTCCTGATCGGCGGGTGGGGGCGGGAGCGCAACCGGTTCGTGGCCGAGGCGGCTTCGGCGCAGGCGTCGATGTTGCTGCTGGCGGTGGTGGCGATGGTGCTGCCCGCGATGTTCCTGCTCGCGCGCGGCGACGAGCTGCCGGCGCTGGGCGAGGAGGCGACGAACTTCCCGGCGAGCGTCGAGCACATGTCGTTCGCGGTCGCGATCGTGCTGCTGCTCTCCTACTTCGCGGGGCTGTGGTTCTCGCTGCGCACGCACCACGACGTGTTCAATCCCGACACCGAGGAGGAGGCGCCGGAGGGCGCGTGGAGCGTCCGGCGCTCCGTGCTGATGCTGGCGGGCGCGGGTGTCGCCGTGGGCCTCATGTCGGAGATCCTCGTGGGGTCGATCGAGGAAGCGTCGGAGGGGATCGGGCTGTCGCCGTTCTTCGTGTCGCTGATCATCGTCGCCGTGGTGGGCAACGCGGCCGAGCACTGGGTGGCCGTGTACTTCGCGGCGCGCAACAAGATGGACATCGCGATCTCGATCGCGATCGGGTCCAGCGCACAGATCGCGCTGTTCGTGATGCCGGTGCTGGTGCTCGTCAGCTTCCTGATCGGGCCGTTCCCGCTCGCGATGGAGTTCAGCTCGATCGAGATCGGGGCCGTGCTGCTCGCGGTGCTGATCGCGTCCCACGTCTCCCAGGACGGCGAGTCGACGTGGTTCGAGGGCGTGCAGCTGCTCGCCGTCTACGTCGTGCTCGGCATCGTCTTCTACTTCGTCTGAGCGCGTTCGAGCGCGCCCAGGATCAGGTCCAGCCCGAAGGCGAACTCGGTCGCGTAGTCGTAGCCGGCGCGCGCCATCTCGGTGAAGACCTCGACCAGGTACGGGAACGGCGTCAGGTCCGGGACCGCCGCCTGCTTGGCCTCGACGACCTCCGCATGATCCTGCGCGGTGTCGAACGGCAGGCTTGCCTCCTGCAGCGCGAAGCCGTAGATGTAGGCGTCCAGCAGCGAGGAGGCGTGCACGGCCGCGCGGAACGCGAAGCCGGCCTCGCGCAGGCACCCCATGACCGCGTTGTGGCTGCGCAGGTTCGCCGGCCCGGGCCGCATCCGTGACTCCATCAGCCCGACCGCCCAGCGGTGGCGGTTGAGCACCTCGCGCACCGACACCGCCCGCCGGCGCATCTCGCCCTTCCAGTCGGGCGCGCCCGGCACCGGGAGGTCGATCTCCGCGAACACCAGGTCCACGAGCCCGTCGACCAGGTCCTCCTTGTTCGCGACGTGGTTGTAGAGCGACATCGCCTCCACGCCCAGCGCGGTCGCGACCTTGCGCATCGACAGTGACTCGAGCCCGCCGGCGTCGGCGAGCTCGAGCGCGGCGGCTAGCACGCGCTCGCGGGTGAGTGGCGCACGTCTCATCGCTTGACAACCTTACGGCGTAAGCGTACCTTACGCCGTAAGCATACAGCGTAAGTCAGGAGCCGCCATGACCTCTCCGAAATCCACCGGGCGCCTCGTCGGGGTGCTCTTCGCCCTCACGTTCGTCACCGGGATCGCCGCCGTCGTGCTCTACACGGACGACCCGCGCGGGGTGTCGGACACCCGCCTCGCGTTCGGCGCCGTGATCGAGGTGCTGCTGATCGCGGCCAACCTCGGCACCGCGCTGGCGCTGTTCCCGCTGCTGCGCCGCCGGCAGGAGGCGCTGGCGCTGAGCTACGTCGCGGCGCGCGTGGTCGAGTGCACGTTCATCGCGGTCGGGCTGCTCGCGCTGCTCGCGATGACCGACGCGCGCGGGGACGGCGCGGTCGCCGACGCGCTGGTCGCGATCAAGGACTGGACGTTCCTGCTCGGCCCGAACTTCGTCGTCGGCCTCGGCAACGGCCTGCTGCTCGGAGTCCTGCTCTATCGCTCCGGCCTCGTGCCGCGGCAGATGGCGCTGGTCGGCATCTTCGGCGGCCCCGTCCTCACGCTCGCGGCCGCGGCGACCGTCGTCGGCGTGTTCGACAGCATGCCGTCGATCGCGGCCGCGCCCGAGATCGTGTGGGAGGGCTTCCTGGCGATCTACCTGACCGTCAACGGCTTCAAGGCCGCTGCGGTCGCGAGCGACCGGGCTCCGATGGTCCCGGCCGTCGCCGTCTAGTACTCGTCGTCGTCCGGATCGGGCTCGAGGTCGTCTTCCTCGTCGACCTCGTCCTCGTCCGGATCCTCGCGGGCGGAGGATCGGGCGCGACGGGTCTCGAACGCCTCGACGATCTCGTCGCGCTTGTGTTCATCGATGGCCGGGTCGTCACCGAGGAGAATCCACTCGGCGCCGTCCTCTTCTTCCTCGAGCAGCTCGAGGTCGACATGAGCCGAGTCGTCCACGATCAGGACGATCTCGGTCTCCGGGTTGAAGTAGGTCCCCGGGCGGGTGAGGAGCTCATCCACGTCGAAGCGGCGCAGGGCTGGCATGCGCGGGAGGCTACCCGTCTCGGCGATCTAGGCGCAGCTCGACCTCGGCCTCGACGTCCAGCGGCGGCTGGCCGCGCGCGATCCGGCGCTCGTTGGCGGCTTCCACGAAAGCCCGGACTTCGGCGCGTAGGTCGTTCGTCGACCGCTCCGCCTCGTGGTCGAACGTGATGTCCGAGCGTCCGATCTGGTCGTAGGTGCCGCGCGCGGTGAACGCCAGCGCGACGGCGACCACCCCGGCGAGGAGGACGACGGCCACGGTCACGATCGGCAGCAGATCCTGCACGAAGGTCGATTGTGCCAATCGCCTCCAGACCGGCTAACCTAATCCCGTGTTGACTGACCAGTCAATCTGGACGCTTGGCAAGGAGTTCCGATGGTCGATTTCACGCTGACCGACGAGCAGATCGCTCTCCGCGAGATGGCCCACGACTTCGCGGAGAAAGAGATCCGCCCGGTCGCCTGGGAGTTCGACAAGGACGGCACGTGGCCGGCCGCGATCCTCGAGAAGGCCTGGGAGCTCGGCCTGATGAACTCCCATGTCCCCGAGGAGTACGGCGGACCTGGCGTCTCCTACCTCGAGGGTTGTCTGATCGAGGAGGAACTGTGCTGGGGCTGCTCGGGCATCGGCACGTCGATCGGGGCCAACGGCCTGGCGACGGCGCCGCTCGCCCTCGGCGGGTCCGAGGCGCTCAAGCAGAAGTACTTCGGCATGCTGACCGAGGAGCCGCTGTTCGCCTCGTTCTGCCTCACCGAGCCGGACGCCGGCTCAGACGTGTCGGGCATGCGCACGACCGCCACGCGCAAGGGCGACAAGTGGGTGATCAACGGCTCCAAGTGCTTCATCACCAACGGCAGCCACGCGTCGTTCTTCACCGTCTACGCCAAGACGGACAAGGAGAAGGGCCACCGCGGCATCTCGGCGTTCATCGTCCCCAAGGACGACACGGTCACGGTGGACAAGAAGGAAGACAAGATGGGCCAGCGGGCGTCCGACACCGCGACCATCACCTTCAACGACACCGAGATCCCGCTCGATCACCTGATCGGCGAGGAGAACAAGGGCTTCAAGCTCGCGATGATGACCCTCGACCGCACACGCCCCGGCGTGGCGGCGATGGCCACCGGCATCTCCCGCGCCGCGTTCGAGTTCGCGACCAACTACTCCAAGGAGCGCGTCCAGTTCGGCGTGCCGATCGCGATGCACCAGGGCATCCAGTTCATGATCGCCGACATGGCGACCAAGGTGCACCTGTCGCGTCTCGCCGCCTGGCACTCGGCCGTCCTGCTCGACCAGGGTCGCCGCAACACGCTCGAGTCCTCGCACGCCAAGCGCTTCGCGGCCGACTCCGCGATGGAGGTCACCACGGACGCCGTCCAGGTGTACGGCGGCTACGGCTTCATCAAGGACTACCCGGTCGAGAAGCTGATGCGCGACGCGAAGATCATGCAGCTCTACGAAGGCACGTCGCAGATCCAGCGCCTGGTGATCGCGCGCGAGACGCTGCTCCCGCGCCGCATCGAAGAGCCGACCGCGGTCTAGTCCAGTAGCTCGAACTCAGGCCACGACCGCGGCGGTCAGTCGCTGCGGTCGTGTGAGCACGGGCATGTCCTCGTGGTGGCGTCCCGCGCGCCGCGAGGCCAGGGTGAAGCGCTGGCGCAGGTCGGGATCGGGGACGCGGCGGTCCTCGATCGTCAGCGCCCGGCCGAGCCGGCGCTCGGCCGCCTCCGCCGTCCGCTCGGCCGCGCGGCGCGCCGCGACGACGGCTTCGGCCAACAGCGTCTCCATCAACGGCCCGGCCTCCGGATAGAGCAGCGCCGGACCCGCCAGCTCGTCCGCGCCGGCCTGGAGGGCGGCCGTGGCCAGCGCGCCGGCGTCCGCGATCGGCGCGATCGCGCTCACGGACCCGCTGGCCGCGCGGCGGCCGGTCATCTTGCCGGAACGGTCGTCGTATTCCTCGCCGACCTCCACGGCACCGGTCGCGACGTCCGCCGTGTCGAGAGCGGCGGTGAGCGCGGCCAGCCGGTCGGCGCAGCGGCCGAACGCGTTGCGCGCGTCGCGGTCGACGGCGTGCACGGTCAGCGTCCACAGCACGCGGTCCGGCTCGAGCTCGCCGCTCGCTTCGCCCAGGACGGTCAGGGTCATCCGCGTCATCCTGTCAGCCATGAAGCCGGTGCGCGCCCAGTTCGTCGTGGAGGCGCCCGGCGTGGAGGCCGAGCAGCTGTGGCACGACCGGTCGCGCTGGGCGTCGTGGATCGACGGGTTCACGCACCTGGAAAAGCTCGAGGGCGAGTGGCCGCTGGAGGGCGCGCGGCGCGTGTACTCCTCGCGCGTGACGGGGCGGGCGCTCGTATCCGAGCGGGTGTTGCGCTACACCGCTGGCGACGGGCTCACGTTGATGGTCGAGGACGAGCGCACGACCGCCACGCAGCGCGTGCGCTTCGAGACCGACGGCGTGCGCACGCGGATCACGGTCGAGGTCGAGGCCGAGCCGAAGGAGAAGATGCCGCCCGGGCAGCGCTGGTGGTGGCGGCGCAAGCGCGGAGAATCGCTGCAGCGGACGCTTCAGCGCTTCTCCTACGAGCTGGCGGCCGAGCGCTAGGGTCGAGGCCATGTTCGTCTTCAAAGCGGCGGTGGTGGGGACCGGCGAGCTGGGCGAGGAGATCGCGGGCGCGATCCGTGCCGCCGGGGTCGAGGTCGTGCACACCGACGGCTTCGACGGGCTGGGCGACGTCGACTTCGCGATCGAGGCCACGGGCGGCGACCTGGACGCGGCCCACGAGGTGTTCGCCGCGCTGGACGCCGCGACGCCCGGGCACTCGGTGCTGGCGACGGCCACGTCCTCGCTGTCGATCACCGAGATCGGCGAGATCACGCTGCGGCCGGACAAGGTCGTCGGCTTCCACTGGATCGCGGGAACGCGGCTGGTCGAGGTCGTCGAGGGCGACGACACCTCCGCGGAGACCGTCCAGTGCGCGCTGACCTTCGCCCAGGCGCTCCGCAAGAGCGCCGTGCGCTGCGCCGACGCGCCCGGGTTCATCGTGCAGCGCGTGACCGCCGCGGACGATCCGCTCGTCGAGGCGTGCCTGGTGCTCGAGGACGGGGTCGCCGGCCTGCGCGAGATCGACCTGGCGCTCGCGCTCGGCGCGGGGATGAAGCCGGGCCCGTTCGCCGCGGCCGACCGCGAAGGGCTTGGAGCCGTCCTGGCGCGCGTCGGCGACCCGCCGGTCACGCTGCGCCGGCTCGTCGCCTCGGGGCGCACGGGCGTGCAGGCCGGGCAGGGCTTCTACCCGTACCCGCAGCCGGAGCCGGGCTACGAGGACGCGGCCGTCAAGCTCGACCTGCGCGGCCGGGTCGCGGTCGTGTGGCTGCAGAACCCGCCGGCGAACTCGCTCTCGCCGGCCGTCATCGCAGGGCTGCGGCGGGCGTGGGAGGAGTTACAGGGCCGCGCGCGGGCGATGGTGCTCGCGTCGGCCAACCCGGCGCTGTTCTGCGCGGGCGCCGACATCAAGGCGTTCACCGAGTGGGACGCCGAGTCCGGGCGCGCGCACCTGGAGGACATCCACGCGCTGGCGCGCGAGTGGGAGCGCTCGCCGATCGTGACGATCGCGGCCATCAACGGGCTCGCGTTCGGCGGCGGCTGCGAGATCGCGATGGCGTGCGACCTCCGGCTCGCCGCGGGCTCCGCTTCGTTCGGCCAGCCCGAGATCAACCTCGGCATCATCCCCGGCTTCGGCGGCACCCAGCGGCTGCCAAGGCTCGTCGGCGCCGCGAAGGCGCTGGAGATGAACCTGCTCGGCGAGCCGATCTCCGCCACCGAGGCGTACGAGTGCGGGCTCGTCAATCGGGTCGTCGACGACCAGGACCTGTTCGACGCGGCGCTCGCCTACGGGCGCAAGGCCGCCGGGCAGGCGCCGATCGCGCTCGAGCAAATCAAGCGCGTGAGCGGGCAGGCGGACCTCGACGAGGGCCTCGCGGTGGAGGTCGCCGGCTTCCTCGACGCGTTCACGTCCGAGGACGGGGAAGAGGGCATCCGCGCCTTCATCGAGAAGCGCGCGCCGGAGTTCAAGGGCCGGTGACCGGCGCCGAGCGCCTGGCGGAGCTGATTCGGACCAGCGGCCCGGTCGTCGTGCTCACGGGCGCCGGCGTCTCCGTGCCGTCCGGCATCCCGGACTTCCGGACGCCGATGACCGGCATCTGGGAGAACGTCGACCCGATGGAGGTCGCGCACATCTCCGTCTGGCGCCGCGATCCTGCACGGTTCTGGTCCTTCTACGGTCAGCGCTTCGCGGCCCTCGAAGGCAAGGCGCCCAACGGCGCCCACCGCGCGATCGTCGAGCTCGAGCGGCGCGGGCTGGTGACCGGCGTGATCACGCAGAACATCGACGGCCTCCACGCCCGCGCGGGCACCGAGGACCCGATCGAGGTCCACGGCTCCATCCGCACCGCCTCCTGCCTGCGCTGCGGCGCCTCCTACCCGCTCCAGGAGACGCGCCGGCGGCTCGGCGAGGAGGCCGACGGCGTCCCGCGTTGCGACTGCGGCGCGCCGCTGAAGCCCGACGTCGTGCTGTTCGGCGAGCTGCTGCCCGAGGACGCGATCAACCGCGCGACCGCGCTCGCCGCGACCGCCGGCCTGATGCTCGCCATCGGTTCGTCGCTGGAGGTCCACCCGGTGGCCGGGCTGCCGCAGGACACGCTGCTCAACGGCGGCCAGCTGGCGCTCGTGACCATGGGCCCGACGCCGTACGACGCCCACGCCGCCGTCAAGCTCTCCGGCGACGTCGTCGAGGAGCTAGACGCCGTCCTCGCGGCCCTCGGCTGAGTAGATCGCGCGGGCCCGCAGCGCCGCTTCAAGCGTCTCGAGCGCGCGCGTCAGCGCTGGGAGCGTCTCGGGCTCGAGCCGGCCCTCCCGCGCCGCAGCCGCCGCTGCGGCGACTATGTCGGCGCAACCCTCAAGCTCAACTAGACGCTGAGCAAGGTCGCCGAAGGACCCCCAGGCCGCGAGCTCGGCGCGGGCGGTGGCGAGCGCGGCCTCCAGCTGGATCGCCGCCTCGCGAGCGCGCGAGCGGTCGAGGTCGAGCCGGGCGCGCAACGTCAGCTCCTCGCTCGCCAGGATCGCGTCACGGGCCGACAGCAGCGCGACCAGGCGGTCGGTCCGGCGCTGCTCGGCGCGGCGCTCCTGAGGCGAGACGGTCAGCGGCGGGAGCTCACGCGCCTCGGTCCACTCGCCCTCGGCCACCTGCTCGCCGCTGCCGTAGCCGATGCGCGTCCGCCACGCGCGGGCGACGTCCACATCGGCGAGCAGCGGGTCCGCGGACGCGACGCGGAACGCCGCCACGAGGCGGTCGAGAACGGCGGTGAAGCCGGGCGTGACGTCGGCGGTACGCAACCACTCGCCGGCGGTCGCGTCGTCGGTGAGCGGCTCCGCGTCGATGATCGTGATGCGCGTCACCGGGACGGTGTCGCGCGGCTCACGGCGCCGGACGCGGCGCGGGGCGACGCCCTCTCCGATCACCACGACCGACTGCGCGTCGTCCCCGGCGTAGCGGCGGACGACGTAGCGGCCGGGCGGCGGGCCGAGCCGGCCCGGAAGCTCCCATTGGACGAAGCGGAAGCGCTGCTCGGACGTCAGTCGGTGCCGGTCGGGTCGGTGACGCGCAGCGCGGACTTCGACGGGTTCAGCGGGACGATCGGGTTGTCGATCTCGCCCAGACGCTGGATCAGGCGGTCCCACTGATCGGGCTTGAGGACCGCGGACAGCTGCTCGGACGCCTCGGCGTTCTCGCCGTACTGCGGCTTGAAGCCGACGTGGATGTGATCGTCGTGATCGCCCATCGCCAGCGTGTTGTCCGCGCCCTTGAACTTCATCAGCGAGATGATCTGGTCGGGCTTCATGTTGCCCTGCAGCGTGAGCAGCGACTGGATGACCTGCTCGGTGATCGAGCCCTTGCCCTGCGTGGAGGGCGAGATGATCTCGCCGTTGACGGCCGCGATGTCCACCGCGCTGCCGACCGAGTGCTGGGAGACGTTGCCCGACGCGGTCAGGTAGGAGTGGCCGCACTGCAGGGACGAGATCGTCGGGTTGAAGCCGTTGGCGACCAGGAACTCGAGCATCGCGAGCACGCGGCGGTCGATCTGGCCGGCCTGGATGTCCTGCCGGCCGCAGCCGTAGATCTCGATGCGCGGGTTGTTCAGGACGCGCTGGATCAGCGTGTCCTTGTCCATCAGCAGGATCTGGCCGACGGTCGCGGCGGCGTCGGCGGCGACGAACGGGTTCGCGCCCTGCGCGCGGTAGATCGCGGTCGACTCGAGCAGCTTCCAACCGTCGAGGATCGGCTTCGGGTCGATGCGCGGGGCGCCGGAGCCGGCGGGGCGGACCTCGAAGCGCACGTGCGGGTGCTTCTTCGAGGACGCGGTGCCGATGCGGCCGAGCACCGTGCCGGCCGGGACCTGCGAGCCCTCGCGCAGCTTCTTGATGACGATCTGGTCGCGCGCGAGGCCGAGCGCCAGGCCGGGGGTGAGCGCGCCGTCGACGCGGCCCGTGCGCAGGAACTCCTGCTGGGCGCCGCCGGCGGCGGCCGCGTTGGCGCGCTTCGGGTTCGCGAACAGGCGCTGCTTGACCGGCACGCCGGCCGCGGCCGCGGCCGCGGTCGTCGCCGGCGTGGCGTCCGGCGTCGCCTCGACCGTGGTCGACTTGGGCGCGGGACGGTCGGTGCTGGACGCGGCGCGCGTCGGCTTCTTGTCCTTGGGCGCCTCGGCGACCATGCGCTTGACCTCGGCCGGGTCGACCTTCTGCGGCTTGGGCGCGGCGTACTGCTGCGAGATCTTCGCGAGGCGGCCGTAGGTGTACGTGTTGCCGTACGCGTCCTGCACGCGGATGAAGCGGCCGAGGCGCTCGCTGACGCCGATCTTGGTCACCTTCACGTCGCTGACCGCGATCACGGGCGCACCCGCGTCCGCGTAGACCGACACGCCGGTGCGGTTGGCGTCGCCCTCGACCGTCAGGTTCTTGGCCTTCTTACGCTTGCCGCTCAGGTCGCGCGTGGACACCTCGTCGGCGTAGGTGGCCTTGGCGGCGACCGGGAAGCGGCCCTCGGTGAGGCCGGTCAGCGACGACACCAGGCTCGTCGGCATGCCGCCGATCACCTGGGCGCGCATGATCACCGAGTCCACGTACCAGTCGGCGTGGTTGTAGGCCCAGATCGCGGCGCGCAGGTCCTTGTCGGCACCGGCGGCCTTCAGGTAGCGCGCAGCGGAGAAGATCGCGTCGACCGGGTTGTACGGGTCGGCGAGGCCGTCCTTGTTGCCGTCCACGCCGTAGGCCTTCCACGTCGCGGGCATGAACTGCATCCAGCCCTGCGCGCCGGCGCTCGAGGTGACGTTGTTGAGCCGGCCGTAGTTGGTCTCGATCTCGTTGATCGCGGCCAGGATCTCCCAGCGGATGCCGTACTCGGTGCCCGCCGCCTGGTAGATCGGCAACAGGAACGGCGGGATCTTGAACCGGTCGATGAAGAAGTTCGGGACGCCGGCCTTCGCGGGGCCGGGCTCGGCCAGCGAGAACGTCGGATCGTCCTGCGAGGGCGGGTCGACCTGCGAGTCCGGGACGGGTGTCGGCGTGGGGGTCGGCGTCGCGACCTTGCCCGTCAGCGACTCGGTGTTGGCGTCGCCCGAGGCCTTGTTGGCGTTCTCCTGCTCCTCGGCGGCCTGCTGCGTGTCCTCGGTGACCGGGTCCTCGGCGGGCTTGTCCTTGGAGTCCTTCTTGGACTCGGTCTTGCCCTTCTTGGAGCCCGGCGTGGCGCTCGGGGTCGGGGTGGGCGTCGCGGTCGCCGTCGGCTGGACGGTCGGGGACGCCGTGGCGGTCGGCGTCGGCGTGCTGTCGGTCGACCCGAGATCCACGATCGAGGCGATCGGGGCCGGCAGGCCCGGGATCTGCAGCTGGTCGAGCGGCGTGCCCGGCGGGATGTCCACCGTGATCGTGAGCTGCTGACCGTTCGTCAGGGTCACGCGCACGTAGTGCGTCTGGGCGTTCGCGTTCGTCACGAAGATGCCCGCATAGAAAGCGGACGCGGCGAGCGCGATGGCGATCGGTCGGCGTGAGGTCATGAACCGGCTTCGGGAGGTTGGCCCTCCCGAGTTGTTGGGCAAGCTAGCGACAGCATCAGTGTGACTGCAACACTTGTGAACGTCACATCGTGACGGCTCTGACGTTCACGCGCCGCAGTTGAATTTGGTCTTTCGTACAGCTCAACCTGCAGTCGAGGTCGAGCTACCTCGTTCCTCGGCGCCTAAGCTACCGTCCGCTACATACAGGTTCGATAAGGAGTTGTGTACGCGATGGCAGACGATGAGGGCGCCGGCCTCCGCGACCGGCTGTCCAAGCAGGGCGAGGAGGCGCTGGGCAAGCTCGCCTCCGACCTGCTCGAGAACCCGCTGATCAACTCCGCGATCGGCCGCGCGTTCACCGCGCGCGAGAAGGCGGTGCAGGCCCAGGAAGCCGCCATGGGCGCGCTCAACCTGCCGTCCGCGGCGGACATCGACCGGCTCACGCGCCGGCTGCGCACGGTCAGCAACCGGCTGGAGGGCATCGAGGAGGCGATCGATCGCCTGCAGGAAGGCGTCGACCGGCTCAGCGCCAAGTTGGGCTCCGACGCCGCGCTCGTGGACCGCCTGGCCGCGCTCGAGGGCCAGTTGGCCAAGCTCACGCACGACGTCTCGCACGTGTCAGACGCGATTGACGCGGTGCCGCCGCCCGTGCCGCGCGAGCAGGAGCGGCTGGCCGTCGACGAGACCCCGGCCCCGAGACCCGCGCGCAAGCGCGCGGCAGCGAAGAAGAAGTCCTAATAAGGTTCGCTCGTCATGGCCAAGAAGGACAAGGACAAGAAGAAGAAGAAGGACGACAAGGGCGCCGACGATCCCGTCGCTGCTCTGCGTGCCGCGGTGGAGGGCACCCTGCGCGCGTCCGCCGAAGGCGCCTCCGCCACACGCGAGCGCACGCGCGAGATCGTCGACGAGATCGCCGCGGCGGCCGGGCGCTTGCGGCACACGCTCGAGGACATGCGTGTCCTCGACGAGGTCAAGCGCCTGCGCAGCGAGGTCGAGGGCCTGGCGGCGCGTGTCGCTTCGCTCGAGCTCAAGCCGGGCGGCGCCAAGCCCGCGGCGGCCGAGCCCGCTGCGCCCGCGCCCGCGGTGAAGAAGCCGGCGGCGCGCAAGCGCTCGGCGGCCAAGAAGCCGGTCGCGAAGGCCCCGGCGGCGACGCCCACCGTCGCGGCCAAGAAGGTCGCGGCGCGCAAGCCGGGTGCGGCCAAGAAGCCGCCGGCGCCCAAGCCCGCGATCGCCAACAAGCCGGCGGCGGCGAAGAAGTCGGCCGCGAGGAAGCCGTCCGCGGTGGCGAAGAAGGCCGCGGCCAAGAACCCGGCGGCGCCGAAGCCCGCCGTGACCAAGCCGGCGGCGGAGTCCGCGAAGCCGGCGGCCGAGGCCCCGAAGCCGAAGCCGACGCCGTAGCGATGGGCGCCTCGTTCGAATCCGCGAAGGAGCTGCGTGAGGTCATCGACGCCGTCTTCTCGATGATGGACGCGGACTCGGAGATGGGGCCCAAGCTGCGTGACGCCGACACGCCACAGCGCTTCGAGTTCAGCGACTTCGACGTGGTGGTCAACATCCGCGCGGCGGGCCAGGACGAGGAGGGCAACCTCCACTGGGAGTGGTCCGACGACGTCGACTGGAAGTCCAAGGTCCAGATGACGATGTCGTCGGAGGTCGCCAACCGCTACTTCCAGGGCAAGGAGAACGTCCCGATGGCCGTCGCGCGGCGGCGGATCAAGACCGGCGGCGACATGAAGGCCGCCCTCGCGCTGATCCCGATCACGAAGCCGATCTACGAGCAGTACCGGCAGTACCTCGAGCGGGAGAAGCCGCACCTGCTCGTCTAGCTTGGGGCGCGCCATGGCGGACTCGCTGACCGACGTCGCCCGCGCGCTCTCCGTCTCGCCCGCCACCCTGCGCCGCTGGGTGGCGGAGGGGATCGTGCCGCTGCGCGACGGGCGGTGGACACCGGCGGCGCTTGCCCAGGCGCGGATCGTCGCGCGCATGCGCTCGCGCGGGCACTCGCTCGAGCAGGTGCGCACTGCGGCCAAGACCGGCCGGCTCGCCTACGGGTACCTCGAGCACCTGTTCCCGGACCGCGGCGGCGCGGCGCGGACGCTCGAGCAGGCGGTCGACGAGACCGGGATGGAGGCCGAGCTGATCCGCCGCATCTGGGCCGCGGCGGGGTTCCCGGCCGCGTCGCTGGCCGCGCTCAGCGAGGACGACGTCGAGCTGCTGCGGCGCTTCGGCGCGGTGCTGGACGCCGGGCTCCCGCTGGTCGCCTTCCTGCAGATCGTGCGCGTGTACGGGCAGGCGCTCGCCCAGATCGCCGACGCCGAGGTCAAGCTCGTGCACCTGTACGTGCACGAGCCGATGATCCGCGACGGAGCGCCCGTGCTCGACATGGCGGAGGAGCTGTCGGACCTCGCGAGCGAGCTGCTGCCGCTGGCGGGGCCGATCATGGAGTCCGTCCACACGCGGCTGCTGCACCACTTCATCGAGCAGGACGTCGTCGGGCACCTCGAGGTGGTCGCGGACGAGGCGGCGCTGGGACGCATGCGAGTGGCGATCGCGTTCGCCGACCTGGCCGGCTACACGCGGCTGACCGAGGAGGTGGGCGAGGAGGAGGCGCTGGAGGTCGTCGAGCGCTTCGTCGAGCTCGTGACCGAGACGCTCCCCGACGACGCGCGCGTGATTAAGACGATCGGCGACGAGGTGATGGTCGTCGGCACCGACCTGGGCGCGCTGGCCGACTGGGCCGTCGGGTTCCAGACGATGCAGACCGAGCGGCCGCTGCCACGGATCGGCCTGCACGCCGGGTCGGTGCTCTACCGCGACGGCGACTACTACGGGCGGGCCGTGAACCTCGCCTCCCGAGTGGCGGCGCGCGCGACCGGCGGCGAGGTCCTGGTCACGCGCGAGGTGCGCTCGGCCGCCGGGCGTCACCTGGTGTTCCAGCCGATCGGCGAGGTCAAGCTCAAGGGGTTCGACGAGGCGACCGAGCTGTTCCTGGCGGCGCAGCGATGACCGACGTCGCGGCACGGGTCGCGGCGGGCGGGTTGCTGGCCGGGCCGGTGGTGGTGCTGCTCTCGGGCGGGCGCGACTCGGTCTGCCTGCTCGACCTCGCGGTGCGGCTGGCCGGGCCGGTGGTGGCGCTGCACGTCAACTACGGGTTGAGGGAAGCGGCCGGCGCTGACGAGGCCCACTGCCGCGCGCTGTGCTCGCGCCTCGGCGTGCCGCTCGAGGTCGTGCGCGCGGGCGACCCGGAGGGCAACGTCCAGGCGTGGGCGCGCGAGGTGCGCTACGCGGCGGCCGAGCGGCTGGAGGGGGCGATCGCCGTCGGGCACACCGCGACCGACCAGGCCGAGACCGTGCTCTACCGGCTCGTCGCTTCGCCGGGCCGGCGGGCGCTGCTCGGGATGCCGGCGCGCGCGGGTCGCGTGATCCGGCCGTTGCTGGAGCTCACGCGCGCGGAGACGACCGCGTACTGCGAGGTGCGGGGGCTCCCGTGGCGCGAGGACGCGAGCAACGCGGCGTCGGCGCGCGGTCGGCTCCGCGAGGTGCTCGCGCTGCACCCGGCCGCGGAGGCGAACGTCGCGCGCACGCTCGCGCAGCTGCGCGACGAGGCGGCAGTGCTGGACGCGCTGATCGACGTGGACGCCGACCTGACGACGCTCCCGCCCGCGCTGGCGCGGCTGACGGTCCAGCGGATCGCCGAGCCCGCCCCGGTCGCCGAGCACATTGACGCGATCCTGGCGCTCGCCGCGCGAGGAGGGACGGGGCACGTCGACCTGCCCGGCGGGCTCCGCGTGACCGTGGAGTACGGCCGCGCGCGGGTCGCACGCCGCGAGGGCGCGGTGGCCCCCTCCGTGCGGCTCGGAGTGCCCGGGCGGGTGGCGTGGGGCGAGGGCGAGGTCTCCTGCGAGGTGGGCGCGTTCGCGATCGCGGACGGGACGCTCGACGCGGCGGCGCTCGCCGCCGACCTGGAGGTGCGCCCGTGGCGGCCCGGCGACCGGATGCGGCCGCTCGGCCTTGGCGGCTCCAAGTCCCTGCAGGACCTGTTCACCGATCGAAAGATCCCGCGGGAGGAGCGCCACCGGCTGCCCGTGGTGGTCTCCGACGGGGACATCGCATGGGTTCCGGGCGTCGCGACGGGTGAACGATTCCGTGCGCGCGGCGACGGGCCGCGCGTGCGACTCACGTGGTGCCTAGACTCCGCGGCCGATGAGCGAAGAGATCGGCGAGATCCTCGTCCAGGCGGACGACCTCCAGCACAAGATCAAGGAGATGGGTGAGCAGATCACCCGCGACTACGAAGGCAAGAGCCTGCTCCTCGTCGGCGTCCTCAAGGGCGCCGTGCTGTTTCTGGCCGACCTCATGCGCCACCTGGACGTGACGTGCGAGATCGACTTCATGGCGGTCTCGTCGTACGGGTCGTCGACCGAGTCCAGCGGCGTGGTCCGGATCCTCAAGGACCTCGACGCGCCGCTCGAGGGGCGTCACGTCCTGGTCGTCGAGGACATTGTGGACAGCGGTCTGACACTCCAGTACCTGCTGCGCACGCTCGAGGCGCGCGGGCCGGCGAGCCTGGAGGTGTGCGCGCTGCTGACCAAGCCGAGCCGCCGCACCGTGGACCTCCCGGTCCGTTACACCGGATTCGAGATCCCCGACAAATTCGCCATCGGCTACGGGTTGGACTATGCCGAGCGCTACCGGGGTCTGCCGTACGTGGCCACGCTGACCCTCACCGACGACTAGCTGAACGTTCGATTAGCCGCGCCATAGGAAGGCGCACCACACTGCGCCAACCCCCTTAGGACCCGCGATTCCCCTGGTAGCCTTGATTCCCTTGACTCGCCGTGCCACCCCCGCGCGCTGGATGCGCGCTCATTCATGAGTCGTTTCTTCAAGAGCGCGGCCTTCCCGATCTTGATCGTGATCGTGTTGGCCTTCTTCGCCTCCAAGCTCATCCAGAGCGGCAACGAGGCGCCCAAGACGCCGTACAGCGAGTTCATCACGCAGATCGACTCCGGCGCGATCCAGACCGTCACGCTGCGTACGAAGGACTACTCGGCGGAGGTGACCCTCAAGGGCGCCGACCCGAAGAAGTACACGACGGGCTACGTCCCCGAGAACGGCGACGAGCTGATCGCCCGGCTCTCGAGGGCGAAGGCGGACGGCAACATCGCCGACTTCGACATCAAGCCGGCCCGTTCGAACGTGCTGCTGTCGCTGCTCACGTACGTCTTCCCGATCCTCATCTTCATCGGCTTCTGGATCTTCCTGATGAACCAGGTCCAGGGCGGTGGGTCGAAGGTCATGTCGTTCGGCAAGTCGCGCGCCAAGCGCATGAGCGTGGACTCGCCGAAGATCACGTTCCGCGACGTGGCCGGTGCGGACGAGGCCGTCGAGGAGCTGCACGAGATCAAGGAGTTCCTCGAGAACCCGAAGAAGTTCCAGGCGCTCGGCGCGCGCATCCCGAAGGGCGTGCTGCTCTACGGGCCTCCGGGCACCGGCAAGACGCTGCTCGCGCGGGCCGTCGCGGGTGAGGCGGGCGTGCCGTTCTTCTCGATCTCCGGCTCGGACTTCGTCGAGATGTTCGTCGGCGTCGGCGCCAGCCGCGTCCGCGACCTCTTCGAGCAGGCCAAGCAGAACTCGCCCTGCATCATCTTCATGGACGAGATCGACGCCGTCGGCCGTCACCGCGGCGCCGGCATGGGCGGCGGCCACGACGAGCGCGAGCAGACGCTCAACCAGCTCCTGGTGGAGATGGACGGCTTCGAGGCCAAGGACAACATCATCATGATCGCGGCCACCAACCGGCCCGACATCCTTGACCCCGCGCTGCTGCGCCCCGGCCGCTTCGACCGTCAGATCACCGTGGACCGCCCGGACCGCAAGGGCCGCGCGAAGATCCTCGAGGTTCACACGCGCGGCAAGCCGCTGGCCAAGAACATCGACGTGGACACGCTCGCGGGCCAGACGCCGGGCTTCACCGGCGCCGACCTGGCGAACCTCGTCAACGAGGCCGCCCTCCTCGCCGCCCGCACGGGCAAGAAGGAGATCACGCAGACCGAGCTCGAAGAGGGCATCATGCGCGTGGTCGCCGGCCCGGAGAAGAAGACCCGGGTCATGGGCGAGAAGGAGCGCCTGGTCACCGCGTACCACGAGATGGGCCACGCGATCGTCGGCCACTTCCTCGAGCACTCCGACCCGGTCCACAAGATCTCGATCATCGGCCGCGGCCAGGCGCTGGGCTACACGATCAGCATGCCGAGCGAGGACAAGTTCCTCACGACACGCGCCGAGCTGCTGGACACGATGGCGATGACGCTCGGCGGGCGCGCCGCGGAGGAGATCATCTTCCAGGAGATCACGACCGGCGCGTCCAACGACCTCGAGAAGGTCACCGCGACGGCCAAGCAGATGGTCATGCGCTTCGGCATGAGCGAGAAGCTCGGCCCGCGCGTGTTCGGTCACGACCACGGTCAGCCGTTCCTGGGTCGCGAGTTCAACTCCGAGCCGGACTACTCGGACGAGATCGCGCGCGAGATCGACGACGAGATCCGCCGCATCGTGGAGTCCGCGCACCAGGTCGCGCGCAACATCCTCGAGCAGCATCGCGAGCACCTGGAGTCGATCTCCGAGCTGCTGCTCAAGCGCGAGACGATCGAGTCGCACGAGTTCCAGGCGCTGCTGGAAGGCGCGACCGAGCTCGAGGTCTGGGGCGAGGAGGCCGAGGAGCTTCCGGCCGGCCCGGAGCGTCCCGAGATCCCCGGCACGGTCACGCGTGACCGTGAGCAGGCCAAGCGCCCGGGGCTGCGCCCCGGCCTGGCCGGCGGCGCCGCGGAATACCGCGCGCATCCGGAGAAACCGGATCTCGCCTAGCACTGAAAGGGCCGCTGCTAGCGGCCCTTTCTTGTTCTAACCCCAGTTGCGGCCACTGAGTTCACCGCGGAAGGTGGCGATCTCGGTGACGGCGGCGCCGACGAACGCCGCGTGCGAGCGGGCGATGTCGGCTTCCAGGTCGGCCATGTAGGAAGCGATGTGCGCCACGCCGGTCTCCTCGGCGAGCGCGCGCTCGGCGCGAAGCTCGAGCAGCTGGTTGTGGAGGTCGTAAGCGGTCATCGTGGGATAGAGCATCGCGCCCGGCCCCGTGATACGGCAGGGGGCGACCCCGCGTCTTCACGCGGAGCGACCCCACTCGCCAGGTGTGGCTAGCGCTACTTGACCAGCAGCTGCTGCGCGGCGGCAGACAGCTGGAGGACGACGTCCGCGTGCTGCGCCGGCGTCGTGGCGTGGGCCTGCTGCGCCTGGGCGGACGCCATCGTCTGGCGGACCGCGTCCAGGCTGTTGGCCTGGATCATGAGAGCGGCGCTGGCTTGGATCTCCATGCCCTGAAGATCGGCGGCGGCGCTACGACGCTCGACGCGATTGGACGGATGTAGCACGCAGCGGCAGCGGCGATGAAGGCTTGATCTCGCCGAGTCGCAGCAGCGTGATCAGCCGCTGCGCGCCTGCGCGCGTGGACAGCCGGGAGAGCACGACCTGGAGCTCGGCGACGTCGCGCGCGGCGATCATCAGCAGCGCGTCCGTCTCGCCGGCCACCCCGTCCGCAGCGATGATGTTGTCGATCGCTGCCACTTCGCGGTTGAAGCGGTTCTCGGCCGCTTCGTCGTGACGGGCGAGCGTGACCATCACGTAGACCTGCAGCGTGAACCCGGCCGCGGCCGAATCCAGCCGCGCCGCGATCTTGCGGATCACGCCCGACTCCTTCAGCCGCCGCACGCGGTTGAGCGTCGCCGCGGGCGAGAGCCCGACGATGCGCGCCAGCTCCACGTTGGGCCGGTCGGCGTCCGCCTCCAGCTCCCTGAGCAGTCGGACGTCGATTTCGTCAAGTTGGACCGCCATGTCACCAAAGGATATTTCGTCTAAGCGGGTATCCAAGTGATCCACACAAGTCGCAAGCGCTTGGCGCCGATAATCGGCTTGTCATGAAGCTGGTCCGCCGTCATTCCGCGCTTTTCGCGCTCATCGCCGCCGGGCTCCTGTGGGGGCTCACCGTTCCGCTGTCCAAGCTCGCCCTCGAGTGGCTTCCGGGTGGCTGGTTGACGGTTGTGCGGTTCGCGCTGGCCGCGCCGCTGCTCGCGGTCGTCGCGCGCAAGGACCTGCGCCGGGCCGTCACGCCCCAGATCCTGTTCGCGGGCGCCGTCGGCTACGGCATCGTCATCCTGCTGCAGAACGCCGGCATCCACGCGACGAGCGTGAGCCACGCGGCGCTGATCGTCGGCGCCGTGCCGGCGCTGGTCGCGCTGATCGCGGCGGCGACCGGCAAGGGCTCGACGGGTCCGGCCGCGTGGGTGGGCTTCGCGCTCGCGCTCACGGGCGTCGGGATCGTCGCGGGAGGCGGTGGGGGCGGATCCACGCTGGGCGGGGACGCGCTCGTGTTCGCGTCCGTGACGCTCAGCGCCACCTTCGTCGTCGTCCAGCCGCGGCTGCTGCGTGGGCAGAACCCCATGGCCGTGACCGCCGTGCAGATGGTCGCGGGCGCGCTGATCGCGATCCCGAACGCGGCGCTGGAGGGCATCCCGGCCGCGCCGGCGACGCTCACGCCGGTGGTCGCGCTGGTCGCGCTCATCCTCGCGGGCACGCTGCTCCCGTTCGCCCTGTTCGCCTACGGGCAGTCGCGGGTGTCGCCGGAGCTCGCGGGCGCCTTCCTGAACCTGGAGCCGCTCGTCGGCGCCGCCGCGGGGGCGCTCGCATTCGGTGACCCGTTCGGCCCGGTGCAGCTGCTGGGCGGCGCGGTGATCATCGCGGGCATCGCGCTCAGCACCGCGCCGCCGCGGCGCACGGTCACGCCCGTCACGGACCGCCGGCACGCGGGCCGTACCCACCGGGTGCGGAGAGCCGCACCGCGGGACGCCAGGCAACACCCTCACACGGAGGGGCCCAGGAGCGGAGACTACGTATCAAGCAGCACCCCTCCTCACTCCTCACACTCATGACCCTCCTCCTCCCCCGAACCTCCCGCAGCCTGACTCCCCACACCTATGCGGTCCCCGTGGTTCGGGAACTCCCCTCCTCCTCCAACCCGGCTACCGGAACCTCCTCCTCCGTCTGGTAGCCGCTCCCCGAAACCCGCAAGACCCGCTCCGGCCACCCATTGGGTGGCCGGTAGCGTTTAAGCGCGTGGAGTTCTCGATCATGGGCGTCGTCAACGTCACGCCCGACTCGTTCTCGGACGGCGGGCAGTTCGACGACGCGGCGCAGGCGGTCGCGCACGGTCGCCGGCTCGCCGCCGAGGGGGCCACGATCCTCGACGTGGGCGGTGAGTCCACGCGGCCCGGCGCGGACCCGGTCCCCGCGGGGGAGGAGCTTGCTCGCGTGGTGCCGGTGGTGGAAGGGCTGAGCGGGGTCGCGCAGGTCTCGATCGACACGATGAAGCTGGACGTGGCGCGCGCGGCCGTGGACGCGGGCGCGAGCTACGTCAACGACGTCAGCGCGTTCCGGCACGATCCCGAGCTGGCCGGCTTCGTCGCGGACCGCGGGCTCGACTGCTGCCTGATGCACATGCTCGGCGAGCCGCGGACCATGCAGAAGAACCCGCGCTACGACGACGTCGTCTCGGAGGTCAAGGCGTTCCTGGTCGAGCGCATGGAGGCGGCGGTGGCTGCGGGCGTGCCCGAGGAGCGGATCCAGCTCGACCCCGGGATCGGCTTCGGCAAGACGCTCGAGCACAACCTGGAGCTGCTCGCGCGGCTGGACGAGCTGGCCGAGCTCGGGCGCCCGCTCGTGATCGGGACCTCGCGCAAGACGTTCATCGGGCGGCTCACCGGGCGGGACGTGACCGAGCGCGTGCACGGCACGGTCGCGACCTGCGTGATCGCGCTGGAGCGCGGCGCGCGCGTGTTCCGCGTGCACGACGTCGCGGCGGTCGCAGACGCGCTGAAGGTCGCGAGTGCTACTTTCGCCGCATGGCCGACGAGCCCGAAGACGAGTACGAAGACGACGATCTAGACGAGGACGACGACGAGGAAGGCCTCGAGGTCGGCGTCACGATCGAGATCACCGGGCTCTCGCTCTACACCCACCACGGCGTCACCGCCGAGGAGCGCAAGGTCGGCCAGCGGATCCTGCTGGACGTGCGCTTCGACGCGGGCGAGCCCGACGCGCTGATCACGGACCGCGTCGAGGACACGATCGATTACGGAGAGGTCTGCCAGGTGATCGCGCTGATCGCCCAGCAGCAGTCCTACCGGACGCTGGAGCGGCTGTGCGCGGTGATCGCCGACCGGCTCGCCTCCCAGTTCGGCGCCGAGAGCGTGACGGTGAAGGCCTCCAAGCCCGAGCCGCCGATCCCGCTGCCGGTCGAAGAGGTGTCGGTCGAAGTCTGGCGGGAAGAACGTTAGTGGTCACTAACATCTAGGGCGCATGGCCCGGATGTCAGCTGAGGAGCGGCGTGCCGAGGTTGTCGGCATCGCGTTCCGCCACTTCGCCGAGGGCGGGTACGACGGCACCTCGACCGAGGCCATCGCGCGCGAGGCCGAGGTGTCCCAGCCGTACCTGTTCCGCCTCTTCAAGACCAAGCGCGGGCTCTATGAGGCGTGCGTGGACCAGTGCTTCGCGCGGGTCGAGGGCGTGTTCACCGCCGCGGCCGCCGGCGACACGCCGGAGGAGCGGTTCGCGACGATGGGGCTCGCGTACGGTCAGGAGCTGTTACCCGACCGGCACGCCTTGCTCTTCCAGATGCGCGCCTACGCGGTCGCGGACCCGGAGATCCGCGCGTACGTACGGCGGAAGTTCGAGCACCTGCGCCAGACGGTCGCCGACCTCGCGGGCGTAGCCCCCGTCGAGACGTGGAACTTCTTCGGGGAGGGCATGCTGCTCAACGTCGTCGCGATGCTCGACTTCGAGTGGTGATCTTCCGCCGGCGCAAGCCGATCCTGCTCGGCTCGCTGATCATGGTGCTGGTCGCGGCGGTGTTCGCGCTGCCCGTCTTCGGCGAGCTCGGCAACGAGAACGACTTCGACGACCCGTCGGCGGAGGCGGTGGTCGCGCGGGACGCCGTCGTGGCGGCGACGGGGACGTACGCGGCGCCGCAGCTGGTCGCGCTGGTCCGGCTCGACGCTCCGGCCTCGAGCGCCGCGGGACAGGCGCGCATCCGCGCGGTCGCGCGGGAACTGCGGCACCCCGGCGTGGCGGCGGTCACGGCCTACGAGCCGGGCGGAGACGAACGGCTCGTCTCCCGCGACGGGCGCTCCACCTACCTGCTCGCCACCTACAAGGAGGACCCGCGCGGCGCGACGGAGGCGATCGAGGACCGGATGCGCGCGTTCCCATGGGTGACGCTCGGCGGCGGCGCGATCGCGGCGCCGCAGGTGGGCGACCAGGTGTCGGCGGACATCCTGCGCGCGGAGATCATCGCCTTCCCGCTGCTGTTCCTGCTCTCGCTGCTCGTGTTCCGGAGCGCGGTGAGCGCGCTGCTGCCGCTGGCCGTGGGTGGCGCGACGATCCTGCTCAGCTTTCTCGCGATCCGGCTGATCAACGCGCACGTGAACCCGATGTCGGTCTACGCCCTGAACCTGATCAACGGACTCGGGCTCGGGCTGGCGATCGACTACTCGCTGTTCATGGTCTCGCGCTTCCGGGAGGAGCTGGCCGCGGGCCGGTCGCGCGAGGAGGCCCTGCGCGTGACGCTGCGCACGGCGGGGCACGTCGTGTTCTTCAGCGCCGTGACCGTGGCGTGCGCGCTGGCTGCGCTGATCGTGTTCCGCCAGCGGTTCCTGTACTCGATGGGCATCGGCGGTGCGTTGTGCGCGCTGATCGCCGCGGGCGTCTCCTTGACGCTGCTGCCGGCCTTGCTGGGCGCGCTGGGCGAGCGCGTGAACGCGGGCGGGCCGCGACGCTGGAAGGACGCCATCGCGCGCGAGGCGGCCGGCGAGCGGTCGGGCTTCTGGTACCGGCACTCCCGGCGGGTGATGCGCCGGCCGGTGCCGTACTCGGTCGCCGCGGGCGTGCTGCTCGTCGCGATGGGGCTGCCGTTTCTGCGGATCGAGTTCACCGGCGTGGACGCTTCGGTGCTGCCGAAGGAGCAGAGCGCGCGGGTCGTCGACGACGCGATCAAGCAGAAGTTCCCGCCGAGCGAGACGTCGCCGGTGTACGTCGCGGTGCCGCCGGGGACGCCGGCCGCGGAGCTGCGCGCGTTCGCGGCGCGACTGCCGGCGCCGGTCGCGCCGCCGCGGGTGGGTGAGGGGCGGATCGACCTGATCGCGCCCGGTCAGCCGCTGGGGGAGGCGGCGAAGGACTTCGTGGCCGACGTGCGCGCGGTGGACGCGCCGTTCGAGTTCTGGGTGGGCGGACAGACCGCGGGGTTCGTCGACCAGCAGGCCTCCTTGCGCGACCACCTGCCGCTCGCGCTGGCGATCCTGTGCGCGACCACCCTGATCATCCTGTTCGTGATGCTGCGGTCGGTCGTGCTGCCCATCAAGGCGCTCGTGATGAACCTGCTCACGCTGAGCGCGGCGTTCGGGCTGATGGTGCTCGTCTTCCAGGACGGCCACCTCGACTGGCTGTTCCGGTTCGACTCGCAGGGGGCGATCGAGTCCAGCCAGCCCGTGCTGCTGTTCGCGGTCGCGTTCGGCTTGTCCACGGACTACGGCGTCTTCCTGCTCGGGCGCATCAAGGAGCTGCACGACTCCGGGCTCTCCAACGAGGAGGCCGTGGCGCTGGGGCTGCAGCGGACGGGGCGGATCGTCACGTTCGCCGCGGCGCTGATGGTGGTCGCGCTGGGGTGCTTCGTGACGGCGTCGGTGATCTTCATCAAGCAGCTCGGGTTCGGCGTCGCGGTCGCCGTGCTGATCGACGCGACGATCGTCCGCGCGCTGCTCGTTCCGGCGTTGATGCGCATGTTGGGCGATTGGAACTGGTGGGTTCCGCGCCGGATCGCCAGACTCTTGCCGGCGTGAACGAGATCGCGTACCTCGGACTGGGCTCCAACGTCGGCGACCGGCGGGTGAACCTGCAGGCCACCGTGGAGTGCCTGTGGGCGCACGACGTGGTGGTGCTGGCGTCCTCGTCGGTGTACGAGACCGAGCCCGTCGGCGAGGTCCTGGATCAGCGCGCGTTCTTCAACGCCGTGCTGCGCGTGGAGACCGCGCTCGGGCCGGAGCAGCTGCTGGACGCGTGCAAGGCCGTCGAGCGCGCGTTCGGCCGCACCCTGGCCGGCGAGGACGGCTACGTCAAGCACGGCCCGCGGCCGATCGACGTCGACCTGCTGCTGCTGGGTGAGCTCGAGTATTCCTCCGAGCGCCTCGTCCTGCCGCATCGCGAGGTCACTTCCCGGCGGTTCGTGCTCGTGCCGCTGCTCGAGCTCGCGCCGGGGCTGATGGTCCCGGGGCGCGGGCCCGCTGCGGACGCCTTGGCACGCATCGACGGCCAGGACGTGGTGGTCGCCGGCCCGCCGCTGGAGGTCGGGCCGTGAGGCTGCTGGTCGTCGACGTGGGGAACACGCAGACCCACCTCGGCGTCTACGACGCGGGCGAGCTCGTGCACGACTGGCGCTTCGCGACCGTCCGCACCTCCACCTCGGACGAGCTCGGCGCCGTGCTGCGCGCGCTGCTGGGCCTGCGCGGCCTGACGTTCGCGGACGTCGACGCCTCGATCGTGTCTTCCACCGTGCCGTCCCTGCGTCCCCAGTGGACCGGGATGGCCGAGCGCTACCTCGGGCACGAGATGCTGCTGGTCGGCCCGGGCCTGCGCACCGGCATGCCGATCCGCTACGACAACCCGCGCGAGATCGGGCCGGACCGGCTCGTCAACGCGGTCGCCGGCTACGAGCGCGTGGGCGGCGCGTGCGTCATCGTCGACTTCGGCACCGCCGTGACGCACGACGTCGTGAGCGCGGGCGGCGAGTACCTGGGCGGCGTGATCTTCCCGGGCGTCGAGATCTCGCTCGAAGCCTTGAGCGCGCGGGCCGCGGCGTTGCCGGCCATCGACCTGACGCCGCCGCGCGCGCTGATCGGCAAGTCCACCGTGGACGCGATCCGCGCGGGCGTCTTGTACGGGTTCGCCGGGATGGTGGACGGGATCATCTCGCGCCTGCACGACGAGCTCGGCGAGTTCCAGACGCTGGCCACCGGCGGCCTGGCGGGCGCGGTCGTCCCCCACTGCACGACGATCGACATCGCGGACGAGCTGTTGACGCTGACGGGGCTGAGGATCATTTGGGAGCGCAATTCCTAGCCTCGGTTGAGGACCTCCGCGCGGCGCTCGCGGCTGATCCGTCGTTGGCGACCGCGCGTCCGGACGGCGCGCGGACGCTCCTGCACTCACTGGTCGACTGGCCGGGGCACCGAGACCGAGCCGTGGAGCTCCTGGCGCTGCTGGTGGAGGCAGGCGCCGATGTGAACGCTCGGTTCGGTGGGCCTGAGCACGACGAGACGCCGCTGCACTGGGCCGCGAGCAACGACGACGTCTTGATGGTCGACGCCTTGTTGGACGCGGGCGCGGACATCGACGCCCGCGGCGGCGTGATCGGCGGTGGAACACCTTTGGACGACGCGTGGGCCTTTGGCCAGTGGCGCGCGGCCCGCCGCCTGGTCGAGCGAGGCGCGACTCCGTCGTTCCTGGCCGCGTGCGCGCTGGGCCTCCCGCTCGGCGAGGGCGACGCCACCCAGGGTCTGTGGGCCGCAGCCCACGGCGGCTCGCGCGAGAACGCCGAGCTGCTGCTCGCGCGGGGAGCGGACCCGCAGTGGGTCGGCTGGGACGACCTCACGCCGGAAGCGGCGGCGCGCCGGTCGGGCTTCACCGAACTGGCCGACTTCCTGCGCGAACCGACCAAGACCGACCACGCCTAGTCCCGGGCGCAAAGGGGGTGGTCGACGAAAGTATCGCTATGCGCGAGTTTCGTCGACCACCCCCTTGCGGCCCGCCGATAAACGATCACGCCCCGAGCGCAGGCGCCGCGCCAGCCGGTGTGCTCGCCGTTCACGAACGCTCGTACCCTTGACCACGTGCGCTCTTTGACCGACCCCTGGCAGATCGGCGACGTCACCATCACCAACCGGGTGATGCTCGCCCCCCTCGCCGGGATCGGCAACTGGTTCGTGCGCCTCCAGGCCAAGCGCTTCGGCGCCGGCCTCGCCGTCTCGGAGATGGTCTCCTCCTTCGCGATCCACTACGGGAACGAGAAGACCCACAAGGAGCTGCTGCGCGTCCACCCGGACGAGGGCCCGCTGGCGATCCAGCTGTTCGGTCACGACCCGGACGTCATGCGCTCGGCCGCGGCCGAGGTCGCCCGTGTCGGCGCGGACATCCTCGACCTGAACATGGGCTGCCCCGTGCCGAAGGTGATGAAGACGGGCGCGGGCGCGGCCATGATCAACGACCCGGACTCCGCGGTCGCGATCGCCAAGGCCGCGCGCGAGGGCTCCGGCCTGCCGGTCACCGTCAAGCTGCGCGCGTCGGTCAAGAAGGGCGGTGTCGAGGGCCTCGAGCTGGCTCGCAGGCTCGTCGACGAGGCCGGCGTCGCCGGCATCACCTTCCACCCGCGCTCCGCGGCGGTGCGCCACAAGGGCACGCCGGACTACGACCTGGCCAAGCAGCTCGTCGAGGAGCTCCCCGTCCCCGTGATCGTCTCCGGCGGGATGGAGGGCGCGGAGCACATCCGCTGGGTGTTCGAGCACACCGGCTGCGCCGCGGTCATGCTCGCCCGTGGCGCGCTCGGCAACCCGTGGCTGTTCGCGCAGGTGCTCGGCGAGCGCACGGAGGATCCGACGCCGGACGAGATCCTGGCCGAGTGGCACTGGGTGATCGACCGGGCCGAGGAACACCTCGGGCCGGAGCGAGCCGCCCGCTACCTGAAGAAGTTCCACCCGTGGTACATCGAGCGGCTCGGGGCGCCCAAGTCGGTCCAGGACGCGCTCCAGCGCGCAGACACCCTTGAGCAACAGCGCTCGGTGCTGTTGCTATCCTGCGCGCCCTCCACGGCCGTATAGGTGTGGAGTCACCGGTCCGCCTGACGAGCGGGCCGTTTCCATCTTCAGCCCCGCAGAAGGACTGACGCAGCATGCAGAAGGACGTCATCCTCACCCCAGAAGGCCTCGAGAACCTCAAGAAGGAGATCGAGCACCTCTCTACGACGAAGCGTCGCGAGGTGGCCGAGCGCATCAAGGAAGCGCGTGAGTTCGGCGACATCTCCGAGAACTCGGAGTACGACGACGCCAAGAACGAGCAGGCGATGCTGGAGTCCCGCATCGCGAGCCTCGAGGACAAGCTGCGCTCGGCGTCCGTGATCGATGCTTCCGAGCTGGACGCCGATGTCGTCCGGGTCGGCTCGCAGGTGCACGTCACCGACGACAAGGGCAAGTCCGCCGCCTACACGATCGTCGGCTCCACCGAGGCGAACCCGTCGGAGAACAAGCTCTCCAACGAGTCGCCGGTGGGCAAGGCGCTGATCGGCCGCAAGAAGGGCGACAGCGTCAAGGTCGTCCTGCCCTCGGGCAAGCAGCGCGAGCTCAAGGTCGACAAGATCGAAGTCGCGTAACGGTGTCGGAAGAGGAGACTTCCGAGCTCCTCGCTGTCCGCCGCCGCAAGCTCGAGAGCCTGCGCGAGGCGGGCATCGAGCCGTTCCCGCACGCCTTCGCGGGCGTCACGCCGATCGCCGAGGCCAAGGCGCCGCACGAGGGCCTCGCCGACGGCGAGGAGACCGACGTGCGCGTCCGCGTCGCCGGGCGCCTGCACGCGCGCCGCGGCCAGGGCAAGATGGCGTTCCTGGATCTGGACGACCGCACGGGCCGCATCCAGCTGCAGGCGCGCCGCGATGTGCTCGGCGACGAAGCGTTCGAGCGCCTGCTCACGATGGATCTCGGCGACCTGATCGGCGCCGACGGCACGATCTTCAAGACCCGCCGCGGCGAGCTGTCGGTCCTGCTCTCCGGCTGGACGCTGCTGGCCAAGTCGCTGCGCCCGCCGCCCGAGAAGCACCACGGGCTCACGGACACCGAGACGCGCTTCCGCCACCGGGAGCTGGATCTGATGTCCAATCCGGAGACGCGCGAGGTCTTCGTCACGCGCGCCAAGATCGTGTCCGCGATCCGCCGCTTTCTCGACGACGAGGGCTTCATCGAGGTCGAGACGCCGGTCCTGCAGCCGATCTACGGCGGCGCGCTCGCGCGGCCGTTCACGACGCACTTCAACGCGCTCGAGAAGACGATGTACCTGCGCATCGCGACCGAGCTCTACCTCAAGCGCCTGATCGTGGGCGGGCTCGAGCGCGTCTACGAGCTCGGCAAGGACTTCCGCAACGAGGGCCTGAGCCCGAAGCACAACCCCGAGTTCACGATGCTCGAGTGGTACGAGGCGTACGCGGACTGGGAGGTCGTCGCCGAGCGGGCGGAGCGGCTGGTGCGTGCGGTCGGCGAGGCGGTCGGCTCCGAGAAGTTCGCACAGCCCTGGAAGCGCGAGACGCTGGCCGGCTCGGTGCACTCCCGAACCGGCATCGACGTGCTCGCCAACCGCAGCCTGGAGTCCCTTCAGGGCGCGATGCGCGAGGCCGGCATGGAGGTCCCGGACGAGCCCAACTGGGCGGCGCTCGTGGACTACCTGGTGTCCAAGCACGTCGAGCCGACCCTGATCGAGCCGACGATGCTGCACGACTACCCGGTCGAGCTCTCACCGTTCGCGAAAAGACACCGGGAGCACGACGGCCTGGTCGAGCGGTTCGAGGCCTTTGCGGACGGCATGGAGTTCGCCAACGCCTTCTCCGAGCTCAACGATCCGGACGATCAGCGAGCCCGATTCGAGGAGCAGGTCCGGCACGCCGCGGCGGGTGACGAGAGCGCTCCGCCGTTCGACACCGACTACATCTTCTCCCTGGAACACGGCATGCCGCCGACCGGCGGGATCGGCATCGGCATCGACCGTCTGACCATGCTCCTCACCGGTCAGCGGACCATCAGGGAAGTGGTCCTCTTCCCCGCCCTGAAGTAGCCGCGGTTTCGACCGTTCGTCCAGCAGAGATCACGGCCTCTCCCCGTTGGTAGACTGGGGTATGGCCAAAGACGTGCCCCGAGCCCTGATCCGGACCGGCGTGACCGCCGCATACCCGGATGAGAGCCGGGGTATTTTCGTCTTCCGGGCCTTCCGTCACTGCCCTCCCACAAACCATTTTCGAGACCACCAGAACGACCGAGCGCTAGGCGAGCACTAGTAGGAAGGAAGCTCCCCAACCCATGTTCGAGCGATTCACAGAGCGAGCACGTCAGGTGGTCGTCCTCGCCCAGGAGGAGGCGCGGACGCTCAAGCACAACTACATCGGGACCGAACACATCCTCCTTGGTCTCCTCCGAGAGGAGGAGGGCCTCGCCGCGCGCGTTCTCGAGTCCCTGGACATCACCGTGGAGCGCGTTCGCGCCCAGGTTGTCCGCATCGTCGGTTCCGGCGAAGAAGTGACCTCTGGCCAGATCCCCTTTACGCCGCGCGCGAAGAAGGTGCTGGAGCTGGCTCTCCGCGAGGCGCTGAGCCTCGGCCACAACTACATCGGCACCGAGCACATCCTGCTCGGCCTCGTCCGCGAGAACGAGGGCGTCGCCGCGCGCATCCTGCTCGACTTCGACGCGGATTCGGAGAAGATCCGCAACGAGGTCATCAGGATGCTGTCGGGCCCGGGTGGGCGCCGTCCTTCGGGCGGTGGCCAGGGCCAGCAGCAGGCGGGTGCCGGCGGTCAGACGGCCGAGGGCAAGAAGTCCTCGAAGCTGCTGGACCAGTTCGGTCGCAATCTGACCAAGCTGGCGGCCGACGGCAAGCTGGACCCCGTCGTCGGGCGTGAGACGGAGATCGAGCGGATCATGCAGATCCTCTCGCGGCGCACCAAGAACAACCCCGTGCTCGTCGGTGAGCCGGGCGTCGGCAAGACCGCCGTGGTCGAGGGCCTGGCCCAGCGGATCACGAACGGCGACGTGCCGGAGCTGCTCAAGAACAAGCAGATCTACACGCTCGACCTTGCCGCCCTGGTCGCGGGCTCCAAGTATCGCGGCGAGTTCGAGGAGCGCCTCAAGAAGGTGATGAAGGAGATCACCCAGCGCGGCGACATCATCCTGTTCATCGACGAGCTCCACAACCTCGTCGGCGCAGGTGCCGCGGAGGGCGCGATCGACGCCGCCTCGATCCTCAAGCCGGCCCTCGCCCGTGGCGAGCTGCAGACGGTGGGCGCGACGACGCTGGACGAGTACCGCAAGTACCTGGAGCGGGACTCGGCGCTGGAGCGTCGCTTCCAGAAGATCACCGTCGACCAGCCGTCGCTCGAGGAGTGCGTGCAGATCCTCAAGGGCCTGCGCGACCGCTACGAGGCGCACCACAAGGTCAACATCACCGACGAGGCCCTCGAGGCGTCGGCGGAGCTGGCCGACCGGTACATCTCCGACCGCTTCCTGCCGGACAAGGCGATCGACCTCATCGACGAGGCCGCCTCGCGCATGCGCATCAAGTCGATGTCCTCCCCGCCCGTGTACCGGGAGCTCGAGGAGGAGATCGAGACGACGCGGCGCGACAAGGAGGCCGCGATCGAGAACCAGGAGTTCGAGAAGGCCGCGCACCTTCGCGATCGCGAGCGTCAGCTCACGAACAAGAAGCGCGACCTCGAGGACGCCTGGGAGTCCGGCGAAGGTGGGGAGCGTCCGTCGATCGGCGAGGAAGAGATCGCCGACATCGTCTCGATGTGGACGGGCATCCCGGTCTTCAAGCTCACCGAGGCCGAGACGCAGAAGCTGATGCGCATGGAGGAAGAGCTCCATAAGCGCGTCATCGGTCAGCACCAGGCGATCGAGGTCGTCGCGAAGGCGATCCGCCGCTCGCGTGCCGGCCTCAAGGACCCGAAGCGGCCGACCGGCTCGTTCATCTTCCTGGGCCCGTCGGGCGTGGGCAAGACGGAGCTGGCGCGCACGCTCGCGGAGTTCCTGTTCGGTGACGAGGACGCGATGGTCCGCATCGACATGTCCGAGTACATGGAGAAGCACGCGGTCTCCCGTCTGGTCGGCTCGCCTCCGGGCTACGTCGGCTACGACGAGGGCGGCCAGCTGACGGAGGCGGTCCGCCGCAAGCCGTACAGCGTGCTGCTGCTGGACGAGATCGAGAAGGCCCACCCGGACGTCTTCAACATCCTCCTGCAGATCCTCGAGGACGGTCGCCTGACCGACTCGCAGGGCCGCACGGTGGACTTCCGCCACGCGATCGTGATCATGACCTCGAACATCGGGGCGGGCGAGATCGCGCGCAACACGCCGCTCGGCTTCGCCGTGTCGGACGACGAGACCGGTATCTCGTACGACGACATGAAGGGCCGCATCATGGGCGAGCTCAAGAAGGTCTTCCGGCCTGAGTTCCTCAACCGCATCGACGACGTGATCGTCTTCCACAAGCTCACCAAGGAAGAGATCAAGTCGATCGTCGAGCTGCTGCTGCGTCGCATCCGGACGTCTCTGGCCGAGCGGGAGCTGCAGCTCGAGCTCACCGAGGAGGCCGAGGACTACCTGGTCGAGAAGGGCTGGGACCCGGCCATGGGTGCCCGTCCGCTGCGCCGGGCGATCCAGCGCTACATCGAGGATCCGCTCGCGGACTTCGTGCTGCGCTCCGAGCTCGTGCCGGGTGGCACCGTGATGGTCGATAAGGCGCCCGAGGGCTCCGACGAAGAGGTCACCCTCAACATCGTCAAGCCCGTCGAGCAGCCGGCCCCGGTCGGCGTGGGCGGCCGCAAGGAGGGCGACGAGCCCGAGGCGGTCGACGACACCGGCGCGTTGGACACGCCGCCGGTCCCACCGAGCGACACCGAGTAAGAACCATCGGGGGGCTGCCGTCCCCCGAGTCCCCCCGCTTCACGAGAGGGCGCCCAAGTGGCGCCCTCTCTTATGTTGTGGGTGTGGATTCGGATCTCACTGAATGGCTCGCCCGCGGGAACGAGGCGCATCTCGCCGGTGACGAGCAGGCCGCCGAGGCGGCCTACCGCCGTGCGCTCGAAGAGGGCGAGGAGGACGCCGGGTACTACCTCGGCGACCTGCTGGTGCAGCTCAACCGGGCCGCGGAGGCCGAGCCGCTGCTGCGCGAGGTGATCGCGAGCGGCGATCCCGACGGGCACGTCCCGCTCGGCAACGCGCTGTGGGACCTCGAGCGCCCGGAGGAGGCCGAGGCCGAGTTCCGCGCCGCCGCGGCCGCGGGCCAGCGGATCGGCAACCTCAACCTCGGCATGCTGCTGCGCGAGCAGGAGCGCTTCGAGGAGGCGGCCAAGGAGCTGCGGGTCGCGGCCGAGGAGGAGCCGGAGGCGCTCGTCGAGCTCGCGATCCTCTACATCGAGGACCTCGACGGCAACGAGGAGGAAGCCGAGACGCTGCTGCGCCAGGCGATCGAGCAGGGCGAGGACGACGGCGCCGTCGTGCTCGGCACGCTGCTGGTCGAGCAGGAGCGCGACGACGAGGCCGAGGAGGTGCTCCGGGCCGCCGTCGAGCGTGGGTCGGTGTCGGCCATGATCGACCTCGCCAACCTGCTCAGTGAGTACGAGGACGGCGAGGAGGAGGCCGAGGCGCTCTACCGCCAGGCGCTCGCGGCCGGCGACCTGGACGCGGAGAACAACCTCGCGGTGCTGCTGCGCGACCTGGGGCGGCTCGATGAGGCGCGCGAGCTGCTGCAGCGGGCCGCCGCGCGCGGCGACGAGCTCGCGGCCGAGAACCTCGCCAAGCTCGATGAGGAGCCTTAAGGAAGAAGGCGCCTGAACACGCCTTCGAGCGTCTGCTTGCCCGCGGCGTGGGAGCCGTTGTCCGCGGTGAGGACCGCGATCGCGATCCGCTCCTCGCCGCGGACGAGCAGCGCCACCTGGTGGTCGACGGCGCCGGTGCCCGACCCCCAGCCGCCCTTGAAGTAGACGCGCCAGTCGGGCAGCGCGAGCCGGCCGACGCCCCAGCGCTGGCTCGGGACGACCGTGCGCAGGAGCCTGAGCCCGTAGGCGCGGTGGCGGGCCGGGAGCAGCGCGTCGATGCGCAGGAAGAAGCGCGTCTGGTCGCGCGCGGTGATCCGGGAATTGCCCCAGATCGGGCTGACCGGGGTGAAGCGAGCCATGCCGGCGGTCTTGGCCAGGCGGGCGAGGCCGCCCGTGCCGACGCGGCTGAAGATGACGTTCGTCGCGGCGTTGTGGGAGCGGCGGACCATCGGGTCGAGCAGCCGCTTCTCGTCGGCGCGTAGCGGCCGGTCGCGCGCCGAGCGGGTGTAGGCGACGAGCAGCATCGCCTTCAGGACGCTCGCGCTCGGGAAGACGCGGTCCGCCTCGACGCCCTCGAACGTCGTGGGCGTGCGCACGGCGAACGCGACGGTGCCGGGCCGGGACGCCGCGTAGTCGCGGGCGGCCTCCACGTTCGGAGAGGCGAGGAGCGCCGCGGAAGCGGCGAGTTCGACGAGCATCGCGGTATAGCGTGCCGCACCATGTCCAGGACCGTCGCTCTCGCGGCGGTGACGTTCGCCCTGGCGGCCGCACCAGCAGCCGCCGACGACTACGCCGCCGTCGCGCGCAACATCATTGCCTCGGGTCAGTACGGGTCGGCGCCACCGCCGCCCGGGGCGGAGGAGCAGGCGCTGATGTACGACGCGCTGACGCCGCTCTTCGATCAGGTCACCAATGACGACCTGATGACGAAGTTCAAGTCCGCGGGGTTCGGCGTTGGGCCGGACGGGCCGGCGCGGCCGGAACCACTGCCGCGCGCCGGCGTGACGGTCGTGCGCGACCGCTTCAACGTCCCGCACATCACGGGCCGCTCGCGCGACGACGTCACATGGGCGATGGGCTGGCTGCTCCAGCAGGACCGTGGGCTGCTGCTCGCGCAGGCGCGCGACGCCGCCAAGCTCGCGGCGCTCGACGCACCCAACGTCTATGCGTTCGGCCTGGTGATCAACCTGCGCCAGTACAAGCCGACGCCCGAGGTCGACCGCATCATCGAGCGCAACGGCCTGCGGGCGCTGCGGGAGGCCGGTGCGGCGGGCCGGGCGGTGCTGCACGACGTCGACGTCTACCTGCAGGGCATCAACGCGCGCCTGCGCGCGGAAGGCAGCACAGCGAGGCCGTGGCGGCGCGCGGACGTGTTCGCCGCCAACGCCGTGATCGGCGAGATCTTCGGCGAGGGCGGCGGCGACGAGGCGCGGCGCTCGCAGTTCCTCTCCGCGCTGCGCCGCGAGTACGGCACCGCGCGCGGCAACCGGATGTTCGAGGACTTCACCTCCTTCGACGACCGCGACGCGCCGACGACGATGACCCGCACGTTCCGCTACGGGACCGAGAACCTCGACGGCCCCGGCAACGTCGTCCTCGACGCGGGCTCGTTCAAGCCGACCGGCCCGCGGGGGCTCGCGAGCGCGGCCAACGTGCCCCAGTGGGCGAGCAACTTCCTGCTGGTCTCCGGGCGGCGGTCGGCCACCGGGCACCCGCTGTTCGTCGCCGGCCCGCAGATCGGCTACACGTACCCCGGTCTCACGCTCGAGGCCGACATCAGCTGGCCCGGCGGGCAGGCGCGCGGCGCGACCGCTCCGGGCTTCGCCGGCAACATCCTGATCGGACGCGGGCAGGACTACGCGTGGTCGCTCACCAGCGCCGGCTCGGACGTGGTCGACACCTACGTGGAGACGCTGTGCGGCGGCTCGCGCACCAAGTACCGCTACAAGGGTCGCTGCCGCACGATGGGCCGCGTGGACGCGGGGACGGTCACCGGCTTCGGCCGGATCGCCTACCGCACGACCGTCCACGGGCCGGTGACCGGGTACGCGAAGGTCAACGGCCGCACAGTCGCGATCTCGCGCAAGCGGGCCAGCTTCGGGCAGGACATCCTGTGGCAGCTCGGCTTCCGCGACCTCACGACCGGGAAGGTGCGCTCGAAGGGGACGTTCCGGGCGGCGATGGCGAGCTCGCCGTTCACGTTCAACGTCGGCTACGCCGACGACCAGGACATCGCCATGTACTCGGCGGGCCGGCTGCCGGTGCGGCCCAGGTCCGTCGACCCGCGGCTGCCGGTGAAGGGCACCGGCGAGTACGAGTGGCGCGGCTTCTTGGCGCAGTCGCGGCGCCCGTACCAGGCCAACCCGCCTTCCGGGGCGCTCGTGAACTGGAACAACCGTCCCGCACCGGGCTGGGGCGCCGCGGACGACAACTGGAGCTACGGCGCGACCCAGCGCGTGCGGATGCTCGACGAAGGGCTCGCGCGGCGCGGCGTGCACGACCTCGCGTCGGTGACGGGCGCGATGAACGCGGCCGCCACGCAGGACCTGCGCAGCGTCGCGCTCACGCCGGTGATCGAGAAGCTGTTGCGCGCGCACCCCGCGGGCGCCACGCCCCGCGCGTCGCGGATGCTGGAGCTGCTCGTCGCCTGGCGCGCCGCGGGCTCCTCGCGCCTGGATCGCGAGCCCGACGGCGTGATGGACGCCGGCCCTGGCCCCGCGATCTGGGACGCGTTCTACCCGCGGCTGTGGGCGGCAGCGATGCCGGTCAAGGGCCTCCAGGACTTCGTCGGGACCAACTCCGGCCCGGCCAGCGGCTTCACCGGCGGTGGCTTCTGGTACCTCGAGAAGGACCTCGGCCGGCTGACCGGGACCCGGTGGAAGAGCCCGTTCAAGGAGCGCTACTGCGGCGGCGGCGACGCCGCCCGGTGCGCCGCCGCGGTATGGAAGGCACTGGACGCGGTGCCGGGCGACCCGGACGCGCTGCGCGCGGACGCGAACGCGGAGCGGATCGCGTTCCGGCCCGGCCTGCTGCCGACCACCATCCGCTACACGAACCGGCCGAGCGGGATCCAGCAGGTGATCTCGTTCGGTGGAGGCCGGAGATAGACCGGGGGGACTGCCGTCCCCCCGAGACCTCCCTGCTCAAGGCAGGATCTGCATCACCACACCGAAGACGCCACACACGGCCGCGGGTGTGCCGCGGCCGTCCTGGCGCACGCCGCCCTGGATGATCGCGTTCTGGCCGGCGAACTCGATGTGGAACACGAACGTGTTCGAGCCGCCGACGCTCAGCGACGTCGCCGTCTGGTTGGCCGCGAGCGTGAGCGCGCCGTCGCCGTTGCCGACCCGGCGTGCGATGTTGATCGTCTGGCCGGACGTGTTGTTGAACGTGATGACCGAGATCGGGTCCTCGTTGCCGGGCGCCGCGTTCTGGTCGTTGCAGGTGGCGGTGAGGGTGCCAAGGCCGCGGATCGACTGGATCAGCTGCGGCGCGCCAGGAGCGTTGTCGGCGACCTCATAGCCCTTGCTGAAGGACTGCGTGCGCGCCACGTCGGCGACGAACTTGCCGGGGATGCGGCCCGCGTCCGTGCCGCCGCTGTTGGTGGCCACGAGCTTCCCACGGGCGTCCGAGAGGCTCGCGCCGGCATAGACCGCGCTCTTGCCGTCGACGGACCCGGCCCGCGCTGCGTAGTTGACCGCCGCGATGCTCGTGCCGCCCAGCGACACGAACAGGGCGATGCTCGCCACCACCATCGACGGTGAAGGTCGAGAGATCTTCATGGACTTGCCCCCTTGGTGAGGATCGATCGGTTGACCATTCCCGGAAACCCCGAGCCCAACCCGAAGGTTCGCAAACGACGAACGGCCCGCCGGGGAAGGCGGGCCGTTCGTGATGCTGAGAAGCGGTAGGCCGGGGGTCAATCGGCGTCCGCCTCGAGGCGCCGGCTGGAGGGTTGTGCCGGTGCCGTATGGAGGAGGGAATCGTGGGTCAAACGATCCCTTGTGCATGGCGAGAGAGCTGCCGAGCCAAAGTCAGCTCCCCGCCTATGTCAGTTCGACGTCCATGTCGCCGCGGCTCCCGGGGGGTCAGTCCGTCGGCCGCTGAGCGAATGATGCGCTTCTCGCGTTGCTTAAACCTTGGAGAAACCTTGGCGAGCCGATAGCTTGCCGCTCACACGGTGGTCGAAGGCTGGGACATCCGCTTGTGCGGGCCCGTTCTCGTCGAGGCGAATGGGCGTCGACTCGACGCAGGGCTCCCAGGGCGCCAGGGGCGTCTGCTGTTCGCGTACCTGGTCCTCAACCGTAGCCGCGGCTGCCCGCGCGACGAGCTGATCGACGCCCTGTGGCCCGAAGGGCCGCCCGCCGCCGCCGACTCGGCGCTCAGCGCGCTGTTGTCGAAGCTGCGCCGCGCGCTGGGTGAAGGCGTGCTGACGGGCCGCGGCGAGCTGCGCCTGCGGCTTGAGGGCTCGGTCAGCGTGGACATCGAGAGCTCGCGGATCGCGATCGCCGAGGCCGAGGCGGCGATGGAGGCCGGCGACCACGCGTTGGCGGCGGTACGGGCGCGCGACGCGCTGCTCACCGACCTGCAGACGTTCCTGCCCGACGCCGAGGGCGGCTGGGCGGCCGAACAGCGGCGCGAGCTGGAGACGCTGCGCCTGCGCGGCCTGGAGACGCTGGCCGAGGCCGGGCTGCGGGCGGGCGGGCGTGAGCTGGGCTCGGCCGAGCAGGCGGCGCGGGCGGCGATCGCGGCGGCGCCGTTCCGCGAGTCCGCGCACCGGCTGCTGATGGAGGTCCACGAGGCCGCGGGCAACCCGGCGGAGGCGCTGCGGGCGTTCGAGGAGCTGCGGTCGCTGCTGCGCGAGGAGCTCGGCACGACGCCCGGGCCGGCCGCGATGACGGTCTTCGAGCGCGTGCTGCGCGGCGAGCCGCCTCCCACCTACCGCGGTCCGGCGCCGGTCGTCGCCTCCCCCGTCGCGCTCGAGCCCGCGCCCTGGCCCGCGCCGCTCGCGGCGGCGGTGGACCGGCACGCGCTGATCGGCCGCCGCGTCGAGCTCGCCTTCCTGGAGCGCTGCTGGCGTGAGGGCGCCGACGGGCAGCGGGCGCTCGTGCTGCTGGCCGGCGACGCCGGGATCGGGAAGACGCGGCTCGCGGCGGAACTTGCTCGCACCGCGCACGAGGACGGCGCCGCCGTGCTCTACGGGCGCTTCGACGAGGAGACCCTGACGCCGTACCAGCCCGTGGTCGAGATGCTGCGCGGCTGGTCGGCGGGCGCGCCGCTGGACGCGCTGCGCGACCGACTCGGCCCGCGCGCGGCCGAGTTGGCGATCCTGCTGCCGGAGTTCGGCCCGCCGCCCGCCGATCACGTGGGCGGCAGCGGCGTGAGCGGGGCCGAGGCCGACGCGCAGCGTTTCCGGTTCTTCGACGCCGTCGCCGCGCTGTTGGGCGAGATCGGGTCCGAGGCGCCGGTCGTGCTCGTGTTCGACGACCTCCAGTGGGCGGACCGGCCGACGCTCCAGCTGCTGCGGCACCTGGTGCGCTCGCCCGCGCCGCGGCGCGTGCTGTTCCTCGGCACCTACCGCGAGAGCGAGATCTCCGACCGCCATCCGCTGCACGAGCTGATCGGCGACCTGCGGCGCGAGGGCACGCTGCGGCGCCTGGAGCTCGGCGGGCTCGCGGAGCTCGAGGTGGGTGAGCTGGTGGCCGAGCTCGCGCACGCGCCGGCTTCGGAGTCGTTCGTGCACGCGCTCGCGGGCGAGACCGAGGGCAACCCGTTCTTCATCGAGGAGGTCGTGCGCCACGTCCGCGAGACCGCGGGCGCGTTGAGCGAGGAGGTGACGCTGGAGGAGGCGGGCGTGCCGGACGGCGTGCGCGAGGTCACCTCCCGGCGGCTGCGCCGGCTGAGCGAACCGACGCACGCCGTGCTGCTCGTGGCCTCGGTCATCGGGCGCGAGTTCGACTACGACGTGCTCGCGACGGTCGTCGACCGGCCCGACGACGACCTGGTGGAGGCCTTGGAGGAGGCCGTCGAGGCGCGCGTGCTGCGGGAGATCGGGCACGTGGGCCGCTACGGCTTCACGCACGGCCTGGTCCGGGCGACGCTCTACGACTCGATCTCCCAGCTGCGGCGCGCGCGGCTGCACGGGCGGGTGGGCGAGACGCTCGTGTCCCTGCGTGGTGGCGACCTGGACCCGCACCTGGCGATGCTCGCCCACCACTTCGCGCAGGCCGCGCCGGTGGAGCGTCCGGATCGGGCGATCGACTTCGCGCTGGCCGCGGCGCGGCGGGCGGACCGGCTGCTGGCCTGGGAGGAGGCCGCGCAGCACTACCGGGCGGCGCTGCGCGCGCGGGAGCTCTCGGGCGCGGTCGACGACCACGTGCGCGCGGAGCTGCTGCTGGCGCTCGGCGCGTCGGAGGAGCGCGCGGGGATGGAGAGCGAGGCGCGCGAGAGCTTCGCCGCCGCGATCCGCGTCGCGCGCGGGCTGCACGACCCGGTGCTGCTCACGCGCGGCGTGCTGGGGCAGGCCGGCCCGTGGTCGGCGCTTTCGCGCTCGGACCCCGAGCGCGTCGCGCTGCTGGACGAGGCGATGACCGAGCTGCCCGAGGACGACTCCCCGCTGCGCGCGCGGCTGCTCGCCCGCATGTCGCTCGAGCTCTACTACGCGGGCGAGCCGGAGCTGCGGCTGTCGCTCTCGGACGAGGCGCTGCGGATCGCGCGCCGGCTCGGCGATCCCCGGACGCTCGCCGCCTGCCTGGACGCGCGCCACTACGCGCTGTGGCGGCCCGAGAACACCGAGGAGCGGCTCGCGGTGGCCGCGGAGCTGCGCGGCGTGGCCGAGCAGACCGGCGACCCGGAGCTCGAGCTCCAGGGCGCCGCCTGGACGATCATCGACCTGATGGAGCTCGGCGACATCGACGGCGTCGACATCCAGATCGCGGCGGTGTCGAAGTTGGCCGACGCCCTGCACCGGCCGATCTGGCTGTGGTGGGCGGGCCTGTTCCGCGCCACCCGCGCGTTGCTGGACGGCCGCTTCGACGAGGCCGAGCAGCTCGCCCAGGAGACGCTGGCGATCGGCCAGCGCGGCCAGGCCGAGAACGCCCTGCACTACTACGCGCAGTGCATGTACTCGGTCCGCCGCGAGCAGGGCCGGCTCGCCGAGGTCGAGGGCGCCGTGCGCAACTTCATCGAGCTCTACCCGGCGATCCCCGCGTGGCGCTCGGCCCTGGCGCTGCTGCTGATCGAGCTGGGCCGGCCGGACGAGGCGCGCGCGGAGTTCGAGGTGATGGCCGCCAGCGGGTTCGACATCCCGCGCGACGCCAACTGGCTCGTCGCGGTGACCGTGCTCGCCGAGGTGTGCGGCGCGCTGGGCGACGCCGCGCGCGCGGGCCAGCTGTACGCGATGCTCGAGCCGTACGCGGGCCGCAACGTGGTCGTGGGCCGCAACGCCACCTTCAATGGGTCGGCCTCGTGGTTGCTGGGGCTGCTGGCCGCGGCGCAGGGGCGATACGAGCTGGCCGAGTCACACTTCGCCGCAGCGCAGGAGATGCACGTGGCGATGGGCGCGCGGCCCTTCCAGGCGCGCACGCAGGTGGCGTGGGCGGAGATGCTCCTGGCTCAGGGGGACGTCGAGCGCGCGTCGGAGATGCTCGCGGACGCGATCCTGGTCGCGGACGCGTTGGGGATGGTCGTGTTGGCCGAGCGGGCGCGGTCCTTGGTGCCGGCGGCCAAACCGGCCTAGGGGGCGAAACCGTCCGCCTCGGGGCCTAGGTTCTTCGACATGCCCCGCGCGACCACCGTCTTCGTCTGCTCCGCCTGCGCCGCCGAGACGCCGCGCTGGATGGGGCAGTGCCCCGGCTGCAACGCGTGGAACACGCTGGTCGAGGAGAACCGCGGCGCGGCCGCGAGGAAGGGCGGCGGCGGAGCGCCGCGCGCGGCGGCGACGAGGCCGACCCGGCTCGCCGAGGTCGCCGCGGAGCGCCACGCGCGCCTGCACACGGGCATCGGCGAGTTGGACCGCGTGCTCGGGGGAGGGCTGGTGCCCGGCAGCCTCGTCCTGCTCGGCGGGTCGCCCGGAATCGGCAAGTCGACGCTCACGAACATGGCGCTCGGCAACCTCGAGGGCGCGGGGCGCAAGACGCTCTACGTCTCCGGGGAGGAATCCGCGGCGCAGATCCGGCTGCGCGCCGAGCGGCTGCCCGGCGCCGCTTTGCAGGTGCCCGTGCTGGCCGAGACCGACCTGGACACGGTGCTGGCGACGATGGAGGCCGAGGCGCCGGACGTGTGCGTGGTGGACTCGGTGCAGACGCTGCACGCGTCCGACCTCACGGGTGCGGCGGGCAGTGTCGGCCAGGTGCGCGAGGTCGCGGACCGGATCACGCGCGTGGCCAAGCAGCGCAACATCGCCGTGCTGCTCGTGGGCCACGTGACGAAGGAGGGCGCGCTGGCCGGGCCGCGTGTGCTCGAGCACCTCGTGGACTGCGTGCTGCAGTTCGAGGGCGAGCGCGAACGGACGTACCGCACGCTGCGGGCGCTCAAGAACCGGTTCGGCTCCACGAACGACGTCGGCGTGTTCGAGATGAAGTCGGGCGGCCTGGTGGAAGTGCAGGACGCGTCCGCGCGCTTCGTCGGCGAGGCGACGCGCGCGCCCGGGAGCGTCGTGCTGGCGGCGATGGAGGGCTCGCGGCCGCTGCTGGTCGAGGTGCAGGCGCTCGTCTCGCCCTCCGAGCTCGTGCCGCCCCGGCGGGTGGTCAACGGGATCGATCGCAACCGGCTCGCGCTCGTGCTGGCCGTGCTGGCCCGGCACGCCGGGATCGGGGCCGGAAGCGCCGACGTGTTCGTCAACGTCGCGGGCGGCGTCCGGATCGACGAGCCGGGTGCGGACCTCGCGGTCGCGCTGGCCGTCGCGAGCGCTGTGCGCGGCGTCACGATGGGTGAGAGCACGCCGATCGCGTGCTTCGGCGAGATCGGCCTCACCGGCGAGCTGCGGTCCGTCGCGCACGACGACCGGCGCCGCGCGGAGGCGGCGAAGTTCGGCCTGTCACCGGTACTGTCACCCGGTCCGGAGACACCCACTCTGCGCGCTGCGGTGCGGGCCGCACTCGGCGCTCCGCTCGCCCGTGTAGCAGCCTGATTCACTTTCGTCAAGCCCCCCGATTTGGCTCTGGAACGGGAAAAATCGGGGCTAAATAGCGCTTAAGTAGCTGCTAGAATTACATCGTGATGCAGCCGCGATCAGGGGAAGAGCTCAATGAGCTCGAAGCGCGGCAAGAGCCCCGGTTGGTGAAGGCCCTCGAGATGGTCGCACCGGGGACCGCGGTACGCGAGGGAATCGACAACATCGTCCACGCGCGCACCGGCGGTCTGATCGTCATCGGCGATCCCGACGAGCTGGCGTTCTTGTTCTCAGGCGGTATCCGGCTGGATATCGACTACACGCCTGCGCTCGTCTACCAGCTCGCGAAGATGGACGGCGCGATCGCGCTCAACGCCAACGCGACCAAGATCGCGTGGTGCAACGTGCAGCTGATGCCCGACCCGACGATCCTCACGTCGGAGACCGGCACGCGCCACCGCACGGCCGAGCGCATCTCCAAGCAGACCGACGCGCTGGTGATCGCCGTCTCGCAGCGCCGCGACGTCGTCTCGCTGTACGTCGATGGCGCGAAGTACATCCTCGAGGAGATCCCCGCGGTGCTCGCCAAGGCCAACCAGGCCCTGGCCACGCTGGACAAGTATCGCTCCCGCCTGGATCAGGTCTCCACGCGCCTCACGGCGCTGGAGTTCGAAGGCGGGGTCACGCTCCACGACGTCCTCACCGTCCTGCAGCGCGCCGAGCTGGTGACGCGCATGGCGGTGGAGATCGAGCGCTACATCGTCGAGCTCGGCACCGAGGGCCGCCTGATCGAGATGCAGCTCGAGGAGACGATGGTCGGCGTCGCGGGCGACAAGGCCGCGCTGCTGCACGACTATCTGGCCGATCCCGTCGAGGACGCGTTCGCGATGGCGCTCGACGGCATCTCGCGCCTGCCGCATCAGGACCTGCTCGACTTCGGTCGCCTCGCCGAGCTGCTCGGCTATGACCGCAAGGTCAACACGCTGGACTATCCCGTCTCGCCCCGCGGCTACCGCATCCTCGGCCGCATCCCGCGGCTCCCGAAGCTGGTGGTGCAGAACATCGTCCGCGAGTTCCGCGGGCTGGACGAGATCTTGGCCGCCACCGATCCAGAGCTGGAGTCGGTGGAGGGCGTTGGTGAAATCCGGGCGAAGGACATCCGCGAGGGCCTTCGCCGCCTGCAGGAGATCAACCTCGTGGACCGCTACTTGCAAACCTGACCCAGCAGGAAGGTCCGGCAGCCGGACCCCGCTTAAAGGAGGAACCCCCAATTCCCGACATGGCTATTGACCTCGAGGATCTCGAGATCGAGCGTGAGATCGTCAACATCGAGTTCGAGATCGGCGACAACGTGGTCTACCCGCATCATGGGGCCGGCCAGGTAGTCAAGAAGGAGGAGAAGAACATCCTCGGCGAGGTGCGCGAGTACCTCACGATCAAGATCCTCCACAACGACATGACGGTCATGGTGCCGTGCGCGAACGCCGGCAAGGCGGGCCTGCGCCGGGTGATCGACGAGGAGACCGTCAAGGCGGTCCTCGGCGTTCTTGCCGCCGACGTGTCGGAGATGCCGAAGAACTGGAACCGGCGCTTCAAGCACAACCGGGACAAGATCAAGACCGGCGACATCTACGAGCTCGCCGAGGTCGTTCGCAATCTTGCCGTCCGCGAGCAGGACAAGGGCCTGTCGACGGGCGAGAAGCAGATGTACACCCGCGCCAAGAAGATCCTGGCGTCGGAGATGATGTACGCGCTCGAGAAGACCGAGGACGAGGCCGAGGCCTACCTCGACGAGATTCTCCTCCGCACGGCTGACGAGCTCGCCGCCGCGTCCGCGGCGTCCGCTGAGTAACAGGTCCGTCGCGCTCCTGGTGGCCGCGGGCTCTGGCTCGCGGCTTGGCGCCTCGATTCCGAAGGCGTTCGTCCCGGTCGCCGGGCGGCCGATGATCGAGTGGTCCGTGGCCGCGCTGCGCGCGGCCGGGATCTCCGAGATCGTGGTCGCCCTGCCTGAGGGCGCCTCCGCGCCAGAGGGGTGCGTCGGCGTGCGCGGCGGCGCGACCCGCTCGGAGTCCGTGCGCGCGGCGCTGAGCGCCGTGTACTCGGCCCCCACCCACCCCGTCGTGGTGCACGACGCGGCGCGGCCGCTGGTCGAGCCGTCGCTGTTCACCCGCGTGGTGGACGCGCTCGACGACGCGGACTGCGCGATCGCCGCCGCACGCGTGACGGACACGATCAAGGAGGCCGACGGCGATGTGGTCGTGGCGACCCACGACCGATCGCGCCTGTGGGCGGTGCAGACGCCGCAGGCCTTCCGGCGCGGCGCGCTGGAAGCGGCGCTGAGCGTGGATGCCGCGATCCTCGCGCGCGCCACGGACGACGCCTGGCTCGTCGAGCGCGGCGGCGGGACCGTGCGCGTGGTGGAGTCCTCACCCGCGAACTTCAAGGTGACGACGCCGCACGACCTGCGCGTCGCCGAGCTGCTGCTCGGAGAGCGCGTGCGATCCTGAATCGCACGAATGCTCACCGACTACCACGTGCACCTGCGGCCGGACGGCAACGACTCGACGGCCACCCGATACTTCACCGCCGCCAACGCCGAGCACTATCGCGAGGTAGCCGCCTCGCGCGGCGTCGAGGAGCTCGGCGTCTCCGAGCACGTCCACCGCTTCTCCGCCGCGCTCGACGTGTGGCAGCACCCGTTCTGGCGCCAGAGCGCGGTCGACGACCTGGACGCCTATGTCGGCTTCGTGCGCGAGGAGACCGACCTCAAGCTCGGCATCGAGGCCGACTACATCAAGGGCCGCGAGGACCGGATGGCCAACCTGCTCGAAGCGCACGAGTGGGACTACGTGGTCGGCTCGGTGCACTTCCTCGGCGACTTCGCCGTGGACTTCGACGACGAGACCGACATCTGGCGCCAGGAGATGTCGGCGGAGCGCGTGTGGGCGAAGTACTTCGAGGCGCTCGCCGAGTCCGCCCGGTGCGGGCTCTACGACATCATCTCCCACCCCGACCTCGTGAAGATCTGGGGCAAGGCCCGGCCGGTGCCGGAGAAGGACCTGCGGTTCTTCTACGAGCCGGCCGTCGAGGCGATGCTCGAGGGCAACGTGGCGATGGAGCTGTCCACCGCCGGGCTGCGCAAGCCGGTGGGCGAGATGTACCCGGCGCGCGCGTACCTGGAGATGGCGGTCGACGCCGGCGTGCCGATCGCGCTGTCCTCGGACGCGCACATTCCCGACCACCTCGCGTACGGCTACGAACAGGCGGTCGAGCTGCTGCAGGACGTCGGTGTGAAGGAGCTCGCGGTGTTCGAGAAGCGCCAGCGCCGGCTGGAGCCGCTGGGGTGAGGTCGGGGCTCGGGATCGACTCCCACCGCTTCGCCGAGGGGCGGCGGCTGGTGCTGGGCGGCGTCGAGATCCCGCACGATCGCGGGCTCGAGGGCCACTCCGACGCGGACGTGCTCGCGCACGCGGTGACGGACGCGATCCTGGGCGCGGCGGCGCTGGGCGACATCGGCCAGCACTTCCCAGACACGGACTCGGCGTTCAAGGACGCCGACTCGATCGCGCTGCTGCGCGAGGCGGTCGCGCGGGTGCGCGCGGAGGGCTGGCGCGTCGAGTTCGTGGACGCGACCGTGATGATGGAGCGGCCGAAGCTCGCGCCGCACCGGTCCGCGATCATGGCCGTGCTGAGCGAGGCGGTCGGCGCGGACGTGCACGTGAAGGCGACGACCGGCGAGCGGATGGGGTTCGTCGGGCGCGAGGAGGGCGTGGCGGCGTTGGCCGTCGCGACGCTGGACCGTGCCTGAGCTCTACGTCGCGCTGCTGCACATGCCGGGCGCGTTCGTCTATGCGGGCACGCAGGCCTCGAGCGTCGCCGAGGCGGTGGCAGCGTTCGGCGACGAGGTGCTCGGGATCGAGTGGCTGCAGACGTTCGACTCGCTGCCGGCGCGCGGGCAGGAGAACGAAGCGGTGCAGGCGGTGCTCGCCGGGTTGCTCGACGCGCCGGTCGTGTTCGTCGAAGGCTACGACGAGGACGAGGCCGGCGATCCGTTGGACGGGATGCGCGCGCACCTGGACCACTGGGTCGACGAGGCGGCCGAGCGCTTCGGCGAGTTCTCGGTCGGCGCGTACGGCTTCGTGCTGGAGATGCAGCTGGGCGACGAGGTCGAGCTGGGCTGGGCCTACGGCGGCGCGCTCACGCCCGGGGCGGCGGAGCTGTTCGCCCGTGCCGCCGATATGGCACGGTTCCAGTCATGAGCTACGACATCCATCTCGACGACAAGTTCGGGCAGTCGACGTTCATCGACGTCGCGGCCGAGGCCGCGGCGCACGAGCCCTGGTTCAACCAGACGCTCACGACCGTCAATGACAGCGTCGTGCGCCTCGGCGTGCTCGACGGCGACTTCCACTGGCACAAGCACGAGGTCGAGGACGAGTTCTTCCTCGTGCTCGAGGGGAAGCTGCTGATCGATATCGAGGGCGCCGACACGGTGACGCTCGAGCCGCACCAGGGCTACACGGTGCCGCGTGGAGTCGTGCACCGCACGCGCGCGCCGGAGGGTCGGACCGTGATCGTCATGGTCGAGCCCGCCGGGGTGCAGCCGACCGGGGACTGAGCTTGGACGCGGCCGCCGTTGAAGCGCTCGCGCCGGACGCGGCTTCGGTCGCGGCGGCGCGCAAGCTCGCGCGGCCGGCGCCGTGGAGCGAGACGGGCTTCAACGCGCGCGCGGTCTGGGGGTCCTGCCGCGGGAGCGGCGCGCGGCCGTACGAGGTGGCGGTCGACCTGGACGGGCCGGCGTACAGGTGCTCCTGCCCGAGCCGGAAGATCCCCTGCAAGCACGCGCTGGCGTTGCTGCTGCTGCGCGCGGACGGTGCGGTGGCGGAGGGCTCGCCGCCGGCCCGGGTCACGGAGTGGCTCGACGGTCGTGCGCGGCGCGTGCCGCGGGAGCCGGGCGAGCCGATCCGCGACCCCGAGGCGGCTGCGCGGCGCGCCGCCGAGCGCGAGGCGCGGGTCGCGGGCGGCGTCGAGGACCTGCGGTTGTGGCTGCGCGACGCGGTGCGCGGCGGGCTCGGCGCGCCGCGGCTGCGCGGCTGGGACGAGTGGGACGCGTTCGCGGCGCGGATGGTGGACGCGCAGGCGCCGGGCGCGGCGTCGCGGTTGCGCTCGCTCGGGAACGTCGCGGCGATGCGGCCCGACGACTGGCCCGAGCGGCTGCTGTCGGGCATGGCGATGCTGCACCTGCTGTGCGAGGCCTACGCGCGCGAGACCGAGGGGCCGCTGCGCGACGAGGTCCGCACGCTGCTGGGCTGGAACGCGTCGCGGGAGGAGGTGCTGAGCGGGCCGCGCGTGCAGGACGAGTGGTCGGTGCTGGCGCGCGTCGTGATCGAGCAGGAGCGCCTGCGCGTCCAGCGGACGTGGCTGTGGGGGCACGACCACGAGCGCGCGGCGTTGATCCTGGACTTCGCGCCCACCGGCGGGTCCTTGGCGCCGCGGCCGCCGGCGGGGCGAAGCTTCGAAGCCGCGCTGGCGTTCTACCCGGGCGCGACGCCGCTGCGTGCGCTGCTGGAGGAGCCGGGCCGGCTGCGCGACGCGCCGGGGTTCTTCGGCGTGGGCGGCGTCGAGGCGGCGTTGGGCGCGTGCGCGGGGGCGGTCGCGGCAAACCCGTGGCTCGACGAGCACCCGATCGCGCTGGCGCGTGCGGTCGCGGACGTTGATGTGGTGAGCGCGGAGGACGGGTCGCTGCCGCTGCGCGGACCGATGCGCGCGCGGTGGCGGCTGCTGGCGTTGAGCGGCGGGCGGCCGGTGTCCGTGTTCGGGATGTGGAACGGCGAGGCGCTGAACCCGCTCGCGGTCGGGGACGGCGAGCGCACGGTGGCGCTGTGAGGGCGCGCGGCGTCGCCGGGGCCGGCACGGCTCGTTCGAGTGCCGGCCGCGTGGTGGCCGCGGGGGCGACGCTGGCGGCGCGCGGAATGAGCGCCGGCCGCGTGGTGGATGCGGCGGCGCGACCGGCGGCGAGCGAATGAGCGCCGACCGCCTGGTGGCCGCGGCCGCGCGACCCCCGGCGCGCGAAACCGGGCTTCGCCCGAAGAGGGGGATGTTTCGCGCGGCCGGGGGTCGCGCGTCCGCGGCTGAGCGTGGGCGGGGCACGGCGAGGGCTCGGGCCGTCGCGGCTGGACGTCGGCCGGGCCCGGCGAGGGCTCGGGCCGTCGCGGCTGGACGTCGGCCGGGCCCGGCGACGGCTCGCGGCGTTGCGTGCCCGGCGAGGGGTCGGGCCGTGGCGGCGTTCGCTCGGGGCACGGCGTGAGCTGGGACGAGCTCGTGGCCGTGGCGTTGATCGGCACGGACCGGCGGCCCGTGGACGCGGACGCGCCGCCCGGGGCGCCGGGCGAGCTCGGCGCGGCCCTGGACGGGCGTGGCGTCGAGGACCGCTTGTTGGCGTCGGCGGCGGCGTGGACGGTGGCGCGGCGGGCCGGTGCGCGGGCGGGCGCTCCGCGTGTCGTCGAGCCGGCCGAGCCCGATCCGCGGCCGCTGTGCTCCGGGCCGGCGGCGGGGCGGCTGGATGGGCTGCTCGAGGTGCGCTGGCTTGTCGAGGACTGGCTCGCGCTGGCGCAAGAGCACGGGGTGCGGCCGCCGCCCGAGCTCGTGCCCGCGCTGCTCGACTGGGCCGAGGATCGGCCGGAGCGGTACGCCGCCGCGGCCGCGGCGGCCGGGCCGCTCGGGCGCTGGCTCGCCGCGCGCGAGCCGCGCTGGGCCTATGTGCTGCCCGTCGACGAGGCCGACTGGGCCCACGCGGAGGACCGGGTCGACCTGCTGCGCCGGTATCGCCGGCAGGACCCGGACGCCGCGCGCGAGCTGCTCGCGTCGACGTGGGCGGAGGAGACGTGGGAGGACCGTCAGGCGTTTCTTCAGGAGCTCGAGGTCGGGCTGTCGGACGCCGACGAGTCGCTGCTCGAGCTGGCGCTCAGCGATCGTCGCAAACCGGTCCGGGACGTCGCGGCGGCGTTGCTCACGCGCCTGCCCCGCTCGGCGTTCGCCGCGCGGGCGGCGGCCGAGGCGCTGCCGCTGCTGCGCGTGGAGGACGGCGAGATCGTGGCCACGCTGCCCGAGGCGCGCGGGCGTCGCTCCGAGCGGCTGACCGAGCTCCTGGCTGCGGCCCCGCTCTCCACCTGGGACATCGCGATGGTCGGCCTGCCCGTCAAGGACGATCTCGCGGCCGCCGTCCACGAGGGCTGGATGCTGGCGGCGCTGCGTCAGCGGGACGTCGAGTGGGGACGCGCGCTCGGGCTGCTCGAACTGCTGCCCCGCGAGGAGGCCGAGGCGCGCGCGGCCGCGGCGGACGATCCCCTGCTCGCCGCCGAGCCGCTCGAGTGGACGTGGGGACCGGAGCTGTCGAACGCCGTCGTCGCGTCCGTCAAGCGGCGGCGCGAGGCCGGCGGGCGCGATGTCGACGTGGCGTTCGTCGGGCGGCGGCTGGACCCGCGCACGGACATCGAACCGCTGCGCGACCTCGGCGGGCGCGACATCACGCGGCTCTGCGACCTCCTCGACACGCGGGCTGCCATGCTCTCGGAGTTCGCATGACGGAACTTCTGCGCCCGCACGCCGAGCAGCTGTTCGCGGAGGAGCTCGCCGCGCTCGAGCGGGCCGACGACCGCCCCAGGCCACCGCGGTGGCGGCTGTCGCCGTGGGCGGTCACGACCTACGTGATGGGCGGCGAGGCCGACGGCGTCACGATCACGCCCAAGTACGTCGGCCGGCGCCGCCTGATCGAGCTCGCCGTGGCGACGCTCGCCACCGACCGCGCGCTGCTTCTGCTGGGCGTTCCCGGCACCGCCAAGACGTGGCTCTCCGAGCACCTGGCGGCCGCGATCTCCGGCGACAGCACCCTGATCGTGCAGGGCACGGCGGGCACGCCCGAGGAGGCCCTGCGCTACGGCTGGAACTACGCGCGGCTGCTCGCCGAGGGCCCGACGCGCGACGCGCTCGTGCCCGGCCCGGTGTTCCGCGCGATGAACGACGGCAAGCTCGCGCGCGTGGAGGAGCTCACGCGCATCCCGTCCGACGTCCAGGACGCGCTGATCACGATCCTGTCCGAGAAGTCGCTGCCGATCCCCGAGCTCGACGACGAGGTCCAGGCCGTGCAGGGCTTCAACGTGATCGCCACCGCCAATGACCGCGACCGCGGCGTCAACGAGCTCTCCAGCGCGATGCGGCGGCGCTTCAACACGGTCGTGCTGCCGCTGCCGGACTCGGCCGACGAGGAGGTGGAGATCGTCCGCCTGAGGCTGGACAGCGTCGGGCAGGCGCTCGAGCTGCCGCCCGCGACCTCCGCGCTGGAGGAGATCCGCCGCGTGGTGACGATCTTCCGCGAGCTGCGATCGGGCGTGACCGAGGACGGGCGCACCAAGCTCAAGTCGCCCTCGGGCACGCTCAGCACCGCCGAGGCGATCTCCGTGGTCACGAACGGGCTCGCGCTCGCCACCCACTTCGGCGACGGCGAGCTCTCCGCCGAGGACGTCGCGGGCGGGCTCACCGGCGCCGTCGTGCAGGACCCGGTGGCGGACAAGGTCGTCTGGCAGGAGTACCTCGAGGCGGTCGTGCGCGAGCGCGACGGCTGGGGCGCGCTGTACCGGGCCTGCCGGGCGCTGTGAGCCACACGGTCTTCGGGATCCGCCACCACGGACCCGGCTCGGCCCGCACGCTCGAACGCGCGCTGGCGCAGCTGCAGCCGGACACGATCCTGATCGAGGGCCCGCCCGACGCCGACTCGCTGCTCGCGCTGGCCGCCCACGAGGAGATGGCGCCGCCCGTCGCGCTGCTCGCCTACGCGCCCGACGAGCCGGGCCGCGCCGCGTTCTGGCCGTTCGCGCGCTTCTCGCCGGAGTGGCGGGCGATCCTGTACGCCCACGAGCACGACATCCCGGTGCGCTTCTGCGACCTCCCGGCGGCGAACTCACTCGTGCAGAAGCGGGGACGCCGGGGGAAGGTGCGCGAGGACCCGTTGGGTGCGCTGGCCGAGGTCGCCGGGCACGGGGACGCCGAGCGTTGGTGGGAGGACGTCGTCGAGTCCGCGCGCGAGGGTCTGGGCGCGTTCGAAGCGGTGACCGAGGCGATGGAGGCGCTGCGCGAGGCCTTCCCGGACGACGACCCGCGCGAGGAGCAGCGCGAGGCGTACATGCGCCAGCAGATTCGCAAGGCCAACAAGGAGGCGAGCAACGTCGCGGTCGTCTGCGGCGCCTGGCACGCGCCCGCGCTGGTCGAGCCCGGCCCCGCGGCGCCGGACGCGCGGACGCTGAAGGGCATGGCGAAGATCAAGGTCGCCACCACCTGGGTGCCGTGGACGTACGGGCTGCTGGCGCGCGAGTCCGGCTACGGCGCGGGCGTCGACTCGCCCGCCTGGTACGACCAGCTGTTCGACAGCGCCGAGGAACCCGTCGCGCGCTGGCTCGCGCGGGCGGCCCGGCTGCTGCGCGAGGAAGGCCTGGATGCGAGCGCGGCGCAGGTCGTCGACGCGACCCGGCTGGCCGCCGCGCTGGCCGGCATCCGCGACCGCCCGCTCGCGGGCCTCGACGAGCTGCTCGACGCCACCCGCGCGGTGCTGTGCTTCGGCTCCGAGCTGCCACTGAAGATCGTGCGGGCGCAGCTGGTGGTCGGCGAGCGGCTGGGCGAGGTGCCGGAGGAGACGCCGATGGTCCCGCTCCAGCAGGACGTGACCAAGCTCCAGCGCCGGCTGCGGCTCAAGCCCGCCCCGGAGCCGAAGGAGATCACGCTGGACCTGCGGCGCGAGATCGACCGCGAGCGCAGCCGCCTCCTGCACCGCCTGAACGTGCTCGAGGTGCGCTGGGGCGAGCCGACCGAGACGCGCGGCCAGGGCACCTTCAAGGAGGCCTTCCGGCTCGAATGGCACCCCCAGCTGGCGCTCGATCTCATCCACGCGGGCCGTTGGGGCACGACGGTGCACGCGGCCGCCGCCGCGCGGGCGAAGGCGATGGCGAAAGAGCAGGACAGCATCGCCAAGCTCGCGGTGCTCGCCGACGCCGTCCTGCTCGCCGACCTCCCGGACGCCCTGGAAGCCGTGCTGGGCGCGCTCGCCGACCTCGCCGCGCTCGACCGCGACACCGCCGACCTGATGGCCGCCGTCCCGCCGCTCGCCCAGATCCTCCGCTACGGCGACGTGCGCGGGAGCGACACCAGCGCGGTCGCGGGCGTGCTGCGCGGCATCGTGCTGCGGACGGCGGTCGGGCTTCCCGGCGCGGGCGTCGGTGCCGACGAGGAGGCGGGCGCGAAGCTGGCCGAGCTCGTCGACGGCGTCAACAGCGCGCTTGCGCTGTTGCAGGACGAGGCGCTGACGCGCGCGTGGCGGGAGGCGCTGCGGCGAGTGGCCGACGGCGACCGGCTGCCGGGCACGCTCGCCGGCCGCGCCACCCGGCTCCTGCACGATGCGGGCGAGCTCGGGTCGCCCGAGGTGGCCGGCGCCATGTCGCGCGCTCTCTCTCCGGGGGAGGAGCCCGAGCGTGGCGCCTCCTGGATCGAGGGGTTCATCGGGACGAGCGGGCTCGTGCTCGTCCACGACCCGGAGCTGCTGCAGATCCTCGACGAGTGGATGGACCGGGTGGAGCCCGAGGCGTTCACGACCGTGCTGCCGCTGCTGCGTCGCGCGTTCTCCGTGCTGCCCGCGGGCGAGCGCCGCCGCCTCGGCGAGCGCCTGCGCAAACCTAAAGAGGGACAGTCCCCTTCATCTGAGCTCAACATCGATCTCGAGCGCGCAGGCCCGGCTTTGGCAACGGTTGCGAGGTTGTTGGCGTGAGCGAGGAACCTAAAGAGGGACAGTCCCCTTCATCTGAACTCAACACTGGGCACGAGCGCATGCGGCGATGGCGGCTGGTGCTCGGCGGCGGGGAGGCCGACGGCACGGACGTGCGGCTCGGCGGCACCGACCGTGGCATGGACGGCGCGCTCGACGCCGTCTACGGCGACCGGCGCGGCGGGCTCGGGGGGAGCGCGCCGAACGTCGCGCGCTGGCTGGGCGAGATCCGCAGCCACTTCCCGTCCGCGGTCGTACGGGTGGTCCAGCAGGACGCGATCGACCGGCTCGGCCTGCACCGGCTCCTGCTCGAGCCCGAGGTGCTCGACAACGTCACGCCCGACGTGCACCTCGCCGCGACGCTGATGAGCCTCAAGGACGCGCTGCCGGAGTCCAGCCGGACGGTGGCGCGGCGGATCGTGCGCGAGGTGGTGGACGACATCGAGCGCCGGCTCGCCGACCGCACGCGCAGCGCCGCCCGCGGCGCGATCGACCGCTCCGCGCGCACGTCGCGCCCCAAGCCGTCCGAGATCGACTGGGACCGGACGATCCGGGCCAACCTCAAGCACTACCAGCCCGAGCATCGGACGGTGATTCCGGAGCGCCTCGTGGGCCACGCGCGCCGGCGCCGCTCGCTGGCCGCGAACCTGATCCTCGCGCTCGACCAGAGCGGGAGCATGGGCGCGAGCGTCATCCACGCGGGCGTGCTGAGCGCGGCGTTGGCCTCGATCCCGACCCTGGACACCAAGGTGATCGCGTTCGACACGAGCGTCGTGGACCTCACCGAGGAGCTGCACGACCCGGTCGAGCTGCTGTTCGGCATCCAGCTCGGCGGCGGCACGGACATCGACCAGGCGCTCGGGTACTGCCAGACGCTCGTCAGCCACCCCGGCAAGACCGTGATGGTGCTCGTGACCGACCTCTACGAGGGCGGCGACCCGGAGTCCATGCTCCGGCGCGCCGCCTCGCTGATCCGCTCCGGCGTGAAGCTGATCGTCCTGCTCGCGCTGGCCGACGATGGCGCGCCCTTCTACCACCATGAGCACGCGGCGGCCTTCGCCGCGCTCGGCGCGCCCGTGTTCGCCTGCACACCCGACCAGTTCCCCGACATGCTCGCCGCGGCCCTCGAAGGACGCGACGTGGCAGGGTGGGCGGGCGAGCAGGACATCGCGGTGGTGTAGCTTCCCCGCATGTTCCGGGGAATCGGGCGGATGGTGGTCGGCGTGTCCGACCAGGACGAGGCGCTCGCGTTCTACCGCGACGTGCTCGGGTTCGAGGTGCTGCACGACTCCGACGACGAGGGCTTCCGCTACCTTCACATGGGCGTGCCCGGCCAGCCCCAGACGGGCATCTGGCTGATGCCCGGGGCCGCCGAGCACGACCGGCCGCTGCTCGTGCTGTTCACCGACGACCTCACGGGCATCCTCGAATCGCTCGAGCGCCACGGGGTAGAGACGTGGGGAGCGACCGCGACGTCGCTGCACTTCCGCGACTGCGCGGGCAATATCCTCGTCGCCTCAGTCCCCTCATGAGCCGTCTCTGGTCCGAGAGCATCCGCCGCCTCAGCCTCTTCATCGAAGGCCTGCTTCAGCGCAGGTAGGCCTTCTGGATCTTGCCCAGGCGCATCCGCTGCGGATGGTCGCCGACGGGAATCCGCGCGACCTCCTCGCCGGTCGCGTAGCTGACGACGGCGACGGCGTCCTCGCCGGAGATGCTCACGAAGCAGTGCTCGCCGCTGACGTCGTTGGTCGTCCAGTACGGCTTCTCCAGCCCTTCGACGAGCGTCGGCGTGAGCGTGGTGCGAGAGACGATCGCGGCGTAGTTGTCCATCGTCCCCGCGATGCACAGCTTCTCGCCCGCCGGATCCATGGTCAGGCCGTGGTGCGCGGAGTCGAGCGTGTACTGCTCGCGGCGCGCGGTCGTGCGCTTGGGCAGGTTGGCGACGCGCAGCACGCGGTCGTGGACCAGGTCGTACTCGACGAACCCGTGCAGGAACGAGATCTGGAAGTACACGGTCTGCTCGTCCGGGGCGAGCGCCATCGGCCGGACGGCGGCGCTCATGTTCGGGTAGCCGGCCTCAGCCAGCTTCTGGCCCATGTTGAGCCGCTTGAGCACCTGCAGCGTGCTCGCGTCCACGATCTCGAACCAGCGGTCGCCCTTGGTGAAGTCCAGCCGCGGGTCGTCGAGGGGCGTGAACACGGTGCCGATCGAGGCGTGGTAGATGCGCTTGCCGTCGGCGCTGAAGTTGGACTCGTGCGGCTGGTCGCCGGACTCGAAGCTGCCGGTGATCGCGCCCGTGGCGGTGTCCAGCACGTGGACCTTGCGGGCGGTCGAGGCGCTCACCAGCAGGCGCGTGCCGTCGGGTGAGAGCGCCATGTGGTCGGAGCGGTTGCCCTCGACCTTCGTGCGCCAGGCGATCTCCCCGGTGGACAGCTGGAACGCGACGACGTCCGCGAAGCTCGGCCGCGAGACGAACAGCAGTCGGCCGTCGGGGGAGGTGAAGGCGTCGTCGACGAGCTGGTCGTGGCCTTCGCCGATCAGCTGGCGGATGGCGAGGAAGTAGGCGAGTGCGGCGGGGTTGCGGCTGATCTCGGCCATCCGCTGGTTGCGGTCGGGCACGATGTCGATGCGCTTGAGGACGGTGTAGCGGTGCGGGTCGACGATGCTGGCGGTGCCGTCCCAGTTGTTGCCGACCGTGAGGATGTCCCGCGTCTGCGCGTGTGCGGATGGCGTGAGCACGGCAAGCCCGGCGAGGGCGACCAGGAGTTTCTTCATGGTGCAGGCTTCCAACGCGCGTGCGGCGCGATCCTTGCGGCGCGCGGGCGGCTAGGCTCCGGTGCGTGCCCGACGTCACGCTCTACGACACCCGCACCCGCTCGTTGCAGCCGTTCGAGCCGCGCGACCCCGCGCGCGTGGGGATCTACGCCTGCGGCCCGACGGTGTACGCGCGTGTGCACGTCGGCAACGCGCGGCCGTTCGTCGTCTTCTCCCAGCTCAAGCGCTTCCTCGAGCACGAGGGTTACGGGGTGACGCTCGTCGGCAACGTCACCGACATCAACGACAAGATCTACACGGCGGCCACGGCCGCCGGGGTGCCGTCGGACGAGCTGGCCCAGCAGATGGCGAAGGCCTACCGGGAGGACACCGACCGGATCGGCCTGGGGCGGCCCGACGCCGAGCCGCACGCGACCGAATACGTCCCGCACATCATCGAGCTGATCCAGCGGCTGCTGGACACCGACGCCGCGTACGTCGCGAGCGGGGACGTGTACTTCCGGGTTCGAACCGTCGACGGGTACGGCGAGCTGTCCCGGCGCGACTTGGAGCAGATGGACCAGGGCGAGGGCGTCGAGGGCGCGGATCTGAAGGAGGACCCGCTGGACTTCGCGCTCTGGAAGGCGTGGAAGGAAGGCGAGGACACGTCCTGGGATGCGCCCTGGGGCCGCGGGCGGCCGGGCTGGCACATCGAGTGCTCGGCGATGGCCGAGGCGCTGCTGGGCGTGGAGTTCGACATCCACGGCGGCGGCGTCGACCTCGTGTTCCCGCACCACGAGAACGAGGCGGCGCAGACGTTCGCCGCGCGCGGCCGGCCGCTGGCGAAAATCTGGATGCACAACGGGATGCTCGAGCTGGCGTCGGCCTCGGGTGAGGCCGAGAAGATGTCCAAGTCCGTGGGCAACATCCGCGGGCTGCACGAGGTGCTCGACGCCGTCGGCGGCGACGTGCTGATCCTGTTCTTCAGCTCCGGCCACTACCGGCAGCCGCTGGCGTTCTCGGACGAGCGGCTCGAGGACGCGCGGCGCTCGGCGGAGCGCATCCGCGACGCGGCGCGCCGGCTCGTGCCCGGGCCGTCGCCGGACGCGCTGCGACCGCACCGCGACGCGTTCTTCGACGCGCTGCGGTCAGACTTCAACACCGCCGAGGCGCTGGCTTCGCTCTACGGCTGGATCCGTGACGCGAACCGGTCGGAGGAGACGGTCGGCAGCGACGACCTGCGCGAGATGCTCGACGTGCTCGGCCTGGAAGGACTGATGGCCGCCGATGAGGGCCCGCCCGCGGAGGCGACGGAACTGGCCGAGGCGCGTGAGGCCGCGCGCGCGGCGAAGGACTGGGCTGAGGCCGACCGCCTGCGCGACGAGCTGCTCGCGATGGGTTGGGTCGTGCGCGACGGACCGGACGGGCCCGAGCTCGTCCCGGCGTCATGAGCCCCGCGCCGCGGCGCGGCGGGGGAGGCGGCGCCGGACGAGGCGGCGGTGGCGGTCGCTCGGGCGGCGGCGCCGGCGGGCGCGGCGGCGCGGGT
>NZ_JAPCID010000043.1 GCF_027587175.1 Solirubrobacter deserti
TCCCACAGCCCGCGTGGCCCCCGGGTTGCCCGGCGCGGGGGGGGGGGCGGCCGCCCCCGCCGGCCGCGGCGCCGCCACCGCCGCTCGGCGCGGCGCTCAGGCCGTCCGCAGTGGAGCGAGACGAGGCGCGCAGGCCGTCCGCAGTGGAGCGAGACGAGGCGCGCAGGCCGTCCGCAGCGGGGCAAGAAGAGGCGCGCAGGCCGTGCGCAACGGCGCCCGCCGCGGCGCCCAGGCCGTCCGCAACGCCGCCCGCCGCGGCCCCGCGCGCAACGCCAAGCCGAGCAACCTCCCGGCCCGCCGCGCCGGCGCCCCGCCCGCGCGCACCGGCGGACCGCCTGTGCGTCAGCGCCCGAGCCTGCGGCCCGGCCAGAAGTTCCGCACCAACGACGGCTGGGAGTTCACGGTCGCCGACGACGGCGCGCGCGTGGTCGGGCGCAGCCCCGACTTCCCCGACGCGATCGTCGTCATGGACGAGACCGGCATCCGCATGTACACGCCGGTCAACGGCCGCATGCAGCAGATCTTCCACCGGACGCCGCAGCAGATCGCGTCCGGCCCGCCGATGCGACACACGCTGCGGCAGGTGCTCAACCTGCGCCAGCCGAACAAGTGGCAGGCCGGCGAGGACTACATCGAGGACCTCTACCAGGCCCAGCGCGGCCGGCACTTCCCGGTCCAGACGAACCCGAACGGCGCGCTGCCGGTCACCAAGCCCGGCGGCCGCTACCCGGACAACTACGTTCCGGGCGTCGCGGACGACCTCGCGCTCGAGGTCAAGACGTACGGCCGCTACCGCACGGTCAACGGGCAGACGGTCGAGTTCGAAGTGCCGCTGAGCGGGGAGATCCGCGAGCAGATCGCCAAGGACGTCGCGCTGATGGCGTCCAACCCGCGCTACCGGCCGATCTGGATCTTCCTCGACGCCCCGCCGTCGCGCGAGCTGGTCGACCTGCTCACGAGCAACCGCATCGTGGTCAACATCTTCGGTAGACCTAAGGGATGAGCGACGCCGAGAAGCTCTCCGCCCGGCAGCAGGGCCTCGCGGAGTGGAAGAACGAGAGCGTGCAGTCCCTGATCGACTGGGCGCAGGCCGTGCGCGTCGACGAGCAGGGCATGCTCGAGAACCCGCTCGGCGCGATGGGGCCGGTCGAGGAGCTGCTGCGCGACGAGGACATCTCCACGCTCGGGCGCGAGGACTTCAACTGGCTCGCCGCGAAGCTGCTCGTGTACGTCGCGGCCGTGCTCGCGCAGGCGAACGGCGGGAGCTGGGCCGTCGACGACGACCCGAGCTCCCCGTCCTACACGCGGTACGTGATCCGCAACGACGCGGGCGAGAAGTTCGATCCCGGCCGCGTCGTGATGGGCTACTTCGGCGATCCGCCGGGCCGCAGCCTCGTGCAGCACATCGCGGCCGCCGAAGCCGCCGCCACTACTTGATCCGGAAGGACCGGATCTCGCTCTCGATGTTGCAGTCGTCGGTGCCGTCGCTGCAATCGATCGCGTACGCCTGCCAGTAGTACTTGCCCGGCTTGTTGAGGAAGTGCGAGCTGAGCGCGGGGTAGCGCTCGGTCTTGTGCTGGTAGGTGCCGCCGCGCAGCGTCATCGAGCGCATGTACAGGTCGTCCGAGATCAGACCCTCGGCGTCGACCTTCTTCGACTTGGCGACGCGCACGAACACGCCGGAGGCCGAAGACGCGGAGTCGAGCTTGGCCTTGAACGTGAACGCCTTGCCGCGCGCGAGCGACTTGCCGTTCGAGGGAGCGCTGAGCGTGGGCGCGAACGCGGACTGCGCGGACGCGACCGGGGCGGTGAGGAGCGCCGCGGCGAGGGCGGCGACGAGGATGCGGAAGAAGTGAGTCACGCGGTAACGCTATGCGACCCGAGCACGGCGGACAATCGGGGTCAGACCCTGAAGTTCGGGGCATCGGTCACGCGTCCAGTTCGAACATCCCGCAACAAGTCCGTAACAACCCCCGCGCGGGCGCGCTCGTAGGGTCGGCGGTATGACCAAACGGCGTGCCCTCGCCGCGGTCGTGGGGGCAGCCGTGTTTGCGGCGCCTGCCCCTGCGCTCGCCGCGGTCGACCTGTCCAGCTACGTGCGCGTTGGGCGGTTCGACCTGCCCGAACCGACCCGCACGACCCCGCCCGCCGGCTGCCAGCTCGCGGCCGAGGCTTCGGCCATCACCTACAACGCCGCGACCGACTCGCTGTTCCTCGTCGGTGACGAGAGCACCTGCATCGTGCAGGTGAGCAAGACCGGCCAGCTGATCGACACGATGAACCTCGCGTCGGGCGCGTTCGACGACACCGAGGGCCTCACCGCCATCGGCGGCGGCCAGTTCGTGCTCGCCGAGGAGCGCGCGCGTCAGCTCAACCGCTTCACGTACGCGCCGAACACGACGCTCACGCGCGCGAACGTCCAGAGCGTCAAGCTCGGCACGACGATCGGCAACGAGGGTTTCGAGGGCCTCTCGAGCGACCCGTTCAGCAACGGCTTCGTCGTGGTCAAGGAGGTCAACCCGCAGGGCGTCTTCCAGACGACCGTCGACTGGCTCGCGGGCACGGCCTCCAACGGCAGCCCGACGGCGGAGAACAGCACGAACCTGTTCGATCCGGCGGGCCTGCAGCTGCTCGACATCGCCGACGTCCAGGCCCAGGCCGATGGCCAGCTGCTGATCCTCAGCCAGGAGTCCGGCAAGCTCGTCAACGCGACCCGCACGGGCACGGTCACCAGCTCCCTCAACGTCGGCACCGCCGCCGAGGGCCACGAGGGCGTGACCATCGACGGCACGGGCCGCATCTACGTCGTCAACGAGCTCGGAGGCGGGGCCAACACCCCGCAGCTGTGGGTCTACGCGCCGTCCGGTCAGGGCGGCCCGAACCAGGCGCCGACCGCGGTCACGCTCACCAACCCGGTCACGTCCGTCTCCAGCACGGCGACGCGCGTGAAGGTCGCCGACATCGTCGTCAGCGACGACGCCCAGGGCACCAACACGCTCAGCGTGACCGGCGCGGACGCCGCGGCGTTCGAGATCGACGGCGGCGCGCTGTACCTGAAGGCGGGCACGCCGCTGGACCGCACGAGCTTCAGCGTCGCGGTCGCGGTCGACGACGCCACCGTCGGCACCACGCCGGACGCCACGAGCGCCACGCTCACGGTCTCGGTCTCGGCGATCGCGGTCACCGAGGCCGCGCCGTGGAGCAGCGGCGAGAGCCCCGTCGGCGCCGACTGGTTCGAGGTCACCAACCGCGGCACGACGCCCGTCGACCTGACCGGGTGGAAGGTCGACGACAGCTCCAACAACTTCAACAACGCGCTGGTCCTCAACGGCGTCGGCGTCGTCGCGCCGGGCGAATCGGTGCTGTTCACCGAGGGCACCGCCGCCAAGGCCGCCGAGCTGCGCGCCCACTGGGGCCTGCCGGCCAGCGTCCAGATCGGCTACTACAGCGGCTCGGGCATCGGCCTCTCGACCGACGGCGACGCGGTCAACCTGTTCAACGCGGCCGGCGCGCGCGTCACCGGCTTCAGCTTCGGCGCCTCCACGAACGGCTTCACGTTCGAGAACGTCACCGGCGTCCAGCTGTCGGTCGCCGGCGTCAACGGCGCCTTCACGCGCAACGGCGAGACCGGCTCGCCGGGCACGATCGCGCCCAGGCTCGCCGTCACCGAGGCGTCGCCGTGGAGCTCGGGCAACAGCCCGTACCAGGCGGACTGGTTCGAGGTCACCAACCTCGGCGCCAACGCCGTCAGCCTCGCCGGCTTCAAGGTCGACGACTCCTCCAACGCGTTCGCGTCCGCGATCGCGCTCAACGGCGTGACCACGATCGCCGCGGGTGAGTCGGCCCTGTTCATCGAGGGCACGGCGGCCAAGGCCGAGCAGCTGCGCGCGGCCTGGGGCCTGGCCCCGAGCATCCAGATCGGCTTCTACAGCGGCTCCGGCATCGGCCTCTCCACCGACGGCGACGCCGTGTGGCTGTTCGATCCAACCGGCACGCGCGTCGGCGGCTTCGCGTTCGGCGCGTCCACGATCGGCTTCACGTTCGAGAACGTCAACGGCGTCAAGCTCAGCGCCGCCGGGGTGAACGGCGCGTTCCTCCACAACGGCGAGGTCGGCTCGCCCGGTCGCATCGCCGCGCCGTACTCCGAGGTCAAGACGGACGCGACGATCGTCGCCGAGGTCCCGCCGCAGCTCGGGCTCACGCTCGGCGCTCCCGTCAAGTTCGCACCGTTCATCGCCGGTGTCGCGAACGAGTACACCGCGAGCACGACGCTGAACGTCATCTCGACCGCGGGCGAGGCGACGTTGTCGATGTCCGACCCCGGCCACCTGACCAACGGTGCCTTCCAGCTGGCCCAGCCGCTGCAGGTCACGCTGTCCAAGACGGCCTGGACCGCTCCGGTCTCCAACGACGTCGTCGACGTCGTCGCCAAGCAGGCGGTCGGCAAGAACGACCCGCTGCGCACGGGCAGCTACAGCAAGACGATCACGTTCACGCTGAGCACCACCAACCCGTAGCGATCGCGCATGGCGCCGACGAAGTCGGCTGCCGCGATGATCGCCAACGACGAAGGCCCCGCTGGTCAGGCGGGGCCTCTTCGTCGCATCTTCTGAGCCGGCGTCGTCTGTGGGGCGAGTGCGGTCCTGGGGAGGAACTGGGCGGCTCGCGAAACGACTGGGGAGGAGAGAGAGGAGGTCCTGTTGTCTTCGGCTCGGAGGGTCTTGCTTACAGGCAGAACTCTCCCATTCCGAGGGACCTCGTCCGGTGATGGAGGCTGGCGTCTTGGGGTGTGGTCTGTCGCCCCGCGCGAGGTGGGGGAAACCGCACCCCGTGGGTGCCGGCCTAGCCGCGGGTCCCGGTCGGCCGCGGCTTGCGCGGCGTCGGCGGGTTGGCGGCCGCGCGCTCGCGCCGCTCCGCCGCCTCCTCCTTGAGGCTCTGCTGGTGCGCCGCCTGTTCGGCGCTGCGCTCGGCGGGCGAGGCCGAACGCGGACGAGGCTGCTGAGGCGGGCGCGGCGGGGTCATCGCACGACCTCCGCGCGGCCCTCGGCGAGGCGGCGCGCGGCGGCGCGGACGAGCACGAGGTCGCGCTCACGGGCGGCGAGCGCCGCGCGCTCGGCGGTGATGCCCGTCGCCGTGCTGACCGACTCGCGGCGTGCCGGGGTGGAAAGGTCCTGCTGGGTGCCGGTCGTCATTGCCGGGCCTCCAAACGGTTTGTGCGTGAGCGTTCGGAAGAGTCGCCAGGGGGCGACGACACGGCGCTGAGCACGGGGATGCCGGACCAGCGAACCGCCCGGCTTGTACTCCCTCACCGTAACAGTCGCCGCCGCTCGGCGGCGCCGGTCAGCCGACGTAGGCGATCGTCTGCGGCCCCTCGGGCAGCACGCAGACGGTCGCGGAGTCGCCCTCGGCCGCGATGGTCGCCGCGATGTCGCGCGTCTGCTCCAGGTGCACGGCGCGCAGCTCGTCGTCGGTCAGATGGCCCGTGTGCATGACGAGCCGGGCGTGGTCCTGGATGTTGTACTGGATCTGGACCTGCCACTGGTCGGGCGTGACGTGGTCGGACTGCTTGATCGCCTGCAGGAACTCGCGCGGGGAGGCGTGGCGCTCGAGCAGCTCCCGGTAGGAGCCGTGCCCCGGGAAGCCGTCGCGGCACTCGGCGGCGCAGACGATCAGCCCGCCGGGCTTGACGACCTTCGCCGCGGCGCTCATGCCCTTCACGGCCTGGTAGAGGTTCTGGTCGAGCGGATAGCCGGAATTGCTGGTCACCACGACGTCGAACGGTTGCGGGACGGCCTGCATGGCGAAGCGCCGCGCGGCCTCGCACGCCGCCGCGTGCATCGGCGCCAGCTCTCCCCCGAAGGCCTCGATCACGCGCTGCTCGCGGTTGAGGATGACATCGAACGCGAAGTGCGGCGGGGCGGCACTCGCCGCGGCGCGGATGTCGGCGTGGACGGGATTCTCCTCGATCTCGCCCCAGGTCGCCTTCGGGTCGCCGATGCGCGCCGCGTCGTGCAGCACGAGCACCGTGTCCAGCCCGGCCAGCCCGGGCGTGACGAGCTTCGGCCCGCCGCTGAAGCCGGCGAAGAAGTGCGGCTCGACGAACCCGGTGGTGATCCGCAGGTCGGCCTCGACCCACTCGGTGTTGATCCACACCGGGACGTCGCGGCCGTGCTCGCCCAGGTAGGTCAGCGTCGACTTGTCGCGCGCGTCGTGGTTGACGACCCGCACCCGCTCGACCAGCTCGTCCCCGAGCATCGCGCGGATCTCCTCGTCCGTGTTGCCGCGGTGCGTGCCGGTGGCGACCAGCACCACGACGTCGTCGTCGGGCACGCCCAGCTCGTCGAGCACGGCCGGGATCATCTTGTCGCGCGGCTGCGCGCGCGTGCCGTCGCACATCGAGATCGCGATCTTCATGCCGGGCCGCGCCAGCTCGCGCAGCGGCGGGCCGGCGACGGGCTCACGCAGCGCCGCGCGCAGTACCGCGGCCTCGTCGGGGGCGCCCGCGTGGTACGCGGGCTCGACCACGGTGGTGCGGTCGTCGGGCAGCTCGACCTCGAGCCCGCCGACGCCGTAGGCGAGTCGGACCTTCACCCCCGCCACTCTACGGGAGCGCGCGCAGCACCAGGTCCAGCGCGTCGTCGGCCCAGCCGAGCGTCTCGAGGCCCGAGGTGATGTTCTGCGGCGGCCGCCCGATCAGCGTGTCGCGCCCGATCAGCCAGTCGAAGTCGACGTCGCGCACGGCCACGCCGACGCCGCGCATCACGGTGATCAGCTCCTGCGCGATCAGGCCGTAGGCGACCGTCGTGGGGTGGACGCCGTCGAGCGAGAACAGGCCGCCGGTCGCGCGCCCGCCGTGCCCGTCGCTGGTGAGGAAGCGCGAGGTCACCGGCGGGGTCAGCTTCGCCACCGCGGGCGGCAGCGGATACGGCTCCCACCACTGCGGCCGCGCCGTCTCGTCGTCGATGTAACGGCGGGAGGCGAGCCGGTCGAGCAGCCCCGCCATGTCGAGCAGCAGCCAGTCGCGACCGTCGTGGCGCGCCCGTTCGACGGTGGCCTGGATGCCGTCGTTGAATGCGTCGATGGTGGCGTCGATGGTGCGGGCCTGGTCGCCGGTGATGTGCGGGTCGCGCTCGGGGTCGAACTGGTCGTCGCTGATCCACGGCCGTGTGTAGTAGGCGAAGTAGCGCGAGCCCTTCGCCATCTTGTCGGCGCTGACGCCGCGCGCGATCGGCGCGATCGTGACGTGCGGGACGGTGCACCAGATCACGTGGCGCGCCCGGGTCCCGCGCACCTGCTCCTCCAGCACCGCCAGCTCCGCGCGGAAGTGCTCGGGCCGCCAGAGCGTGTACTTGCCCTTGGCGCGCAGGTCGGCGTAGTCGTCACCGCTCCAGGCGACCTTGAGGCTGGTCACCGTCCCGAGCGCGTTGTTGGCGCCGAGGAAGACGACGAGCGTCTCGATCCCGCCGTCCTCGCCGAGCGCCCGCGCAGCGTCGAGCAGCGTCATGGTGCGGCGCTCCGGCGGCCAGTGCGGATACACGTGCAGCGCGGCGCGCTCGCTGTCGCGGTCCACCTTGGACAGGACCCACGCGTCCTGCGCGGGCTCCTGCAGCCGGTCCAGGCAACGCTGCGCCGTCATGCTCAGCGCGTCCCGCAGGTCCCAGCCGTAGACGGCCAACGCGTGGTTGATCGCCGCGACCTTCGGCGGCACGCTGCCGGCACCGCGCTCCCAGTAGTCCTCCAGCTCGTCCATCCAGCGCCACGCCGTGTACAGCGCGCGCGGCGCCTCCCACGCGGCGATCGACTCGCCTGCGACCCGCTCGAGCTCGCGCAGCAGGTACTCGATGTTGAACGGCAACCCGCCGGGACCGCCGTAGCGCGGGTAGCGATACCGGTCGTAGGTGCCGAGCGCGCGGGCGATGATCGCCGGGTAGGCGAGGTCGGTGTTGAACACCGCGCCGCTCTGCACGCCGTGGGTGAGCGAGTCGCCGAGCGCGACGATGCGGTGCTTTGTCGTCCCGTCGCGGGCCGGCGTGACGGGGACGTTGAGGTCCGGCTCGAACACGGGGATGCGGGCCATCGCCTACTTGTAACCGAATCCGCTTGACTCTCCACCAGGTGGAGACCTGAGCATGTCCGCATGACCGCCCTGCTGAGCATCGGAGAGCTTTCCGCGCGCACCGGACTGCCCGTCCGGACGATCCGGTTCTACTCCGACGCCGGCGTGGTGCCCGAGGCCGACCGCACCGAAGCCGGCTATCGCCTGTACGGCGAGGACGCGCTGGTGCGGCTCGGGCTGGTGCGGACCCTGCGCGACCTGGGGATCGATCTCGCGACGATCCGCCGGGTGCTGGAGCGCGAGGTCAGCGTGCCGGACGTCGCGGCGGCGCACGCCGTCGCGCTCGGTGCGCAGATCCGCGTCCTGCGCGTGCAGAAGGCCGTGCTGGAGGCGGTCGCACGACACGGAAGCGACCCACAGGAGCTACAGCGCATGCACAAGCTGGCGAAATTGAGCGACGACGAGCGCAAGCGGATCGTCGCGAACTTCCTTGACACGGCGTTCGAGGGGTTAGACATGGACCCGGAGTTCGTCGCGCGGATGAAGTCCGGGCTGCCGGAGTTGCCCGAGGAGCCGTCGCCCGAGCAGGTGGACGCGTGGATCGAGCTCGCCGAGCTCGTGCAGGACCCCGCGTTCGCGGCGAGCGTCCGGCGCATGTCCGAGCAACACGCGGCGGCGCGCGCGAGCGGCGAGCCGATGCAGCCCGACGCCGGCTGGCAGCGGGCCGCGGAGCTCGTGAGCGAGCGGGCGGGCGCGGCGCTCGCCGCCGGCGTGGACCCGGCTTCGGACGAGGCGGCGCGCATCGTCTCCGAGCTCGAGTCGGCCTTTCCGGGCGAGCACACGCGCGCCGAGCTCGCCGACCGGATCGCGACCGGCACCGACCCCCAGGCCGAGCGCTATTGGCAGCTGCTGGCGATCATCAACGGCTGGCCGCCCGTGCCGACGACCGTGCCGGCGTGGGAGTGGTTCATCGCCGCGCTGCGCGCGTGATCAGCGCACGTCGACGAGGCCGTCGTAGAGGCGGATGTCGTCGACGCGGCCGGTGAACCCGCCGACGCGCCACTCGTCCGTGCCGGGCCTCGCGGTGCGCTTGGCGGAGACGAGCCGGCCGTTGCGGTACGTACGCAGCGTCCTGCCGTCGAACGTCATCGCCACGCGCGTCCAGCGGTTGCGCGGCACGGTCAGAGCGCGGGTCGTGAGCCGGAACGCCGAGCCGCGCTTGAGGATCGTGCCGGAGCGCTGGGCGTAGACGCGCGCCGTGAGCGTGAACGCGGCGTCCGTGCGCGGGCCGCGCAGGATGAAGCCCATGCGGGTGTTCTTGAGCCGCAGCGACTTAATCCACAGGCCGACGAGCCTCGGACCGGCCGGCGGCACGTCGACGCTGGGCGGCGGCAACGGCGCGGGGTTGAGCTGGGGCGGCGCGGGCGGGTCGACCGTCGGCGTCGCGGTCGGTTCCGGCGTGGGCGTGGGCGCGGGAGGCGTCGGTTCGGGGTCCGGCGCCGTGTCCGGCCACGCCCCGCCGGACACGTGCCCGTCCGGCTGCCAGCTGCCGGTGAGCCACGTGGCGGGGAACGCGCTGAAGCTCGCGTGCTGGGCCGCCCGCGAGGCGGCCGCGCGGTCGGCCCAGGCCAGCGTCCCGGCCGAGTCCGGCGGGTTGTGCAGGGCCAGCCAGTAGGAGCGGCCGGTCACGATCGGCACGCCCGCGGGCAGATAGGCGGTGTTCCAGGCCCCCGCGACCGGCCGCTCGATCGACCCCGAGCCGAGCAGCGCGCCCGGCGCGCCGGTGCGGTCCGAGTAGAGGCCGAGCATCATCCGCGACGCGCGGCTGGACTGGTCCAGCCAGACGCGCAGCGAGTTCGCGGTGCCGGTGACGGCTCCCGTCATCTGGAAGATCGAGCCGCGCCCGGGCTGGGCCGTGCCGACGTGGCTGCCGACGAGCTCGGTGCCCGCGAGGCTGGTCCGCGGCGGGCGCGTGAAGCGCGCCGTGATGGTCGTGGCGCCGGACTGCGGCGCGGTGACCCGGCCGTCCGGGCTCGAGCCGGCCCAGCCGGCGAAGGTCCACTCGCCGTCCTCGAACACCTGCTGCGGCGCGGCGCCCACGTCGTTGAGCGAGCGCGCGAGCACCGTGCGCGTGAAGGGGGTGAGCAGCGTCTCGCTTCCGAGCGACGCGAGCAGCCCGGCCGGCTCGCTCGTCACGGTGAGATCCGCGGTCTTCGGCATCAGCGTGACCGTCTCGGTCGTGCGCAGGCCGGAGCTGTCGACGGCGGTCACCGTCAACTCGAGGTGTGACGGGTACTCGTGGTCGGGCGCGACGAAGCTGCCGGACGCGACCCCGGCGTAGTCCTGCACCGGGTGCGTGTGGCAGCTGGCGGCATCCAGGCGCGAGCAGTGACGCAGTCGCAGCGACCACGTCAGCGACGAGGCCGGCAGCGTCACGCCCGCGCTCGACCGCGCGGAGCCGCTGAAGCGGACCGTGTCGCCGACCGCCCATGGGGTGGTGGGCACGTCGAGCGTGAGCGTCGGCGGCGCGCCGATCGTGATCGCCTGCGAGGCGGTGCCGGTCAGCCCGCGCGGGTCGGTCACGCGCAGGCGCACGGTCACGACGCCGGGCGAGCGGTAGGTGAACGAGGGCCGCGCGGCCGTCGAGTCGTCGTACTGGTTGTCGCCGTCCAGGTCCCAGGCGTAGGCGAGCGTCTGACGATCGGGGTCGGTCGACCCGCTGCCGTCGAAGTCGACCTTCAGCGGCACGACGCCCGCCGTCGGCGTCGCCGAGATCCGCGCGGTCGGTGCCACGTTGTCGGCCTGGATGCGCTTGATCGAGCCGCCCAGCAGGTCGGCGTAGTAGAGCGCGCCGTCGGGGCCCTGCGTGAGCCACACCGGCCCGTCGGCGTTGGACGCGAACGTGCGCCGCGTGCTCATGTCCGGCAGGCCGTCCGTCCCGCGCAGCGCGACCCAGATGCACCGGCGTGAGTAGTCGCTGAAGAAGAGCGCGTCGCGGTACTCGGCGCCGAGCGTGGTGCCCGTGTAGAAGGTCAGCCCGGAGATCGACGACGAGCCGCTCGGGCACTTCTCGCCCGCGACGACCTTCTCGGCGTGGCCGTACGCGTAGTACGGCGCGGTGTGCGCGCCGGCGCCCTGACCGTAGAGCGTCTTGCACGAGCCGTTGTTGAGGGTCTCGTAGGACGTGCGCGCGCCGCCCTCGTAGCACGGCCAGCCGTAGTTGCGGACCTGCGCGAGGTTCTGCGTGCGGTTGATCTCCTCGTGCGTGTTCCAGCCGACGTCGCCGGACCAGACCTCGCTCGTGCCGGGCCGGAACGCGATCCGGAACGGGTTGCGCAGGCCGTAGGCGATGATGCGGCGCCGCTCGGGGTTGGCGTCGGAGATCGCCGGGTTGCCCGCGGACGCCGCGCCCGTGTCCGGGTTCACGCGCAGGATCGAGCCGTCGAGCGAGACCTTCTGCCCGGCCGGGCGGCGGAACGCCTGCGAGCGTAGCGCCCCGCCCTGCGAGGCCGCCCTGTCCGGCGCGCCGGGGTCGCCACAGGGGTTGACGGGGTTGCCGTCCTGCCCGTAGTCGGCCCAGTTGAACGACGCGCCGTCACCGGAGGACACGTACAGCTGGCCGTCGGGCCCGAACTCGATCGAACCCGTGGAGTGCGACGGGTACTGCTGGCACCAGTCCTCGATCAGCACCGTCTCGGTGCCGTCCGGCGCCAGGCGCGAGAGCCGGCCGCTGATCACGCAGCCGTCGTCGGTCGCGCCGGGCGGCGAGTCGCATTTGTCGCCCCAGCGTGGCTGCAAGGTGCTGTTGGGCGCCTTGTCGTACGCGTAGAGCACGTACACGTACGGGCGCGAGCTCGTGAACTGCGGGTCGAGCGCCATGCCCAGCAGCCCGCGGTCCCAGAAGTCGTGCACCTTGTTGCGCAGGTCGGCGTACGGCTGCGGCGACGTGTCCGACAGGTTGTCGAACACGTTGATGATCCCGCTCTTGCTCGCGATGAACACGCGCCCGTCCGGGGCGAACCGGATCACCGTCGGATTGCCGAGATTGCTCCAGGCCGTCGTCTGCGTGAGCCCGCTCGGCAGCACGGGGGTCGCCGACGCCGACGCGGCGCCGGCAAAGGCGCCCAGGACGACGAGCAATCCGACCAGCCTCCGCATGCCCGGAAGCTAGTGCTCTTTCGACGCTTTCTCGCGTGGATATTCGTCCATCCGGCGTGCCTAGCCGTGCCGGCGCGCGCCTCGGCGACCGTGACGGAACAGCAGGTGCGCCGCGAGCAGCACGGAGAACGTGCCGCACAGCGGCCAGGCGAGCTCTGGCTGGCCGGTGACGAAGTAGCCGATCGCGTAGACCGCGGCGAGCCCGCCGCCGATGATGAGGACGAGCAGGCTCATCCCGACCGCGAAGTCCCACAACGGCGTGGTCGAGACGTCGGCGTACGGATCTGAGTGATCCCGGGGCACGGTCGCTCTGGTGGCGACCCTACGCCTCCTCGGCCTGCTCACGCAACCACTGCTGCATGACGGTGCTCGTGCGCAGGCCCAGATCCACCGTGCTGCGGAACGGGTGCTTGCGCGGGAGCGCGTCGAGCGCCTCCGCCGTCTGGCGCAGCATCGCGACGTACTGCTCCGTGTAGGCGAGCTCGCGCTCGACGGCAGCGCGGCGGTCCTCCGGCTCTAGCAGCGCGAGCAGGAACCAGCGCACCGCGGTCTCGTTGCGCTGGTTGCGATTGGCCTCGCCCTCGATCAGCCACGTCCGGATCTCGTCGTGGCCCGCGGGGGTGACGGCGTAGGTGCGGCTGTTGCGCGCGCCCTCGCCGACGACCTCCACCATGCCCGCCTCCTGGAGCCGGGCGAGCTCGGGGTAGATCTGGCTGTGGCTCGCGTGCCATGCCGTGCCCAGCGAGACGTCGAACTTCTGTGCGAGCTCGTAGCCCGTGGCCGGCTGCACGGCGAGCAGTCCGAGGAGCGCGTGGCGGAGGGACACCTGCCGCCATCGTACTGTCCGGATTGACATGTCGACATAGACATGTAAGCCTCGACATATGACTGCGAACCGCCAACGACTGCTCCTTGCCGCCGTGATGTCCGGCCTGCTGCTCGCGATGCTCGACCAGACGATCGTCGGCACCGCGCTGCCCGCGATCGTCGAGCGGCTGGGTGGCTCGGAGTCGCTGTACGTGTGGGTCGTCACCGCGTACCTGGTGCCGGCGACGGTGTCGTTGCCGATCTACGCGCGGCTGTCGGATCGTTGGGGACGGCGCGCGCTGCTGCTTGTCGGGATGGCGATCTTCCTGCTCGGCTCGGGTCTGTCGGCGGCGGCGCAGACGATGGAGCAACTGGTCGCGTTCCGCGCGCTGCAGGGGCTCGGTGCGGGCGCGCTCGAGGGCTTGAGCTTCATCCTCGTCGCCGACCTCTACGGCGGCAAGCGCAACGCGGCGCTGCAGGGCGCGCTCGCGGGCCTGATGGGCGTGAGCTTCATCGCCGGGCCGCTGCTGGGCGGGTTCATCGCGGACGGGATCGGCTGGCGGTGGGTGTTCCTCGTGAACCTGCCGATCGGGCTCGCCGCGCTGGCCGTGGTCGCGTCGGTGCTGCCGGCGAGCGTGGGGCGCAGTGAGGACCGGCGCGCTCGGCTGGACCTGGCCGGGATCGGGCTGCTGACGCTCGCGATCGGGCTCGTGCTGATCGGCCTGAGCGAGCGGGTGTGGCCGTTGGTCGCCGCGGGGTTGCTGCCGCTGGCCGCGTTCGTCGCGGTGGAGCGGCGGGCCGCGGCGCCGATCATGCCGCCCGCGCTGTTCGCGGAGCGTCGGACGGCGGCGATCCTCGTCGCGGGCACCTTCGGCGCGTTCGGCATGTTCGCGACGCTGCTCCTGCTCCCGCGCTACTTCCAGAGCGTCGAGGACGTGAGCGCCACGCACTCCGGGGTGCTGCTGTATCCGCTGCTGGTCGGGCTGATCGTGTCGATCAACGTCGCCGGCGGCGTGATCATGAAGCGCGGGGAGTTCCGCACGGTGATCCTCGGCGGCACGGTGCTGATCGGGCTGGGCGCATTCGGCTTCGCGACCTTCGACGGCGGCACCCCGCGCTGGGAGGCCATGGTCTTCATGGCGCTGATCGGGCTCGGCGTGGGGCCGCAGCTGTCGGGACTGCAGATCGCGCTCACCCGCACGCTGGCGCCCGCGCGGATCGGCGGCGGGCTCGGCGCGCTGATGCTGCTGCGGCAGGTCGGCGCGGCGGTGGCGTTGGCCGCCGCCGAGACGCTCTACCTGCGCGGCGACGATCCCGCCGTCGCCGCGGGGACGGGCATCGTCGTCATCGCGCTCGTGGGTGCGGTGATCGCGTCGGCGGCGCTGCTCTCCGTGCCACGGCCCGCAACACGGTTCGCGCTGGCAGCATGAGCGCGAGCACCGCCGCGCCCACGAACCCGAGCGGCAGGAACAGCGCGAGCCCGAACGCGGTGCCGAGCTGCGCCGACGTCGCCAGCAGCGCGGACGCCAGGCCCTGATCGGACGCGTCGACCGCGGCGGTGCCCTGCGCGGTCGACGCCACCGAAGCCAGCCCGAGTCCCGCGCCCATGACGACGAACGCGACCAGCATCACCGGGATGGCGGGCGAGATCGCGAGCGCCAGCCCGCCCGCCCCGATCGCCGCCAGCCCGCCCGGGATCGCTCCGCGCCGCGGCCCGAGCAGCGAGGCCCCGATCACCGCCAGGTTGAACGGCGGGAACAGCAGCCCGGCGGTCGCCGGCGAGAGTCCGAGGTCCTGCTGCACGTGCAGCACGCACAGCAGGGCGATGGGCGTGGTCGTGGCGGTGAGGACGGCCGCGACCGCATTGGGGGAGAGGACGGCGCGGCGGCCGAGCACGCGCCGGTCGAGCAACGGGTTGGCCGCGCGCCGCTCGACGAAGAAGAGCGCGGCGAGCAGCACGGCGGCGAGCACGAGCGCGAGGGGATAGCCGGAGAGCGCGAGTACGAGCGCGCCGAGGCCGGTCGTGACGAGCACCGCGCCGGGGAGGTCGAGCGAGGCGGCGTGCGGCGAGGCGGCGGTGGCGGCGTGCGGCGAGGCCGCGTCCTCCTCATCGCGCGGGTCCGCGGCGCGGCTCTCCTCGAGCACGCGCGGCGCGAGCAGGGCCGCGACCAGGCAGACGGGCACGTTGACCAGGAACACCCAGCGCCAGTCGAGCCAGCCGCTCAGCAGGCCGCCGAGCACCCAGCCGCTGGCGCCGCCGCCGGCCGCCGCGGCGGTCCACCAGCCCAGCGCGCGGCCGCGGGCGCGCCCCGAGGGCCGGGCCGCGGTGACGAGCGCCAGCGCCGCGGGGGAGACGAGCGCCGCGCCGACGCCCTGCAGCGCGCGGCCCGTCAGCAGCAGCGCGCCGCTCGGGGCCAACGCGCACAGCAGCGACGCGCCGCCGAACACCCACAGGCCCGCGGTGAAGGTCAGGCGCCGGCCGTACCGGTCGGCGATGCGGCCCGCCGCCAGCAGGCAGCCGCCGAACACGAGCGGATAGACGGTCACGACCCACCCGAGGACCAGCTCGGACAAGCCGAGGTCGTCCTGGACGACCGGCAACGCGATGGCCACGATCGTCACGTCGAGGACGATCACGAACTGCGCGACGCACGGGAGCCCGACCTTCATCCCACCAGGCTGCCCGGCCCTGTTACCCTCAAACACGCTTATGGTGGAAACACCACCGACCGCGGCGAACATGCGGCTCGACGGCGGGCATCCGGCGCTCGACCTCGTGAACACGATCTACGGGCAGGTCGGACAGCCGCCGGAGCACGACGTGCTGCAGACGCCGGAGGACTTGCGCACGTTCGCGGCGCGCGTGGGCGTCGGACACGAGGCCGACGCGGCGGCGGTGAAGGCCGCGCGCGACCTGCGCGCCGCGTGCGAGGCCGCGTTCCGCGACGCAGACGCCGACGCGCTCGCCGTCCACGCGCGCGCCGCGTACGCCGCCGGCCGCCTCGAACCCGGCGGCTGGACGTGGCCCGACGAGGACCCGCTCAGCATCGTCCATCGCCTCGCGCACGCCGCCACCCAGCTCATCAGCAGCGAAGACCTGGACCGCCTCCGGGGCTGCAACGACTGCTGCTGGCTCTACCTCGACCGCTCGAAGAACCGCAGCCGCAAGTGGTGCTCGATGGCCGACTGCGGCACCAACGCCAAGAAGCGCCGCTACGTCGAGAAGCGTCGGCTCAGCCGGCCTTAGCCGCGGGCGCCGCCTGGAGGCGCTCCTCGGTGCCGGCCAGCAGCCCGCGTGTCCAGCGCTCGCTGAAGCCGGCGACGATCGCCAGCGCGATGAAGAAGTGCGTGCCCTGCGCGCCTTCGGCGACCTCGAGCGGCACGATCCCGGACTGCAGCAGCACGTAGGCCAGCAGCCCGCTGAGCGCGCCGACCAGCGGCCGCAGCGCACCCGCGGCGACGAGCGGCCCGATGCCGGACTCGGCGTGCGCGAACAGCGTGTGCAGCTTCAGGTTGCCGGACGTCATCCCGAACAGCACGCTCAGCACCGCGCCCAGCCCGCCGGCGAGCAGCATGGCGAACAGCATCCAAGGGCTGTCGCCGGTCTCGGGCACCGCCTCCAGCCCGAGCGTCATCCCGGTGCCGGCCGCGGAGGTCAGCAGGAGCCCGACGCCGAGACCGCCGAGGTAGCGCAGCTGCGCGCGGCGCTGGGACGCGCGCGCGAAGTAGGCCTCGGCACGCTTGCACGCCGTCTCCAGGTACTTCATCTGCGAGCACTTGACGTTGTCGTGGCCGGCCTTGCGCATCGCCGCCTCGCGGTCGAGCTCGCGGAAGATGCCGGAGATCACGCCGTAGACCATCTGCAGGCACAGCGAGCGGTCGCGCCCGGACGTGAACGTCAGGTGGACCTGGCGGGAGAGCGTGTAGGCGCGGAACAACAGCTCCTCGATGTCCTGCGGCATGCGCACGTCGGGCGCCACCGAGAACTCGAGCCGGTCACGCTTCTCCGACTCGTTGCGGTAGAGCTCGATCGAGACCGCGATGCACGTGCCCTCGTAGCGCTCGATCGGGGTGTGGGGCTCGTTCACGGCCGAGAATGTCCCGCTCGTCAACACCTTGTGCCATCACTCACAAGGGCGAACCAGCTCACCCCTATGGGTACGGATAACCCGCACCCGAACATCGCGGCTGCTCGGAGGTTCAACTGGACCGGATCGTCCAGGCTGCGGAGCAACCTCGACTCGGTAAGGAGACCGGCCACACATGACCGCCACGGAAGGCGCGGCGAAGCGGCTCACGCTGCTCGTCGCCCTGATCACGACCCTGCTCGCCGCGCCCGCGGCGCACGCCGCCACGGTGAAGCCGTCCAAGCCCACCGGCGTGCCAGCCTCGATCGCGCAGGGCGGGTCGTTCACCGTCACGGTGCCGGTGAAGAAGGCGACCAAGAGGACGAAGGTCGCGCTCACGCTCTCCAAGGACGCGAAGGCCGACAAGAAGGACGTCAAGCTCGCGACGCTCAAGGCGGTCAAGAAGAAGTTCACGGCCAAGCTGACGATCAACGCGGCTCCTGGTGCGTACCAGTTGCTGGCGTGCGTCGGCAAGGCGTGCGCGGCGAAGCCGCTGAAGGTGACGGCGAAGGCCACGCCGCAGCCCGCACCGAGCGCCCCTACCGCGCCCGCGCCGATCTCGCGTCCTGCTCCTGGCAACGAGAACCTGCCGCCGGGCCCGACGCCGACGCCGGACCCGGACAGCAAGCCGGGTGATCCGACACCGACCCCGACGCCCCCGCCGCCGATTCCCCAGGACCCGAAGGACGTCGCGCCGGAGCTCGACCCGGGTGCCGCCACGTCGGTCTACGACGCCACGAAGTTCCTGTACTCCGGCGCCGCGCCGATCCAGCGCAACGTGGAGCCGGGCGCGATCAGCGAGAAGACCGTGGCCGTGCTGCGCGGCACGGTCAAGGACCGCGACGGCAAGCCGATCGAGGGCGTCACGGTCACGATCGTCGACCACCACGACCTCGGCTTCACCCGCACCCGGGCCGACGGCCAGTTCGACATGGTCGTCAACGGCGGCGGCGTGACCGTGCAGTTCGAGAACGCCGGCTTTCTCCCGGTCCAGCGCACGCTGTCGCCGAACTGGCAGGACTACGAGACGCTCGACGACGTCGTGATGGTTCCGGTGGACCCGAACGCGAAGGTCATCGACCCGAACTCGACGCAGCCGTTCCAGGTCGTCCAGGGCACCGAGTCCGAGGACAAGGACGGCGAGCGGCAGGCCACGTTGCTGGTCCCCAAGGGCACGGACGCCACGATGGAGCTGCCCAACGGCCAGACGCGCGCGGTCGACGAGCTCAAGATCCGCGTGACCGAGTTCACCTACGGCGAGCAGGGCGACGAGGCCATGCCGGGCTCGCTGCCCGCCAACTCGGGCTACACCTACGCCGCCGAGTTCAGCGTCGACGAGGCGCTGAAGGCCGGCGCGACCGAGGTCAGCTTCGACCAGCCGCTGATCAACTACACCGAGAACTTCATCGGCGCACCCGTCGGCTCGCCCGTCCCGACGGGCTACTACGACCGCGAGACCGCCGAGTGGAAGGCGGCCAAGAACGGCCGCGTGATCGAGGTCCTGGCCGACGGGGTCGACACGGACGGCGACGGGAAGGCCGACAACGGCCTCGGCATCACCGACGACGAGCGCCGCCGGCTCGCGTCGCTGTACGAGCCCGGCCAGGAGCTCTGGCGCGTGCTCATCACCCACTTCACGCCGTGGGACCACAACTGGCCGTACGGTCCGCCGCCGGGCGCCAAGCCGCCCAAGCTCAAGGAGTTCGAGTGGAAGGACCCGAACGACCCGTGCCAGCAGCAGGGCTCGGCGATCGGCTGTGAGACCCAGACGTTGAGCGAGTCGATCCCGCTCACCGGCACCGGCATGACGCTCGACTACTCGACCGAGCGCACGCCGGGCTGGCGCGTCGACGAGACGCTGCAGATCCCGATCACGGGCGCGACGATCCCGCCGCGGCTGAAGGGCATCTCGCTCACGATCGACGTCGCCGGCAAGACGATCGAGAAGCGCTGGTGTGACCCGAACTACCCGACCACGGGCGCGAGCACGTGCAAGGACTACCCGCTGATCACGCCCAACCTGGACTTCGCGTTCCGCTGGGATGGCCTGGACGCTTACGACCGCCAGATCCAGGGCCGCGTGACGGCGAAGATCAACGTGATCTACGTCTACGAGTTCAACTACTACGACGCACCCGAGGACTTCGAGTCGTCGTTCGGGCAGTTCGGCTCGGACACCCAGGTCTTCGACGGCCGCTTCGCGTGCGGCAACCGGTCCGGCAACATGGACACGCACTTCTTCTGCGGCATCCCGATCGGGCAGACGATCACGCGCGCCATCGGCTCCTGGGACGCGCGCCCGACGGACGGGCTCGGCGGCTGGTCGTTGCGCGATCACCACGCGTACGACCCCGTGGAGCGCGCGCTGCGCCGCGGTGACGGCTCGACCGTCCGCTCGGAGGCCATGGCCCCGGTCGTGGAGACGCTCGCGGGCACGACCAACTCGGGCGTCGGCGGCGGCCGCGGCTCGAGCAACTACCCGAAGGACGGCGCGCCCGCCGACGAGTCCAACATCGACTACCTGGCCGACTACGTGCGCTCGCCCGACGGCAACCTGTACCTGCACAACGGCCTCAACCGCAACGACATCTTCCGCATCAGCCGCGACGGCAAGATCTACCTGTTCGCCGGCAACGGGGTCAAGGGCGGCCAGCCGACGGGCGACGGCGGCCCGGCCAAGGCCGCCGGTCTCGGCACCGTGCAGCAGCTGGCGGCCGCGCCGGACGGCTCGCTGATCATCGCCTCCTACGGCGACGACTGGGACACGGAGGTCCTGCGCAAGGTCTCGCCCGACGGGTCGAAGATCGAGCGCATCGCGGGCACGCTGGACCGCAGCGCGCCGATGGGTGACGGCAAGCCGGCGCTCGAGGCGCACATCGGCGTCGTCAACGACATGGCCGTCGCGCCCGACGGCACGATCTACTGGACCGAGCGTCCGACCCAGCGCAGCGGCTGGAAGGGCCTGCTGCGCAAGGTCGCGCCGGACGGGATCGTGACCACGGTCGCGGGCCTCGGCACCAAACCGGCCGAGAACGGCACGCCGGCGGCCGAGGCGTCGCTGGGCAGCGACCCGCAGGGTGTGGCGATCGGCAACGACGGCTCGATCTACATCGCCCAGCGCTACGAGAAGATGGTCACGCGCATCGACCCGTCGGGCCGCGCGTTCCGCTTCGCCGGCAAGGGCAACCACGACGAGCGCGGCAAGCTCGGCCTCGGCGGCCAGGCCTCGCAGTCCTACATCGACTCGCCGTACACGCTCGCCGCGGGCACTGACGGCAACGTCTACATCCGCGTGCTCGGCTACGACGTCTCGCCGTCCTCGTCGGTGATCCTCCGCGTGGACCCCAACGGCGTGCTCCAGCAGTACGCCGGCCGTCTGATCGGCACCTGCGGGTCCGGTGCCGTCGACGGCGAGGGCGCGACCAGCGTCTGCCTGTCCGACCACTCGCGCACGATCGGCGTGGACGGTGACGGCGGCCTGACGTTCGCCGACGGCCGCTACCGGATCCGCAAGGTCGCGCCGCCGCTGCCGGGCTTCGACGCCGACGGGCTGGCGCTGCCGTCCAGCGACGGCTCCGAGGTCTACGAGTTCGACCGCAACGGCCGCCATCTGGCCACGCGCAACGGCTTCACGGGCGCGAAGATCCGCACGTTCGAGTACGACGCGGCCAAGCAGCTGGTGGGCGTGGTGGACGCGGGCGGCAACCGCACGCGGATCGAGCGCGACGGCGCCGGCAAGGCGCTCGCGATCGTCGCGCCGGGCGGGCCGCGCACGACGCTGGTCGTCAACAGCGACGGGTGGCTGGAGAGCGCGAAGAACCCCGCCGGCGAGGAGTTCCGCTTCACCTACGCGAACGGGCTCATCAAGTCCTTCCGCAAACCCGCGGGCGGGACGACGACGTTCGACTACGACGGCGTCGGCCGGCTGGTCAAGCACAACGGCGCCGACGGCGAGCACCGCACGCTCACGCGTGAGGAGCTCGAGGACGGCACGCGCGTGACGATCACCACGGGCGGCGGCAAGGCCACCAAGTACACGATGCAGGTGCTCGACAATGGCGACCGCCGCCGCATCGTCGAGGAGCCGGCGGGCGGCAAGACGACCTCGACCGTACGCGTCGACGGGATCACCGAGCTGGTGCAGCCGGACGGCACCAAGACCGAGTACGAGATCGCGCCCGACCCGCGCTGGGGTGCGCAGGTGCCGATCGTGGCGGTCAAGACGGTCACGACGCCGGACGGTAAGACGTCGGTGGTCAAGCGCACCGACCGCGTGTCGCTGGCGACGCCGCGGGACCCGTTCTCGCTCACGTCCCTGCGCACCTCGTTCGCCGAGACCGGCGGCGGGACGCGCACGTGGGAGTACAGCGACGAGACCGTGACCGAGACGAGCGCCGGCGGACGCACGACGACCACCAAGCTCGACGTGTACGGCCGCGTGCTCGAGCAGTCGCTCGATTCCGACCTCGCGCCGCTCGTGTACACCTACGACGAGCGCGGGCGCGCGAAGTCGATGAGCCAGGGCGCCGAGTCGGTCACCTTCGCCTATGACGCCAAGCACCGCCTGGTGTCGGAGACCGACGCGGCCGGGCACGTGACGGGGTACGTCTACGACGACGCCGATCGCGTGATCGAGAAGCGCCTGCCGGGCGGGCGGACGTACCGCTACAGCTACGACGACAACGGCAACATCGAGACGATGACCTCGCCACGCGGCAAGGTCCATCGCTTCGGCTTCACCGACGGTGACCGCTCGCAGGACTACACGCCGGCGTCCTCGACGGGCAAGTACGCGCGGGCGTACTCGAACGACCGTGCCTTGCAGAGCGTCGGGCTGCCGAGCGGCGCGACACAGACGATGGGCTACGACACGGGCGGGCGGCTGACGTCCGAGGACCACGTGCAGTCCAAGCGCTCGTTCACGTACGAGGGCGGGCGCGACCAGTTCGACACGATCACGCGCTCGCTCGCTGATGGCAGCGGGGCGCAGACGCTCGATGTCGACTATGACGGCGCGCTGCCGAAGCGGCTGACGTTCGGCGGCGTGGCCGCCGGCACGTACGAGTACACGTACGGCGACCGGGTGCTGCCGACGGCCGAGAAGCTGACCGTGGGCGCGACGACGGTCACGCGCGAGCTCGGGTTCGACGAGGACCGGCTGGCGACCAAGAGCGGCCCGTTCACGATCACGCGTCAGGGGCCGGGCGGCGCCGTGTCGAAGATCAGCGACGGCAAGCTCTCGCTCGAGTACGCCTACGACGACAACGGCCGGCCGGTCGGGCGGACCCTGAAGGTCGGAACCACCGAGCGCTTCTTCCAGCAGCTCACGTTCAACACCGTGGGCCTGGCGGGGGCGCGCTCCGAGCGCGTGGACGGCGCGGCGGACGCGCTGTCCTACGAGTACGACCCGGCGGGGCAGCTGCGGGCCGTCAAGCGCGGCGGGACCGTCGTCGAGTCGCACACCTACGACCTGGACGGCAACCGCCTGGGCGGCGGCGCCGAGTACGACGACCAGGACCGCCTGAAGGCGCGTGACGGCGTCAGCTACACGTGGGACGCCGACGGCTTCCTGCTCAGCCGCGGGGCGGACACGTTCACGTACTCGCGCAGCGGCGAGCTGCTCGCGGCCAAGGGCGTCCTCTACAGCTACGACGCGATCGGGCGCCGGGTCGCGCGGATGGAGGGTGCGGCGAAGACCACGTACCTCTACGGCAACCCCGCGAACCCGTGGCAGGTCACGGCGTCGGTCGCCGGGGACGTGATCACGACGTACTTCTACGACGCCGACGATCGCCTGTTCGCGCTCGAGCGGGCGGGTGAGCGCTACTACGTGGGCGCGGACGCCAACGGCTCGCCGCGGATCGTGGTGCGCGCGTCCGACGGGGTCGTCGTGCGCAAGGTGGCGTACGATGCGTTCGGCGTCGAGACGCAGGTCACGGGCACGTTCGAGCTGGCGATCGGCTTCGCGGGCGGCCTGCGCGACGGCGTGACCGGGCTCGTGCGCTTCGGCCTGCGCGACTACGACCCGGTCGCGGGGCGCTTCACGGCCAAGGACGCGAGCTTCTTCAGCGGCTCGCCCCACAACCTGTACGACTACGCCGGCAACAACCCGATCACGATGCGCGACCCGTCCGGCCTGGTGTGCATCGGCTGGTCCATGTACGCGACGTTCGGCGGCGGCGTCCAGCTCTGCCGCGAGAACAAGTGGGACCTCGACGCCGACTGGTCGGTCTGCGGCGAGGCCGGCCTCGGCCTGGGCGGCGGCGCCGACCTCGACTTCGCGGGCGGCGCGGCCGACACCGGCGGCACCGCGTTCGCCGAGCTCACGGGTAAGGCGGGCTGGGTCGGCGGCACGATCGGCGCCGAGCTCGACCTCAACTGCCTCAACGCCAAGGGCTCGGCGAAGGTCATGGTCGGATCGGTCACCGTCGGTGCCGACACCGGCGGCGGCTTCGCGGCCGGCGTCGGTCAGAACGACCTCCCGATGCCGGGTGCCCGCCTCGAAGGCAAGGTGGGCGTGAAGGTCTGCAAGAAGTGGTGAGCTGACCGCGGGCGCCCGCCGCGTTCGTCGCGGCGGGCGCTGCCGCTCGGGCAGGACCCGGTGACCGAAGCGCTCGGTTCGCGGGTACGAGGCCGTCATTCCGAACCGACGGCCCAACCTCGCGCTGCTCGCGCTCGTCGCGTGTGCGTTCTTCGGCTGCGAGAGCGATCAGCGCGCCACGCTGCAGAAGCGGCGTGCCGCCGCGGCGACGCCGACGCCCACGCCCTCACCCCAGCCCGCTTCGGAGGACGACCGGCGCCTCGAGGGCGCGGCGCTCGCGCCCGACGACGTCCCATCGGGCTGGCGCGCAGAGGCGAGCGAAGGTGACATCGCCTCGTGCCAGCAGGTCCTCAACGCGCGCACCCGGGCGACGGGCAGCGCGGTCTCCCCGTCTTTCAGCGACGACTCCGGCTTGATGACGCAGTCGTGGGTGTTCCTCTACGCCGACCGCGCGATCGCCGAGCAGACGTACGTCGACCTCGCGCGCGATGACACCCGGTCCTGCATCGCCGAGGCGGTGATGCACGGGGTCGGCGATGCGGCCGAGAGCTACGACGCGCAGCCCGCCTCGCCCGACCCGCTTGGCCAGAAGAACGAGGCCGGGCGACTCACGATCAAGCTCAAGGCGGCGGGCGGAACCCTGGCCCTGTTCGTCGACGTTCGCTTCGCGCTACGCGGGCGTGGCGTGGCGATGATGTTGTTCGTGGCGCCGGAGGAGCCGTTCGACGCGCAGCTCCGGGCGGACCTGGTCGAGGCGCTCGCCGAGCGCTTCGAGGCTGCGCTGGGCTGACCCGAGAATCGGCACGGAGCCACCCACCCGCAGGGGTAGACCCGACGGGTGCCCACCGGTTGGACCATCCGCGACACCGAAGATGACGGCGTCCAGTTCCTGATCGGCATGCGCTGGGGCGCGTTGTGGCGGCTGGCGTATCGCCCGTGGGTCGCGCACGCGTTCGTCCGCATGCTGCGTGCCTCGCCCGAGAGCGGGTTGGAGAAGACGTGGCTGAGCGTCCGGCCGGCCGGGCCCGTCGTGGTCCAGCGCTGGCAGAGCGCGGCCGACCTGCGACGCTGGGCCCGTGACCACGGCGAGGCACACGCCGAGCCGTGGCGGCGGTTCCGCCAGGAGATCGGGGGCACCGCCGACTGGGGCGTGTGGCACGACGTCCGCACACCCCGGGCGCAGGAGCTCTAGGGCGCGATCATCAGCCGGCGGATGCGGCCGTCGGCGAGCGCGAAGTCCCACTTGAGGTCGGCGACGCCGCCGGGGAAGTCGCCGGTGATGCGGCCCTCGACGAGGAAGCGGCCGGGGCCGCCGTTCGTGATCGCGAGGATCTCGGTGGTGTAGGTGAACTTCGAGGCGACGTCGGCTCGCCACGCGCGGATCGAGTCCGTCCCGCGATGGGTCTGCGCTTCGTCGACCACGGTGGCGTCGTCGGCGAACAGGGCGATCAGGCCGTCGAGGTCGCCGGCGGCGTCGAGGGCGAAGAAGCGGCGGATGGTGTCGTCGGTGTTGTCCATGGGGGAAGCTTCCGGCGTCCCGCCGTGGGAGGGTCAAGGGGCACTTGCGGGCTTGACCCTCCGGTAGCGGGAGGGTCGATACTCAGCTGATGGCCTCGCTCGTCACCATCGGCGACTTCTCCCGCGCCTCGCACCTGACGGTCAAGACGCTGCGCCACTACCACGACGCGGGACTGCTGGAGCCCAGCGACATCGACCCGCAGACGGGCTACCGCTACTACTCGACCGACCAGCTGCCCGTCGCGCAGGTCATCCGCCGGCTGCGGAACCTGCGGATGCCGGTCGCCGACGTCAAGGCCGTGCTCGCCGCCGCCGACGCCGACGCCCGCAACCGGCTGATCGCCGACCACCTCGATCGCCTCGAGTCCGAGCTCGCCGAGACCCGGGCGGCGGTGAGCGAGCTGCGCGACCTGCTGCAGCCGCCGGCGCCGCACCCGATCGAGCACCGGACGGTCCCGCCGACACCCGCCATCGCCATCGAGGACACCGTCGACCGCGACGACCTCTACGCCTGGTGGCAGGGCGCCATCGGCGAGCTCACCGCCACGGCCCGCGCGCAAGGCCTGCACCAGACGGGCCCGGTCGGGGGCCTGTACGCCGACGAGCTCTTCCACGACGGCCGCGGGCCGGCCACCGTCTACCTGCCGTGCGAAGGCACGATCAAGCCGATCGGCCGGGTCGTGGCGACGACGATCCCGCAGGCCGAGCTCGCGGTCGCCCGCCACGACGGCTCACCGCGTGACATCGACCGCACCTACGGCGAGCTCGCCGCCCACGTCGTGAGGCACGAGATCGGCGTCGCAGGTCCGCTGCGCGAGCACTACCTGCGCGGCATCGCCGAGACCGCCGACGCCGCCGAATGGCAGACCGAGATCGGCTGGCCGATCTTCCGCACCCACGCATGAAGGCCGGCACGCCTTACGAGATGGTCAGCGCGAGCCCGAACCACTGCATGGCGAGCGTGTGCCCGCTCGCGCGCTAACGGGTGAGCTCGACGCGGTTGCGCCCGGCGGCCTTGGCCGCGTAGAGGGCGCGATCGGCCTGGCGGAGCAGGCTCTCGCCGTCGGTGGCGTCCAGCGGGTAGGTGGCGATGCCGAGGCTGGCGGTGATCTCGCGCTCGACGCGCGCGATGTCGATCTGGGCGACCGCGTTGCGCACCTTCTCGGCCACTTCGAGGGCGCCGTCCTGGTCGGTGTCGGGGAGCAGCAGGACGAACTCCTCGCCGCCGAGACGGCCCGCGAAGTCGCTGGCGCGGACGGTGCCGGAGAGGGCCTGGCCGACCGCGGCCAGCACGTCGTCGCCGGCGCCGTGCCCGAAGCGGTCGTTGATCTGCTTGAAGTGGTCGAGGTCGAGCAGGACCGCGCTGAACGGGGACACCGCGCGGCCGGCGTGGGCGACCATGCGCTTGAGGGTGTCCTGGCAGGAACGGGCGTTGGGCAGGCCGGTCAGCGCGTCGGTGGCCGCACGCGTCTCGGCGATCGCCAGCATCCGCAGGTTGGCCAGGACCGGTCCGGCCTGCGCGACGGACTCGGTGACGCGGCTGCGGTGGTGGTCCTCGATCGGCCGCTCGCTCTGCACGAGCACCGCGCCGATCACCTCGCCGCCCACCAGGGACGGGACGCAGGTGACCTCCTCGGCGGTGTTGCCGCAGATCGAGCAGGCGACGAGCGGGTCATAGCCGCGTCCCTGCTCGTAGGAGCGGGCGAGCCGCACGGCCAGGCAGTCCTCGGGCGTCGCGCCCGTCAACCGCTCGTTGAGCGGCGAGTCCGCGGCGACGGGCGTGGCCGCGGCGATGCGGTTGTCGGAGTGGTTGCGGTTGAGGATCGTCACCACGCCGCCCGGGAGGCTGCGCTCCAGGTGCCGCTTGACGAGCCCGTAGGCCTGCGCCTCGTCGCGCATGACCTGCATCATCTCGGTGAACTCGGCCTGGCCGGCGCGGGAGTGCTCGTCCGCGGCCCGCCGTCGGCGGGCGGACCGCGCGGCGCTCTCGAGGGTGAGGAAACCCAGCACGCCGAAGAGCAGGCTGATACCGATCACCAGGCCGATCGACAGGCGCCCGGCCGCGGCCAGCTCACGGTCCTTCTGCTGCTCGAGCTCGGCCTGCACCTCCGCGTTGACGGCGCGGAGGCGGTCGAAGACGCGCTTGCGCGCCTCGGTCTCGGAGATCGAGGTGGCCGCGTTCTGGTCGGCGCGCAGCCGCGCGATCTCGCGCTCGGCCATCCGCTGCCACTGCTCGGCGATCCGCACCTGCCGGTCGATCAGCGCGCGGATCTCCGGGCCGGCGAGGGAGCGCGCCTCGCCCGTGGCGAGCGTGAAGTCGGTCTGGCCGCGCCGGTACGGGTCCAGGAACTCCTCGCGCCGCGTGAGCGCGAAGCCGCGCAGGCCGGTCTGCTGATCGAGCATCGCCGTCAACATGCCCTGGCCGCTCTGGCTCTCCTCAAAGGCGCGCGTCGCGGCCTCGTGCTGGGCCCGGTTGGTGAACCACACCGCGAGCACCACGACGGCGATGCCGAAGCCCAGCAGCAGACGGGCGCGCGAGTTGATCGGCAGGGACGAGGGCATCTCCCCACCTCTGTTCGACCACCCGGTCCTGGCCTTGAACCGGCGGTCCGCTGATCAGGGGAGCACGCGTACCCCCAGCTCCCGGAACGGCGCCACCAGTGGTTCGGGAGCATCGCGCTCGGTGGCCAGGTGCGTGAGACTGTCGGCCGGACCGACGACGAACGGCGCGACGGTGCCCAGCTTGTCCCGGTGCGCCAGCCCGACGACGAGGTTCGCGCGTTCGAGCAGCGTCCGCCGGACGTCGGCCTCGTCGGGATACTGCTGGCTGATCCCATGCTCGGCGTGGATGCTCCAGACGCCGAGAAAGCAGACGTCCGCCGTGATCTGCCGGTAGGCGGCGACCGTCTGCGCGCCGACGGCGACCATCGCGCGCGGCTCGAGCCGCCCGCCGATGACGACCACCTCCGCGCCGGGGAGGCGGGCGAGCGCCGCCGCCACCGGAGGGCTGTGGGTGACGAAGGTGCCCGTGTGGTCGGGTGGGATCGCGTCGACCAGCGCGAGCGCGGTGCTGCCGCCGTCCACGATCACGACCTGCCCCGGGACGAGCATGGTCGCCGCGGCCCGGGCGACCGCCCGCTTGGCGTCGGCGCCCTGCGCCTGCCGGCCCTCGTACGTGATCGCGGTCGACGAGCGCGCCAGCGCGCCGCCGTGGACCCGGACCAGCCGGCCGGCCTCGGCCAGCTCGTCGAGGTCGCGCCGGATGGTGTGGGGGGACACGTCGAGCAGCGTCTGGAGCTCGGTCGCGACCACGCGCCCGGACGCGGTCAGCTCGTCCAGGATCCGGCGCTGGCGCTCGTCCTTGAGCAGGGCGCCGCGCTCAGGCGGCGACGTCATGCTGCGCCAAGGGCAGCTCGTCCACGGCCGTCACGACGAGCTTGCCCGCCGCGCGGGCGCAGGCGACCATCTCGTCCGCGCCCGCCGACGGGCCGCCCATGCGCAGGACGGCGTCGCAGCGCTCGGCGAGGCGCCGCCCGACGGGGTGGAAGATCTCGTCGAACACCGCGTCGCCGACCTGCGTGCTGCCCGCCAGCTCGACGAGCGGCAGGGCCACGGCCTCGCCGGTGATCGGGGTGTGGCCGGCGCGGAAGACCTCCAGCGCCGTGCGGTTCATGGCGGCGACGTTGGCCGCGAGCTTGTCGGGGTCGTCGCCCGTGCCCGAGCGATACGGGCCGGCGACCAACACGAGGAGCGAGTTCATTGCACCATTGTGCTCGTTTCTGCTCGAACCTGCAAGTTCGAGCATGCCGCCGCGAGGCGACGACGATCGGCGCGACGTCACGCTCCGTCGCTGGATTCGGCATGAGGACGGCTCGCTCGCGCCAGCGCCACCAGGATGCCGGCCTGCGCCGCCGCGTCGAGCAGGTACGAGGGAGCGATGCGCCCGCGAGCCACGTAGACGACATCGATCGCCGCCAGCGACGCGGCGCTCCCGGCCGCGAGACCCAGCACCTCCGGCGTGACCCGGCGGCGGGCCGCGGCGCTCGCGACGGTCCCGCCGACCACGGTCACGACCGCGCCGACGGTCTGCACGAGCCACCACTCGCGCTTGGGTCCCGTGACCGCCTCGAACGCGCGCCGCGAGACGAACGGCAGCAGCCCGGTCCCAAGGTAGTACGCGGCTTGCCCCAACAGCACGGGTCGTGCGCGTTCGGTGTCCATGACCCCGGTGCTACCCGCCGGGACCCACTCAGCGCGACAGCGGGCACTCGTGTGTCGTCATGGCAGGCCATACGCCGGTTCCTCGCAGCCGCGGGCGGTTAACCGCACCCGCGGCGTCGGCGCGCCCCGAGCAACTCACGAGCGCCCCGTACGAAGCGAACCCGGGACCGATGAAACGCTTCAGCCCTCCCCGGAATCGCCTCTTACAGGAGCTGCTTTGAACCTCGCCCTCCGTGCCGCGGCCGCCACCCTGGCGGCCGTTGCGCTCACCCCTGCCGTAGCGTCCGCCCAGCAGCAGTACACCGTCGACTTCGGCTGGACGCCGGAGCAGCCGACCGTGACCGAAAAGGCCACGCTGCGCGCCGCGACCACCGCGCCGGACGTCAACTGGGACTTCGACGCCGACGGCGACTTCGACGCCCGAGGCGCCGTCGTCGAGCACCAGTTCGCGACGGCCGGCGCCCACCGCGTGACCGTGACCGCGAGCTGGCCCGGCGCCGCGCCGATCGTCAAGAAGACGACCAAGTCGATCTGGGTGCAGGCCGCCGCGCAGGCCACCCCGACCCCGACCCCGACCGCCACGCCGGTCGTGACCCCCGCGGCCACGCCGGACATGGCGCCGGTCTCCACGCCGGCGCCCGCTCCGGCTCCGCCGCCCTGCCTGAAGGTCGTCCCGCTCGGTGGCGGCACCGACGCCGACACCGCCGGCTGCTTCACGCAGTCGACGATCCCGAACGCGACCCGCTACCGGACGCCCTCTTCGGTCGACATCAACGGCTTCGTCCTCAAGCCGCACCCGGGCAAGTTCGTGGACGTCGAGGTCCCGCGGCCCGGCGGCAAGCTGTGGGTGCGCTCGGCGGGCGTGACCGTCTACCTGACCGGCAGCACGACGCCTCCGCCGGTGCTCCATACGGGCGCGCTGAACTGGAACATCGCGGGCGCCGAAGTCAAGGGCTTCCAGATGAGCTCGCTCGGCGGGATGAAGGTCAAGTCGCTCTCCGCGCCCAAGCTGCTGCCGAACGGCACCGCGCAGCTGACCGCGAGCTTCGTGCTGCCGTCCAAGCTCGGCGGCGGCACCTCCGACCAGCCCGCGACGATCAAGACGGGCGCCGGCGCGCCGCCGATCCTGTTCAAGCTCAAGCACGCCTCGCTGCCGGGCCTGGACCTGAGCTCGCTGACCGTCCGCTACGCGAACGCCGACAACTGGGCCGTCGACGCCAAGGTGCAGCTGCCGCAGCCGATCGGGCTGAAGGTCACGGGCGGGCTGTCGGTCAAGAACGGTGCGTTCAACCAGCTCTACAGCAACACGAGCCTGGGCTCCAAGCACGGCCCGGTCCACCTCAAGCGCCTCAGCTTCGCGATCGAGGCCGACGCGGCCAAGAGCGCCTGCAAGGCGCCGGGCGCCAAGCTCTCCATGTGCGGTGACCTGTCGCTGACCGCCGGCCCGACGCTGCTCGGCGCGCCCGCCCTCTCCCTCGACGGCGGGTTCGGCCTCAACGTGTTCGAGACCAAGCCGAGCGTGCTGAAGGCGTACGGCAAGGTCAAGCTCGTCGGCATGACGCTCAAGGACGCCGAGTTCGAGATGCGCGACACCGGCTACGTCGGCGTCAAGTCCAAGATGCACATGGGCTGGGACGGCGTGGCGACGATCAAGGGCACGTCGAGCATCGAGTTCCAGGGAGCGAAGTTCAACGGCGAGTCCAAGGACCAGGTGTGCCTGGAGTTCGTCGACTACTGCCTCGGGGCCGAGACGCTGATCTCGACCAAGGGCATCGCCGCCTGCCTGACGATCGACCTGTGGGCGTACGACTGGCATCCGGGCATCGGCGTCAAGTGGGGCCAGTGGCCGGACCTGTACTGGAGCGGCTGCGACCTCGCCCCGTACCGCGAGACGTTCGCCAAGGCGGCCGCCGCGGGTGACCGCAGCGTGCGCCTGCCCGCCGGCCTGCCGGGCGCGGCGATCGCGATCAAGGGTGCCGAGGGCGCGCCGCGCGTCGCGCTCGTCGGCCCGAAGGGCGAGCGCTTCGAGGTGCCCGCGGACAACCGCCCCGTCGCGACCAAGCGCTTCTTCGTGATGAAGGCGCCGGCGACCGACCTGACGCAGATCGCGATCGCCAAGCCGAGCGCCGGCACGTGGAAGGTCGTCCCGCTCGATGGCGCGACCCTCACCTCCGTCAAGTCGGCCGAGGGCCTGGCCCGGCCGTCCGTGAAGGCCAAGCTGCGCAAGGGCAAGCTGACCTACACGGTCAAGCGCATCCCCGGCCAGGTCGTGCGCTTCACCCAGAACGGCCGTGACCTCGGCCGCGCCCGCGGCGCCAAGGGCTCGCTGCGGGTGAAGGCCAAGGGCACGGTCGTCGCCCTGGTCGAGCAGAACGGCCGCCTGCGCGACCGCGTGACGATCAAGCGGTAGCGCTCCCGTCACCTCGCGCGAGCGGCGACGCGTAGAACTCGCGCAGCGCGCGCACGAGCTCATCGGGCACCTCCATGGCGGCGAAGTGGCCGCCGCGGGGGTGCTCGGTCCACGAGACGATGTTCGTGTTGTCGCGCTCCGCGAACGGCCGGATCGTCTTGAAGTCGTCGGCGAACACGGCGACGCCGATCGGGCCGTCATTGACGCGCGACGGCGTGTCCTTCTCGACGTGGTGGAACACGACGGCACCGGCCGACGTGTTGGTCAGCCACTGAAGGCTGACCTGCACGAGCACCTGCTCGGGGCTCATCAGGCTGGTGCCGTTGCCGAAGTTCTCGAACAGCTCGTGATAGGCGAGCATCCCGACCGGCGAGTCGCTCAGTGCCGCGGCGATCGTGAGCGGGCGCTTGGCGTTCATGTCGGCGTAGCCGTTGACGGTCTGGAACCAGCCCGCGAACTCGAGCGCCGCGTAGTCGTCGGGGCCCATGCTCTCGAACTCGGCCGGATCCCCCGAGGGGAACGAGAACAGCTGCAGCACGTGCGCACCGAGGAATCCCTCGGGATGCAGGATCGCCAGCTCGCGGGAGAGCATCGCCCCGCCATCGGAGCCGTGCGCGCCGTAGCTCTCGTAGCCCAGCCCGCGCATCAGCCGGTCGAAGGCCCGGGCGGTGCGCTCCAGCGTCCATTCGGTCGACGACAGGGGCGTGCTGAAGCCCATGCCCGGCAGGCTGGGGATGACCAGGTGGAAGGCATCCTCGGCGCGGCCGCCGTGCGCCGCCGGGTCGCTCAGCGGGCCGATCATGTCGAGGAAGTCCGCGAACGAGCCGGGGTAGGTGTGCGTGAGCAGCAGCGGCGTCGCGTGCTCGTGCGGTGAACGGATGTGCAGAAAGTGCAACGTCTGCCCGTCGATCTCCGTCCGGAACTGCGGGTGGGCGTTCATCCGCGCCTCGTGGGCGCGCCAGTCGAACTCGCTGCGCCACCGCTCGATCATCGCGCGCAGATACGAGGTGGGCGCTCCCTGCTGCCAGCCGGCACCGGGCCACTCCGCCGCGTAGCGGGTCCGGGCCAGTCGGTCCTGAAGGTCGTCGAGGGCGCTCTGCGGAATGTCGATCGTGAACGGCTCGATCGTCAGGGCGTTGTCGGCAGTGGTCGTCATGAACGACAAGCTACGATCAATTCCGGTGCGAAACGTTCCGCAATCGATCCGGACCGGACGCGATCGGCGTGCGTGACACGTCGAGCCGGCTGCTGTTGCTGCTCGGGTACCTACAGAGCCAACCGGTGTGGAGCGGGGCGGACCTCGTCGCGCAGCTCGGGGTGACCGACCGGACGCTGCGCAAGGACGTCGAGCGGCTGCGTTCGCTCGGCTACCCGGTCGACGCGACGCGTGGCCCGGGCGGGGGCTATCGGCTCGGACGACACGGCCAGCTTCCACCGTTGCTGCTCAGCGACGACGAGGCGGTCGCCGTCGCGATCGGCCTCGGAAGCGCCGGCACCGCCCCTGGACTGGCCGAGGCCAGCGCGTCGGCGATGGCCAAGCTCGAGCGGACGCTTCCGGACCGGCTCCAGCGCCGCGTCCGGGCCATCCACAACAGCACCGACGTCGGGCCGGCCAACACCGGCACCAACGAGCCCGAAGCGCCGGTCGACCCTGATCTTCTCGCGCGCTTAGCCGCCGCCATCAGCGGCCGTGAAGGCGTTCGCTTCACCTACGACGGCGGCGAGCGACCGGTGACCGCGGACCCTTACCGGTTGGTGAGCTGGCAGCAGCGTTGGTATCTGGTCGCTCGCCAGCATCCGGACCGCGAGTGGCGTGTGTTCCGAGCCGACTGGATGCACCTGCGGTTCCCAGGCGCGGCACGCTTCACGCCGGCACCGCTCGACGGCGGCGACTACGCCGCGTTCGTGCTCCGCGAAGTCGCGGCCACGGGCTGGAAGTTCCACGCGCGCATCCTCGTCGACGCGCCCGCCCAACAGGTGCTCGACCGCATCAACCCCGCGGTCGGCGTGGTCGAGACCGTCGACGACGGCCACAGCGTCCTGGTCACCGGCGCCGACAGCCTCGAGACCGTCGCCGTCTGGATCGGCATGCTCGGGATCGACTTCCACGTGACCGAGCCACCGGACCTCGTCGAGCATCTGCGGGTCCTCGCTCGCCGCTACCAGCAGTCAGTACCAGCGTCCTGAGGCGCGAGCCGCCCCGTTGCGCGTCATGACGGGAACATCGGCTCGATCCCGCCGGTGCGCCGGTTCAGCACACGCGCCGCCAGTCGGACCCAACCGAGCACCGACACGATCGCGACCAGGCCACCGACCGCTGCCGAGGCGCCCAACGGCGCACCGATCGTCCCGGCCGCGACCGCGATCGCACTGCCACCGATGACGCTGTTGATGATCGCCACCACCGTCGCGAAGGAGAACAGCTGTGAGCGTCCTTCGGCCGGCAGCCCCATGTTCTCGAACACGCCACGGCCGTCGTCGTGGCCCGAGAGCAGCAGGAGGTTCGCCTGGTCGCCGGCGACCTGCCGGTAGTACCCGCGGATGCGGTTGATCGCGAGCCCGTAGCGGAAGTCGGCGCTGCATTCCACAAGGCGGATGAACGTGAAGGCGCCGAGCAGGTACAGGGTGGGCAGGACGGTGAGCGCGAACACGTTGAACGCGGCGCCCACCTCGGAGGCCTGCCCGATGAAGCCCAGGGCGACGAGCGTGCTCGAGACGGCGCCGATGAACAGCGCGGTTCGCGACGCGCTTTCGCTCATCGTCTGCGACCGCGCGCCTTGAAGGGTGAAGTGCTCCGTGGTGAGCACCGCCAGCAGCTCCTGCCTGTCCGGCCCCTCGGTCATCCCGGACCGCTCAGCCGAGCGACACCTGCTCGCTGCGGTCGACGCCCGAGCCGCGCTCCGGGTCCCGGCCCTTGATGAGCACCCAGTGCTCCGAGACCGTCGCGCGATACAACCGCAGGAGCGACTCGCCGCGGATCTCGTCCAGCTCCCACCCGCGTCCGTTGTCGCTGCGGGACGCGCGGTCGAACACGTCGATGCCCCGCTGAAGCTCCTCGCCCGTGAGCTCCTCGGCCATGCCCTTCATGGACACCGCCTGGGCGCCACCGACCGGAACCGACGAATCGAAGATCGAGATCGCCACCTGCGGACGGGCGGCGAGGTTCAGCGAGTGCTTCGCCGTCGGCGAGGACACCCAGTGAAAGCGCACGTGGTCCCGGAACGCGAACCAGACCGGCGTGACCCAGGGCTCGCCGGTCTCGAAGACGGTGCCGAGCACCATGTACCGGTTCGCGGCTCAGCCACTGGAAGTACTCGGGTCCGCCCATCCCCCACAGCCCCGGCCAGCCCTCGGCGGCCGCGTAGCCGTCGAGTGAGATGATGAAGTCGACCATCAGGCTTGACATCAGGTCTCGTCCTTTCGCAGGTGTGTCTCTCGCACGGCCTGGAATGACTCGCACAACGGCAGCCCCCGACGACCGCCGCTTCGGGAATTACCGAAGCGTCCGGTCTCACGCCCGGTCGTAGAGCGCCAGCAGCGCGACCGCGCGGGCTGTTCTGCGGATGGCGACGTGGCGCCCCTGGCGCATCCGGGTCACCAGGCCCGCGGACTCCAGTGCGGCGAGGTGGTGCGAGACGCCGCTGGGCGTGAGAAAGAGCCGCTCGGCCAGCGCGCCGGGACTGCGGGCGTCCGCGAGCGCGACGAGCACCGCCGCGCGGGCACTCCCGAGCAGCGCTTCGAGCGAGTCGGGCGCGAGCCGTTCAGGAGCCTCGGGCGCTCTCGACGGAGGCAGTGCGTAGCGAAGGCTCAACAGCCGCTGACCGTAGTCGTCTCCCCAACTGCCGGCGGGAGCGTCGGCGAACAGCGGGACGAGCTGGACCGAGTTGGACACCGTCAATCGTCCCGACTGCTCGGTGTGGCTGGGGAGCACGAGCGCGCCGCGCTCGATGCGTCCCGGCAGCGCCCGCACGGCGGCCAGCTGGCCGCCGGCGCCGCGGCCGGAGATCGCCTCCAGTTGCTCCACCTCGCGGGCCAGACGATCATGCGCGTTGGCCCACAGCGGACGGACCTCCGACCAGATCAGCCTCAGCCCGGCGAGGTAGTCCTGGAGCCACCCTGCGGGATCACGATGGAGGTGCATCCATGGGCCCGTGGGTCGCCCGGCCTGGGCGGCATGCTCGATCGCGAGGCCCAGCTCGTCCGGAGCCGTCACGGCCAGACGCTCGAGCTCCTCGCGCATCGATGCCCGCGGCGCTGCGGCCAGAAGCGGGTTGGGCGCCCCGTCGCTGGCCATCGAGGTCGGGCGAAACGCCGTGAGGGCGCTGAGCGTCCGCCGAGGCATCGTCCTGCGCAGCAGCCGGCGCTGCCAGGCCGACAACACCGCTGGGCGGCGCGCCCCGACGAGGTCGCGGACCGCCTCGACCACCGTCGGCATCGGCGACAGGATCGGCTCCAGCTTCGCACCGTCCAGGTCGATCAGCCGGACGCGCTGACAGGGCTGGAACCGATCGACCGGCATCGAGCTCACACGCTACCGGCGTCGGCGCCGCGCAGGTTCACCGCTCCGTCACGTCACGCGGGCGGCGAAGTGGAAATTTGCGGCGCGTGATCCTCTCGAAGATCCGCGTCGCGGCGGGTGTGCTCGCCGCTGCCGCGATTGCTGCCTCGCCCGCAACGGCCTCGGCCGACGCCACGCTGCTGAGCGTCAATGACTCGCTGGACAAGACGACGTTCGGCGGGTTCACCGTCGGCGGCCTCTCCGCGCTCGCCCGCACGAGCGGCAACCAGGCGCTCGCGCTGACCGACAACCAGGGCGCGACCGCCGCCCGCTTCTTCACGCTCCGCCTGCGCGGCGATCGGGTGCAGACGACGAAGGTCACGACCCTCAAGCGCCCGGACGGCACGCTGTTCACCGGCCAGGACTTCGACGGCGAGGGCCTGGTGGTCGAGGACGAGGGCACGCTGCTGATCTCGTCCGAGACCGAGCCGGTGATCCGCCGCTTCGACCGCAACGGCGAGCAGCTCGCGCAGCTCAACACGCCGCCGCGGTTCGGCCTCGCGCCCAACGGCCAGGCCAACACGAACCAGACGTTCGAGGGCCTCACCGCGACCGAGGACGGCGACACGCTGTTCGCCGGCATGGAGGGCCCGCTCAGCGCCGACGGCCCCACGCGCAACCGCATCATCCGCTACGACAAGCCGCGCCGCGGCGACTTCATCCCGACCAAGCAGTACGCGTACAAGACCGACGCCAACTTCCTGGTCACGGAGATCCTCGCCGTCGACGACGAGCGCCTGCTCGTGCTCGAGCGCAGCAACGTGAACGGCCAGTGGGGCATCCGCGTCTACCAGGCCTACCTCGGCGCCGCGCAGGACGTCAGCAAGGTCGCCGCGCTCGACGACAACAGCCCGTTCCTCTACAAGCGCCTGCTGGTCGACGTCGGCCAGCACACCGACCTCGTGGACAACATCGAGGCGATGACGCTGGACGGCGACGTCCTGACGCTGCTCAGCGACGACAACTTCAACGCCGCGCAGACCACGCGCGTGTACCGCTTCAAGGTCAAGCTCAACGCGGAGCCGATCCTCGAGGGCCGCGCGCTGTACCCGGCCACGCAGTACCAGCCGGGCCCGACCTCCGGCAACGTGGGCGTCGGCGCCAACAACGGCATCACGCCGCCGTTCCCGGGCCAGCCGATCGTCGGCTTCTCCGGCGCGCTGCGCGACGGTCCCAATCGCTACCTGGCGATGCCCGACAACGGCTTCGGCACCAAGGGCAACTCGCGTGACTTCCTGCTGCGCGTCTACAAGATCTTCCCGAACTGGAGCACGGGCAAGATCGAGGTCAACGGCTTCCTGAGCCTGCGCGATCCGGACCGCAAGATCCCGTTCGAGATCGTCAACCAGAAGACGCCCGAGCGCCTGCTGACCGGCGGTGACTTCGACGTCGAGGCGATCGCCCGCGACCGCAAGGGCGACCTGTGGTTCGGCGAGGAGTTCGGCCCGTACCTGCTGCACACCGACGCCACCGGCAAGGTGCTCGACGCGCCGATCGCGCTGCCCGGCGCCAAGTCCCCTTCCAGCCCGGACCTCGAGCCCGGCGAGGCCGCGACCATCCAGGGCAGCCGCGGCTGGGAGGCCGTCGCCTCCAGCCCGGACGGCCGCACGCTGTACCCGATCGTCGAAGGTCCGCGCCTGGACGACCCGGAGAAGCAGCGCCGCTTCATCTACGAGTTCGACGTCGCGAGCAAGCGCTACACAGGCCGCCAGTGGCAGCTGAAGGCGGACGGCCCGACGCTGCAGATCGGCGACGCGATGGCGGTCGGCGAGCGCGAGCTGATCATCATCGAGCGCGACGACTTCGAGGGCACCGAGGCGCGCATCAAGAACATCGTCAAGATCGACCTCGACGAGGTCGGCGCCGACGGCTACGTGAAGAAGACGCACGTGCTGGACCTGCTGCGCATCCGCGACCCGTTCGGCATCGGCGGGCTCGGCGATCCGTTCCGCTACCCGCTGCAGTCGATCGAGGTCGCGGTCCCGGTCGGCAAGGACCAGCTGTTCGTCGTCAACGACAACAACTTCCCGGATTCCGACGGCCGCGTCACCGGCAAGGTGGACGACGTCGAGGCCATTCTGATCCACGTCCCAGGGGGATGGGAGGACTGAATGCCTGAGACCCCCCGGCGGCAGCTCGTCGGAGCTGCCGCCGCGGGGGCGGCGCTGTCGCTGCTGCCCCGTTCGCTGCACGAGGCCATGGCCCAGCCCATGCGTCCCGGCGGCTGAAGGCGATCGCCACCCGCTCGAGCTGCGCAACGGCAAGGCGATCTTCGCCCAGCCGTCGCCGGGCGGCGACGTGCTGCCGTTCTCGGAGCGCGCGCCGCCCCGGCTCGGAGCTGCCCTCAGATCTGGTTGACCCCGCCGTCGACATACACGTTGGCGCCGAGCATGAAGCTGCTGTCGGAGGAGGCGAGGAAGGCCACGACGCCCGCCATCTCGTCGAAGTGCGCGGTACGGCCGATGGGCAGGGCGGCCGCCAGGCTCTCGTTATAGGCGGCGATGTTCTCCGCTCCGACGAGCTCGGCGACCCCGGAGGTGTCGGTCGGACCGGGGGAGATCGCGTTGACCCGGACGCCTCGGTCCTTGAGCTCGTTCGCCCAGGTGCGCGCGAAGCTCCGCAGCGCCGCCTTGGATGCCGCGTAGGCGCCCATGGTCGCGGCGCCTCGCTCGGCGGAGGTCGATGCGTTGATGATCACGGACGCACCCTCGTTGAGGAGGGGGATCGCCTTCTGCACCGTGAACACGGTGCCGATGACGTTGATGCCGAAGATGTGGTCGAGGTGCTCGGGCGTGGTTTCGTCGATCGTCGCGAAGGACGCGACGCCCGCGTTGGCGAACAGGACGTCGAGTCCCCGGCCGTGAGCGGCGACCGCGTCGTAGAGGCGATCGAGATCAGCCGGGTTGGTGATGTCGCCGGGGACCGACGTGACGTTGCGGCCGATCGCCGCCACGGCGTCCTTGAGCTCGTTCTCGCGGCGTCCGGTGATGAAGACGTGCGCCCCCTCATTGACCAGCCGCGCGGCGGTCGCGCGACCGATCCCCTTCGTTCCGCCTCCGGTGACAACTGCGGTCTTGCCTTCGAACCGGTTCATTCTGACTCCTTGCAGATTTCGGCATCGATCGATGCCGAAACGACCGTAGCACTTGTGCAACGGTCGCTGCCGAATTGGGTAGGCTGGAGCGTGTGGAACCCCCGAAACGAGGCCGGCCGCGCAGCTTCGATCTCGAAGTGGCGCTGGAGAAGGCGCTTGACGTGTTCTGGGAGCACGGATATGAAGGCGCGAGCATCGCGTCGCTGACCGAGGCCATGGGCATCTCCGGCAAGAGCCTGTACGCGGCGTTCGGGAGCAAGGAAGAGCTGTTCCTCGCGGTCCTGCAGCGCTACGAGCAGGGCCCCGGCGCCTACGCGCGCAAGTCGGTCCTGGCTCCGACGGCGCGCGAGGTCGCGAGGACCTATCTCGAAGGCGCCGTGCGCGCGGGCACCCAACCCGGCCGGCCCGCGGGCTGCCTCGGCGTCCGCGCCGCACTCGCCGTCGGCGTCACCGGCCAAGCCGTGCAGGCCATCCTCACGGACTGGCGGGCCGCGAACCACGCCGCACTGCGCGAACGATTCCAGCGCGCCATCGACGAAGGCGACCTCCCGGCGGACGCCGACCCCGAGATCATCGCCCGGTACCTCACGACCGTCGCCGACGGCGTGTCCGTGCAGGCGACCGGCGGGGCATCCGCGAAAGCCCTTCAGCGCGTGGTCGACGTGGCGCTGCTGCACTGGCCACCGGCGTGACCGACTGCGCGGGGCCGGTTATCCGAGGCGCCGTGTCGTCATAGTGCGGCAGGGCATACAGGTCCCACCACGGATCGAGCGTCACACCAGCGATCGACTCATAGAGTGAACCCGGTTGCTCCGACCACTCGGGTGAGCAGAGCGCCGCCAACTATCGCCGACAGTGCCCGATGTCGATCGCGCGCGCTCCGCGATGGAGTTCCAGTCGGTCAGCCTCGTGATTCTCCCGCGCGACCACAGCAGATTAACCGTCAGAAAGTCACCATGCACAAAGACGGCAGTGTCGTTTGGTGGCGGCACCCCTCACCAGGGTTGACGTTCTCCTGCTCCAAGCTCCCCTGCAGATCCAGCCCGGCGGGATGGTGCCGTGCCCTGTTGGCACTTTGTTGCTCTGAAGGAAGCGGGACAGGCCGCGACCCGCGCCACAACGCCGTTCGCCGTGTGCGGCCAGCTTTACCTCGGAGGTAATTGTAGGGGCACGCCGCATCCGGCAGCCTCCTGCGCATGCCCAAGACTTACGCCATCGCGCACCTGCAAGACGTCCGGATGGGCCCGGAGATCGCCGAGTATCTGGGCCGCATCGACGAGACGCTCGAGCCGTTCGACGGCCGGTTCCTCGTGCACGGCATGCGGCACGAGGTCCTTGAGGGCGAATGGCCCGGCGACCTCGTCATCATCGAGTTTCCCGACCGCGCCCGCGCCGAGGCGTGGTACTCGTCGGAGCGCTATCAGCAGATCCTCCCGCTGCGCGTCCGCAACTCCGACAGCAACGCGATCATCATCGACGGCAACGCGGACGACCACCGCGGCGCAGACCTCCTGGCCGAGCTGTCCGGCTGAGCGGAGGAATCCCGGAGCTCGCGGCGGCCTAGCCGGAAGCCGCGCGGTTGACCCGCCGCGCGACCACCGCCCACGCGACCAGGGCGGCGCACACCGCCCAGAAACCGACGACCTCCCAGCCTTCGGGCAGCAGGTAAATGCCCTCTCGGCCGGCGAGTATCAACGCGACCAACCCGTACCAGAGCCCGAGCTCGCGGTACTGGCGCCGCCGGAGGCGATAGATCGTCGCGGCGACCGCGAGCACCGCGATGAACGCATAGAACGCGACGTCGATCATGGCCGAGGCAGCCTACTGAGCCGAGAAGTGATCGCGTCCGTGGCGCCGGAATTCGCGTCAGCCGAGGGCCCGACCGGCCTGCAGCGTCATCAGCGCCTCGAGCGCCGCGATGTGCACGTCCATCGCCGCGTCGACCCGCTCGACCTCGCGCGTGGCGAGCAGGTCGAGCAGCAGCCCGCGCGTCACCGCGATCCCCAGGCGCGCGGCCGCGTCGCTGTCCCGGAAGCCGAGTTGCCGGAAGATCGACGCCGCCGGCTCGAGCCAGCCGTCGATGATCCCGTCCAGCAGCGCCGTGGTGCCCGGGCGGCCCTGCAGCGCCTGGCCGTAGAGCTCGAAGAACAACCGCTCGTTCGCCCACAGCGCCTGGTGGGAGATGTGCTTCCACCAGGCGCGCATCGCGTCGCCCGGGGAGGCGGCGGGGTCCGGCGGCACGACCGTGTCGAGCAGCGCGCGCTGCCGCGCCTCCACCTCCTGCACGACCGCGACGAGCAGGCCCTCGCGCCCACCGAAGTGGTGGATGAGCATGCGGTGGCTGGACCCGATCGCGGCCGCCAGCTCGCGCAGCGACAGGTCGCTGACGCCGCGCTGGGCGATGTGGTCGATCACCGCGTCCAGCAGCCGCTGCCTGGGGTTGACGCCTGCCATGGCCAAAGTGTACCGTGTGGTACATGTCCTCCCCAGTCACTGTCTCCGTCGACGTCCCGCAGCCCCGCTCGGACGTTTACGCCTACCTCGACGTGATGGCCAACCACGAAGCCTTCACCGACCACCTGCTCACCGAGTGGAAGGTGTCCGGCCCGGCCACGGGCGTCGGCGCGAAGGCCAAAGTCGTCACCAAGGCGGGCGGCATGACCGACCACGCCGAGATCGAGGTCATCGAAGTCGAGCCCGGACGCATGATCCGCGAGCGCAACAAGGGCTCGAAGGGGCGCAGGGTCGCCACGGGCACCTACGTCCTCAGCGATCTGCCGGATGGCGGCACGCACATCGAGTTCACGTTCGCGTTCGAGCAGGTGCCGGCGTTCGAGAAGCCGCTCGTCCCGCTCATGCGGCGCATGATCCGCAAGGGCAACGAGCGCGCGATGGAGCGCCTCGCCGAGCAGCTTGCCGGGGTGCCCGCCGCCGCGTAGGTGAGACGATCCCCGCATGGGGATCACGTGGCCCGCCGTCGCCTTGTCGCCGACGCTCGCGGCGCCCGCCGAGCTGACGTTCAGGTCGGACGGCGTGCTCTTCGGCCTGAAGGTGGACGGCAGCGGCCGAGCGCCGCTGGTCGCGAAGCCCAAGGCGAGTTCATGAGCGACGCGGCGTGGGCGCCGGACGGGACGTCGCTGCTGTTCGCGCGCTTCACGATCACGGAGACGAAGCTCAGCAGCGAGATCGTCATGCGCGACGCCGCGTCCGGTGCCGACGGGCTCCTCGTCACCCAGGACGGCGGCCCGCGGCTCGCCTCGATGACCACCCCGTCCTACTGATGTTCGGCCCCGAGAACGCCGAGCTGACGGTCCACACCAAGCGCGCGGGCGCGGCGGCGAAGGCCGGGCACGACCTCACGCTGCTCGTCGAGCGCTGGAGCGCGACGGTGGACGGCGACGCGGTGACGCTCGACGCCGACCCGCGCTCGCTGCGCGTCGTCAAGGGCGCGGGAGGCATCACCTCGCTCGGCGACGAGGAGAAGGCCGCGATCACCCGGACGATTGACAAGGAAGTGCTCAAGGGTCAGCCGATCCGGTACGCGGACGGCGCGCTCACCCTGAACGGCGTCACGCGCCCGATCGACGTGACCTGGGACGGCACGGAAGGCCGCGCGCGGGTCAAGCAGACCGACTTCAAGATCAAGCCCTACTCGGCGCTGTTCGGGACCCTGAGGGTCGCCGACGAGGTCGAGGTGAGAGTCAGGAGGATCGATGGCTGAGCTCAACCACCGCTTCGATACGACGTGGAGGTCGTGCACGGCGACACGGACAACGCGCCTTACGGGCTCGACACCTACGGGCCGCGGCGTTCGTGCACTAGAAGCCCGGGGCGCCGCCGCCGCCCGGGCCGGGTCGCGACCCTTGGAGCTTCCTGTGAGGCGCGTGGGAGAAACCGGGTACTCGATCAGCCATGTTCAGGCTCATCGCCGCGCTCGCCGCGCTCACGCTGGTCGCCGTGCCCGCCGCCGCTGAAGCGAAGACTCTCCGTGGTAAGACCAGCCAGGGACGGGGCATCACGCTGACGCTCGGCGCCGACGGCGTGCCGACGAGCGTGAAGTTCAACTGGACGCTCTCGTGCAACAAGTCGAAGGCGAAGGGTCCCGTCAAGTCGAGCTTCCTCCGCCCGTTCGATCAGGCCACGCCCGACGCGCTCAACGACGCCGACACCGCACGGCGCCGCTTCTCCGGCGGTCTGCGCGTGCGCTATACGGGCAGCATCTCCGGCCAGCGGTCCGGCGAAGCCTGGTCCGGCACGCTGTCGATCCAGCGCGAGTTCTTCCGCAAGGGCCGCAGGTTCGACACGTGCAAGGCCGAGAACGTCACCTGGTCGGTCGCCTAGCGCGGGCGATCAGACCGTCAGCAGTTCGACGTCGCGGCCGCCCGCGAGCGTCACGATCCCGGTGTCGAAGGTGACGAGCCGGACGCCGTGGCGCCGCGCGAGCGTGAGCAGATGCGCATCGGTCACCTGCCGGGAGCCGGTGAATTCCGGGACGTCGGCGTCGGTCAGCGAGACGTCGTCGGCGAGGAAGCGGTGGGCGCCGGCTCCTCGGAGCGCCGCCAGCACGGCACGGGCTGCGGTGACCCCGATCGGGCTGGGCAGCACCTTCGGGTTCGAGGACACCCGCACGAAGCCGCTCTCGCTCGTCGGGCAGGTAGCCCACGCGGTGGAGCCGTGAGTATCGAACCACGCGCGCATCCGCGCGTGGTGCACGTGCGAGTCCCACGCCAGCGCCACGAGCGCGTTGACGTCCAGTAGCGCCATCGGATCAGTCTTCGTCGAGCGCCCGCCGCACCATCTCCGGCGTGATCGGCGGCGTGTTGGCCGGAACGCGGATCACGGGCAGCTCGCCGGACACGTCGACCTTCGCCGGCGTCAACCCGCGCCGGGCCAGCTCGGACACCACCGACCCGAGTGACCGCCGCTCGAGCGCCGCGAGCTCCTTGGCGGCCGCCACGACGTCGTCGTCGAGTTCGAGGGTCGTGCGCATCGCTTGATGCTAACGCATCACCGCATCACACCGGTTGCGCGGCTGCAGGCCCTCGCCTAGTCTCGCGAGCCATGAGCCACGTGACGCGGATCGAGCTCGGCGGCATCGTCGTGGACGTCCTGTGCGACGCGGTGGGCGACCATCCGCGCGCGCTGCCTGACGCGTTCCCCGGCGCGCCCGCGCTGGGCTGGGATGCGGTGCGAAACGCCTTTCCCGCCACCGTCGGCGTCGAGGGGCGCTGGCGGTTCGGCACGCACGTCCTGCTCGTCCGCACACCCGACGCGCGCGTGCTCGTCGACGCCGGCGTCGGGCCCGCGGGCACGGCGGCCGCCGACTGGTTGCACGTGACTGGCACCCTCGACGCGGATCTGGCTGCGCTCGAAGTGCGCCCCGAAGACATCGACGTGCTCGTGCTCACGCACCTGCACCAGGACCACATCGGCTGGCTGGTGGAGCCGGGAACGCGGACGCCGAGGTTCGCGCGCGCTCGGCACGTCCTCAGCGAGCCCGAGTGGACGTCGGTGCAGGACGCGATGCCCGCGCACCTGCGCGACACCTTCGAGCCCGTGCAGGCGGCGGACCTGCTCGACGTGGGCGGCGACCTCGTCGACGGCCTCGCGCTCCTCCCGCTGCCCGGCCACACGCCGGGACACAGCGGCGTCCTGATCGAAGGCGAGGAGCGGCGGCTGCTGTTCGGCGGCGACGCGTTCAACCACCCGCTGCAGATCGACGACCCCGGCGTGCCTTCCCTGGCGGACGCCGATCGCGAACAGGCGGTCGCGACGCGTCACGAGGTGCTCGCGCTCGCCCGTGGACAGGCGTTGACGGTGCTCGGCGCCCACCTGCCCGGCGCCCTGTGGCCGGAGCGCGCCGATGCCGCGGTCGGCTGAGGACCGCCGCGCGCTGCTCATCCGGCGCGCGCTCCTGGACCGGCTCACGCAGGATCAAGCGGCCGTGACGCTCGTGTCGGCGTCCGCTGGCAGCGGCAAGACCGTGCTGCTGCGCTCGTTCATCGCCGACGCGGGCCTCGAGGAGCAGACCGCGTGGGTGTCCGTCGAGCGCGACGAGCGCGACGCGCAGGCGTTCTGGCTGACCGTCCACGAGGCGGTCCGGCGGGCCGCGCGCGGCGGGGTCGAGCCGCTGACCCCGATGCCGCAGATGGCCGCGAGCCTCGTCGTGGAGCACCTGCTCTCCGAGCTCGGCGACGCGCACGTCCTGCTCGTGATCGACGACCTGCACGAGCTGCGCTCCGACGATGCGCTCGCCCAGCTGGAGACGCTGCTGACCTGGCGGCCCGCGGGGCTGCGCGTCGTGCTCGCTGCCCGCCAGGACCCGCGGCTCGGGATGCACCGGCTGCGGCTCACGGGCGACCTCGCGGAGGTGCGGGAGGCGGACTTGCGCTTCACGCGCGCGGAGGCGGCCGAGCTGCTGGCGGCGTCCGGGATCGAGCTGCCGGAGGCTGCCGTCGACCGGCTGCACGCGCGCACCGAAGGCTGGGCGGCGGGACTGCGGCTCGCGGCCCTGGCGCTCACCGGCCACCCCGACCCCGAGCGGTTCGTCGAGGAGTTCTCGGGGAGCGAGCGCACCGTCGCCGCGTACCTGCTGGCCGAGGTGCTGGAATGCCAGAGCGAGGACGTTCGCGGGCTGCTGCTGCGGACCTCGATCCTGGAACGGGTCAGCGGCCCGCTGGCCGACGCGCTGACGGGCACCTGTGGCTCGCAGGCGATGCTGGAGGAGCTCGAGGAGGCCAACGCGTTCGTCACCGCGCTCGATGCCGGGCGCACGTGGTTCCGCTACCACCATCTGTTCGCCGACCTGCTGCGCTCCGAGCTCCGGCGCACCGAGCCGGACGCGATCCTGCGGCTGCACGACGCCGCCGCGCAGTGGCACGAGGCCAACGGGGACGTGCTGGACGCCGTGCGCCACGCGCAGGCGGCTCACGAGTGGCGGCACGCGGTCCGTCTGCTCGCCGACCATCAGGTCAGCCTGGTGCTCAACGGGCGGTGGGGAACCGTCCACGGCCTGCTCAAGCAGTTCCCGGAGGCCGCGCGGCCGGACCCCGAGCTGATGGCACTGCACGCCACGGATCTGCTGATCTACGGTGCGCTCGACGACGTCGAGGCCTACCGCGGGCTCGCGGAGCGCCACGCGGAAGCGGTGCCCGTGGAGCGTCGCCGGCACTTCGCGATCATGCTCGGGCTCGTGCGGGTCGCGCTGGCACGCCGGCAGGGCGACCTCGGGTCGGTCGCCGCAGAGGTCGAGGCGCTGCTCGCCCCGGCAGAGCTGGAGACGCCGGGCGAGGTCACGCTGAGCAACGACGTGCGGGCGTACGCGTTGCTGAGCCTCGGAAGTCTCGAGCAGTGGCTGGTCCGCAGCGAGCGGGCGGAGCGGCTGTTCGAGCAGGCACTCGCGCTGGCGCGCCAGGGCGGACGGCCGCACATCGAGATCGACGCCCTCGGCCACCTGGCGCTTGCCGACGCGCAGCGCCGGTCGTTCACGCGCGCCCGCAGCCGCGCGGAACAAGCGCTCGCGATCGCCGAGGCCCACGGCTGGAGCGACGGGGGAGTCGCCGCGGTTCCGCTCGCGGTCATCGCGTCGGTCGACGTCTGGCAGGGCCGCTTCCAGGCCGCGGAGACGTGGCTGGACCGTACCGAGGCCACCCTGGCGCGGACCGAGCTGGACCCGTCGCTCAAGGTCAGCGTGCAGCTGGTGCGCGGGCGGTGGCTCGTCGGCGTGGGCCGGTTGCAGGAGGCGATCACGGCGTTCCGCGCCGCCGAGCGGCTCGAGGCCGGCCTCGACGTGCGCCACGCGCTGGCGGCGGCGATCCACCTGTGCCTCGTGCTCACGCACCTGCGACTCGGCGACCGAGCGGCCGCACGGGCGACCTTGGCCGCGGCGCCGGACAGTGTCGCGGGCGAGCTGCGCACCGCCGCCGCGGCCGTGCATGTCGCCGACGGCGAGCCGCAGGCCGCCGTCGACACCCTGCGGCCGGTCCTGGACGGCACGGTCCCGCTCCTGCGCGACGTGTACCTGATCCTGGCCATCCTCGTCGACGCCCGGGCGCACGACGCGCTCGACGACCGGGCCGCTGCCGAGGCGGCGATCGAGCGGGCGCTGAAGATCGCCGAGCCGGATGCGCTGTTGTGGCCGTTCGTGATGGTCGCCCCGCAGGCGCTGCTCGAGCGCCACCCGCGGCACCGCACCGCGCACGGCGCACTGCTGCACCAGATCCTGCTGCTGCTCGGCGGCGTCGAGGCGCGCGCGGCAGCCGAACCGTTGAGCGCGGCCGAGCTGCGGGTGCTGCGCTATCTGCCGAGCAACCTCACCGCCCCGGAGCTCGGTCAGGAGCTCATGCTGTCCACGAGCACGGTGAAGACCCATATGCGGCACATCTACGCCAAGCTCGGCGCCCACCGGCGCAGCGAGGCGGTCGCCCGGGCGCGCGCGCTCGGGCTGCTCGCGCCGCGCTGATTCGTACGAATCGTGTGACGACCGCTCATCCGGCGGGCGGCGAGGCTTGCGCCCGACGACCACTGGACGGGAGGGAGCGAGGATGTGCGATCAGTGCGGCCCCACGCGGGGCGACGGCGACCTGTCACGGCGCCGGCTGCTGCAGGTCGGCGCGCTGGGCCTGGGGTCCGCGCTGCTGCCGGCGACGGCCGGCGCGCATCCGCCCGCCGCGCCCGGCGGCGGCCCACCCGGCCGGCGCGTGCTGCTGCGCGGCGGCACGGTGCTCACGCTCGACGACACGGTCGGCGACTTCGTCCGCGGGGACGTGCTCGTCGAGGACGGCCGCATCCGCGCGGTCGGGCCGAACCTCAGGGCACCCGGCGCGGCGGCGATCGACTGCACGGGCAAGATCGTCACGCCCGGCTTCGTGGACACGCACCGCCACATGTGGCAGGCGCTGTTCCGCAACTCCGGGCCGGACACGCTGCTGCTGGACTACGTCGAGGACGTCCTGCAGGGCTTCAACCTCAACCTCACGCCCGAAGAGGTCTACCTCGGTGACCTGATCGCGGCGCTGTCGGCGCTCAACGCCGGCGTGACGACCATCCTCGACTGGTCGCACATCAACCTCACGCCGCAGCACTCGGACGCGGTCATCCAGGCGCTGCGCGACTCGGGCATCCGCGCCGTGTACGGCTACGGGCCGGTCTTCTACCACCCGAACCCGGCGCGCGACCCGTACCCGCGGGACATCTTCCGGCTGCGCAACCGGTACTTCTCGTCCGAGGACCAGCTGCTGACGCTGGCGATGGCGACGCGCGGGAGCTTCGGCAGCGTGCCGCAGGCCGTGAGCGAGTGGAAGGTCGCGCGCGAGGTCGGCGCGCGCATCACCACGCACATCGGCGTCGGCGCCGGCGGCCCGGGCTACCTCAAGCAGATCGCCGACGCGCTCGCCGCGGCCAGCGTGCGCGGGCTCGGCGACGACACGACCTACGTGCACGCCTGCACGCTGACCGACGTCGAGCTGGCGATGATCGCCGCCAGCGGCGGGTCGCTGTCGCTCGCCGTCCCGGTCGAATTGTCGATGGGGCACGGGATGCCGCCGATCCAGCGCGGCCTCGACCACGGCATCCGCATGAGCCTCAGCGTCGACGTCGAGACCAACACGCCGACGGACATGTTCACGCAGATGCGCGCGGCGTTCGGGCTCCAGCGGGGGCTCAAGAACGAGGAGCACCTGTTCCGGATCCCGGACCCCGGACTCGACGAGCACCGGGCGAAGCTGCTGACCGCGCGCGACGTGCTCAAGCTCGCGACCATCGGCGGCGCCGAGGCCAACGGGCTCGGCAGCCGCACCGGCACGCTGACGCCGGGCAAGCGCGCCGACCTGCTGCTGCTCGACGCGACGGCGCTCAACGTCGCGCCCGTCAGCAACGCCACGGGCGCCGTCGTGCTCGGCATGGACACGTCCAACGTCGACTCGGTGATGGTCGACGGACGCTTCGTCAAGCGCGACGGCCGGCTCGTGGGCGTGAACGTCGACCGGCTGCTGGCGCAGGCGCAGAACCTGCACGACGCCGTGATGCGGCGCAACGGCCGTCCCTCTCTGACCACGTAGACCAAGGAGATCAATGCCTGCACAGATGAACGCCGTCGTCGTCGCCGAGCCGGACGCCGAATGGCGGCTGCAGACGCGCGACCGGCCCGAGGTCGGCCCCGACGAGGTCCTCGTGCGCGTCCACGCGTGCGCGATCTGCGGCACCGACCTGTGGCTCGCGCAGAACAAGCTGTCCTTCCGCCCGTTCCCGCTCGTGCTCGGCCATGAGGGCGTGGGGGAGGTCGTCGCGGTCGGCGAGGCCGTGACCAAGCGCAAGGTCGGCGACCGCGTCGGCGTGTTCATGATGCAGAAGGCGTGCGGGGTGTGCGCGTTCTGCCACCAGGAGCACACCAACAGCTTCGTCACGGCCGCGAACTGCGACAACCCGACGCTGACCGGCGTCAACGTCGACGGTGCGCACGCCGAATATGTGGCGGTGGACGTCGGCGGCACGGTGCTGCTGCCGGACGCGGTGACGTACGAGCTCGCCGCGCCGACGCTGTGCGCGGGCTACACGGTGTGGGCGGCGCTGCGGCGCGCCGACGCGAAGCCGGGCGCGCGGATCGCGGTCGTCGGCATCGGCGGGCTCGGGCACCTCGCGATCCAGTACGCGAAGGCCGCCGGGTACCACGTCACCGCGATCACCCGCAACGCCGACAAGCGCGAGGCGGCGGTGGAGCTCGGCGCCGACGTGGTCGTCGCCGACGGGCAGGGCCTCAAAGACGCCGGCGGCGCGGACGTGCTCATGCACACCAGCAGCAACCACGCCGCGGCCGTGGACGCGCTCACAGGGCTGCGGCCGTGGGGCAAGCTGGTGATGAACGGCATCGCGTTCGACGACATGGAGCTGCCGGCGCTGGCGCTGGTGTCGAACAGCCACCAGGTCGTCGGCTCCGCCCACAACGGCATCGAGTACCTGGTGGAGGCGCTCGACTTCGTCGCGCGGGGAGCGGTCAAGCCGTGGGTCGAGGTGTTCCCGTCCGAGCGGGTGCAGGAGGCCTACGAGAAGGTGGTCGCGGGCGACGTGCGCTTCAAGGCCGTGGTCACCTACTGAAGGAGCCCGCGTCGGACTTCCGTTGAGGGGAACGAAAGTGTCGCTATCCGCCACTTTCGTTCCCCGCAACGCGGCGACTTCGACGACCTTGACGGTTCAAACGTCAGGGGAGCGCGATTGCGTGGCCGGCCGAGAACACGTCGTCGGGGTCCCAGCAGGCGCGAATCGCTTGCAGGCGACCCCAGATGTCGGCTCCGTAGGCGGCTCGGAGTCTCGTGGCGTCGCGTTCAGGGATGAAGTTCGGCCAGGCCTCGCCGATCGTGTACGGAGCGAGCGCGGCCTGTAGGCTCGCGGCCCAGTCGGCGACCGCCGGGTCGGCGTCGGGGTCAAACCAGGCGGCACCGGCCTGGTAGGCCCAGGGAGCGTCGCGCCCGCCGAGCGGTGAGGAACGCGCATCACCGCGCGCGACCGCGCCACCGAGCGGCTGCACGAGCATGCTGCCTTCAGGGGCTGGTTTGCTGCGCTGGTGGTCGGCCAGCACGGCCACGACTTGCGGCGAGAGCTCGGTCAGGAAGCCACCCACCCCGTGGAGGCGGGCCGTGTAGGGCTCGGGCGACTCGAACATGGCCTGTAGGTGGGCGTACGGCATCGGACGCACGAAGTCGAGGGCCGGGCCGAGCGCGCGCAGCGGCGAGACCGGTGCGTCGCCGGCGCCCGTCCACACGACGAGAACCGCAATCAGCGGGGTTGAACGCAGTGGCGCGGGCACGAACGGGGCGCCGTTGAGCAATGCCAGGCCACCGCCAAGGTCGTCGGGCGCGTCCGCCATCAGCTCCGCGTAGGCGGACGTGACCGCGGCGGCATGATCCAACGGCCACGCCAGCAGGCCCGCTGCCACCTCGTCGATCGGGTGGAGCGCGAACTCGAGCTCGGTCACGATCCCGAAGCTCGGCCCGCCGCCGCGCAACGCCCAGAACAGGTCGGGATGCTCTTCCGCGCTGGCCGTGACCAGCTGGGCGTCCGCGGTCACGACGCGCGCGCGGCGCAGACGATCAGCGGCGAGACCCAGCTTGCGCTCCAGCCAGCCCGAGCCTGATCCGAGCGTGAACCCCGCGACGCCGACCGAGGGGATCCGCGCGCCGGTGACCGCACGCCCGTGCGCCTGTGTGGCGCGATCGACGTCGCGCCACGTCGCGCCGCCCTCGACGCGTACGCGCGGGCCGGTGCTGTCCACGTGCACCGCGCGCATCGACGCGAGGTCAATGACCATCGCGTCGTCGTCGATCGCGAACCGATCGGGCCCGTGTCCGCCGCCCCGCACGCGCACGGCGAGCCCCGTCTCGCGCGCATGGCGCAGCGCGGCGGCGACGTCGCCCGAGTCCCTGCAGCGGGCGATGACCGCTGGCCGGCGATCGACCGTGTCGTCCTGCGTGCGGCGGGCGACCTCATAAGCCGGGTTGCCCGGCAGGACGAGCTCACCGGTGAAACCGTGGATGGCGTGGCGCATACCACTGACGACGTGCGGGGCACAAGCACTATTCCCGCGTCTCGCGGCGCACCTGACACCTACTGAGCGCGCGCCTGGCCGAGGACCGTGCCGGCGACGTCGAGGGCGCGGATCGTCGCGCCCGCCGGGACGCCGCGCAGCGCGGTCTCGAAGCCCGTCCGGGGCACGGGCGGCGCACCTTCGACCTGCCACGCGGTGACCTCGGTCGCGCCGTTCCAGCTCACGAACACGTCGGCGCCGCGGCGCGCGAGCGACGGGCGCGTGGACGGGCGGCCGACCCAGGCGCCGCGGTAGGCGCGGTAGGAGTCGTTGCGACGGGCCATGCGGCCGTCGAAGATGAGCTTGCCGTTGGCGTCGTACTCGCTGAACCAGCGGTTGGAACCCCAACCGACGAACGTGTTGCCGTTGGGCAGCGGCTGCATCCCGGCCTGGGTGCGCGAGAGCAGGTTGCGCGGGTGCGTCAACGCGCGCACCAACGTCGCCCGCGTGCCGTCCAGCCGCAGCCGGATCGCGCGCGAGCGGCCGCGCTCGGCGTTGTCGAACAGCGTCAGCGTCCCGTCCGGCTGGGGGCGCGCGTCGTGCTGGAGCGCGAAGCGCGCACCCGGCCCGAACGTGAAGCTCGACCGCCTGCCGCCCAGCCGCCAGAGCACTCGGCCCGTCGCCCGCGAGACCTTGTAGACGGCGTTGGTCGAGCGGGCGGACAGGATGAAGTCGCCGGCCGGATCGAGCGCGACCGAGTTCAGGTGCAGGTAGTCCCAGGTGCCGTCGCGCTCGCGGTAGGTCTCGCTGACGGCGATGTTCCCCGCGCTGTGCCACTCGAACAGCACCAGCCCGGTGGCGATGTCGATCTCCTGCACGACCGACTGCAGGACGTCGCCTTCGGGGCGCTCGACCGCGTCCCACGCGTTCATCAGCGCCGTGCCCTGCGGGGTGATCGTGAACTCGTGCGAGTCGGCCTGGAAGCCGTTGCCCATGCGCACGCGCTTGACGGTCCTGTAGGTCTCGTCGAGCACCATCCCGACGCCGCGGCCGCCGCCGGCGAACAGCCGCCCTTCCCACCAGGTGAGGACGGGCCGCCCACGCAGCGACTGCGTGCGCACGTCCATCGCGACGCCGCCGCCGCCGACCTGCCGGAACCAGACGAGCTCGCCGCGGTCGTCGATGATCATCGGGCCGTTCGCCCGTCCGCCCTTGGGACCGAGCAACACGAACCCGGGCGTGCGGCCGGCCGCTGCGCGCGTGATGTGCACGGGCGGCGGCTTGAGGTCCGGCCGGGACACGAACGACTCGGCCTCGGCGCGTGTGTCGGGGCGCACCGATCGGGTCTTGGCGGGCGTCGGGCGGCGCCCGATCCGGAACGAGTAGGACCGCGCCTGCGAGCGCACCCGCACGGTCTCGCCCTCCTCGAAACGCCCGTGCGGCACCCAGCTCGCGCCGGCGCCGTCCGAGTGCTCGCGCACGCGCCCGTTCATCCGTCCTGAGCGGGAGCCGGCCACGGTCACGGCGCCGAGCGACGTCGTCCCACGGAACGAGATCTGCGTCGTCTCGGACGCGGTCGTCATCCCGGGCACGGGGTAGACGGACACGCTCGCGGCGGCCAGCGCCGCCTGCAGGATCAAGGTGGAGAGCATCAGGCCTTTCGGGACTCGCCCAAGACGGTTCCGGCCGCGTCGACCGCGCGCACCACGGCGCGGGCGGACGGCGCGGGCAGGCGCGTCTCGAAGCCCGTGCGCGGATAGCGGCGCCCGTTGACGACCCAGGCCGCGACCTGCGTCGCGCCGTTCCAGCTCACGTGCAGCCGCTTGCCGCGCCGCACGGCCACCGGCCGGGTCTTCGGTGTGCCGACCCACGCCGCCCGGTACGCGCGGTAGCTGTCCATCCCGCGCGCGAGCCGGCCGTCGAACACGACCCGTCCCGCGGCGTCGAACTCGGTGAACCAGCGCTGCGAGCCCCAGCCCACGAACGTGTGGCCGTCGGGCAGCGGCTGCACGCCGCCCTGCGTGCTCGCGTGCAGGTCGAGCGGGTGCGTGCGCGAGGCGACGAGCCGGGCACGCCGCCCGTCGAGCCTCACCGTCAGTGCCCGTGAGCGGTGGCCGCGCCTCGCGTTGTCAAAGAGCGTCAGCGTGTCGTCGGGGCCGGGGCGGACGTCGTGCTGCTCGAAGAAGCGCGTCCCCGCGTCCTGGCGGAAGTCGGACCGCTTGCCGCCGAGCCGCCACAGCACGCGGCCCGTCGCGCGCGAGACCTTGTAGACGGCGTTCGTCCCACGCGCGGACAGCACGAAGTCGCCGCCCTCAGCCACCGCGACCGAGTTCAGGTGCATGTAGTCCAGGTGCTGCCGGCGGCTCACGCGCCGCCGGTAGCTCTCGGCGGTCGCGACGTTGCCGATGCTGTGCCACTCGAACAGCACGAGCCCGGTGGCGACGTCGACCTCCTGCACCACCGCTTGGAGCACTCGCCCCTCGTCGCGGTACACCGCGTCGTAGCCGATCAACAGCGCGGTGCCGTTCGGCGTGAGCGTGAACTCGTGCGAGTCGGCCTTGAAGCCGTTGCCCATCCGGACGCGCCGGACGAGGTCGTACTCGGCGTCGAAGATGACGCCCTCGCCGCGTCCCCCGCCGCCCACGAGCTTGCCCTGCCACCACGTGATCACCGGCTCGCCGCGGTAGCTCTGCACGCGCACGTCGAACGCCGCCGTGTCGCGCGGCAGCTCCCGGAACCACACGAGCTGGCCGCGGTCGTCGATCACCATCGGCCCCATCTCGCGCCCACCCTTGGGGCCCAGGAACGTGAAGCCGGGTGTACGTCCGGGCTGCGCCTGATCGACCCACAGCCGCGGCGGGGTGAGGTCGGGCCGCGAGGCGAACGACTGCACGTCCGCCTTCATGTCCCGCGTGATGCGGCGGGTCGGCGCAGGCGCCGGCCGGCGCCCGACCTTGAACGAGTAGCGGCGCGCGCGTGAGCGCACGCGCACGGTCTCACCCGACGTGAAGCGCCTGCTCGGGAGCCAGCTCGCGCCCTGGCCGTCGGAGTGCTCGCGCACGCGGCCGCGATGGCGGCCGGAGCGCGAGCCGGTGACCGTCACGGTGCCCAGATCGGTCGTTCCCCTGAAGCTGATCTGCGTCGTCGGGCTGGCCGTCGAGACTCCCGGTGCGGGGTACACGGCGACGCTGGCCGCGACGACCGCCGCGGTCACGAGGGATGAGGCCACGGACTAGCGAACCCGTACGGGCACGAAAGTTGCGCCCAAGGTAAGACTTCCAGCCGGTTGGACCCCCGGTCGATCGCGTACCGACCGGCGGGAGGTTTATCCACCACGTTTGCGCGGATTGGATGGGGCGGACCATGCGACGATTCATCGCCTTCGCCGGCACGGCCTGTGCGGCCGCACTGGTGTTCGCCGGGCAGAGCTCGGCGTTCAACTACGTCTCCGACAGCAACGGCACCTGGTGGGGCATCCAGGACTTCGCGCCCCCACGGGTCGACACCGGCTCGATCCGCGCCACGCAGATCGGCCCTGGCCAGTCACCCACGTTCAGCACCACGATCAACGGCTTCGGCGGGATCAAGGTGCAGGTGCCCGGCGCGCCGCGCCTCAACGGCGAGCTGATGCGCGGGTTCGGGCTCGAGTTCGACGGCGTGAGCGGCTTCAAGACGACGACCGCGGTCGAGCTCGGCGGGGTGGAGATCGCGCGCGCCGTCTCGATCAAGAAGGAGTTGCCGGTCGGGAGCGCCAGCTACGGCCGCTGGCTGGACACGTTCACCAACACGACCGGTGCGCCGCTGACGCTCAAGGTCGCGTTCGGCGGCCAGTCCGGCATCGGCGCGACCGGCACGAACTCCAGCGCGCTCGTCAACACCTCTTCCGGCGACACGAGCATCACCGCGGCGGACACGTGGGCGGAGGTCGCGACGCCGCTCAACGGCACGAACCTCGTCGGCGGCCCGCAGGCGACCGTGATCGGCACCCCGGCGCCGTTCGGCGGTGCGATGACGTTCACCGGCAACTGGCTGCACGACACCTTCGATGAGCCGTTCGGCGCCGCCGGCCACGAGGGCAACTTCCAGGCCTACGTGAACACGCTCACGCTCCAGCCGGGGCAGACGAAGTCCGTCCTGCACTTCGTCGTGCTCGGCCAGCGCGTGAACGCGGCCTCCTCGGAGGCCGAGCGGCTGAAGGTCGAGACGACGGCGGCGACGCTGGTGAGCGCGCCCGACCTCGCCGGGCTGAGCGCCGCCCAGGTCTGCTCGATCGACAACTTCGCGGTCAACGCCGACTGCTCGACCGCCGGCTCGGTCCCGCGCATCCCGGTCCCGGCCAAGCCCAAGCCGGTCACGTCCTCCGGCTACGACGTGGTCGAGAAGTCGATCGGCCAGATGCGGGCCGACATGGAGTCCGGCCTCACGACGTCGGCGGAGATCACACAGGCCTACCTGGACCGCATCAAGGTCTACGACCAGGGCCAGTTCGGCTTCAACGCGTACGAGATCGTGGCCGGCGACGCGCTCGAGCAGGCGCGCAAGGCGGACGCCGCCCGCAAGGCGGGCAAGTCCTCGCCCGTCCTCGGCATCCCGATCGCGGTCAAGAACCTGTTCGACACCTACGACATGGCGACCACGAACGGCTCCATGACGTTCGCCGGCTTCCGCCCGAAGAAAGACGCCTTCCAGGTCGCCAAGCTGCGCGAGGCGGGCGCCGTGATCATCGGCAAGGCAGCGCTCGAGGAGTACGCGACCAGCGGCCACTACTCCAACGACGCGTGGGGCCAGACGTGGAACGCGTTCCACCCGTCCAAGTCCGCGCTGGCGTCCTCCGGCGGGTCGGCCACCGCGCTCGGCGCGAACCTCGCCGCGGGCGCGCTCGGCTCGCAGACCGGTGACTCGCTGTACGCGCCCGCGTCCGGCGCGTCGCTGGTGACCTTGCGCGGTACCGACGGCATGCAGTCCGGCACCGGCGTGATGCCGCTGTCCTGGATGACCGACTACGGCGGAGCGATGGCCCGCTCGGTCCCGGACCTCGCGGACCTGCTCAACGTCGTCACCGGCACCGACCCCGAGGACCCGGTGACCGCGCCCGCCGACGCCGAGCGGCCCGCCGACTGGCGCTCCGTGCTCGACAAGGACGCCCTGAAGGGCAAGCGCATCGGCTACATCCCGGGCGTGTGGGAGGACCCGTTCGGCACCACCGGCACGGTCGAGGCGTCCAAGGCGGCGCTGAAGTACCTGAGCGACGCGGGCGCGACGATCGTCGAGATGGGCACCACCGTGGGCGACACCAACACGCCGGCCGCGCCGGCGGTCAACCCGCCGGGCAACACCTCGCAGGAAGGCTGGATGCAGTACATCGACGCGCATCCGGAGCTCGCCGAGCAGGGCTTCCCGATCCGCAACGCGGTCGACGTCGCGTGCTCGCAGAAGAAGGTCGAGTACGTGCGCCAGGACCCGAGCACGTGCTCCGCGGCGCCCGCCGCGCGTATGACCGCGGCCGAGATCCAGGCCCGCCGCGACTACCGCCTGCAGTACAAGGCCAACGCCAAGACCTGGCTCGACACCGCGGGCGCCGACAACCAGGGCGTCGACGCCGTCGTCTACCCGGGGCTGCTGTCGGACATCTCGCTCAACGACGGCGGTGGCGGCCGCGCCGCCTTCGGTCGCCGCGACACGCCGGGCGCCGGCCCGGGCATCCCGACCGTCGTCTTCCCGGCGGGCGTCAACGATCACGGCCAGCCGATCAACCTCCAGCTGCTCGGCCGCGCCTGGGACGACGGCGAGCTCGTCGGCATGGCCTACGCGTTCTCCGTGCTCGCCGACAAGGACGGCAAGGGCCACGTCGCGGCGACGACCGCGCCGGCGCTCACGTTCGCCAAGGACACCACCGGCACCGTCGGCGGCTCCGTCCCCGCGACGCTGTCGCTGAGCCTCGGCACCCCGGCCGCGTTCGACCCGTTCATCCCGGGCGTGGCGAAGGAGTACACGACCGCGACCGACGCGACGGTCACGTCGACCGCCGGGGACGCGACCCTGTCGGTCTCCGGGCCGGGGCACCTGACCAACGGCGCGTTCGCGCTCGCAGAGCCGCTGCGCGTCGAGTTCGGCAAGGCCGCCTGGACCGGCCCGACGACCAACGAGACCGTGCCGGTCACGTTCAAGCAGCTGATCAAGCGCACGGATCCTTTGCGCACGGGGGTCTACAGCAAGACGCTGACGTTCACGCTCTCGACGACGAACCCTTGATCGCCTAGCTCCGGGGATCTCCCGGGTGGTTGCGCGTCGGGGCCGTTGAGACGGTCCCGACCGCAACCAACCCAAGGAGCTCCGATGGCTTTCGGACAGACCAAGGACATGGAGATCGAGTTCGTCAACCGAACCGATCTCACGCTGATCGTGCCCTCCGAGGGGCACCGGGTGAAGAACCCGGGCGGCCTCGAAGGCTGGAACAACATGACGATCGGCGGCAGCATCACGAACCTGCGGCCGGGCCAGTCGCGGAGCGTCCGCCAGACGCTCAACATCAAGGCCGTCGACGACGCCGAGTTCGAGATCCACTACAGCGCGACGAGCGGGCGTGACTTCACGCAGATCTTCCGCGGCGTGGACATCCGCGACAAGCACGCCGTGCTGCGCCTCACGCACGACTAGAGCTCCGAGGGCGGGCCACCGGCGCCGCGCCTGGTGGCCCGCCGTCACCCGTTCAGCCCACCGCGCTTGACATCGGCCCGGCCGAGTGCGCATTTCCAGTGCTTAGGCAACGATCTGGGGGGATTGGCGTGCTGAGCGGGAAACGCGTGACGGCGTCGTTGGCGGCCGCCGTCTTAGCGGGAGTGGGGGCATCGACGGCGTACGCGGCTCCGCCCGCGCCGTCGGGACCGATCAAGACCTACGACGGGGATCCGGGCAAGCTCGGCGACCCGGCGAGCTGGCGCACGCCGGAGTTCCTGCGCGACAACGGCATGCTGTCGATCGGCGCGGAGTACGCCTACGCGGCAGGCTTCGCGGGGCAGGGGACGAGCATCGGCGTCGTGGACTCCGGCACCGCCGCCGGGCACGTGCGCGAGCACGGCAGCTACGACACGCAGTACGCGATCGGTGACCGCTACTTCGGCGTGCTGGCGCAGGGCGGGAACACCGGGCCGACGACCGGGTTCTGGATCCCGGGCGTCAACGACAACCACGGCACGCACGTGTCGGGCACGATCGCCGCCAGCCGTGACGGCGTCGGCATCACCACGCCGGACGCGAACATGCACGGGGTCGCGTTCAACGCGAACCTGTACATGGGCAACACGAACAAGACCGACGGCGTCCTGTACGGCATCCTGCCGCCCAATGCGACGGCCGCGCAGCGCATCGACAACGCGTACCTGGGCAACGTCTACCGTGCCGTGAACGCGGCGCAGACGCGCGACGGCAAGCCGATCCGGATCATCACCTCCAGCTGGGGCAGCCAGCCCGGCACCGAGGACTACACGAACATGGAGCCGCTCCCCGGCGAGCCGGCCACGTACGGCCTCGGCCCGAGCTGGCGCTACATGACCACGCCCGAGGGCCAGGCGGACGCCGACGGCAACACGTCACACTGGCTCAACCACGCGATCGACGTCGCGCGCACGGGCACGATCATCCAGATCACGGCCGGCAACAACGGCTACCGCAACCCGACCACGCGCGGCAACGCGCCGCACTTTCTGCCCGACCTCGAGGGCAAGTGGTACACGACCGCGGGCATCAACGCGACCATCGGCCGGACGCTCAACGCCGACGGCTCCGTCAAGGTCCCTGGGACCATCTCCACCTTCAACCGCTGCGGGCTGTCGAAGTGGTGGTGCGTGACGGCGCCGGGCAACCTGATCCAGTCGACGCAGGTGGCCTACAACGCGACCACGGGCGCGATCACGCACGGCTACAACCAGTCCTCCGGCACGTCGATGTCGGGCCCGCACTCGGCCGCGATCCTGCACTTGATCATGCAGCGGTTCCCGTACATGACCAACGAGCAGGCGCTGTACACGATGTACACGACGAGCCGCCAGAACGCGACCGTCAACGCCACGTCGCGCCCGGCGCCGCGCACCGCGGGTGAGCCGAACCCGACCGCGGGCGAGATGGTCCAGGTCCCGGACGCCTCCAACGGCTGGCACACGCCGAACCTCAAGGACGCGTTCAACGGCCCCGGCCAGCTGCTCGGCCCGACCGCGTTGGACACCCAGGGCTTCGACGACACGTGGTCGAACGACATCTCCGACGTCGCGATCAAGGCGCGCAGGACCGAGGACGAGGCCGAGGCCGCGACCTGGGCGCAGACCAAGACCGAGAAGGGCTGGACGAACGGCCTCCCCGCCGGCGCGAGCCCGGCGGACCAGCTCGCGTTCGACACGGGCACGCGCCGCGAGGCCGCGCGCACCGCGCGCGTCTATGAGGGCTCGCTGACCAAGACCGGCGCGGGCACGCTCACGCTCTCGGGGAACAACACCTGGACGGGTAAGACGACGGTCAGCGGCGGCACGCTGAAGGTCACCGGCTCGCACGCCGCGCCCGTCGACGTCACCGCGGGCGGCACCCTCGCCGCCGCCGGCCGCTTCGGCGACGACGTGACGCTGGCCTCGGGCTCGACGCTCGTCGTCGGCGCCGGCGGCGCGACCGTGGGCGGGACGCTCGCGCTCAACGGCGCGACGCTCGCGCTCGACCTGAGCCGCCCGTTCACCGCCGGAACGGGCGTCTACATCCTGGCCGACGGCGTCACCGGCACGTTCGCCGGGCTCCCGAACGGCGCCACGTTCGAGCAGAACGGCCAGCGCGTCGTCGTGACCTACACCGACAAGGGCGTGCTGCTGTTCGCGCCCGCCACGCTGCCGGTCGGCGGCACCGTCCCGGCCACGCTCTCGCTCACGATCGGCACGGCCTCGTTCGCGCCGTTCCAGGCGGGCGTCGAGCACAACTACACCGCGACCACGGACGCCACGGTCATCTCGTCCGCCGGCGACGCGACGCTGAGCGTCTCCGAGCCGGGCCACATGACCAACGGCGCGTTCACGCTCCCGGAGCCGCTGCGCGTCGAGCTGGGCAAGACCACATGGACCGGCCCGACCTCCAACGAGAAGGTGCCGATCACGTTCAAGCAGCTGATCAAGGCCAACGACGCGCTGCGCACCGGCACATACTCCAAGACCCTGACGTTCACGCTCTCGACCACGAACCCGTAACGACACGTGCAGATCCCCGCCGACGCCTGGCAGGTCGGCCCCTGGAACCGATACGCGTATGTGCACGTATCGGACGTGGTGCCGACCGTGCCGGTGTCGAGCGGGGAGGTGCGTGAGCTGCGCGTCGAGCCCGTGGATCTGGACCTCGAGCTTGACCCGTACACGGATGGGCTCGCCGTCGTGCGCGACGGTGCGCTGCTGTACGAGCGCTACGGCGGCGAGATGGACGCGACGTCGCTGCACCTGTCGCAGTCGGTCGGCAAGTCCGTCCTGGGCCTCACGGCCGCGATCGTCGGCGTCGACCCCCAGGCGCTCGTCACCGACTTCGTCGCGGAGGTGGGGGACAGCGGGTACGCGGGCGCGACCGTCCGCCACCTGCTCGACATGACCGCGGCGATCGACTTCGTCGAGGACTACCAGTCGTTCGTGCACTACGACGCCGCGTGCGGCTGGCACCCGCCGATCCCGGGCAGCCCGGGCTCGATCCTCGAGTTCCTGCCGACCATCGGGCCGGCGGCTTGGGGGCACGGCGAACGCTGGCACTACGCCACGCCCAACACGGACCTGCTCGGTCTGGTCGTGGAGCGCGTGGCGGGCGCGCCGCTCGCGCAGGTGATCAGCGAACGGCTGTGGGCCCCGATGGGGGCCGAGGCCGACGCCGAGCTCACGGTCGACCCCGCGGGCATGGGCGCGCCCGGCGGCGGCTTCTGCGCCAGGCTTCGCGACTATGCGCGGCTCGGCGCGCTGGTCGCGGACCGCGGCCGCGGGATCGTCCCGCCCGACTGGATCGCCGCGCTCGGCGCCACGCCGATCGTCAACCCGACGACCGTCGAGCACGCCGACGGCTACGCGAACCAGTGGTGGACGCGCGACGGCCGAGTCACGGCGCGCGGCATCCACGGGCAGACGATCTCGGTCGCTCCCAACCGCACCGTGGTCGCGATCCTCTCGAGCTGGCCGGACGCGGTCGACGAGCGGCGCGATGCCTTCCAGCGCGCGCTCGTCGCCCACATCAACGCCTAGACGCGCTCGGCGTCCTCCTCATCCCCGGTGTACATCGCGGGCGGCGCCTTCTGGAAGCCCCGGGTGAGCACGAGCAGGTAGATGAAGCCCGCCGCGAGCCAGCCAAGGCCGACCTCGAACGCCGTCCCGGTGAGCTTCGTCCACAGGTAGATCGTGAACGCGAAGCCCAGGAACGGGATCACGCCGTACTTGACGATGTCCGCGCCGCTGGTACGGCCCTGATCGAAGATGTAGGTCTTGATCACCGACAGGTTCACGAACGAGAACGCTGCCAGCGCGCCGAACGAGATCATCGAGCTCACCGTCGCCAGGCTGATGAACAGCGCCGTGAGCCCGAACAGGCCGACCAGCAGGTTGCCCGTGACCGGCGTGCGGAAGCGCGGATGCAGCCGGAAGAAGATCGGGCGCGGGAGGCTGCCGTCGCGGCCCATCGCGAACAGAATGCGCGAGACGCTGGCCTGTGACGCCATCGCGCACGCGAACGCGCCCGCCACGTAGGCGGCGGTGAAGAACGAGTTCAGGAAGTCCTCGCCGATCTCGGTCATGACGTCCGCGCTGGCCGCGTCCACGTTGTCCGCGAACAGGCCGAAGTCCGGGAACGCGAGGTGCCCGAGGTAGGACTGGAAGATGTAGACGAGGCCGCCGACGAGCGCGCACAGGATGATCGCGCGCGGGATGACGCGGCGCGGATTCTCGGTCTCCTCCGACAGGGTGGACACCGCGTCGAAGCCGAGGAACGACAGCGCCAGGATCGCCGCGCCGGCGAACACGAGCCCGAGCTCGGTGCCGGAGTCATAGAACGGCGCCGTCCAGGACTCGACCTCCACCTCGCCGCTGATGTGCCCGATCGCCATCACCGCGAACACCGCGATGAACACGAACTGCACGGCGACGAAGATCAGGTTCGCGTTGGCCAGCAGCTTGATGCCGAGGATGTTGAGCCCGGTGACCAGGACCACCGCGATCACGACCCACATCCACTCCGGCGTGCTCGGGAAGTAGTCGTTCATGTAGATCCCGATGACCAGGTAGTTGATCATCGGCAGGAAGATGTAGTCGAGCAGCAGCGCCCAGCCGACCATGAAGCCGAGCGGGCGGCCGAACGCCTTGGACGCGTAGCTGTACGCGGACCCCGCGATCGGCTGCGCGATGACCATCCGCCCGTAGCTGTAGGCGGTGAGCAGCATCGCGATCGTGGTGACCGTGTAGGCGAGCGGCAGGTGGCCCTGCGTCTCGGTCGTCACCAGGCCGTAGGTGGTCCACACGGTCAGCGGGACCATGTAGGCGAGGCCGAAGAAGACGAGCGCCGGCAGGCCCAGGACCCGCTTGAAGTGGGTCTCCGGCTGGTCCGAGATGATCGAGCTCACGAGCGTCCTCCGTCCATGGTCAGCAGGGTCCGCAGGGTGCGTCCCGCTGCGAGGTCCTCGAGCGCGTCAGCCGCCTCCTCGAGCGGCCGGCGCCCCGAGATGAGCGTGTCCAGGTCGAGCATCTCGGCCTTGTAGAGGTCGATGATCCACGGGATGTCCTGCTGGGGATCGATCGAGCCGTAGTTGGAGCCGAGGATGCGCTGGTTGGCCTCGGCCAGCGCGAGCGGGTCGAAGCGCGCCGTCTTCCCGGCCGGCGGGAGCCCGACGATCACGGCCGCGCCGCCCAGCGCGAGCGCGGCGATCGCCGCCTCGGTGGTCTCGATCCGCCCGATCGCGTCGAACACGAAGTCGAGGTCGCTCAGCTCGGCGGCGTCGCTCACCGTCTCGGTCGCGCCGACCTTGGTCGCGACCTCGAGCTTGGCCGGGTTGATGTCGCACGCGACGATCCGGGAGGCGCCCGCGAGCCGTGCGCCCTGGATGACGGACAGCCCGACGCCGCCGCAGCCGATCACGCCGACCGTCGCCTCCGGCGGCACACCCGCCGTGTTGCGCACCGCGCCGAGCCCGGTGGCCACGGCGCAGCCGACGATCGCGACCACGTCGAGCGGGACGTCGCGGCGGATCTTGATCGCGCCCGACCGCGGCACCACGACCCGCTCCGCGAACGAGGACACGCCGAGGTAGTGGTGGAAGCCGTCACCCCAGCGCGAGGTGCCGTCGAGCAGCACGCCGTTGGGTGCCACGACGTTCGCGACGACCTCGCACTGCCACGGCCGCCCGCTCACGCAGTAGCGGCAGTGCTCGCACTGCGGCACCCAGGAGAGGATCACGTGATCGCCGATCTCGAGGTCGGTCACGTCCTCGCCGAGCTTGGAGACCACGCCCGAGCCCTCGTGCCCGAGCACGACCGGCGTCGGCACGTCCCACTCGCCGCGCACCACGTGCAGGTCGGAGTGGCAGACGCCGGCCGCGGCGATCGTGACCTCCACCTCGCCCGCGCGCGGCTCATGCAGCGGCACCGCCGTGATCTCGACGGACGCTCCGGGCGCCCGCAGCACCGCCGCCTTCACCGGCACAGCCGCCACCCCGCGATCGCGATGCCCTGCGCACAGGTCACCAGGTCGTCGATCGGCACGTACTCGTCGACCGTGTGCGCCCAGTCGATCGCGCGCGGCCCGTACATCAACGCGGGCGTGTTCGCCTCCAGCGCGAAGGTCGCGCCGTCGTACCAGGAGCCGAGCCCGCCGATCCGGTCCGGCAGCCCGAGCGCGCGGTTGGCGGCGCGCAGGGCGACGACGCTGTCGGCGTCCAGCGGCGTCTCGGACGGGTTGACCTCGGTGTACCAGTTGAAGTGCGGCGGGTGCTCGGCCAGCCACGAGTCCGTCTCGCACCAGCGGCGCAGGAAGCCTTCGACCTCGGCCTGCGCGTCCTTCGTCCAGCCCTGCGCGTCGGCCTGCTGGGGGAGGATGAGCACGGACAGGTCGATCTCGGCCCGGTCGGGGATGGTGACGTGCCAGCCCGCGTCGCCGACGAAGCGCGTGGGGACGATGTCGGGCGGGTCGAGCAGCGGGTGCGCCTTCAAGTCCGCGCGCGAGCGCCACTCGGCGCGCAGGCGATCCACGCCGGCGAGCAGGAAGCGGCCCTTCTCGATCGCGTTGACCGCGCCGCCGTCGCGCCAGTGCGGGTGCTCCTGCTCGGCGTGGCCGGCGCGGCCGGTCAGCGTGATCGTGCAGTAGACGGTGCCGCGGCAGGCGGGCCAGACCTCGAGCGAGCTCGGCTCGGGGACGATCGCGAAGTCGGCGCTCACCCCGTGGCGGGCGCACGCGAGGCCACCGACGCCGCTGGACTCCTCGTCGGTGTTGGTGCAGACGATCACGTCGCCCTTGAGCTCGCCGGTGGCGGCCAGCGCCTCGGCCGCGATCACCATCGCCGCGATCCCGCCCTTCATGTCGCACGCGCCGCGCCCGACGATGTTCCCGCCTGAGACCTGCGGGTCGAACGGGTCCGCCGTCCAGCCCTCCGCGCGGCGCGCGGGGACGACGTCGATATGCCCGTTGAGCAGCAGCGAGCGCCCGCCCCCGCTGCCGCGCAGCGTCGCCGCGAGCTGCGGGCGGCCGGCGAATGCGATGCCCGGCACGCTCAGCGGGTGGTTCGCGACGTCCTCCGGCGCCGGTTCCCACAGGTCGATCTCCGCCCCCGCAGCCTGCAGCCGGTCGGCCAGCGCCTGTTGCAGCGCGGCCTCCTCGCGAGCCGGCTCGTCAGCCTCGGCCCGGCTCGTCGTGTCAAAGGCGATCAGCTCGCGCGCGAGCCCCACGATCTCGTCGCGGCGATCAGCGATGCGCTCGACCAGCGCCCGCTCGGCCGCGTCCAAACCCCCATCCATGGCGGCATAGTGTCACGGTCCCCGGCGCGATCCCGCGCTTGGCCCGGCGGTGTCGCGCGGTTCTCTCATCTGCGCGCAGAGGTCGCCCTGCTCCGGGCGGTCCACCGGGGCGTTCGAACCCCCTGCCGTTCGAGCACTCGATGCGCTCCATCGGCACCTCGGGGTGGAACGCGTCGGTGCGCCGGCCGCCGCCCTGCTTGTGCAGCGTGATCATGGCCCCGGCTCGACGTTCCCGATCGCGACCAGCTCGCCCTCCGCGACGTCGAGTGTCCTTCGTTTGCCGTCGTCGGCCTGGAACGTGGGCGCCCTCCGTCCGCCGAGCTCGTGCGCCGACGGAAGGAGCCCAGCACGACGGCTTCGTGGCGCACGTAGCTGCCCCGCCGGCTCCGCCCTACGCGCCGCAGCAGACCTACCAGCCGACCTACGTCAGCCCGAAGTCACCGGCCGTCGCGGTCCTGCTCACGATCGCGTGGCTCGGCGCCGGCCACTTCTACGCCGGCCGCAGCGACGCGCTGCCGATCGTCATGGCCTGCCTGAACGTCGTGCTGGGGGGCCTGACGTTGGCCTGCTTCGTCGGCATCCTGGGCTGGATCCCGCTCGTGATCTGGCTGAGCGTCGACGCGGCCAACTCCGCCAAGGACTTCAACCGGCGCCACGGGCTCCCCGCGGGCTGATCACGATCTCGACGTGCGCAGCCCGCGTCGGCGCCTCGAGCGACAGGAAGTCCCGCACCCGTCCCGACTCGCCGCAGAACGGACAGCCGATCGGCTCGGCGGGCGACAGCGCCCGCCCGCCGGGGGAGACGGGAGCGTCGCAGCGCGGGCACGCGAGCGTCCCCATCGACACCACCCGCGACCGGAGCCGCAGCTCCTCATGCACCCGCCCGATCCGCTCACCCTGCTGCAGGGGATCGGACGCATCGCGATGAAACGCCATCGCGAACGAGGATACGACTACCGCAACGTGACCAGGTCGTTCCAGGTCTTGCCGCCGTCGGGCGACGTGCGGATCCGGCCGCCGGTCAGGTAGGCGTAGAGCGTCGTGTCGTCGGGAGCGGCGACGAAGTCCTTCGGGCCGCCGCCGATCGAGCCGCCGACCTCGTTCCAGGACTTGCCCTCGTCAGCCGACAGGCGGATCTTGCCGTCCAGCCCGGCGCTGTAGAGCTTGCCAGGGCCGGCCCAGGCGATCTTGGCCTTGGGGGTCGTGTCGCGCTGGCGCCACGAGTTGCCCTCGTTGTTGGAGATGAACGTGCCCGACTCGGTGCCGACCGCCCACTGCTTCGGGTCGTCGGGGTTGATGGCGACGTCGAGCGCGGCCGCCGCGGCCGGGGCGGCGCGGCCCTCGAACGTCTTGCCGCCGTCCTTGGAGAGCTGCACCGAATTGGGGTCGTCCGTGCGCAGGGCGACGACCATGTCGCCGTGGACCTCGAGGTCGTGGTAGTCGATCTCGCCGATGCCGGAGACGGCGTTCCACGTCTTGGCGCCGTCCGGCGACGTGATCATGCCGACGTTCTCGGGCAGCGTCCCGCCCTTGGAGTGCCCGGACGCGACCAGCGCGGTCGCGTCCTTGTAGCGCATGACCAGGTCCAGAAGCGGGCCCTCACCCTTGCCGGCGACCGTCAGCGACGGCTTGAACTCCTCCAGCTGCTTGGAGCCCTGGGGCAGCCGGTAGGAGCCGATGGTCGAGCCGATCACCAGATCGCCGCCGGGGTGGACGGCGATCGAGCCGATCTCCAGCGCCGCCTCGACGGTGGGCTCGGCCGCCGCCTCCTCCTCCGAAGAGGAGGAGCCGGAACCGCACCCCGCCAGCGCGAGCGTGACCAGGATGAGGGCGTGTCTTCTCAGGGCGTGGTGGTGGACAGCGTGAACGTCAACGACTTCGAGTAGGACCCGGTCCGCAACGCGTCGTTGGCGCCGATCGACTGCTTGAAGTCGAGCGTCACCTCGTCGTTGCTCACCGGTGCCGCGTATGAAAGTAGCGGCGTCGGTGCCGCCGTAGACCCGACGTCGGCGTAGTTCGACGTCGAATTGGCCGAGTTGGTGGCCTTGACCTGCAGCTTGGACGGCAACGAGAAGGCGCCGTTGACGAGGTGGCCCGGCATCGCGCCGGCGTCGGACGCCGTCAACCGCGCGTCACCGGCGGTCGAGACGACCTTGACGGACCCGGTCGCGAAGTAGTCCTGCGCGACGCCCGGGGTGAACGGCCCGAGCGGCGAGGTGGCGCCGACCGTCAGCGACAGCGTCGCCGGCACGGTGCCGCCGACGCCACCGTCGGTCGACGTCGAGCAGTTGGCGAGCACCGCGCCCGGGACGGGCTCGTAGCAGAGCGCGTCGCCCTGATTGGAGTTGCCCTCCAGGAACTTGATGTCCGACACCTCGCGCTCGTGCGGGCCGTTGTAGTCGAGGATGTAGAGCCCGTTGCGCAGGTCGACGACGTAGATCAGGCCGTCCTCGATCACCGGGTAGCTCCACATCACGACGCGGTTGTCGCTGCGGCCGGGGAGGATGCCGTCGTTCGAGAGGCGCGGGTCCTCGAAGTCCACCGACGGCAGCGGCTCCGGCTTGAACTCCGCGAGCTGGGTGACGTTCGTCGGATCGGAGATGTCCATCGCCTGCACGCCGCCCGAGTGCCACGTGCTGAACGCGATGTTCGGCGTCAGCGTCGGGTTGTGGGCGGAGTAGGACGTGCGCGGCGGATTGAACGTGGCGCAGGACAGCGGCTCGTTCTCGGGCAGGCGGTAGTCCTCGACGACGGCCGGCTTGGTCTCGTCCTCGATGTCGACGAACCGCGTCCAACCCCACGGGCAGCCGTGGCCGGGGGTGGCCGTGCCGTAGACCTCGTCGGACACGTACACCGCGTCCTTGTTCCAGAGCTTGATGGCGCTGTGGGCGCCCGGACCGGGCCACGACACGCGGTTGTCCGGAGGCGTGATCACGTTGTAGGTGTTCGTCGCCGGATCGGTGTCCGTGAAGTCCGAGACGTCGGAGATGCCGAAGCCGCGCGTCAGCAGCGCGTTGTAGAGCCGCGTGCCGTCGTTGGAGACCGAGAAGGAGTGGATGCCCGAGCCGCTCGAGTTGCCGAAGCCGTGCGGGCCGAGGAACAGACGGGTGGGCTCGCGCTTGGCCGGATCCGGGTCCAGCAGGGTCGACAGGTCGTAGATGCCCATGTTGCGGCCCGCGCTGGCCTCGAACATCAGCGCGCGCCGCGGGTTCTTCGGGTCCTCCCAGATGAAGAACTCGTGCGTGTCGCGCGTGTTCTGGTGAATCAGCCGCGGGTCGTCGGCGTGCTCGCCGCTGATGTCGTAGAAGCGCATCGAGCTGCGGTTGGGCTGCGCGCACAGGTGCGCCGCCTCCCCGCCGCAATTGGTGTGCAGGACGATCAGGATGTCCTGGGAGCGCCACACGCGCAGCTCGCGTGAGGACTCCTGCGGGTTGCCCTCCAGCGGCGGCACCATCGTGGTCGCCAGCCGGGGCGCGGACGGATTCTTGGCGTCCAGGATCATGATCCCGGCCTTGGTGCGGCCGTTGGAGCCGTCCGTGCGGCTGCCCACGTAGACCCAGCCCTTGTTGACCGCGATCGCCGCATTCATACCGCGGCTCTGGAGGTCGTGGTGGCCGACGAGCGAGAACGCCCCCGGAGTGTCCGGCGCCCGTTGGGTGAAGATGCTCGCGCCGTCCTCGTAGGCGCCGACCTGCTTGACCGCCTCGCCCGAGAACGAGAAATCCGCGCGGTGCGCGGACGCGGTGCCTACCGGTACGGCCAGCGCAAGCGTGACGGCAGCAGCCATCCAGCGCGTCCTGACAGCCCTCATATGACCCCTCTCCTTTTGCCCCTCCACGGGCCGCTCATGAGAACGGCCCCGGTGAGCGGAAGTACACCACAGAGGTGGCAAATCGACCGGGGGGTCCGGTACGTTTGCGGACACACGGATGAGGTCGCGGCGCCCAACCATGAAAGACGTCGCCGCGATGGCCGGCGTGAGCCTGAGCACGGTCTCACGCGTGGTCAACGGCCAGCCCGTCGACGCCGCGCTGGCGGCGAAGGTCCACCGTGCCGTCGAGCTGCTCGGCTACCGGCACAACTACGCGGCGGGCGCGTTGCGCCGGTCGGGCGGGTCGGCCTCGATCGGCCTCGTCTGCGAGGACATCAGCGACCCGTTCTTCGCCGCCTTCCACCGCGGTGTCGAGCAGATCGCGCGCGAGCGGTCGGTGGCGACCCTCGCCGCCAGCACGGACGGCTCCCCGGACCGCGAGCGCGACGTGCTCGAGCGGATGCTCGGCCGGCGCGTCGAAGGGCTGCTGCTGATCCCGACGGGCAAAGACCACTCGTACCTGCGGCGGGACGTCGCGAACGGCACCGGGCTCGTGTTCGTCAACCGCCCGCCGAAGACGATCGACACCGACTGTGTCGTCACGGACCATCGCGGCGGAGCCCGCGCGGCGATCGAGCACCTGCGCGCGCACGGGCACCGGCGGATCGCGTACGTCGGCCCCGGGCCCGAGGCGGGCTTCGCCGCGGCCGAGCGGCTTGCCGGTTACCGCGAGGCGATGGCCGGGCTCGACGAGGACATCGTCTCCCGCGGCGACCTGCAGCCGCTGCTCGCGGGCGAGGAGCCGCCGACCGCCGTCTTCTCCTCCCAGAACCTGGTCACGATCGAGGTCATGCGGACGCTGTTCCGGCTCGGCCTGGACCGCGTCGTAGCGCACGTCGGCGTGGACGACATCCCGCTGCGCGGCGCGATCGAGCCGCCGGTCACGATCGTCGCCCACGAGGCGCTGATGCTCGGCCGGGCGGCCGCGGAGCTGCTGTTCTCGCGCGTGGACGGCTTCGACGGTCGCGCGCGCGAGGTGGTCTCCGCGCCGACGCTGATCCCGCGCGGGACGGGCGAGTTGCTGCCCGTCTCCTGACTACTTGACCATGCGTGCGCTGGGGCGCCAGACCCGCATGATGTCGCGCATCGAGATGATCCCGGCCAGCTCGCCGTGATCGACGACCACGAGGTGGCGGAAGCCGCCCCTGGCCATCGCCTCTGCGGCCTCCTCGAGGTCCCAGTCGCAGTCCGCGAACGCCGCGTTGGAGGTCAGATGCGCGGACACGTGCTCGGTGTCCGGGTCCTCGCCCTTGCCCAGCGAGCGCACCACGTCGCGCTCGGTGATGATGCCTGGACCGGGCTGCTCAGGGTCCATGACGACCACGGCGCCCACGTTGTGCTCGGCCATGAACCTCGCGGCGTCGCGCAGGCTGCGTTCAGGGGTGAACGTGAGCACCTCTTCGGTCATCGCGTCTCGGACCTTCACAGCGGCTCCCTTCCCTAGCTTTCCCGCTGAAGACCATACTGTGTCAATTGCCACGATGTCACCACCCAGGAGGCGCCCGTGCAGTTCATCGTCCGGTTCGAGGTCAAGCAGCCCGAGAACGTCAGCAACGCCGAGCTCGTCGCCATCTGGCAGCGTGAGGCCGCCGCGGCGCTCGCCGCCATGGAGGCCGGCGCGGTCAAGCACCTGTGGAAGGTGTCGGGCCAGCGGGTGGTGTTCGGCATCGTCGAGGTCGCCTCGCACGAGGACCTCGATCGCGCGCTCGGCGGGCTGCCGATCTTCCGCGAGCTCGGCGCCGGCGTGAGCACCGAGGCGTTGCCGATCTACGAGTACACGACGTTCGCCGAGGACCTCGACTCAGGCGTGCACGGCGGCTAGCGGGCCGGCCCGTTCCAGTCCCAACGCGGCATCGCCGCGCGCGGGTCGACGTCGGCGGCCCCGTCCGGATGGGCGAGGACGCCGGCGACGGCCCAGTGCATATAGGCGCGCATCGCTGCCCGGAACGCCGGATCCTCGGGCAGTGCGGCGTCGTCCATGGCCGCGGCGAAGCAGCGTTCGAAGCGCTCGCCGAGGTCGGTCATGTCGCCGTTGCCGGCGTGCATGCGCAGCACCCTCGCCTGATCGCCGCACTCGGTGGAGAAGCGCGGCGGGCCGCCGAGCACCTCCGCCCAGTGGGCCGCGAGCCGCTGCAGCGACGGGCGCACGGGCCAAGCCTACAGGCCCAGCGCGCGCCCGCTCTCGGCATCGAAGAGCTTGATCTGGCTCGTGTCGAGCGTGAGCTCGAGCGTTGCGCCGGCTTCGGCGGCGCTCGCTGCGTCCAGCCGTGCCACGACCTGCCCCGTGTCGAGGCCCTCGAGCTCGTCGAGCTGGTCGGAGTGCACGTCGGCGTCGCGCGTCTCGAAGTAGACGTAGTACTCCGAGCCCATCGACTCGACGACGTCGAGCTTGGCTTTGAAGCGCATCCCGTCGCCGCTGATCGCG
>NZ_JAPCID010000003.1 GCF_027587175.1 Solirubrobacter deserti
CCCGCGCCGCCCGGCTCGCCGCGCTCGACCGCACCCGCTCCGGCCGCCGCCGGGCCGAGCGCGAGCTCTCGCGCCTGCTCGCCGCCCGCGCCCGCGCCGCGCGGACCTCGTCCGGCCCCGGCGGACCGTGGGCCATCCCGTGGGCGATCGTCCAGTGCGAGTCCGGCGGCGAGAACCTCCCGCCCAACCACGCGGGCGCTTCGGGCTACTACCAGTTCATGCCGGACACCTGGCGCGGCCTCGGCGGCTCGACCCCGCACGCCTACCAGGCGTCCAAGGCCGAGCAGGACCGGCTCGCGGCACGGCTGTGGGCGGGCGGCGCGGGACGTCATAACTGGGTCTGCGCCGATCTCGTGTAGGGCGCGCCCGCCGCTCTCAGCCGCGCGAAGAAGTTGTGCGGGTCCCGGCGCACCTGCGGCCGGGTGGTGCGCAGCACGCGCTCGCCCTTCGCTTCCAGCCACGCCTGGCGGTCCAGATCGTCGCGCTGCGCGAGCGGATCCGAGTGCCACTCGCGGCTGTCGACCTCGACGATCAGGCGCTGCTCGGGCCACCACAGGTCGGGGACGTAGCTGGAGTTCGGGTACGGCGCGTTGACGAGCGGCTCGGCGAACCCGGCGGCGACGACGAGGTCGAACACGAAGTCCTCGCTGCCGCTGGCGGTCGGCACCGCACGGAGCCCGGTGATGCGTGACGGCAGTTGCGCGAGCTCGGCCTCCGAGAAGCGGGCGGTGCGCAGCGCGCGTTTGACCGTGCGCTCGTCTGCGGTGCGGGCGAGGTCGGTGATGGTGCGCAGGCGCGGCGTGACCGGGATCTGGCGGACGATCTCGCGCTCCAGGTGCTCCGTCACGTGCGTCTTGATGCCCGGTCGCCGTCGCCGGCCGAGGCTCGTGACGTCGATCGGTCGGCCGTCGTAGCGCAGCCACCCGTGGTGGCACGCGGCCGCGTAGTGGCTGAGCACGGATTGGTCGCCGCACGCCTTCACGGCCGCGAGGAAGCGGCCTTCCGTGGTGACGTTGCGATGGCCCACGGCGTAGACCCCCCGGTGAAGGGGGTGCAGGTGCCCCCGCGCCACCATGCGGTCGACCTGTCTGGCGCTCAACCCGAGCGCCTCGAGTTCGCCGCGCGAGACGACGCCCCATTGTCCCGCGGCGAACTTCGCAAGCGCCTGAACGGGGTCATCGGTCACTTGACCACCTATGCGGTGGTCAAGTGACCGATCGGCGCGAGGCTTGTGCATGTCCGGGAGGGTCGCGCACCGAGCACGCGCGGAACAAGACGCGTCTGTGGCAACTTTGTGCCAACGGTGCACCAACTCTCCGACCTGCCGGCGTGGGCGAGCGCGCTGCTCGACGAGCAGCCCGTCGCGCACCTGGGGCTGCTCGACGAGAGCGGGCATCCGCGCGTGCAGCCGATCACGTTCGCGCGGCTCGAGAACACGCTCGTCAGCGCCATCGACGACGCCAAGCCCAAACGCACCCGCGCGCCCGCGCGCCTCGCGCGCCTGCAACGCGACCCCCGCGCCACCCTCACCGTCGACCGCTACGACGACGACTGGACCCGCCTCGCCTGGGTCCAGATCCTCGCGACCGCGACGATCACGCCCGTCCGCGAGGCGGCACTGCACGCACTGCAAGACCGGTATCCCGTGTATCGCACCCAGCCGCCGCCCGGACCGCTGATCGTCTTCACACCAATCCGGATCCTCGCGTGGCGCGCGAGCGGGTAATGTCGTCCAATGAGGCTCGTCACCGCCGTCGCCACCATCGCCCTCCTCCTCGCCGCCCCCGCCGCCGCGCTCGCGCAGGACGAGGAGGACCGCTGCGGCCCGCGCAAGCAGGGCGAGCAGTGCGGCGAGGGCAACGGGCGCCAGACGCCGGGCGGGCCGGGCACGGGCAACGTGTCCCACAAGGGCTGGCCGAAGATCACCGGCATCCTGTGGAAGGTGCTCGACAGCGGCGACCACCAGCGCCGCGGTACCGAGGACAACGACGAGCTGCTCGGCCACCACGGGGACGACACGCTCTGGGGCCTCGCCGGCCGCGACGTCCTGTGGGGCGACTGGGAGAAGGACAACCCGAGCAACCAGACCGACGTCATGCGCGGCGGGGACGACAACGACTTCATCTATCCCAGCCACGGCAAGAACAACATGTACGGCGGCGCCGGGAACGACCGGATCATCGCCTACTACGGCCACGGGCTGATCGACTGCGGGCCCGGCAACAAGGACTTCGCGCAGACCCGCTGGCAGAGCAAGGCCTACCGCGTGCGCAACTGCGAACGCGTCCGGCACTTCTGCGCGTTCGGCTCACACCCCAACGGCGACTGCAAGAAGCCGGGCGAGAACGCGTTCGCCAAGCTCGCCCGTCAGGACTCCCACACGGCCTTGTTGGCCTTCTTGGCCGCCTGGTAACCGGCCAGCGCCTCGGCCGAGTCCACGTCGCCCAACGTCGGGTGCCACGGCACCAGCGGCTCCGCCAGCGCGACCCCGAACCGCTTGAACAACACCGACCCCAACGCCTTGACCTTCATGGCACCGAACCCGGGCAGCCCGTCGATGTTCGCCCGCAGCTCATCCGACGTCGACGCCGTCGTCCACACCCGCGCGGCGTCCCCCTCGTAGACCTCCACGACGTGCACGGCCAACGCGTGCACCTGCCGCGCCATCATCGCGGGGAAGCGATGGATCGCCGGCACCTGCCGGAACACCGGCTCCAGGTCGGCCGCCGCCACCACGGAAGGCTCCAGCGACCCGAGCCGCTCGCGCAGCACCCACGGCCCCATGAACGCCTTGGGCACCGGCACGCGCTGATCGAGCGCGAACCCCACGAGCAACGCGAACGGGTCCTCCACGAGGAACCGGTCGGCCTCCTCGACGCCCGTGAAGTGCAGCCGCTCGGCGATCACGAGCTCAGTTCCGGCGGCAGCGCCTTCGGCCCGTCCGGATACAGGAACGCGATCGTCTCCTCGTCCATCTCCAGCGTGTTCGCCGCCTCGTTCGGCGCCCCGAAGACCAGCCACAGCGCATCCTCCTCGCCGTCGTTGAAGATCTGGCGAACGCTATCGGGCGAGACGAACACGGCCGACAAGCGCGGCAGGACGAGCGAGTCCTCGTCGATCCGCATGCGCCCCTCGCCCTCCAGCACCACGTAGAGCTCGGCCGTCAGCCGGTGCCGGTGCTTCGTGGACGCCTGCCCCGGCCGCAGCCGCCACAGCCGCGCGCCGAACTCCGACACCCCCAGCTGCTTGGCGAGGTCGGTGTTCAAGACCTTCATCTGATTCGACGGCCGCCAGAACGCCTCGCCCGCACCCAGCACGGAATAGCTCACTTGAGCGTCAGCCTCGCCTTCTCGTAGCCCTGCTTGGTCGCCGTCGGGCGCAGCTTGCGGTTCGAGACGCGCAGCGTCACGCGCCCGTTGCGGTCCGTCTTGCCGGACCGCCCGCCCACCTTCACCACCGCGCCGCGCACCGGGTCCCCGGCGTCGGTCACCGAGAAGGTGAAGATCTCGCGCCGGTGCCGCTCGTCCAACGTCAGTCCGGGCAGCGTGCGGCGCAGGTAGGAGACGCCGTTCGCGCCCGCGAGGACGTGCGCCGCGGTGTTCGTCGCATTCACGGCCAGCGAGGAGACCGGCAGCGCGCCCAGGGCCACCGGCGCGCCGAACTCCGACACCGCAGCGTTGGACCGCGCCGCCCACACGCGCGCGCCGTCGCTCCATGCCGCCCACACCCGCCCCCGCGCGTCCACGCCCAGCGTCGACACGGACGCGTCCGGCAGCTCCAGGGTCGACGGCGAACCCACGCGCCACACCACGTCCCCGGCCGCCACGATCGTCTCGCCTGCGCTCATGACCACGGAAGGGCGCCCGGACGCCTCCGGCACCGTCGCGGCCTCGCCCACCGGCGCGCCGTCCGGCGCGATCGCCTGCACACGCACGCCGCCCGTCACCGACCACGCCACCGCGCCCGGCGCCACCGCGGGCGTCGAGCCCGGCCCGAAGTCGTACGCGCCGACGCGCACACGCCCGTCCTGCTCCCACGCGAGCACCGCCCCGGCGGCGCTCACCTCACCCGTCGTCGGGTTTGACGCCAGCTGCCACGACAAGCCGTCGACGGAGAACCCGCTCACCCCCGCGGCGAACACGCGCAGCCCGTCTGGCCCCGCCAGCAGCGCCGGCCGGACGTCGCCCGGCAGCGCCGCGACGGGAACGGTCGCGTGCTCGGCCGGGTCGGTGTAGAAGAGCTGCCCGTTGTCGGCCCACGCGATGTGCACCCGCGTGTCCGGCGTGCGCGCCAGCGCCGCCTGCTCGCTCGGGGCGACCTGCGCCCAGGAGGCGAGAAGTGCGGCGGTCGCGAGGATCACGCTTGGAGGTTAACCGCCTCTTCCCACGCCCGTTCGAGCGCGGTCAGCATGGTTTCGACCGGCTGCGCGCCCGAGAGCCCGTAACGGCGCTCGAAGACGAAGAACGGCACGCCCTGGATGCCGAGCTGCTGCGCCAGCGCCTCGTCCTCGCGCACGTCCTCGGCGAAGCGGTCCAGCCGCAGTGCCTCGCGCGCCTCCTCGCCGTCCACGCCGATCTCCTGCATCAGGCGCACCAGCGTGTCCCACACGCCGAGCGACTCACCCTCGGTGAAGTACGCGCGGAAGAACCGCTCCTGGGCGTCCGTCTGGTGCCCGTAGGTCGCGGCCAGGTGGATCATCCGGTGGGCGTCGAACGAGTTGCCGCCCTTGGTCTGATCCATGTGGTACTCGAGGCCGTCCGCGGCGGCCCGTTCCTCCATCTCGTGGTGGAGCTGCTGCGCGCGCTCGAGGGTCATCGAGAACTTGCCGGCCAGCCGCTCGACGGCCGTGCCGGGAACGTCGCGCGCGGCCTCCGGGTCCAGCTCGAAGGAGCGCCACAGCACCGTCACCTCGTCGCGGTGCTCGAAGCGCTCGAGGGCCGCCTCGAAGCGCCGCTTGCCGAGGTAGCACCACGGGCACACGACGTCGGACCAGATTTCCACCGTAAGCGGCATGGCCTCAGAATAGGGGTGATCCGATCGGAGTAGATGGGGCGCGCAAATGGACCGTGCGGTCGACGACACGCGCCCGCCGCCGACCGAAGATCGGGGCATGACCTCGCTCGCCATCGAGACCCACGGCCTCGGCAAGCGCTTCGGCGCCCGGACCGCCCTGGAGTCGATCGACCTGGAGGTGCCGCGCGGGACCGCGTTCGGCTTCCTCGGTCGCAACGGCGCCGGCAAGACGACGCTCGTCCGGTTGCTGCTCGGGCTCGCGCAACCGACCTCGGGCACGATGCGCCTGCTCGGCACCGAGCCGCGCCTGGCGCTCGCCCGCGTCGGCGCGATCGTCGAGGAGCCGCGCTTTCACCCGCACCTGACCGGCCGGGAGAACCTGCTCGTGCACGCCGCCGCCCGCGACGCCCACGCCGCCGCCCGCATCCCCGCCGCGCTGGAACGCGTCGGACTCGCCGCCCGCGCCGACGACGCCGTCAAGGGCTACTCCCTCGGCATGTGCCAGCGGCTGGGCATCGCCCGCTGCCTGCTGTGCGACCCCGAGCTGCTGATCCTCGACGAGCCCGTCAACGGCCTCGACCCCGCGGGCATCCTCGAGTTCCGCCGGCTCGTCCGCTCGCTGGTGGAGGAGGGCCGCACCGTGCTGCTGTCCTCGCACCTGCTCGACGAGGTCGAGAAGACGTGCGACAGCGCCGCGATCGTCGACAACGGCCGCGTCGTCGCCCAGGGCACGATCGCGCAGCTCACCGAACGCGGCGACGAACGCACGATCGACATCGTCGCCGCCCCCGCCGTCAAGGCCGCGCACGTGCTCGCCGCCACGCCGCTGGTCCGGCGCGCCGTCGAGCACGACGGCGGCATCCGCGCCACGCTCGCGCCCGACGCGCCGCGCGACGCCGACATCGTCACCGCGCTGCTCACCCGCCTGCTCGCTGAGGGCATCGCGGTCGAGCGCGTGAACCCGGTCCGGCGCAGCCTCGAGGACCAGTTCCTGTCCATGACGACCCGGCTGGAGCACGCGTGATGCTGCGCCTGATCGAGGCCGACATCCTCAAGCTGCGCCGCCGCCGCGGCATGGTCGCCGTGACCGCCGGCCTCGTGCTCGGCGCAGTCGCCGTGTATTACGCCGTCGGCGGCGAGGACGCGACGTTCGACAGCGCGGTCGGCATCCTCACGCTGCTCGCTGCCGTGGCGGGAGCGATCATCGGCGCGACCGCCGGCGGGGCCGACATCGAGTCCGGCGTCTTCCGCGACCTGGTCGCTACGGGCCGCAGCCGCGCCGCGCTGTTCTTCGCGCGCGTGCCCGCGGCGTGGGCGCTCACGCTCTCCATCCTCACGGTCGCGCTCGCCGCCGCCGCGGTCCTCTCCACCCCGCCGCTGGCCGACGTCCTGCGCGGCCTGGTCACCGTGCTCGTCAGCGGCGCCCTCACCGCCGCGGTCTGCGTCGGCCTCGCCGCGCTCACCGGCCGCTCGGGCCAGGTGATGGGCTTCGTGCTCGCGTTCCAGCTCGGCGTCGCGCCGCTGCTGGCGCAGCTCGACGTGCTCGGCGACGGCCGCTTCGCCATCCCCGCCGTGGCGATCTCCCGCCTCGACAACGCCGACGGCCTCGTCGCGACGTTGCCTCTCGCGGGCGCGATCGGGATCATCGTCGCCTGGGCCGCCGTCGCGCTCGGCGCCGGCCTGTGGAGGACACGGACGCAGGAGATCTGACCTGATGTGGCTCGTGCTGCGCTGGAAGGCCATCTGGCTGTTCGCCGCGATCGTCGCGGTGAGCCTGGCGCTGCCGTTCATCGCGCTGCTCGCGCTCGTTCCGCTGTACTGGATCGCGGCCGACAAGGGCCTCAAGCCGGCCACCGCGGCGGCCGCCGTGCTGGTCGCCGCCCGGTTCGCCGACTTCGACCACTGGGCCGAGCCGGCGTCGATCGCCGTGCTCGGCGCCGCCGTCATCGGTAGCGCGCGCTTCGTCACGGTGCGGCGGGAGCTGCTCACGAAGAACGCCGCCGCCGAGGAGCGCCTGCGGATCGCGCGCGAGCTGCACGACGCCGTCGGCCACGACGTGACGCTGATGGTCGTGCAGGCGGAGGCGCTCGCCGCGGTGACCGGCGACGAGCGCGCGGACGCGATCGCCGCCCAGGGGCGCCGGACGATGGCCGAGCTCAGCCGGGTCCTCCGCAACGAGGACCCGGAGCGCAAGGGCCTTGCCCAGCTCGACGAGGTGATCGACGGCGCGCGCGCCGCGGGCGTGCCCATCACGCTGACCGTGGAGGGCGAGCCGAGGACGCTCCCGCAGGGTCTGGACGCGTCGGCCTACCGGATCGTGCAGGAGGCCGTGACGAACGTCATCCGCCACGCCCACGGCGCGCCCGCGACCGTGACCATCCGCTACGGGGCCGACCGGCTCCGGCTGACGATCGCCGACGAGGGCGGCCGGTCGCTCGGCATGAACAACGGCCACGGGCTGATCGGCATCAGCGAGCGGGTCAGCGCCTTCGGCGGGTCGATGATCGTCGACTCCGGCGGCGACGGCCACACGGTCCGGGCGGACATCCCCTACGCATGATCCGCGTCCTGATCGCCGACGACCAGCCGCTGATGCGCACCGGCTTCAAGACCGTGCTCGAGGCCACGGGCCAGATCGCGGTCGTGGCGGAGGCCGACGACGGCGCGCAGGCCGTCGAGCTTGCCACCCGCCACGACCCCGACGTGATCCTGATGGACATCCGCATGCCGGCCCTGGACGGCATCGAGGCGACCCGTCGTCTGCGCCACAAGGTCCTCGTCCTCACCACGTTCGGCCTCGACGAGTACATCGTCGAAGCGCTGCGGGCGGGCGCGTCCGGCTTCCTGACCAAGGACGTCCCGCGCCAGGAGCTGGTGGCGGCGGTGAAGGCGGTCGCGAACGGCGACGCCGTGCTCGGCCCCAAGGTCACGCGCCAGCTGCTCGACCGCGTCGCGCACCGGCTCCCCCAGACGACCCCGAGCACCGCGCTCGACGCCCTCACCGACCGCGAGCGCGAGGTGCTGCAGCTGATCGCCGGCGGGCTCTCCAACCAGGAGATCGCCGCCGCGTTGGTGGTGGCGGAGCCGACGGCCAAGCGCCACGTCTCCAACCTGCTCGGCAAGCTCGGCCTGCGCGACCGCGTGCAGGCCGTCATCTACGCCTACGAGCACGGCGTGATCGAACGCGGTCGCGGCGGGTGACGCCCCTCAACGTCACCCGCCAGCCGCCCTCTCACCCCCCTGCCAAACCCGCTACGGCGTCGTCGTCGACAGCGTGAACACCAGCGTCTTGGAGTAGGTGCCGGTGCGCAGCGCGTCGGTCCGCCCGATCGTCTGCTTGAACGTCACGTCGACCAGGTCGTTGGAGACGGGGCCGGCCCAGGTCGCCTTGGAGAGCTCGACCCGCAGCGGCTGCGGGAGCGAGAACGCCCCGTTGGTCATGTGGCCGGGGTCGGAGACGCTCAGCGTCGCGTCACCCGCGGTGGAGATCACCGTGGCCTTGGCGGTCGTCGTGTACTCCTTCTCCACGCCCGGGACGAACGGGTCCAACGGCGCCGGCGTGCCCAGCGCGAGCGAGAGCGTCGCCGGGACGGTGCCGCCCACGTCGCCCGCCACCGCGGTCTCGTTCGGACCGGCCGCCGTGGGGGACTCGAGGTCGCCCGGGTGGCAGTGGTGCGGCGAGTAGAACGCCGAGCCCGGGACGCAGCGGAACATGCTCGGGTTCGTGAAGGACGGCGCCTGCCGCACCTTCGTGGCCTGCTCGAACGCGTAGCCCGCGTTGAGCAGCTTCGCCTCGGCGTTCTTGGCCGCGACGAACGTGACGCCGATCGGGTTGCGGCCCGCGCTGCCCGTGCCGAAGCCGGCCGGGACGGTGAGCACCGGGTAGCCCGCGCGGTCGGCGGAGGCCACCAGCGCGTGGCCGGACGGGACCATCACCACGTCCGCGTCCGTCAGGGCCGCGTCGAGGACCGCCGTGGCGGCCGCGATGCCGGCCGCGGTGTCCGCCTCCAGCGCCGAGCGGTCCGGCGACAGCGCCGCCGTCAGCTCACGCTGCTGGTACTTGAGGCCCTCGACCGGGTTGGCCGCGTTGTACTCGGTGATCGCGCGCAGCGTGCTCTTGCCGCCGAGGTAGGAGTTGAGCTCGGTCTCGACCGTGCGCGAGGTGATGCTCGGGACCGCGGTCGGGGTCGCGACGGGCTTGACCGTCGTGGTCGCGCCCACACCCTGCAACGCGGTGATCGCCGCCGGGTACGGAGCCGTCGTCGAGTTGACCACGGCCACGCGCGTGCCCGCGGCCGACGGCGACAGCGCCACCGCCTTGCCCGAGAGCACCTCGAACGCGGTCGCCGCGTCGGCGACGGTGCGGGTGAGCGGGCCCGCGGCGTCCTGGGTGCGGGCGATCGGCATCACGCCCGCCATGTCCACGGCGCCGACGCTCGGCTTGAGGCCGACGACGCCCGCCACGCCCGCCGGCGCGATCAGCTGCGCCGTGTCGGTCGAGGTCTCGGTGCCGATCGTCAGCGCCGCGAGGCCGGCGGCCGTGGCCGCGGCGGACCCGCCGGAGGAGCCGGCGACCGTCTTGTCGGTGTCCGACGGCAGCAGCACCTGGCCGCCGAGCGACGAGTAGCCCTCCGGCATATTGGCGTCGAACTGGCCGCCGAGCTCGGTGACGTTGGTCTTGCCGAGCACGATCGCGCCCGCCGACTTGAGCTTGGCCACCAGCGCGGCGTCGGCCTCCGGCTTGTGGTTCTGGAGCGCGATCGAGCCGCCCGTGGTGGGCAGGCCCTGCGCGTCGATGGTGTCGTCGAGCAGCACCGGGAGCCCGTGCAGCGGACCGCGCACGGAGCCCGCCGCGCGCTCGGCGTCCAGCGCCTTGGCCTCGGCCACCGCGCCGGCGTTGAGCGAGCGCACCGCCTGGAGCGACGGCCCTTCGGCGTTGACCAGCGCGATGCGCGTCAGGTACGCCTTCGTCAGCGTCTCGCTCGTCAGCGTGCCCGAGGCGAGCCGCTCACGCAGCGCCGCGGCGGACTCGGTCTCCAGCGAGAACGGGAGGATCGTCTCGGTGCCACCGGCGAGCTCGAGCGCGTCCTGGTAGTCCGGGTTGCAGGCGCCGCGCTCGGCGAACGCCGGCTTGGGCGTCGTGTCCGCGCAGCGGTACATCGACGGGTTCACCTGCGAGACGGGCTTGCGCAGCTTGGTCGCCTGCTCGATCACGTACGCGACGCCCAGCAGGTCCCGCTCCTTGTACGCGTTGGCGTGGATCGAGATCGAGTTCGCGCGGCGCGCCGTCTCGCTGTAGCCCATCGGGATCGTCAGCTGCGGGTAGCCGGCGCGCGCGCCGTTGGAGACGCTGCCGAGGATCGCGATGAAGTCGTCGCTCGTGTCGTCCGGCGTGTCGTTGGCCATCATCCGGTTGATGCCGGACTGGCTGAGCTGCTTGCCGCGCAGCAGGTCGTTGCGGTAGGCGACCGACGCGGCCGAGTCCGGCGTGATGTCGATCGCGAACGCGCTCGCGTGCGTGCCGTTGCCGAACTTCAGCGCCTCGTGGGCGTTGGCCTCGTTGTCGGCCATCTCCTGCTCGACGGACTTGATCGGCGCGTCCGGGCCGAGATGGCGGTAGTAGGCGCCGATGTCGCGCTTGGCCTCGTAGGCCAGCACGCCGCCGGGCAGCGTGCCCGGGTTGATGTTCGGGCGCTCGACCATGATCGCGCCGGCCGCGACCAGCGCGTCGTAGGCGAGCTTGAGCGGCGTGCCCTCGGTGAGCGTGCCGTTGTAGCCGATCCGCTTGCCGCGGACGAAGTTCGGGTCCAGCGCCGACAGGTAGTTCGGGACCGTGGACGGGACGGGCGCGATGATGTCCTCGTCCTTGATGCCCGGGCCCCAGATGCCCTTGTAGTAGTCGGCGTTGTGGGCGTCGTAGCCCGCGATCGACTGCAGCGTCATCGCCGCGTTGGCGACGGTGCGGTCCATCGGGCCGGCCGTGTCCTGGGAGGCCGAGATCGGCGCGATGCCGTAGCCGGGCACCAGGCCGACCGTGGGCCGCAGGCCGACGAGCCCGTTGGCCTGCGACGGCGAGATGATCGAGCCGGAGGTCTCGGTGCCGATCATCAGCGTCGACAGCGCCGCGGCGCCCGCGGAGCCCGACCCGGACGAGGAGCCCGACGGGTTCTGGTCGGCGTCGACCGCGTTGAGCACCTGGCCCGTGAGGTTCGCGAAGCCCGACGGCTGGCTGCCGAAGTAGTTCGCGTACTCGGACAGGCCGACCTTGCCCAGGATCACCACGCCCCGCTCGCGCAGATGCTTGGCGACGCCCGAGTCGATCGCCGGGAAGGAGTTGCGCAGCGAGAAGTTGCCCGCCGACGTGTACATGCCCTTCACGTCGATCAGGTCCTTGAGCAGGATCGGCAGGCCGTGCGCCGGACCGCGCAGCTTGCCCTCCTTGCGTTCCTTGTCCAGCAGCGCGGCGTCCTTGATCGCCTGCGCGTTGAGCTGGGAGACCGCGTTCAAACCGGGGCCACGCTTGTTGAGCGCGGCGATGCGGGCGATGTATGCCCGGGTGAGCTCCACCGAAGTGAGCTTGCCCTCCTCCATCAGCTTGACGGCCGTCGGGCCGTCCAGCGACTCAAGATCCAATTCAGCGGCGGACGCGGGGGCAGCGGCGGCGAGGCCGAGCGCACACGTGACCGCGAGCAGCCGTGCCGCGGCTCGAGCGAGTTTCATGGTTCGGGAGCGTGGCGGCCGCAGTGGCGCCTCACATTGGACCGGGTGTCGGATTCGGACTCGACCACGTGGCGTTGAGCAACCTCTCGGTTGCGTATTCTGTGGTCCATGGAAACACTGCAGCGGCTCTATGACGCGTTCAACGCGCGCGAGATCGACACCGTCCTCGCCGCCATGCACGACGACGTGGACTGGCCGAACGGCTGGGAGGGCGGCCGCCTCCACGGTAAGGAGGCTGTCCGCGCCTACTGGACGCGCCAGTGGGCGGCGATCGACCCGAGCGTCGAGCCGGTCGCGTTCGACGGCACCGCCGTGACCGTGCACCAGGTGGTCCGCGACTTCGACGGCAACGTCCTCGACGACCGCGAGGTCGTGCACCGGTATGAGCTGCAGGACGGGCTGGTCACGCGGATGGATATCGCGTAGCCGCCAACTGGGGCATCCGCGGAGGAGCCGCCCGCGTCATCTCACCATGGGTTCACATTCCACGCGTGCGCGGCACGTCGTCCTCGCCTCCACGATCCTCGTCCTCGGGATCGCGCCGCTCGGGGTGGCGGCCACCGGCGGCGCCCTCCGCGAAGGCGTGCGCAACGGCACCGCCACCAAGGAGACGGAGATCGTCTCCAACAACGGCACGGGTTACACGACCCGGCAGTCGAACAAGTCCACCACGGGCGGCGGCGCGATCTACGGCTGCCGCTCGACCGCCGGCGCCGGCGCCAAGCCGTGCCTGCGCGTGAACAACCTCGCCACCGGGTTCGCGTTCGAGTTCAACGCGACCGGGGCGGCGAGCGCCGGCACGATCACGGTCGGCAGCGGCGGCGACGGCAAGAAGCCGTTCACGACCAACGCCACCGGCGTCGCCACGGGCCTGAACGCCGACCGCGTAGACGGCGTCGAGCCCGCCGCGCTCAGGACGCGCTGGCTGCTGATCAACGAGGCCGGCCAGATCGAGGAGCAGTCCGGCGGCTTCACGGTCCTGGACGCCTACCAGACCAACCAGAACGTCTACATCGACCCCGGCGCCTCGCTCAACGGCAAGGGCCTGAGCGCCACGATCGCCATCCAGAACAAGCTCAACGTGGACACCACGGACCCGGAGGCCGACCCGGTGTTCGGCGGCGAGGTGAGCGTCGCGCGCTGCCAGACCGTCGCCGTCGAGTGTGCGCCGGCGAACTCCAAGACCCCGAACGCGCTCGTCGTGAGCCCGCGCAACAGCGACGGCACGGCGACGGCGGGCACGGACGCCAACCCGCGCAAGCGCGTCTACGTCACGGTGACGGAGTAGCGCCCGTCAGGTGGCGCGCCAGGAACTCGGCCTGGCGCGTCACGGCGCGCTCGAACCACTCGCCGTTGTAGATCTCGAAGTGGCCGATCGGGTAGCGGACGAGCTCGCCCTGCGGAGCCGCTTCGGCGACCTTCTCCAGCGCCTCGTTGGAGACGAGCGTGTCCTGCTCGCAGAGCGCGACGAGGATCGGGCAGGTGATCGACGCAGCGTGCTTGGCCGGCCGGTAGGTGCCGATCCACAGGCCGAGCCGGGCGGCGACGGCGTTGACCCAGGTCGAGCCCTCGGGGGTGAGCGAGTCGAACCCGGGCACGGCGTCCTCGGTGGTCATCATCGCCAGCTCGCCCGGGCGGCCGACCGCCGGGACGTACTTGGGCTTGCGGCCGAGCCGGGAGCCGAGCTCGTCCTGCAGCGCGACCTTGGCCAGCTTGGCGGTCGACTTGGGCGGGAGCTTCATCGCCGCCTGCAGGCCGTCGACCATCGCGCACTGCAGGACGACGGCGCCGATGTTCGGGTCGCTCGCGGCGATCTCGGTCGCATGCCCGCCGCCGAAGCTCGACCCGAACAGGCCGACGCGCTCGATCCCGTCCAGCCCGCGGGCGTACGCGACGGCGGTCCGCCAGTCCTCGAGCTGGCGCTTGATGTCCAGCAGCTGGCGCGGCTGCCCGCTGCTCGCGCCGAAGTGCCGGTAGTCGAACAACAGCGCGGCCAGGCCGGCCTGCGCGAAGCGCTCGGCGTAGGCGTCGATGCGCTGGTCGCGCACGGCGGACAGGCCGTGGCCGAGCACGACGGCGCCGGTCGCGCCCTCGGGATGCCACAGCCAGGCCGCGACCTCGCTGCCCAGCGTGACGTCTTGTCTCAGAACGGCAGCCATGCGTCCGGGAATACTGCCCGGAACCGGCCCGGATAATCGGGAACCAGGCGGCGGGCGTGGGCGCCCGCGGGGCGGGCGTCGATGTGGCCGCGCAGCTGGTCGAAGGCGAGCATCAGCCGCACCGAGGGCGCGACCTGGAAGTCGACGACGTTCGGCCGTGCGCCGCCGATCGTGCCCGCCTCCAGCAGCGCGTCGACGCGGTCGAGCTGGCCCGGCAGCGCCTCCAGGCACGCCTGCACCGTCGCGGGCTTCACCCGCATCTGCGCGCGCACCAGCGGCTGCAGCACCGGCACCGCGCGCCTCACCAGGTGCGGCGGGATGCCGAGCAGCGGCCGGTGCAGGAACTCCGCCATCGCCGCGTCGTCGCGGCCCACGGCGTAGCGGGCGAGCTGGCGCACACCGTCCTGGAGCACCGAGTCCGCCCACGCCTCGTCGCCGTGATCGTCGATGAGCATCGGCGGCTCGGGCACGAGCCGCTCGAGCACGCGCGCGATCCGCATCGTCCCACTCGCGCGCCGCCCGTCGATCGTCAGCACCGGCACGGTCGAGCCGCGGTAGCGCAGCAGCGGCAGGATCGCCTTGTGCGTCATGTTGGGCAGGTCGAGCCGGGTGAACTCGACGCCCTTGTGGCGGAGCATCAGCTCCGCGCTAACCACCGGGTGCGAGCCGGGGACGCCGACGAGCCGCGCGCGCATCAGTCCGTCATCGCCTGGTAGACGAGCTGGCGCAGCTGCGAGCGCAGCGGGTACGCGCTGGACGGGATCATCTGCGTGAAGAACTGCACGCTCAGGCGCTCCTGCGGCACGACGTAGAACGCGGTCGAGGCCAGGCCGCCCCAGGCGAGCTCGCCCGGGTGCGTGGCGATCTTCGTCCCGGCGGGGTCGAGGACGACCGAGAACCCGAGGCCGAAGCCCATGCCGTCGTTCTGCGTCTCGGAGATGGTCGGACGGGCCACGTCCTTGAGCTCAGCGCCGCCCGGCAGGTGGTTGCGGGCCATGTAGCGGAGCGTACGCGGTGCGAGCAGGGGCGCGCCTTCCCGCACCAGCATGCTCGTGAAGCGGTGATAGTCGGCCGCCCTGCCGATCAGCCCGCCGCCGCCGGAGAGCATCGCGGGTGTGTGGAGCGCGGCCCGGCCCATGCGGTCGTTGCGGGCGAGGCCGGGCTCGTACAGCGCGGCGAGCCGGTCGGGGTCCGTGGCGCTGAACGCGGTGTCGGTCATGCCCAGCGGCTCGAAGATCCGCTCCTTGAAGAACGCGTCGAGCGGCTGGCCGGAGATGACCTCCACGACGCGGCCGAGGACGTCGGTGGAGACGGAGTAGTTGAACTCGGTGCCGGGCTCGAACAGCAGCGGCAGCCGCGCCCAGTCGTCGACGGCCTGCGCCAGGTCGCCCGGGCTGCCGAACTCGTACCCGGCCTTGCGGTAGACGCCGTCGAGCGGATGCGCGTAGTGGAAGCCGTACGTGAGCCCGGCGGTGTGGGTGAGCAGGTGCCACAGGCGCACCGGCTCGACCGCGGGCCGTGTCACGGGGCTGTTCTGGTTGCCGCCGGCCCACACGCGCGCGTCCGCGAACGCCGGGATGAACTTCGCGACCGGGTCCTTGAGCTCGAACGCGCCCTCCTCCCACAGCAGCATCGCCGCGACCGACGTGATCGGCTTGGTCATCGAGTAGATCCGCCACAGCGTGTCTTCGGCGACGGAGCGGCCCGCCTCGATGTCAGCCATCCCGCCCTTGGCGGTGTGCACGACCTGCCCGTCGCGCGCGATCACCGCGAGGAAGCCGGGCAGCTTGCCCTCGTCCACGTAACGGGTGAAGTGGCGGTCGATGCGGGCGAGGCGGGCGGCGTCGAAGCCGGCGTCGGCGGGGTCGATCTCAGGCGTCAGCACCCGTCGATCTTGCCAGCCGGTCCAGCGCGAGGAAGAGGACCAGCGCGAGGGCGGCGGCGACGGCGATGTAGACCGGCCACGGGCCCATCTGGTCGAGCAGGCTGGCCTGGGCCGGCTTCGCGCGCAGGTACATGTAGTTGCCGCCCGTGATCACGTTGCCGAGCCCGGCGGCCGCGGCCATCCCGAGCGTGACGGCGAACACGCGCGCGACGGCGCCGGGCCTCGGCCGCTGCCCGAGGCCGAACACGAGCAGGAACGCGGCGACGACCGCGCCGCTGTGCGTGACGAAGTACGTGAAGAAGAACACGCTGGGAACGGTCGTGCGCAGGTCGGGCGTGATCACGGCCTGCAGCGACGCGGTCAGCGCCCAGAAGTAGAGGACCTCGACGAGCAGCGGGCGGCGGGTCCAGAGCGCGATCGGGGCGAGGATCGACACGACGTCCGAGAGGTGCAGCGGGAGGTCGAAGCCCCAGTCCCAGCTGCCGTCGGTCGCGCGCACGGCGAACTCGATCGCGAACGCGCCGCCGATGAGGACCGCGAGCACCTTCGGCCGCGGCACCTTGACGGCGACGACGATCGCGGCCGCGGTGAGCGCGAGGACGACGAGGTGCTCGGCCGAGAACTGGCGCATCGGGAGCTCCAAGCTTTCACCAACGCGCGGGTGTTCTGCTCCGCTCATGCGCACCCTTCGCCTGTTGTCCCTCGCCGTCGCCGGGCTGGTCGCGGTCCCCGCGGTCGCCCAGGCGCAGATCCAGGTTCCGCCGCGGGTCGTCCAGCTCGCGCCGCCGACGGTCGTGTCGGTCGGTGACTCGGCCATCTCCGGTGAGGCGGGGCGCTGGGCCGGCAACACCAACCAGGCGCCGTCCAAGACGGACGCCCTCGGGGCGGACGCCTACTTCGAAGGCGGCGCCTCCGAGCCCATCCCCGGTTGCCACCGCTCCGAGTCGGCTGAGGTGCACATCGGCGACGGGGTCAAGAGCGTCAACCTCGCCTGCTCGGGCGCGCGCACCTACTCGCGCACCAGCGACGGCAAGTGGAAGCCCGGCCTGGACTTCGCGCAGTCCGGCGCGAACAAGGGCCAGGCGCTGATGCTGCAGGAGCTCGCGCAGGACAACAAGCGCATCAAGGCGGTCGTGGTGCTGATCGGCGCCAACGACTACGGGTTCGCGGAGATCCTCGAGACGTGCGTGACCAACTGGCTCACCTCGCCTTCGTGGTGGAAGAACTACTGCCACGACGACAGCAACCTGAAGGCGATGTTCTCGGCCGCGAACATCAACACGATCACCGCCAACGTGCGGGCGGCGTTCACCAACATCAAGCAGGCGATGGCGAACGCGGGCTATGACGAGGCCGACTACGAGGTGCTCGCCCAGACCTACTCCGCGCCGCTGCCGCTCTCAGGCGGGATGCGCTATCCCGAGACGGGCTTCACGCGTCAGACGATCGGCGGCTGCGGCGCCTGGAACGCCGACGTCAACTGGGCGCGCACCACCGTTGTGGAGACGCTGAACAACACGATCCGCACCGCGGTGCACGGGATGTCCAACGTGCAGGTGCTGGAAGCGGTCGGCGCGCTCTACGGCCGGCGGTTGTGCGAGAACACGGTGGGCCTGCTCGAAGAAAAGGGTGTCTCCACGTGGCAGTCGCCGGGCGCGGTGGACAAGACCGAGTGGGTGCACCAGATCCGCACGCTCTCGACGATCTTCGGCCCCTACCAGCTGCAGGAGGACGGGCACCCGAACTACTGGGGCCAGCTCGCGCTGCGCAACTGCTTCCGGCAGGCCTACAACGGTGGCGCGCCCCGCGGCGGGTCCTGCTCCCGCGGCACCGGCCTGAACGCGAAGGGTGAGCCGAACATGGCCTTCAACTAGAGCGCCAGCGGCGGCTCCGTCTCGGTGGCCGCCGCGCCGCGCGGGCTGAACGCGAACGCCCGCACGACCCCGGCCTGCTGGTCGGCCACCTTGTACGGCGCGCACACGTAGAACGCGCCGCGGCGGGGCAGCCGGCCGAGCCGGATCGCCTGCTCGGTCCACGTCATGCCGTGCTTGAGCCCGGCGACGTGGCTGTCCTGCGGGTCCTCCGCGGCGCCGAAGCTGGGCGCGTCGGTGGCGACGTGCTGGACGCCGCGGCTCCACAGCAGTTCGACGGCGTCCGGCGCGAGCACCACCCACCCGGGCTCGGACTTGTCGATCAGCGGCTTCCACAAGAGCCGGTCCTTGAAGCGGTCGCCACCCGGGAAGCGCCTGTAGTAGCGGTCGGTGTAGCCGCTGAAGAGCACCGGCACCTCGCCGCGCGCGATCGTGCCGAAGCGCGCCTCCCAGCGCTCGATCCAGGCGGGCGTGATCTTCGCGCTGCGGCCCTTGGCGGTATGGGCGGCGAGGATCGCGCGCACGTCGAGCACCACCGCGGGACCCATCAGCGACGTCAGCGGGTACTCGTCGCCGCTGCGCTCGCCGATCGCGCGGCCCGGCGAGCCGGGGACGTTCGTGCCGGGCGGCGGGATGAAGTGCGGCGGGAAGTCGACCTGCGTCCCGGTGTGCTCGGTGATCTCGTACGCGTTCACGGCCGCGATCCCAGGCTTGACCGCGGTGCGGCGCTTGAACCAGGTGAGTGGCACGACCTTGAACTGCGGCTGGTCCGGGAACGCGACCGGGTGCTCCTCGCCCGTCGTGACCGAGAGGTCGATCACCTCCCAGGCACCGCCCGCGAGCGCGCCGCCGAGCACCGCCGCGGGCGTGCCGGCCGCCTGCGCCTGCGCGCCACGCCCCTTCAGCGCCAGGCCGGTGCCGCCCGCCACCCCCGCCGCGAGGATCGATCGCCGTGTCATGGTCCGCATCCGAGCCTCCTCCACCGATGGACGATGACTCAGTACCCGCAGGGGCGTAGGCTCCACTCGTATGTGGCGGGGGCTCGTCGCCGCGGTGGCCGTGCTGATCCTCGCCGCACCGGCGCAGGGAGCGGTCAAGCTGCGCCCGTGCGGCGGCGCGCAGTGCGGCGAGCTGCGGCGGCCGCTCGATCCCGAGCGGCCGCGGGGGCGCACGATCGACATCGCGTTCCGGCTCTACCGCGCCTCGGGGCGCGCCAGCGAGCCGCCGATCGTCGCGGTCGAGGGCGGGCCGGGCTATCCCTCGACCGGGACGCGCGTCGAGTTCCGCGCGATCTTCGGGCCGCTGCTGCGCACGCGGGACCTGCTGCTGGTCGACAACCGCGGGACGGGCGCTTCGGCGCTGATCGACTGCCGCTCCGTGCAGTCGTTCGCGGGGCGCACGAGCGGGCCGGCGTTCGCCCGGCGGGCCGCGCGGTGCGCGCGGGAGATCCGGCGCCGGCACGGCGATCCGTCGCTGTTCGCGACCGCGTACGCGGTGGACGACCTCGCGGCGGTGATCAGGACGCTCGGGTACCGGAAGGTCGACCTGTACGGCGACTCCTACGGCACCTACTTCGTGCAGGACTTCGCGGCGCGGCATGCCGGGCTGCTGCGCTCGGTCACGCTCGACTCCGCGTACCCGCGGCGCGGGACGGACCCGTGGTACGCGTCCTCGGCGGCCACGATGCGCTCGGCGCTGGAGACGGTGTCGCCGGGCGCGGTCGGGCGGCTGGGTGCGCTGCTCGCGCGGGTGCGGGCGGCGCCGATCCGCGGCGGCACGGACGACTCCGACGGCGCGCCGCTGGACGTGACCGTGGACCCGCGCGCGCTCTCCGATCTGGTCCAGGACGCCGCCAACGACCCGCTGATCTACCGCGAGCTCGATGCCGCCCTTCGCGCGGCGCTGGCGGGCGACGACGTGCCGCTCCTGCGCCTGGTCGGCCAGGCCGGGACCTGGAGCCACTCGCCGCCCGAGGCGTCGTACTTCTCGCGCGGGCTCTACCTGGCCGTCGCGTGCACCGACTACCCGCAGGTGAGCGGGCCGGCGCCGGACGTGTTCACGCCCTTCACGCCCGCCGAGTGGATGTCGGTCAGCGGCTTCACCCAGCCGTATGACGTGTGCGCGCGATGGCCGGCGCCGCGGCGCCCGCCGCCCACGGTCCCGGAGCGCCGGCTGCCCGCGTCGGTACCCGTGCTGATCGTCGGCGGCGACCTGGACTCGCTGACGCCGCTGAGCGACGCGCCCGCGTTCGGGCCGGCGCTGGCCGAGAACGTCCGCATCGTCACGCTGCGCAACACGGTCCACGTGACCTCGCAGGGCGCCACGCACCTGCTGGAAGGCACGGACTGCGCGCGGCGCGTGATCCGCTCGTTCCTGCGCGGCGCACTGGACGAGCGCTGCGCGGCGCTGATCCCGCCCGTGCGCGTGGCGGGCGGCTACCCGCTCACGCTCGCGGCGGCTACGCCGGCGACGGTCGTCTCCGGCCCCGACCCGGGTGAGGCGGCCCGGCGCGCGGTGACGGTGGCCGTCGAGGCGTTCGGGGACGTGATCGCGCGGCGGCTGTACTCGCACGGCAACCGCGGGCCGGGCCTGCGCGGCGGGCACTTCACCGCGGGCGAGCAGGGGGGCGCGGTGACGTTCCGGCTCATCAACGTGCGCTTCGTCGCCGACGCGCCGGTCAACGGCCGGGGCGTGTGGAGCCCGGCCACGGGCGCGGTCGACGCCGCGTTGCATGTGACGGGCGTGACCGTGCAGGTGCGCTGGAGCCGCGCGGCGCCGCGCGCGACGGTCATGCTCGGGGACTCGACGCTGAGCGTGCCCGCGCCGTAGCGATCAGCTGCGCCACGTGGTCGGCGGCCGCGTCGGGCACGGCGGCGAACGAGATCAGCAGCGTCGCGCCGGTGGCGCGCGCGCCGTGCTGGACGGCGCCGTCGAGCACGACGCCGCGCTCGCGGCAGGCGGCGACGAGCGCTTCCTCGCCGGCGTCCGGGACGTGCACGACGATGTGCAGCCCGGCCGCGACGCCGCTCACGGTGGCGTCCGGGAGCGTGATGGCGAGCGCCTCCAGCAGCGCGTCCCGGCGGCGCCGGTAGGTCCGCAGCGACCGGCGGATGTGGCGGTCGTAGGCGCCGCGCTCGATGAAGTCCGCGAACGCGTGCTGCTCGAGCGCGGGCAGGCCGTGGTCCAGGCTCTCGCGCGCGTGCAGGAGGCGCGCGTGCCAGGCGGGCGGCGCGATCAGCCAGCCGAGCCGAAGCGCGGGCGCGAGCGTCTTCGACACCGACCCGATGTGCAGCACCAGGTCCGGCCGCAGGCCCTGCAGCGCGCCGACGGGCGCGCGGTCGTAGCGGTACTCGGAGTCGTAGTCGTCCTCGACGATCACCGCGTCGTGGCGCTCGGCCCAGGCCAGCAGCTCCGCGCGCCGCGCCGCCGACATCACCACGCCCGTCGGGAACTGGTGCGCGGGTGTGACGAGCACCGCGCGCACGTCGCCGGGCAGCTCGTCGACCACGATCCCCTCCCCGTCCACGCGCACCGGCACCGGCTCGAGCCCTTGCGTGCGCAGCAGCTCCCGGATGTGGATGTGCCCGGGGTTCTCGACCGCGATCCGCGCCCCGTCCAGCGCGACCGCGATCGTCACCAGCGCTTGCGCCGCGCCCAGCACGATCAGCACGTCCTCGGCCGTCGCGAGCGTCCCGCGCACCCGTCCCCGGTACGCCGCGAGCACCTCGCGCACCCGCCGCGCCCCCGCGATCGGGGGATAGTCGAGCTCCGCGTCCCCGGCGCCCCGCACCGCCGCGCTCACGGACCGCACCCAGTCCGCCCGCGGGAAGCGCGACAGGTCGGGCCGCCCGGGCCGCAGGTCGTACCGCACGGGCGCCCCATTTCCTAAAGAGGGACTGTCCCTCTTTATGTTCGCCGACCCGGGTGAAGCACCCACGCGCCCGCCTGCAGAGCCAAAGTTTTCTAAAGAGGGACTGTCCCTCTTTAGGTTTGCGACGCGGGGGCCGGAGCGGGGCGCGACGACGAGCCAGCCCTCCGCGGCCAGCTGCGCGTAGGCGTCGCTCACGACGCCGCGGGAGACGGCCAGGTCGGTCGCCAGCACACGCGAGGACGGGAGGCGTTCGCCCGCGACCAGGCGGCCGGAGCGGATCGCGGCGCGCAGCTGGTCCTCGACCTGGCGCTGCATCGGGCCGGCGCCGCGCTTCAGCGCGACAAGCACTTCTCTGGCCTGGTTTTCGGACACCGATCTGGACCTTACACCCGGGCCAGGGCTGCCGTACCGTCACGAGCCATGAACGGATGGGTCAAAGGTGCGATCGCGGCCAGCGTCGTCGGCGCGTCGTTTCCGGTCAGCGACGCGCTCACGGACTACTCGTACACCGCGGGGCAGTTCATCCGCTACGCGCTGGGCGCGCTCGTGCTCACGGTGCTGCTCAAGGGCAAGCTCGGCCGGCCGACCGCGCGCGAGTTCCTGTTGCTGAACGCGACCGCCGCCGTCGGCATGGTCGGCTTCAACCTCGCCGTGCTCGCCGCGGTCGACCACATCGGCGCGACCAACGCGGGCGTGATCATCGGCGCCTCCCCGGTGATTCTCGCGCTCGCCACGGGCCACCGGCAGGTGCTCCCCGCCGCGCTGGTCGTCGTCGCGGGTGCGGCGATCGTCAATGGCGCCGACTCCACCGTCACCGCCCTCGGCGCGCTGTTCGCCGTCGCCGCGCTGATCGGCGAGGTCGGCTTCACGCTGCTCGCCGCGCCGCTGCTCCCGCGCCTGGGTCCGATGCGCGTCGCCGCCTGGACCGCGCTGCTCGCCACCCTCCAGCTCGCGCTGCTGAGCCGCGGCGAGATCCCCACGCCCACCGTCACCCACGCGGCCGCGATCCTCTACCTCGGCCTGGTCACGACCGCGCTCGCGTTCGTGCTCTGGTTCGCGTGCGTGCAGGAACTGGGCAGCGGCCACGCCGGCCTGCTCGTCGGCTTCATGCCGATCGCGGCCGTCGCCGCCGACACGGCCCTCAACGGCCGAGCGCCATCCACCGCGGACCTCACGGGGACGGCACTCGTGGCCGTCGGGATCGCCCTGGGCGCTAGGCCCGGGACGGTGAAGGCTCTGCTTCGTGGCGGAACTCGGGCAGCCAGTGCAACTGCTTCGGCAGGTACCAGTTCCACTTCCCGAGCAGCTTCATCGTCGCCGGCAGCAGGACAGCCCGCACCAGCGTCGCGTCGATGAGGATCGCGACCGCCAGGCCGACGCCCATCTGCTTGAAGTCGATGAAGCTCAGCGTGGCGAAGATCGCGAACACGGCGACCATCACCACCGCGGCGCTCGTCACCGTCGAGGCGGTCGCCTTGATCGAGTGCGCGACCGCGTCCTCGGTCTTCATGCCGCGGTCCACCGCCTCCTTGACCCGGCTGAGGATGAACACGTGGTAGTCCATCGACAGGCCGAACAGGATCACGAACAGGAAGATCGGCAGCCATGCGGTCACGCCACCGTTGGACTCGAAGCCGAGCAGGCCTTCGAGGTGCCCGTCCTGGAAGACCCACGTCAGCACGCCGTAGGCGGCACCCACCGACAGCAGGTTGAGCACGATCGCCTTGATCGGGATCACGATCGACCGGAACGTGACGAGCAGCAGCAGGAAGGCGAACAGGAGCACGAACCCGACGACCAGCGGCGCGCGGCCCTTGAGGAAGTCGACGTAGTCCTTGGTCTCGGCGGTCATGCCGGCCACGTACGCCGCCGACACGCCGTCCGCGCGGCCGACGGTCTGCGCGACCAGCGTCTGCCGCAGGTCCGCGAGCGCCTCCATCGACACGTCGTCGGTGCCGTTGCCCTGGATCGGGATCGAGATCTGCGCGACGTGCTTGTCGCGTGAGACGTTCACGTCGACCGGCCCATTGAAGCGCCCGGACTCCACGGCCCGCGCCTCCAGGTCCTTGACCGCGGCGGTCACCCCCGGCGCCGTCACGTCCTCGGCCTTGATCGTCACCACGGCCGGGATCTGCCCGCCCGGGAAGGACGCGTTGATCTCGTCATAGACCTGCATCACGGGCAGGTTGCGCGGCAGGTCGTCCGTGCCCGAGAGCACGGCGCGCATGCCCAGCGCGGGGAACGCCAGCGCGAGCAGGACGGCGATCGCGGCGACCGCCGAGATCAGCGGCCGGCGCAGCACCGCGTCGAGGACGGTGTTCCAGACGCGGCTCTCGCCGTCGGACCGGCGCAGGCGGCCGAGGAACGGGATGCGTCCCTTCTCCACCCGGTCGCCGAGCACGCTCAACACCGCCGGAACCACGGTGACCGAGCCGATCATGGCCACGAGCACGACCGTGATCGCACCGACGGCGAGCCCGGTGAACGTCTGGTCGCCGGCCAGGAACATGCCGGCCATGGCGACGATCACCGTGATGCCGGAGATCAGCACCGCGCGGCCGGAGGTCGCGGCGGCGATGTGGATCGCCTCGCGGTGGCCGACCCCGCGCGCCCGCTCCTCCCGCTCACGCCGCAAGTAGAAGAGCGTGTAGTCAACACCCACGGCCAGGCCGACCAGCAGGATGATCGAGGCCGCCTCGTCGCCGAGCGGGAACAGCTGCGACGGCAGCGCGACCAGGCCCAGTGCGGCGGCCACGGCCGACAGCCCGAGCAGCAGCGGCACGCCCGCGGCGACCAGCGCCCCGAACGCGAACACGAGGATGATCAGCGTGATCGGCAGCGACAGCGTCTCGGCCTTCTTGAAGTCGTCCTCGAACGCCTTCGAGAGCGCCTTGTTGGCCGAGGCCGAGCCGAACTCGCCCACGAAGACGCTGCTGTTCCGCGCTTGGACGCGGTCGACGGCCGCCAGCACCGGCACGACGGCCTTCTCGGCCGCTTCCTCGTCCCCGCGCAGCTTGAAGTCGACCAGGACCGACCCGTCCTTGGCGACCTGGTCGGAATTGACGTCGTAGACGCCCTTCTGCGCGGACACGGCGGCGACCGTGTCGTCCACGGCCGCCCGCACGGCGCGCGGATCACCGCCCTTGACGATCACGCTCTCGACGTTCTCGGTCGGGTAGTGCCGGTCGACGAGCTCGTGGGCCTTGCCCGAGTCGCCGACGTAGGTGGTGTCGTTCTCCGGCGCCTTCGTGCCGATCGCTCCGCCGATCACCAGCGAGAGCACGACGAAGGCGAGCCACCCGAAGATGGCCTTCTTGCGGTGCTGGGCACTCCAGCGGCCCATCCGGGCGGCGAAGTTCTTGTTGTCGGTCACGGTCCAGATGTTCGGCCCCTGACAGCGCGAAATCCGTGGAGCCTGCTGGCTTTCGCGCCTACCGCCCGCCACCGGGACGAGTACGGCTAGCCGCCATCCCGCTGCTGCGGTCAGCCCGCGCCGAACTGGACGGACGACCAGTGCTCCAATCGACCGGACTAAGGACTCTTGACCGATCTGCCGATGACGCGGGCGTGGAGACGGACCTCCGTCATCGCGCCCGGAGCGTTCGGGCCTCGTTTGCCCCCACCTACGGCCTGAGCCTGCTCGGGTGGGTCTACGCCGCGCTGACGTGGAACGAGCCCAACCGCCCCCTGATGGCGACGGCCTTCGCCGTGGCCGCGCTCTCGACGCTCGCGCTCGCTCGGCTGCCGATGGACCGGATCGTCGCCGGCCGCTGGCGCGAGCCGTTCTTCGTGAGCTGGAGCGTGAGCATCATCGCGCTGATCGCGGCGATTGTCGCCGCCGACGGCGGGATCACGAGCCCGACGACGCTCATCTACCTGTTCCCGCTGCTGTTCGCGAGCCTGTCCTATCCCGTGCGCTCGATGGCGATCGTGTACGCGGCCGCACTCTCCAGCTATGCGGTGGTGGGCGTCGCGTTCACGCCGGACCCCGATCCCGCGCGCGTGCTGATGGGGCTGGCCTGCCTCGGCTTCGCGCCGTTCGTCGGCGTCCTGCAAGCGCGCGAGCACGACCGCGAGCGGCGGGAGCTCACGCGCAGCGCGAAGACCGACGCGCTGACGGGCCTGCTCAACCACACCGCGTTCAAGGAGCAGCTCGACGCCGCGCTGCCCGGCCCAATGGCGTTGATCGCGCTGGACGTCGATCGGTTCAAGATGGTCAACGACCTGCAGGGTCACGCCGCCGGCGACGCCGCGCTGCGCTCCGTCGCCGACGCCATCCGCTCGGTCGTGCGCGGCGGCGACATCTGCGGGCGTATGGGCGGCGACGAGTTCATGGTCGCGCTGCCCGGCGCCGACCGGGCGATCGCCCAGCGTGTCGTGGAGCGGCTCGCGCTCGCGCTCTCGCTCACGCCGGTCACGGCCTCGGCGGGCCTCGCCGTCTGCCCCGAGGACGCCGCCGAGCGCGACGCGCTCATGCACGCCGCCGACGCCGCGATGTACGCCGACAAGCGCAACCGCACCCGCACGCATGATGAGATCCCGCGATGCTCACCAAGCTCGTCGGGATCAACCACGTAGCGCTCGAGGTCGACAGCATCGACGCGGCCCTCGAGTTCTACGGCCGCTTCTTCGAGCTGCATCTGCGCGGCGTGGCGCCGGGCATGGCGTTCATCGACATCGGCGACCAGTTCGTGGCCCTCGCGGAAGGGCGTGAGCAGGGCCCCGACGATGGCCGCCACTTCGGGCTGGTGGTCGACGACAAGGACCGGGTGCGCGCCGCGCTCGAGGCCGCGGACGTGGACATCGAGCCCGGGCCGCGGCTGGACTTCCGCGATCCCTGGGGAAACCGCATCGAGATCGTCGACTATCGAGACATCCAGTTCACGAAGGCGCCGGCGGTCCTGGCGGGCATGGGGCTCGAGGCGCTGGTCAAGCGGGAACCCGCCATCGAGCAACTGCGCGAGAAAGGTCTTCTGTAGCGCCTCTGAATCGCGGCGCGAGCGGGTATAGGGTCTCTCCGAGCCGGAGCATGGAAGCGCACAACTACGCAGGGGGACCAGGCAAGCTGGAAGCATTGCTGCACGAGGAGCGGGCGTTGCGGGCGGTCCTGGAAGGGCTGCCGGACGCGACCGTCGCCACGGGGCGCGACGGGCGGATCGTGTTCGTGAACGCGCACGCCGAGACGTTGTTCGGCTACGAACACGGCGAGCTGCTCGGCCGGCCGGTCCAGACGCTCTGGCCGGAGAAGGTCCGCGAGCGCTACACGCGCAACATGCAGCTGTATTTCGCGACCGAGCACCCGCTGCGGTTCACGATCCGCGCGGACGGCCTGCGGCGCGACGGCACCGAGTTCGTCGGCGAGATGAGCTGGGGGATCGTCGACACCGAGGCGGGCCCGCTGCTGCTCGCGATCGGGCGCGACATGACCGCGCACCGCGAGGCGATGTCCAAGCTCCAACGCCAGTCCCAGCAGGCCGCGGCGGTGGCCGCGCTGGGCGCGCGGGCGCTGTCGGGCGCGGACGTCGGCGACCTGGCCGTCGAGGCCGTGGCGCGGATGCGCGAGACGCTCGCGATCGACTACGTGGTCGTGCGGCGCGCGGGCGAGGTCCTGGCCGACTGGGGCGGTGACGGCGCGGAGCTGACGCGCTTCGAGATCGCCTTCGGCGACGAGGTGTTCGGCGAGATCTGCGTCGAGGGCACGCTCGGCGACGACGAGGAGAGCTTCCTACGGGCGATCGCCAACGTGCTGGCGACCGCGCTCGGCCGGCTGCGCGGCGAGGAGCGGATGCGCCACGAGGCGCTGCACGACCCGCTGACCGGCCTGGCCAACCGCGCGCTGTGCCGCGAGCGGCTGATTCACGCGCTCGCGCGCGCGGGTCGCGACCCGGGCGCGGCGTGCGTGCTGTTCATCGACCTGGACGATTTCAAGGCCGTCAACGACCTCTACGGGCACGCCGCGGGTGACTCGCTGCTGATCGGGCTGGCGCGCCGGCTGGTCGCGACCGTGCGTCCGGCCGACACGGTCGCGCGGCTGGGCGGGGACGAGTTCGTGATCGTGTGCGAGGACATCGACGAGCACACGGCGATCGCGCTCGGGCACCGCCTGACGGAGGCGATCCACGAGCCGCTGGAGATCGACGGGATCGAGCACCGGCTGTCGGCGTCGATCGGGATCGCGCTCGGCGACCCCGCGCGCCGCGACCCGGACGGGCTGCTGGCCGACGCCGACGCGGCCGCGTACCGCGCGAAGGCCGAGGGCCGCGGCCGCGTGGAGGTGTTCGACACGCGGCTGCGCCGACACGCGCGCGAGCGCCTGCGGACGGCGGCGGCGCTCGAGCGCGCGCTGTCGCTCGGCCAGCTGCGGCTCGCGTTCCAGCCGATCGTGTCGCTGACCGACCGCGGCGTCGTCGGGCACGAGGCGCTGCTGCGCTGGGATTCGCCGGGCGGCGTGATGAACGCGCCGGCGGACTTCATCCCGGTCGCGGAGGAGTCCGCGCTGATCGTCGAGATCGGCGCGTGGACGCTGATGCAGGCCTGCCACGAGAGCGCCTCGGCGTTCGGGCGCGAGGAGGACGGCCCGGCGATCTGGGTGAACCTGTCGCCGCGCCAGCTCGCGCAGCCCGACCTTCCCGCCGTGGTCGCGGACTGCCTGCAGTCGAGCGGGCTGCCGCCGGCCCGGCTGCGGCTGGAGCTCAAGGAGCGCGTGCTGCAGGGCGCGCCCAAGACGGCGCGGGCGAACGTGGTCGCCTTGCGCGAGCTCGGCGTCGGGTTCGCGCTCGACGACTTCGGCACGGGCTACTCGTCCCTGCGCGATCTGCCCGTGCGGGCGATCAAGATCGACCGCTCGTTCGTGGCCGCGCTCGGCTCCTCCGCAGGCGATCAGGCGATCGTGGCTGCGATCGTCTCGCTCTCGAGCGCGCTCGGGATCGCGGCGATCGCCGAGGGCGTGGAAAGCGAGGAGCAGGCGGCGCAGCTCGCGGCGATCGGCTGCCCGTACGCGCAGGGCTACCTGTTCGGCGCGCCCGGCCCGCGGATAACCTCCGAGCCGTGACCACGTTCGAAGAGCTCGACGCGCTGCCCTCCCACGAGCTGCACGACCGCGCCGTCAAGCGCGCGGAGCGGCACCTCGACGTGAAGTTCTTCTGGCGCCTGTTGTCGGAGACGCCCGCGGCCGAGGCCGCCGACGGCGACGCGCGGCAGGGCCAGGAGGAGGTCGCGCACTGGAGCCGCCAAGTGCTCGACGTGTTGCGCGGCGACGAGGGCGCGATGGACGCCCGGCGCCCGATCTACATCGACTACCTGCTCCGACATTCGGAATAGCGCGCATTAGGTCGTCCGGGGGGTTCTGGCGCATCCGCAGTTGACGGGTCCCCGCCGCGTCGGAGACGCTGCGCACGTGGACCTCATTCGTGAGCAGCCGAACACCGATCACTTCGAGCGCTACGACGGCGAGCCGATGGTGCAGAGCTTCCGCGTCGGCGAGCTCGGCTACGTCTGGATCACCACGGCCGAGGCCATGACGGTCCCCGGCTTCGGCATCCCGTGGATCGCCGGACAGCTTGCGCGCTACGACGCCGACGAGCTGGCCCGCGCGGTGGCCGGCGGCCTGCGCCTGCGCGCCGGCGCCCTCGTCCCGGCCTGAGCCCCGAAGGGCCTGGCCACCCTTTATCTTTGACGTGCGCGCGGCTCCGGTCGCGTGTCCGCGCCCGGAACGCGGCGGTCGTCCACACGGCCGCCGCGCTCGGCGACCGCACCGCCTTCTACGATCGCCAGTCCGATGGATCCCGTCCTGCGCACCCTGCTGCTGGAGCGGCTGAGCGAATCCGGCCTCGAACCCGAGGCCCGCAACGTGATCGAGGTCGCCGCGGACGCCGCAGCGCCGCCGCCCACGACGAACACGTCGCCGCCCGTGTGGCTGAAGACGGTGACGGTCGAGGGGTTTCGCGGGATCGGCAAGCCGGCCACGCTCACGCTCGAGCCGGCGCCCGGGCTGACCGTCGTGGTCGGTCGCAACGGCAGCGGGAAGTCGTCGTTCGCGGAAGGGCTGGAGCTGCTGATGACCGGCGCGCTCAAGCGCTGGGAGAAGCGCCCGAAGGCCTGGAGCGAGACGTGGCAGTGCCTGCATCACCTCGGGCCGACGCGGATCACCGCCGAGCTCGAGCTGGAGGGCGGCAGCACGGTCCCGCTGACGCAGGAGTGGCCCCACGGCGCGCCGTACGGGGACGCGAGCGGGCGGGCGGCGCCGGCCGCCGTGCTGAACGAGCACGGCTGGGACCGGGACCTGCCGAGCTTCCGGCCGTTCCTGGCGTACGCCGAGCTGGCGACGATGTTCGACACGCTCTCGTCGCTGTACGACGCGCTCACGCCGGTGCTCGGGCTCGGGGACCTGGACGCGCTCGCGGCCTCGCTCGCGCAGACGCGGCTCGCCTACGACGCCCAGCGCAAGCAGACGGCCGCGGAGAAGGACCAGCTCGTCGCGCGGCTGGATCCCGAGGACGAGCGGGCGGCGCTGGTGAAGGCCGCGATCGGCGGCCGCAAGCCGGACCTCGAGCAGCTCGACCAGCTCCTCGAGGAGGCGCCGGAGTACACCGAGGATCTGACGCTGCTGCGGCGGCTCGCCGGGCTCGCGCTGCCGACCGAGACCGAGATTCGCGACGCCTACCAGGACCTCAAGGGCGCCGAGCGCGAGTACACGGACGCGTCCGCCACCGACGCCTCCCGCGCGACCTCGGTCGCCACGCTCCTCCGCCAGGCGCTGGCCGTGCGCGACGGTGAGGACTGCCCGGTGTGCAAGACGCCCGGCGTGCTGGACGACGCGTGGGTGAAGGCCGCGCAGGAGGAGGCGGCCGAGCTGGAGGCGCAGGCCGCGACGCTCACGCAGGCCAACTCGAAGCTGCTGCTCGCGCGCCGCCGTGTGGACGCCCTGCTCGACGGCAACGCGCTCGCCGCGCCCGCGGCCGCCAAGCACCTGGGCCTGATCGACGAGGACCTCACGCTCGAGCGCGGCGACGAGACCGAGACGAAGGCGACGGTGCACACGCTGCGCGAGCTGACCCAGAAGGCCGCCACGGAGCTCGAGCGCAAGGGCGCCGCCTGGCTCCAGCTGGTGGGCGACCTGCGCCGTTGGCTCGAGCAGGCGCGGGACGTCGAGGCCAAGGCGTCCACGCTGAAGGCGGTCAAGGACGCCGAGAAATGGCTGAAGGGCGCGAGCGACGAGCTGCGGCGCGAGCGCTTCGCCCCGATCAGCCAGTCCGCGATCGCGAACTGGCGCGAGCTGCGCCAGGGGTCATCCGTGGACCTGCACGAGATCACGCTCAAGAAGGTCGGCAAGGGCGGCCGCGCGGACTTCGACGTGCGCGCCGACGACACCGAGGCCAACGCGCTCGGCGTGATGTCCCAGGGCGAGCTGCTCGCGCTCAGCGTCTCCGTGTTCCTGCCGCGCGCCGCCCTCGACGAGTCCCCGTTCCGCTTCGCCGTGATCGACGACCCCGTGCAGGCCATGGACCCGGCGAAGGTCGACGGCCTGGCCAAGGTCCTGCACCGCGCGGCCCGCACCCGCCAGATCGTCGTCTTCACCCACGACGACCGCCTCCCCGAGGCGATCCGGCGGCTGCGGCTGGACGCCACGATGCTGCACGTCGACCGCCGCGCGCAGTCGACGGTGGACGTGCAGGAGAGCCGCAGCCCGGTTCAGCGCTACATCGACGGCGCCCGCGGCTACGCCAAGCCCGACCGCCTACCGCCCGAGGTGCAGGCCCGCGTCGTGCCCATGTTCTGCCGCTCCGCCGTCGAGGCCGCCGCCGCGAACATCGTGCGCCGGCGGGCCGCCCAGCACGGCACCGACCTCAACGAGGCGGACGACCAGATCGCCGAGGCGCGCTCCCTGCGCGAGACCCTGGCGCTCGTGCTGTTCGGGGACGCGGGCCGCCACGGCGAGGTCGGCGGCGAGGTCAAGCGCCGCTACGGCGCCCCCTACGCCGCGCTCGTCACCGAGCTCAACCGCGGCGCGCACGGCAACCCGCTCGACCGCGAGACGCTCTCCCGCCTGCCGGACAACACGCGCGCGTTCATCCGCGAGCTCAACACGAACGCGAAGTGAGAGGCGGCGCTCGCCTGGCGGCTCGCGTCGCTGCAAGCACTCGCCCGGAGGGCTCGTGCTCGCGCTCGAGGAGGGCCGCTACGTGAGCGAGCGCCTCACCGTCAGCAAGGTCCTCGACGAGGCCCAGCGTCAGCTCGACGAGTTCGACCCGACGACCAGCGGCGCGTGGCCGCACGCCGCCGCCGCGCTGATCCGGCAGTCGCTGGAACGCACGCTCGACGTCTTCTGGAACGACAAGGCGCCGGGCATGCTGGAGACGAGCGCGCGCGACCGCTGGGTCTGCCTGCCCGCCTACCTGGGCGACAAACCCGAGGCGCGCGAGGCCGACTTCGCGTGGACCGCGCTCTCGAACGCCTGTCACCACCGCGCCTACGAGGTCGGGCTCACGCAGGACGAGCTGCGTGGCCACCTCGCCACCGCCCGTGACTTCCTCAAGACGGTCGCCCGTGCCCTCGCGTGAGCCGGTCGGCCTGGTGCTGGCGGGCGGCGGCGCCCGCGGCGCCTACGAGGCCGGCGTCCTCTCGGTCCTGCTGCCGGCGCTGCCCCACCACGAGCGCCCGGACATCGTCGTCGGCGCGAGCGTCGGCGCGATCAGCGGGTCCTACATCGCCGCCGACAGCGACCCGACGCTCGCCGATGGCCTGCAGCTGTGGGAGCGCCTGCGGTGGGGCGACGTGCTCGCCACGCCGTCGCTCAAGGACCTCGAGCGCATCCTCAGGGGCGCGATCAACTTCAGCGGCCTGCTGTCGCTGCACGTCCCCGCGCTGCTGGACACGACCCCGCTCGGCCCGACGCTCGAGCGCCTGATCCCTTTCGAGCGCATCGCCCGCACGCTCGCCGTCGTCGCCACGTCCGCCCGTACCGGCCGCAGCGTCGTCTTCCACCAGGGCGGCACACCGCAGGCCACCAGCGACGACAAGCGCGGCATCGACTACGTCGCGACCGCGATCACCGAGACCCACGTGCGCGCGTCGTCGGCCATCCCCGCGCTGTTCCCCGCCGTCCAGCTGCCCGACGGCGACTGGTACTTCGACGGCTCCACGCGCCTGAACGCGCCGATCAAGCCCGCGCTCGCGTTCGGCGCCAAGCGCATCATCGTCATCGGCCTGAACGCGATCTCGGGCACGCTCGGCGGCGCCCAGCGGCCCGACCTCGCCGCGGGCGCCGCGCTCGTCCTCGACGCGCTGCTGGCCGACCCGCTCACCGAGGACCTGCAGACGCTCACCACGATCAACCGGCTCGCGCCGGACCGCGCGATCCCGTACATCTTCGTCGCCCCGCCCGAGCGCGACACGATCGGCCAGATCGCGCGCGACGTGTTCCGCCGCCACTACGGCGGCATCCTCCACGCCGCCCGCAGCCCGCAGCTCGCGTTCCTCGGCCGGCTGATCGACGCGGACGCCGACCCGCTGCACGGCGAGCTGCTCAGCTACCTCTTCTTCGCCCCCGAGTTCGCCCGCGCGCTGATCGCGCGCGGCCAGGCCGACGCGCGCCGCTGGCTCGCGGAGCCGCACGACGACGGCCTATGGGACCTGGGCCCGCTTGGCCGTCACCGCTGAGATCGCGAGCGCGGCGAGCATGATCACGAACGGGTCGATTGCGGTCCGGTAGCGCGGCGTCTCCACCACGAGGAAGACGACGCCGAGGTACATCAGCACGGGCACGGTCCACAGCCACAGCGGGGCGTCCCGGGCGCGTCGCGTGAACGCGCCGATCACCGCCAACACCGCGAAGACCCAGAAGCAGATGATCCCCGCCGCGCCGGCGCGCTTGCCCGCGGAGATCGTGCCCGCGGTGTGGATCGCCCAGTCCCAGCCGGCCAGGTCGAGCATCCGGCGCGTCGTCCAGAACGCGACCTTCAACGGGGCACCGGGATGGTCCTTGATGTACTCGAGCGACGCCTCCCGCAGCCGCTTCTCCAGCACGGGCTCGGGCGTCACCCGCAGCTGGTTGAAGATCGGCCGGTAGTCGTCGACGCGCTTCAGGGTCCGCCACGAGGCCGGGTTCTCGCGGTCGTTCATCGCCTCGCTGTTGTACGTGCCGGCGAGCGCGGAGCCGAACTGGGTCCCGACCGGGACGAAGGCGTCGAAGACGACGTAGTTGCGGACCGCCCAGGGCGCGATCGTGAGCGTGGCGGCGAGCAGCATGATCAGCGCCGGTCTCGGCCCCTTCCACAAGGCCCACGCGAGTGGCGCCAGCAGCACGAGCGCGTTGGACCGGCCGAGGATCGCGAGCCCGATCAGCACGCCCGCCGGGATCACCCAGCCGCGCAACGCCGCCGCGATGGCGCCGAGCATGCACAGCGTGAACAGCGGCTCGCTCATCACGGACTGGCCGATGAGGATCTGCGGGATGTACACGGCGGCCAGCGCCATCGCGATCAGCGCGACGCGGTTGCCCCACACCTGGTGCGCGATCACGCCGATCAGCGCCACGATGCCGGTGCCGACGAGCGCGTTGGCCAACCGCGCCCACTCCAGCGACGGGCCGAAGACCCAGTACACGCCGGCGAGGAAGATCGGGTAGGTCGGCGGCCGGAACGCGGTCTCGCGGCCGTAGGAGAGCGCGAAGCCGTCGCCGTTCGCGAGCGAGATCGCGTGCCGGTTGTAGTCGAGCGCGTCGTGCACGAGCCGGTAGTCCGGCGTCGCGAGCACCCACGCGACGCGGATCGCCAACGCGGCGACGAGGATCGCGACGGCTATCCGTCTCGGGGTGAAAGCCATGCGGCGGGTCGGCGCAGCAGGGCCCAGCGGCGGTCCAGCCGGTAACGGGCGAGCACCCACAGCGTCTTGAAGGCGTAGCGGAGGCTGGTGACGAAGTCGACGCTCGACGCCTCGTGGAAGTAGCGCGTCGGGATCGGGATCTCGACCACGCGGGCCTTGCGGGCCAGCACCTGGGCGAAGATTTCCTGGTCGAAGACGAAGTCGTCCGAGTTGCGCAGGAACGGGATCGAGCGCAGGAAGTCGGCGCTGAACGCGCGATAGCCCGTGTGGTACTCGCTGAAGCGCACGCCGAAGACGGCGTTCTCGATTCCGGTCAGCAGCCGGTTGCCGACCCACTTCCAGCGCGGCATCCCGCCCGCCACCGCGCGGTCGACGAGCAGCCGCGAGCCGATCACGACGTCGGCGTCCCCGGCCAGGATCGGCTCGGCCATGTCCGCCACCAGCCCCGGGTCGTACTGGTTGTCGGCGTGCACCATCACGATCACGGCCGCGCCGGCGCGCAGCGCGTGCGTGTACCCCGTCTTCTGCGAGGCGCCGTAGCCGCGGTTGGCGGGGTGGCGGAGCACGTCGAGGCCGTGCAGCAGGGCGACGTCCGTGGTCTCGTCCGGCGACGCGTCGTCGATCAGCAGCGCGTGATCGGCGGCCTGCGGCGGCATCTCGGCGACGACGTCGGGGATCGTGCGCGTGGCCTTGTAGGCCGGCAGCACGACGTGGATCGGCGCACGGCCGTTGGAGTGCTGGAGCAGCGGCTGCTCGGCGAGGCGCACCGGCGTGCGGTGGGCGAGGATGACGCGCTCGTCGCCCAGCGACAGCGACAGCTTCACCGGCGGCAGGCGGTCCGCGAGCGCGCTCAACCGGTCGCCCTGCGGGAGCCGCTCGGCCAGCCCCCCGACCCAGCGCTTGGCCGCGAAGGTGCGCACGAAGGGGACGTCGTCGGAGATCACCAGGCCCGCCGCGCTGAGCAGCTCCCGCAGCGTGCGGCGCGGGAGCAGGACCGTGTGAGCGGGCAAGAAGCCCCACCAGCGCGCGCCGGCGAGGCGCGCCGTGGGCGAGGCCGGGTCGGGCGTCACGACGCACAGCACGCCGCCGGGCCGCAGCAGCGCGGCGCACTGGTCGATCGCGGCGACCGGGTCGTCCAGGTGCTCGATCACGTCCGCGAGCACGACCACGTCGAACGCGCCGGGCGCGTCGCCGTTGGTGCCCTCGGTGAACGCCTCCAGCGGGACCTCGCGCACGTCGAGCCCCAGCGAGCGCGCATGGGCGGCCGTCTCGCGGCTGAGCTCCAGCCCGACGGTGTCATAGCCCCGACGGCGAGCCTCATCGAGCAGCAGACCGTGACCGCAGCCGACGTCCAGCAGGCGCCCCGTCGGGCGGTGGGCGGCGATCAGGTCCAGCAGCCGGTTCGCGGTCGCGCGGCGGCCGTCCTCCTCCGCCAGGTACTCGTCGTCGCGCATGTCGCGGTAGAGGTCGTGCAGCGCGTCGCCCTGCGGCAGGACAGGCTGCTGGATCGTCCCGCACTCGCGGCATTCGAGCAGGTCGCCGTGCTCGCCGACGGCGTGCGCCGACGGCGAGAAGAGGGCCGCTGTGGGCGCGGCTCCGTTGCCGCGTATGCGCAGCTCGAGCTCGCCCGAGCAGATCCGGCACACCGCCATGCGATGCGGCACGCTACCAAGCGATGCCCGAATGGAGCCCCGAACGGACCGTCGACGAGGCGCTCGCCCGGCGGTTGATCAGCGCCCAGCACTTCACGCCCTCGTCGCTGACGTTGATCGGCGAGGGCTGGGACAACACCGTCTGGCTCGTCGACGGGCGCTACGCGTTCCGCTTCCCGCGGCGCGAGATGGCGATCCCCGGCGTCGTGCGTGAGCTGGACGTGCTGCCGCAGCTGCGCCTGCCGCTGCCCGTACCGACGCCGGTGTTCGTCGGCGAGCCCACCGACGAGTTCGCGTGGCCCTGGTTCGGCGCGGAGCTGATCGTCGGGCGCGAGCCGCTCGGGCTCAGCGAAGACGAGCGCAACGCAGTCGGCCGTCCGCTGGGCGAGTTCTTGCGCGCGCTGCACGACTCGACGGTGAGCTCGCCCCTGCCCGACGACCCGATGGGCCGGGCGGACATGGGCATCCGCGTGGCGCGCACGATCGAATCGGTCCAGGCGCTCGGCCGCAAGCCGCCGGGCTGGCTCTCGGACGCGCGCCGCCTGGAGCGCCCGCCCGCAACGGCCGTCTGCCACGGCGACCTGCACCTGCGCCACGTGCTCGTGCGCGACGGCGCGATGGCCGGCGTGATCGACTGGGGCGACGTCTGCGTCGGCGACCCGTCGATCGACCTGATCCTGCTGTGGTGCCTGCTCGGCCCGGACGGCCGCTCGGACTTCTTCCGCGCATACGGGCGCATCACCGAGGAGCAGCTGCTGCGAGCGCAGGTGCTCGCGCTCAACCTGTGCGCGGTCCTGGCGGTGTACGCCGCCGAGGAGGGCATGAGCGACCTCTGCGACGAGGCGCTGGCCGGCTACGAGAGGGCGTCGCGCGCGTTGTAGACGTCGTCGGTCGCGATCACGACCTTGTCGCCGTTCGCCGTGTAGGCGAGGTCCACGTTCACGTTGGCCTCGGCCAGCGCGATCATCACGTCCGCCAGCCCGCCCGTGCCGACCGGGACGACCAGCACGTCCCGTGTGTCCGCAACCTTGATCTTCGCGCGCCTGAGCGCGTCGGTGACCTTCGCGACGTCGCCGTTGTCGACGAGCGCGTGGACGAACCCGTGCTCGTCACCCGTGAACGCGGCCAGCCCGCGCAGGTGCACGCCCGCGGCCACCGCGACCTCGCTCACCCGGGCCAGGCCGCCCGGTTCGTCACGCAGGACCACGGTGAGGTCGGTCGCGTTCACCACCGACCATGTTCCCACCCCTGTCCAGGGTCGCGGCTCAGAAGATCCGAGCGAAGCGCCGCGCGAACAGCGCAGACGGCAACGACCCGTGCCCGACGCCGGTCGGCCCGCCGTAGGAGTGCTCGATGTCGAACTCGACCGTCGTCCACCCCTGCTGGCGCACGCGCACGACGACGTCGCGCGGCGCCGTCCCCGGCGCGACCGGATAGCGGCCGGTCCAGATGGTGCCGTCCGGGACGGTCATGTCGTCCGCACCAGCGTCGACGACCGCTCTTCGCGCACCGCGCGGTACGCGTACGGATGATGAAAGACGTCGAGCGCGCGCTCACCGGGGAGCACGAGGACCTCGAACGCGTCGTCGGTCTTCTCGTCGGCGACCGCCACGGTGACCAGGTTCGTCTCCGCGTCCCAGAACATGGTCACGAAGATGCCGTCGTGGGCGCGGTAGGCGAGCTCATGGATGTGGTTCATGACGGGATCCTCGGGACGCTGGACGGTTTCGTGAATAGTCCCTCGGAGTGATTTCTCTCCCCACCGGGCCAGCCCGCCTCTTTGGGGCGCCAGAACCCGCCCACGCCGGTAGGGCCAGCCGTACCCCAGCGATTGCTATCTGGCGACCCAACGTGGATGCTTCGCGGCGTGGTTGGGGATCCGCTTGACGTCGAACTTCGTAGGTTCGCGCTAGATCACGTCCTTGAACTCTCCCGTCGCTACGACGGGCTCGTCCACGTCGACGTGCTTCGAGAGGGGTTTCCAACACCGATCGGCCGCCTCTCGTACGGATCGTTCTACGCCGGGATCCACCGCCCGAAGGAGTTCGCCGGACGCGCCGCGTTGAGCTTGACGACAACGCCGCCCACTGACGAGGACGCTCCTTACGACGACGGGTACGACGAAGAAACGCAGACGTTCACGTATCACTATCGCCGTCCAAAGAGCGACACGGAACGAGCACGGATTGCCGCCGCGCGGGATAACGGTGCCATGCGCGCAGCCTTCGAGATCGCTGTGCCGCTCATCTACTTCAACGGGATCGTGCCGAGCCAGTACACGCCGATCGCACCGATCTACCTGACGCACGACGATCCGATCAAGGAGCGGGTGGAATTTCAGGTCGCGTGGCCGACAGCTGAAATCAAGCCCGACTTCGACTTTGACGAGCCTGCGCGGCGCTACGCCACTCGTCAGGCTCATTACCGGCTCCACCAGCAACGGTTCCGCGAGAACGTACTCCGCGCGTACTCGCGGCAGTGCGCTGTCTGCCGGCTCCGCGAGGTGCCGCTGCTGCAAGCCGCGCACATCATCGGCGACACCGAGTCGCGCGGCACGGCGACGGTGGCGAACGGCATTGCCCTGTGTGCGATTCACCACCTGGCCTACGACCGCAACCTCCTCGGCATCGCGCCCGACGGTGTGGTCCACATCGCGACTCGCCTGCTGCACGAGATCGACGGACCGATGTTGAAAGTCGGGCTTCAGGGCTTCCACGGTTCGCCCATCCAGATTCCTCGCCGACCTCGGGACCGGCCGGACCCGGAGCTGCTCGAGATCCGCTTCGGCCGCTTCCGGGACGCCGCGTAGGCCCGGATAACCTGCTGCAGCCAGATGGACTCTTTCCGCGACCTGGGCTTCGCGCGTGTGGACACGGACCGCGAAGCGCGCCAAGGCGCGCCCGAGGCGATCGTGGCCGAGGGCAAGACGCCGGAGGAGATCCGGGCGATCGCCGCCGCGCTGATCGAGGCCGACGCCGGCAGCGTGCTGGTGACGCGCGCCGACGCCGCCGCGCGGGCGGCGCTGCGGGAGGTCGCGCCGGAAGCGCACGAGGACGATCGCGCGCGGCTCGCGTGGGTGGCGCGGCACGTGCCCGCGGCGAAAGGGCTCGTGGCGATCGTGTCCGGCGGGACGTCCGACGAGCCGGTCGTCCGTGAGGCGCAGGTGCGGGCGGAGCTGCTCGGGACCAACGTGATCGTGCACCGGGACGCGGGGGTGGCCGGGCTGCACCGGCTGGAGCCCGCCTTGCCGGATCTCAAGCGCGCGGACTGCGTCGTGGTCGTGGCCGGGTGGGACGCGGCGCTCGCGTCCGTCGTCGGCGGGATCGTCGCCGCACCGGTGATCGCCGTGCCGACGAGCACGGGGTACGGCGCGACGTTCGGCGGCGTGAGCGCGCTGCTGGCGATGATCACGAGCTGCGCTGCGGGCGTGGCCGTGGTGAACATCGACGACGGGTTCGGCGCGGGCACGATCGCGGCCCGGATCGCGAGGCAGTCGGCGAAGTGATCGCGTACCTGGACTGCATCGGCGGCGCGGCCGGGGACATGCTGCTCGGCGCGCTGCTCGACGCGGGCGCGGAGGTCGACCTCTCCGCGTTCGAGCTGCAGGTCGAGCGGGGGACGGCGGAGCGGCACGGGATCACGGCGGTCACGACGACCGTGACCGGCGCGGCCGAGCAGCCGCACCGTGACTGGGGCACGATCCGCGACCTGATCTCGGCGGCGAGCCTGCCCGAGCGGGTCGAGGCGCGCGCGCAGGAGGCGTTCAAGCGGCTCGCGATCGCGGAAGGCCGCATCCACGGCATCGAGCCCGAGCGCGTGCACTTCCACGAGGTCGGCGCGATCGACGCGATCGGCGAGATCGTCGGCGTCGCGCTCGCGCTGGAGTCACTGAACGTCGACCGCGTGATCTGCTCGCCGCTGCCGCTGGGCCGCGGGTTCGTGAAGGCCGCCCACGGCAACCTCCCGCTGCCCGCGCCCGCCACGCTGGAGCTGCTCAAGGGCGCGCCGGTCCACGGCGTCGAGCTGGAGCTCGAGCTCGTCACGCCGACGGGCGCCGCGCTCGTCGCCGCGCTCGCCGAGTCCTACGGGCCGCTGCCGCGCATGACGGTCCAGGGCACCGGCTACGGCGCCGGGACGCGCGAGCTCGAGCCGTTCCCGAACGTCGTCCGCGTGATCCTCGGGACCGAGGCCACGACGGGCACGGTCAGCCTGATCGAGGCCAACCTCGACGACCTGCTGCCCGAGCTGGCCCCGGACGCCGCCGCCGCGTGCTTCGCCGCCGGCGCGCTCGACGTCTGGACCACCCCCGTGACCATGAAGCACGGCCGCCCCGGCTTCGTGCTGTCCGCGCTCGCGCGCCCTGACGACCAGCGCGCCGTGATCGACGCGGTGCTGCGCGAGACGAGCACGCTGGGCGTCCGTGTCGCGCACCTGGACCGCGTCGAGCTCGAACGCGATCACCTCACCGTCGAGGTCGCGGGCGAGCCCGTGCGCGTGAAGATCGGCCGGCTCGACGGCAAGATCGTCAACCTCGCCCCCGAGCACGCCGACTGCGAACGGGCGGCGAGGATCACCGGGGACGCCGTCAAGACGGTGTGGGCGCGCGCGCTGGCGGCGGCGCATGAGGTCGCCGCATGAGCGGCGAGATCGCCGCGCGGCTGGCGGCGCTCGAGGCGCGCGTCGCCGCGCTCGGCCACGCGGTCGTCGCCTTCTCCGGCGGCGTCGATTCGAGCGTCGTCGCGGCGATCGCCCACCGCGCGCTCGGCGACCGCGCTCGCGCCGTCACCGCGGTCTCGCCTTCCGTCGCGACCGGCGAGCTCGAAGGGGCGCAGCGCGTCGCACGGCACATCGGCATCGCCCACGAGATCGTGCCCACCAACGAGCTCGCGCGGCCCGGCTACCGCGCCAACGGCCGCGACCGCTGCTACTTCTGCAAGACCGAGCTCTACGACACGCTCGCCGCGCGCTACCCGGGCGTCGCGCTTCTCAGCGGCGCGAACCAGGACGACCAGGGCGACTGGCGCCCCGGCCTGAAGGCCGCCGCCGAGCACGACGTGCGGCATCCGCTCGTCGATGTCACCAAGGACGAGGTCCGCGCGCTCGCACGCCTCCTCCAGCTGCCGAGCGCGGAGAAGCCCGCGAGCCCGTGCCTGGCCTCACGCATCCCGTACGGCACGGGCGTCGACCCCGAGACGCTCGCGCAGATCGACCGCGCCGAGCAGGCCGTCAAGGCACTCGGCTTCCCCGTAATCCGCGTGCGCCACCACGGCATCCTCGGCCGCCTCGAAGTCGCGATCGAGGACCTGGATCGCGCCCTCGCCGCCGAGCGGGGCATCACCGACGCGATCAAGCGCGCCGGCTACCAGCACGCCACGATCGACCTCAAGCCGTTCCGCAGCGGCCGGCTCAACGTGGAGCCAGCGCGTCCCGCAACATCGCGGTGAGCGCGGCCCCGAAGCGCTCGCGCTCCGCCGGCGACGTCGGGTCGCCGCCGAACAGCCGCGCGCGGAAGCCGGCGTCCGAGAAGTAGGTGGAGACGGCGCCGTAGACGATCTGCATCAGCTCGCCCGGGTCGTGCTCGCGCAGCCGTCCGGCGGCCATCTCGCGCTCCAGGAACGCGATCGCGCGCTCCAGGAACGGGCGCATGTGCTCGGCCATCGCGTCCTCCAGCCGCCCGCCGCCCTCGATCGCCTCGCGGCGCCAGATCACGACGAAGTCGGCGTGCGTGGCGAAGAACTCCATGCCCGCGCGCACGAGCGCGGCGACCCGGTCGAACCCGACCGGCGCCACCGCCACCACCTCGGACGTCATCAGCGCCCAGTCCTCCATGGCCTGTTCGATGACCGCGGCGTAGAGCCGCTCCTTGGACTTGAAGTGGTAGAGCAGCGTGGGGTGCGTCAACCCGGCCCGCTCGGCGATGTCCTGCAGGCGGGCGGACTGGCCGTGCAGCGCGAACTCGCTGCGCGCGGCTTCCAGGATTCGGGCCCGGGAGGGCATCTACTGACACGTTAGTAGAGACGACTGGTACGGTGCTCGCTCTGCCTGACGACGTCCTCATCCAGCAGCGGCTGGCCGGCCAGACCGTTCTGCTCACCGGAGCCTCCGGGTTCCTCGGCAAGGCCGTGCTCGGCCAGCTCCTGCGCGAGCTGCCGGACACGCGGGTGATCCTGCTCCTGCGCGGTGACGCCCAGCAGCGGCTGGAGAACGAGATCCTGACCAGCGGGCCGTGCGAGGGCCTCGACGGCAGCCGCGTGCAGACCGTCAGCGGCGACCTCGGCCGCGAGGGCCTCGAGCTCCCCGCCGGCATCGACGTTGTCATCCACTGCGCCGCGTCCGTGTCCTTCGAGCAGCCGCTCGACGAGGCGCTCGAGCTCAACGCCAAGGGCCCGTCCCGCCTGCTGGAAGCCGTCCGCGCCGCCGGCAGCGACCCGTACTTCATCCACGTGTCCACGGCCTACGCCGCCGGCATGCGCACCGGGCTCGTGCTCGAGAAGCCGTCCGGCACCGCGCCGACCGAGCCGTGGCTGGACCTGAACGCCGAGCTGGACGCCGCCCAGGCCTGGCGCAAGGACATCGAGGCCGAGTCGCGCCTGCCGCAGCACCAGCACCGCTTCGTCGCGGAGGCCACGCGCGCGATCGGCCCCGCGGGCGGCCCGGCCGTCGGCACCCGCGCGGAGATCCTGCGCTACGAGTGGGTGCGCGAGCAGCTCACCGAGCGCGGCCGCGAACGCGCCCGTGCGCTCGGCTGGAGCGACACCTACGGGCTCTCGAAGGCCCTCGGCGAGCGCACGATCATCACGAAGAACCCGAAGCACCTCACGATCGTGCGCCCGGCGATCGTCGAGTCCGCGCTGCACACGCCCTACGCGGGCTGGATGGAGTCGCTGAAGGTCGCCGACCCGATCATGCTCGGCTACGGCGCGGGCATCATCCCCGGCCGCTTCGGCGCCAACCGCAGCATCCGGATCGACATCATCCCCGTCGACTTCGTGGCCAACGCGTGCCTGGTGGCCGCCGCGCACCCGCCGGACGAAGTGCGCGTGTTCAACGTCAGCACCGGGATGCGCAACCCGTTCACGATCCACGATCTGGCGGAGATGACCACGCGGTACTTCCGCGAGCGCCCGCTGCCGGACGAGGACGGCCTGCCGGTCAGCGTGCCCGAGTGGCGCTTCACCTCGGCCGGCAACATCCTGACGAAGATCGAGCGCGCCAACAGCGTGCTCGCCAAGGGCCGTGAGCTCGTCGACAAGCTGCCGATCCCGCGCAGCAACGACGTCGAGCTCCGGCTCCACAAGAACCAGCGCAAGCTGGACCGGCTCAAGCGCCTGAACGAGATCTACCGCCCGTACGGCGAGCTGGACTGCGTCTTCGACGACCGCAACGCCCGCGCGCTGCTCGACAACCTGCACCCGGACGACCGCGAGCGCTTCGGGTTCGACGTCGACGAGATCGACTGGGACCACTACATCGGCGAGGTCCACCTGCCGGCGCTGCGCAAGATCGCGGTGCCGCCCGCGCCTGGCCCGAAGAAGACGCGCTCGGCCGGCCGCCGTCCCGCGCCCGAGGGCCCGCCCGCGCTCGCGCTGTTCGACGTCGAGGGCGTCGTGCTCGACTCGACCGTCGCGCACTTCTACGCGTGGCTCAGAACTCGCGACATGCCCGAGCTGGACAAGCTCGTGTGGACCGCCGGCGCCGCGACGAAGGTCCCGAGCTGGATCATCGAGGACCGCCGCAGCCGCACCGCGTTCAACCGCAACTTCTACAAGCTCTACAAGGACCTCCCGGCGCGCGAGCTCAAGCGCCAGGCCGAGGAGGCGCTGCCGGACTTCATCCAGCCGCGGATCCAGAACGAGGCCGTGCGCCGCATCCGCGAGCACAAGCGCCGCGGCGACCGCGTGATCCTGATCACCAGCGCGCTCGACTTCCTCGTCGAGCCGCTCCAGCACCTCGCGGACGAGGTCCACGCGGCCAAGCTCATCGAGCGCGTTGGGCGCTTCACGGGCGAGCTGGCCGAGCCGCCGCTCACCGCCGACGGCCGCGCCTCGCTCGCCGCCCGCCTGGCCGCCGACCACGACGTGGACCTCAAGGACTGCCACGCCTACGGCGACAGCCTCGCGGACCTCCCGCTGCTCGAGCTCGTCGGCCACCCGCACGCGATCAACCCGGACTTCCGGCTCTCGCGCGAGGCCCGCCGCCGCCGCTGGCCGATCGAGACGTGGGGCACGGAGCGCGCCGCCGTATGAAGGCGCTGACCTACACGCCGAGCCTCGCCAAGTACGTCGCCCAGAAGGCCGGGCTGCCCGGCGCCGGCGCGCTCGCGCTGACGGAGGTCCGCCCGCCGCGCATGCCGGGGCCGGACTGGCTGCCCGTCCGCCCGCGGCTGACCGGCATCTGCGGTTCCGACCTCGCCCTCATCTCCGGCAAGGCGAGCCTGCACCTGGCGACGCTCACGTCCACCCCGTTCGTCCCCGGCCACGAGATCGTGGGCGAGATCGGTGCGGGGCCACGGCGCGGCGAGCGGGTCGTGGTGCAACCCGCGCTGGGCTGCGCCGTCCGCGGCGTGACGCCGCCGTGCACCGAGTGCGCGCAGGGCCTGCCCGCGCTGTGCCGCAACGTGATCGACGGCAACCTGTCCGCCGGCCTGCAGACCGGCTTCTGCCGCGAGACGGGCGGCGGCTGGAGCGAAGGGCTGGTCGCGCACGCCTCGCAGTTGCACACCGTGCCGGACGACCTCTCCGACGAGGACGCCGTGCTGGTGGAGCCGCTCGCGTGCGCGCTGCACGCCGCGCGCCAGGCCGACGTCCAGCCCGGCGAGAACGTCGCGATCATCGGCGCGGGGACGATCGGGCTGCTCACGCTGGCCGCCGTGCGCGAGGCCGCGCCGAGCGCGACGATCATCGCCGTCGCCAAGCACGCGGGCCAACAGACCGCCGCGCGCCGCTTCGGCGCCGACGACGTCCTCACCCCCGACCGGCTCTACATCGACGGCGCGCGCATCACGCATTCGCGCAGATTGGTCGGTCATCAGAGCCGCGAGCTGTTGCTCGGCGGCTTCGACCGTGTACTTGATTGCGTGGGGTCGGGGACGAGCATCGAGCAGGCGATCACGATCACGCGTCCGCGCGGGCGCGTCGTGCTCGTCGGGATGCCGGGTGAGCTCAAGACCGACCTCGCCGCGGCCTGGCTGCGTGAGCTCGAGCTGCGCGGCGCCTACGGCTACGAGCACGACTTCCCGGCCGCCCTGCGCTTCGCTCGTACCCTGAAGCCCGGCCGCCTGATCGACCGTGGCTGGCCGCTGCGCGCCTTCGAGAAGGCGCTCGAACAAGCCCCGAAATCCGCACGCGCCGGGCGCGTGAAGACCGTCTTCGAGATCGCCGCATGAGCATCGCTCCGACCCGCATGATCGAGCGCACCAAGCGCCGCCAGCCCGCCGTCGAGCGCGAGGCGTGCGTCGTGGAAGTGCACGAGCACTCGCCGCCGACGCTGTTCCACTCCGGCGAGCAGTTCCGGCTCGAGCGGCTGCCGGTGGGCAGCCGGATCGTCTATCCGCCGCCGCCGCTGAAGGGCCTGATCGACGTCGACGCCGCGATCTGCGCCGCGCTGGATTCGCCGCTCGGCATGGATCCGCTGGACTCCCTGCTGCGGCCGGGGATGAAGCTGACGATCGCGTTCGACGACATCTCGCTGCCGCTCCCGCCGATGAAGCTGCCCGACATCCGCGGGCGCGTGATCGAGCATGTGCTCGAGCGGGCGTACCGGGCCGGCGTCGAGGACATCCACCTGATCGCGGCGCTGGCGCTGCACCGGCGCATGACGCCGGCCGAGCTCAAGCGGGCCGTGGGCGCGCGGGTGTTCGACGAGTTCTATCCCGACCGGCTCTACAACCACGACGCCGAGGACCCGACCGAGATCGTCGATCTCGGCCAGACCCGGCACGGTGAAGCCGTCGAGCTGTCCAAGCGGGCCGCCGAGTCGGACCTGCTGGTCTACGTGAACATCAACATCGTGTCGATGGACGGCGGCCACAAGTCCGTCGCGGTCGGCCTCGGGACCTACAACAGCGTCAAGGCCCATCACAACGTCCACACGATGCGGCATTCGAAGTCCTTCATGGACCCGAACAAGTCCGAGCTGCACAACAGCGCCAACCGGCAGGGCGACATCGTCGAGGCCGCCGTCCCGATCTTCCACATCGAGACGACGCTCAACAACGACATGTTCGACGGGCCGCTGAGCTTCCTCGCCAAGCCCGAGGCCCGCTGGACGGCGCGGGAGCAGACGACGTTCGCCGCGCTCAAGCGCACGACGGACCGGATGCACCCGAAGCTGCGCCGCGCGGCCTTCCACAAGTCGACGGCGCCCTACTCCATCACCGGGGTGCAGGCCGGCGCGGTCGGGCCCGTGCACGAGGTCACGCTCGACCACGTCGCCGCCCAGCAGGCCGTCTACGTCAAGGGCCAGGCCGACATCGTCACCGCCGGCCTCCCGTACGTCGGCCCGTACAACGTGGACTCGATCCTGAATCCGATCCTCGTCATGTGCATGGGGCTCGGGTACTTCTTCAACCTCTACCAGGGCGTCCCGCTCGTGCGGGAGGGCGGCGTGATGATCTTCACGCACCCGGTCACGCGCGAGTTCCACCCGGTCCACCATCCCTCCTACGTCGACTTCTACGAGGAGGTGCTGGCGACCACCACCGACCCGGTGGAGATCGAGGCGCGCTTCGAGAAGTCCTACGCCGAGGACGAGTGGTACCGCCACCTGTACCGGACGAGCTACGCCTACCACGGCGTGCACCCGTTCTACATGTGGTACTGGGGCGCGCACGGCCTGCAGCACCTGGGCGACGTGATCTTCGTCGGCGGCAACGCCGAGGCCTGCCGCCGGCTCGGCTTCCGCCGCGCCGACACGATGCGCGACGCGCTCGAAATGGCCGAGCAGGTCGTGGGCCGCGATCCGTCGCTGACCCACTTCCACTGCCCGCCGCTGTTCTACGCCCAGGTAGAGGCGTGAGGTTCGCGCAGGGCGGGCGCCGGTTGGAGAAGCTCGCCGGCTCGAACAAGAGCGCGCGGGGCCCGTCCGCGCCCACGAAGTGGCGCACGCTGTCCGCGGGGCGGGACCCGTGGTCCGAGCGCGGCGTCGAGGACCAGGCGTGGCTGCGCGAGCCGCGCCCCGCGATGCTGCGCGAGATCGCGCAGCAGACGCTGCTGTTCCCGGCCACACGTGTCGTCGCGATGCCGACGATCGTCGGCGCCGAGGACCTCGTCCACGCGCCGCAGCCCGCGATCCTCGCGCCCAATCACGAGTCCGACATCGACACGCCGCTCGTCCTGCTCGCACTCCCGCACGCCTGGCGCAGCCGCACCGTCGTGGGCGCCGCGAGCGATCGCTTCTACCGCAAGCGCGGCTTCGCGCTCGCGGCCGGCTTCTGGATCAACACGTTCCCGTTCGACCGCGGCGGCGGGCAGCGCCGTGGCCTGGCGGCGGCGGCCGCGCACCTGCGCGACGGCCGCAACGTCATGCTGTTCCCGCAGGGCACCCGCGGCGCCGGCCCGGAGGGCTACCGCGCGGGCGTCGCCGAGCTCGCGCTCACCGCCGGCGTGCCGATCATCCCGATCCACATCGAGGGCTCGGCGCTCGTCATGCCCAAGGGCCGCGGGCTCAACCGGCGCGGCAAGACCACGGTCACCTTCTCGCGCCCGTTGCAGCCGCGGCCGGGCGAGACGCCGGACCAGCTCACCGCGCGTCTACAGACCGCGATCGAGCGCTAACGGGCCCGGAGCCCGTCCAGCGCGATGCCCAGCACCCGCTGGCGCTGCGCGTCGTCGGCGTAGGTGGAGCCGATCATGCCGGAGATCATGCGCAGCACGTCGTCGAGCTCGACATCCGGGCGCAGCGCCCCGGCCTGCTGGGCGCGCTCGAAGATCGGCAACGCGGAGGCCAGCATCGCGCTCTTGCAGGCCCGGAAGATCTCCGAGTCCTTGTTGAGCGCCTGCAGCAGCGCAAGCTTGGTCGGCACGTAGCGCGCGAAGCTGTCCACCCACGTGGTGAACGCCTCCCACGGCTCGAGCTCGGCGACCGCCTGCGCCCCCAGGCAGAGCTCCTGCACCTCCCCGGCGTACACCGCCTCGAGCAGGTCCTGGCGGGTCGGGAAGTTGCGGTAGAGCGTGCCGATGCCGACGTTCGCCCGGCGGGCGATGTCCTCCAGCGAAGCGTCCGTCCCGTGCGCGGCGAACGCCTCACGTGCGGCGGCCAGCACCGCGTCGAAGTTCCGGCGCGCGTCCGCGCGATGCGGGCGGCGGGCGGCGATGTCGAGGATCGGACGTGTCGGAGTGGACATTTCGCTTGAAGTGGAGGATAGCCTCCAGTAGAGTGGAGGCAAGCCTCCAGATAAACGGAGTTCCCCCTCCAGTCTCAGAAGGACCGGCCTGTGACCCCTCTCTCCCCGAATGCACCACGACGCATCAGCACGCCGTCCGCGCGCGTGCGCGCCGACGAAGCCGTGATCAACCAGTGGCTGCGCGATCAGACCACGCCGGCGCGCCGCGTCAGCGCTTCGCCCGCGCGGCGCCCGGCGCGACGGCTGGGCGCCGCGCGCGCCGGCCTGACGCGTCCGTAGGAACCCGCCGTGGCCGGGCGCTCCGCGGAGCGCCCGGCCACACGCGTCACGGTGTCGTGGTCGACAGCGTGAACGTCAGCGTCTTGCTGTAGCGGCCGGTCCGGAGCGGGTCGCGCTCGCCGATCGCCTGCTGGAACTCCACCGGCACGTCCTCTCCGCTGACTGGCGCGTCCAGCGCACGCAGCGTGACCGGCGCCGTCAGCGGCGCGAACGCCGCCGTCCCGCTGCGCACGTGCAGCGGCTGCGCGAGCACGTGCGTGCCGTTGACGAGCTTGCCGGTGTTCGCCGTGTTCGTGTCGGCGACGGTGAGCGTCGCGGCTTCGGCCGTGCTGGTCACCTTCGCGAGCAGCGAAGCGGTGTACTCGCGCTGCACGCCGGGCAGGAACTCGCCCAGCGGGGACGGCGCGCCGAGCGTGACGGCGAGCGCCGGCGCCACGGAGCCCACGATGTCGTGCTCGGTGTCGGTCTTGACCACCTGCGTGATCGTGAACGACTTCGAGCCCACGGCCGAGACGTTGCCCGTGGCGTCCGTGGCGCGGTACTCGACGGTGTGCGCACCGACGGCGGAGACCGTCACCGGCGCGGTGTACGGCGTCCACCCGCCGCCGTCGAGGCGGTACTCGAGCGCGACGGCGCCCGGTGACTCGTCCTCGCCGGTCAGCGTCACCGTGACCGGGCCCGCGGAGGGACCGTCGACGGTCGCCGCGACCGTGGGCGGCGTGCTGTCCACCGGCCCGCTCTTGAGCCGGACGTTGCGGTACCAGATGAGCTCGCCGGCGCCGTGGTTCTGGACGCCGATGAAGCCCTGCGTGAGGTCGCGGATCGGCTCCGTGCTCGTGAAGTCATTGACGAGCACGCCGTTGAGCAGGACCTTGATGTTCTGGCCCTGGACGCGGATCTCGTACGCGTTCCACTGGCCCCACGGCTTCAGCGCACCCGCCACGGCCGCGCGGTCCGCACCCTTGAAGGTGTAGATCGAGCCGGTCAGCCGGTCGGGCACGTCGGACTCGTCGATCTGGATCTCGTAGCCCTGGTTGATCGCGATGGTGCGGTCGTTGCCGGGGTTCGGGAAGCCGACGAAGATGCCGGAGTTGTCGTCCTTGACGAGCTTCCAGTCGAGCTTGAGCGTGTAGCTGCCGAACTCCTGCGCGGTGAACCAGTTCAGGCCGGAGCCGCCGACGCCGCGCATCGAGCAGTCCTCCTGGCGCCCGAACGAGCCCGGGCCGGCCATGCGCCACTTGTCCAGCGACGCGAGCGTGCCGTCGAACAGCGCGACGTAGCCCGGCTCGAGCGTGGCGGGCGCGCAGTGGTCGACGCCGCCGCCGACCTTGAGCGCGTCGAGGTTCACGCGGCCGTCGTCGCCGGCGTCGCGCTTGATCGTGATCAGGTTGACGCCCTTGACGAGCGGGAGATTGCGCGTGAGGTTCAGCCACGTCTTCCAGTCCGGGCCGCCCGGGAACGTGAGCGTCTCGACCTTGACGTTGTTGACGTACAGCGACGCCTTCTTGTTGACCGGGACGCCGGGCGAAGGCCCGTTGGCGTAGCGCACGTGCACGGGGTGCGTGCCGGCCTCGTCGACTTCGACCTCGAAGCGGACGCCGGCGCCGTCGGAGGCGAAGTTGTCCGCGAAGCCCGAGCCCGAGTAGCCCGAGTGCTCGGTGTCGATCTGCATCGCGCCGAGCAGCGCGGACTCCTCGGCCTCGTAGAAGCCGCGCTCGGCGAGCGTCTCGTAGCCCGGCAGCGAGTTGAGCGTGTACCACGCCTCGGTGTTCCACAGCTCCTGGCCGTTGGCCGCCGCGAACGGGCGCGGGGAGCGGATGTGCACGACGTGGTCCGGGCGCAGGCCCGCGATCTTCAGCGTGACCGTCTTGCGGTCCTCGGACGCGACCGCGTCCGTGACGATCAGCTTCTCTTCGTCGAGCTTGGGCCCGCCGTACGCGGCGGTCGGCCCGTAGCGCCAGTGCATGACGGTGTACGCGGTCTTGAGCTTGGCGACCGTGGCGTCGGAGAGCGGCTGCGTATAGCTGATCCTGAAGCCGCCCTCGACGACCTCCAGCTTCTCCATGTCGAACACGTTGGTGCCGTTCGGCGTGAGCTTCTGCAGGCCGTGCTTGAGCTTGCCCGGCTCGGCCCAGTTGCCGGTGGACCCGATGCCCCCGATGTAGAGCGCGCCGTCGGGGCCGGTGATGACGCGGTTCACGCCCGCCTCGAGGCCCGCGGAGTGGCGGAACACGGCGCCCTGGTACTCACCGTCGACCTTCTCCAGAAACGCGCGCTGCAGGCCGCCGTAGGTGACGTCGCCGAAGACCAGCTGGCCCTTGAACGGACCGTCGGACAGCATGATCGGCGTGCTCGGCGAGTTCGCGATCTCGTTCTGCGGCAGCCACAGCACCGGCTTGGTGACGGGCTTGTGGTCGAACGGGCCGGCGGGCGTCGTGAAGTGGTTGAAGAAGCGGTCCGGCTTGATGTGGACGAGCTTGGAGGCCGGCAGCCAGCCACCCTGGTTGTCCATCACGAACAGCTGGTCCTCGGGGCCGCGGACCGTGCCGTTCGGCGTGCGCAGGCCGCCCGCGACGAGCGTCACCTCGTACGTCTTGCGATCGATCTTCAGGTGCGTGCCCGGGTTGGCGCCGGGCTGCGGGCTCGTGGTCGCGCCGCCCTGGTTGATGGCGACCGAGCGGTTGACGTAGAAGAAGTCCTCGTCGTAGAGCAGCCCGAAGTTGAACTCGTGGAAGTTGCCGCCGTTGGGCAGCGTGACGAGCGACTTGTGCTCCATCAGCCCGTCCCCGTTGGTGTCGGCGGAGAGCTCGGTGAGGCGGTGCTTCTCGGTCACGTAGAGCTTGTCGCCGATGGCCGCGATGCCCATCGGCACGTCAAGGCCGGTGGCGACCTTCGTGTATGTGACCTTGTCCGGACCCGTCTCGCCGGTGACGCCGGAGACGATGAAGACCTCACCGGGCTGGACGGTCGGGTCGGCGCCCGGGCGAGGCGTGCCGGAGGTGAGCAGCGCCAGCTTGCCGTCGGGCCGGAAGTCCATGGCGGCCACGCGCGGCTCGAAGCCCTCCGGCCGCAGGTTGGTGAGCGTGTAGTTCGGGTTCACCGACTCCAGCCGCAGGCCGTCGCCGGGCGTGTCGGCCGCGCCCTCGCAGTACTTGTTGCCCGGCGCGACGACGCGCACGACGTCGCTGTCGGTGCTCAGCACCGCGGTGGGGACGACCTCGAACGCGGACTGGCCGGGCCGCCGCCATTCGAGCTTGAGGATGTTGTCGTTGCCCCGGTCGAAGTAGTCGATGTCGAGCTTGTGCGTTCCCGCCGTGAGCGTGACCGCGCCCTCCTTGGGCGGGTCGGCGCCGTGCGTGAGATCGTGGTCGATGACGACGCTGCCGTTGATCTTCAGGCGCGAGCCGTCGTCGCTGGTGAGCCGGAACGTGTGCTCACCGGCGGTCTCGATCCGCAGGTTGGCGTACACGTGCGACTGGAAGTTGTTGCTGGCGCCGAACTGGTCGGTCGTCGACCAGTTGATCGCCGGCATGACCTTGTCGACGTTCGGCGTCGTCCCCGCCTTGATCGTGCACAGCTCGTTCGGCGTCGTCCCGAGCTGGTAGGTGCGCAGCGTGACGCCCGGCTCCTGCGGCGCTTGCGCGTTCGCGCTGGCCGCGAGCGCTCCGGCGAGCGCGAGCGCGGCCGCGCCCGCGATCCTCCTCAACAACCGACTCTCCTCCTCGCTTATGTGTGAGAAGGATGAGAAATTACGGACGCTTCGGTCCGGATGCAACCAACTTTCGTCCAACCGACGGTCAGAAGCTCGAGAGTGGGACGATCGCCGGGATGGTCCCCGATCCCAGCACCGCCGAGTGGGCGCTGATCGTCGGGATCGTGCTCGCGCGGTTGCTGGTGCCGCTGCTGATCCCGCGCTGCGAGCTGGTGATCGTGGTCGCGCTCGTGCTCGACGCGGTCGACAACTCGCTGCTGGCCGTGTTCACCGACGTCGACCTGGGCCCGGATGGGCCGTACCAGAGCGTCGACAAGGCGCTCGACGTCTACTACCTCGCGATCGCCTACGCCGCGATGCTGCGCAACTGGACCAGTCACGCCGCCTTCCGGATCGGCCAGTTCCTGTTCTACTACCGGCTGGTCGGCGTGCTCGCGTTCGAGCTGCTCGACTCGCGCGCGATGCTGCTCGTGTTCCCGAACACGTTCGAGTACTTCTTCATCGCCTACGCGCTGGTCGCGCTGCGCTGGGAGCCGGCGAGCTGGTCACCGCGCTTCTGGCTGTGGACGGCCATCGTGCTGTGGGTGTGCGTGAAGCTCCCGCAGGAGTACTGGATTCACATCGCCCAGCGCGACTTCACGGACACCGTGGCCGACTATCCGTGGTTCGGCGTCGTGTGCGCCCTCGGCCTGCTCGTGCTCGCCGCGCTGCTGCAGCTCGTCGCCCGCCCCCGCCTGCCCGCCCCCGAGCACGGCTGGCGCCTCGCGGCCGCGCCGCTGCCGGACCGGCCGTCGCACCCCGGCGGCTGGAGCGAGGCCGCCGAGAAGACGGCGCTGCTCGGGCTGATCTCGATCCTGTTCGCGGAGATCCTGCCGGATGTGGAGACGTCGGCGCTCGAGGTGGGCGTCGGTGTCGCGCTGATCGTCGGCGCCAACACCGCGATCAGCCTGCGCCTGCGCACGCTCGAACTCGGTGCGCTGCTCGTGACGAACCTCGCGCTGATCTACGTGCTGAGCCGGTTCTTCACCGCCGCCGAGAACTTCCCGCTCGGCACGGCGCTGTTCTTCGCATTCCTGATCTCGCTGCTGCTCGCGCTCTACGACCGCTACAAGCCGGTGCACGACGCGCGCTTCGCGCGCAACGTAAGCTCCAGTCCATGATCGAGCGCGCCCCCTTCGGCGCGACCGGACACGAGTCCAGCCGCGTGATCTTCGGTGCCGCGGCGCTCGGCGACGTCTCCAAGGCGGAAGCCGATCGCACGCTGGAGCTGCTCCTCGAGCACGGCATCAACCACATCGACGTTGCCGCCTCCTACGGCGACGCGGAGCTGCGGATCGCGACGTGGCTCAAGGAGCACCGCTTCTTCGTCGCGACCAAGACCGGGCAGCGCACGTACGCCAAGGCGCGCGAGGAGATCCGGCGCTCGCTCGACCGGCTCGGCGTCGATCACGTGGACTCGATCCAGCTCCACAACCTCGTGGACGTGATCGAGTGGGACATCGCGCTCAGCCCCGGCGGCGCCTTGGAGGCGTGCCTGGAGGCGCGCGAGGAGGGCCTGGTCAGCCACATCGGCGTCACCGGCCACGGGCTGTCGGTGCCGAAGATGCACCAGCGCAGCCTCGCCCGCTTCGACTTCGACAGCGTCCTGTGCCCGTACAACCACGTGCAGATGCAGGACCCGCGCTACGCGTCCACGTTCGACCAGCTGGCGGTGCTGTGCGCCGAGCAGGACGTCGCGCTGCAGACGATCAAGTGCCTTGCCCGCGCGCCGTGGGAAGGCCGCACGCACACCGCGGCGACGTGGTACGAGCCGCTGACCGATCAGGCCGACATCGACGCTGCCGTCCACTGGGTGCTCGGCAACCCGCAGGTGTTCCTGCTCACGACCGGCGACGTCGACGTCCTGCCGAAGCTGCTGGACGCGGCCTCCCGCTACGTCGCGCGGCCCAGCGACGACGAGATGGCCGCGCTGGACCTCACGCCCCTGTTCACATAGCCGCGGCGCGCTCGCGCATCCACCCCGCGAGCGCGGTGGCGGTCATCGGGCGCCCGAGGAAGAAGCCCTGCGCCTCGTCGCAGTGCAGCCCGGCGAGCGTGTCCCACGCCTCCGACGTCTCGACGCCCTCCGCGACCACCTTCATCCCCAGCCGCCGGCCGAGGTCCACCGTGGTGTGGACGATCGCGGCGTCACGCGCGTCGTCGGCAAGGCGCATCACGAACGAGCGGTCGATCTTGATCTCGTCGACGCCCAGGTGCTTGAGATGGCCGAGCGAGACGTGGCCGGAGCCGAAGTCGTCCAGCGCGGTGGCGACGCCGATCGCGCGCAGCTCGCGCAGCACCTCCAGCGAGCGCTCCGGGTCGGCCATCACGGCGTCCTCGCTGACTTCGAGGCGCAGGCACGAGGCCGGGAAGTCCCGCCGCTGGAGTGTGCGCGCGACTTCGGAGGGCAGGCCGAGGTCGAGCAGGTCGGCCGGCGAGAGGTTGACGGCGACGCTCAGGTCGAAGCCGTCGCGGCGGCGCTCGCCGATCTCCACCAGCGCGCGGTCGAGCACGAACGCCGTCAGCGACCGTCCGAGCCCGCTGTGGTCGGCCAATGGGAGGAACTCGCTCGGCATCAACAGCCCGCGTCGCGGATGCACCCAGCGCACGAGCGCCTCGACGCCGCGCACCTCGCCCGTCGCCAGCTCGGCCTTCGGCTGGTAGTGCAGGATCAGCTCGCCGCCGGCCAGCCCGTCGCGCAGCTCGCCGAGCAGTTCGAGCCGGCGCCGTGAGTGCGTGTCGCGCGCGGGCAGGTAGACCTCGTGGCCGGTGCGCGTGCGCTTGGCCTCGTACATCGCGACGTCGGCGCGCTGAAGCAGGCCGATCGGGTCGCGCGCGTGCTCGGGGAAGAGCGCGATGCCGATCGAGGCGTCGATGTGCACGCGGATCCCGCCGACCGCGAACGAGCGCTCCAGCGAAGAGCGCAGCCGCAGCCCGGCGGCGCTCGCCGACGCTTCGTCGCCCGGGTCGAGGATCACCGCGAACTCGTCGCCGCCGAGCCGCGCCAGCGTGTTCCCCGGCTGCAGCGCCTCCTCCAGGCGCGGCCCGATCTGACGCAGCACCTCGTCCCCCGCGTGGTGGCCGAGCGTGTCGTTGAGCTCCTTGAAGCCGTCGAGGTCGATCAGCAACAGCGCCACCTCGTGGTGTGCGTCCTCGATCGCCGTCCCCAGCGCGTTCAGCAGATGGCGCCGGTTGCCGAGCCCGGTCAGGTCGTCGGTGACGGCCTGGCGTTGCGAGTGCTTCAGGCGATCCGTCAGCGTGAGCCCGGCCCGCGCCATCCCCGTCAGCATCGTGACGGTCGCCAGCGTGGCCGCGTCAGGCGGCAGCGACACGAACTGCCCGACGACGAGCAGGACCATCGCCGCGGCCGCGTAGGCCAACAGCGCCGCGAGCACGACCGGGTTGAACTCGGGCGAGGGCGTCGCGGGCGGCTCGCGCAGCCACACGGCCGCCGTCAGCGGCAGCACCGCCAGCCACGGCAGCTCGCCGAGCGCGATCAACCCGACCAGCGCGGCCGCGAGCGCCCCGCTCACCCGCCAGCGCGCGAGCCCCAGCGCCGCCGCGACGCCGCTGGCGCCCAGCGTCGCGCCGAGCTCCGCGCCGGTCGTGGCCGACAGCGCGCCGACGGCGCACCCGCCCATCACAAAGTCCAGCCAACTCAGCGCCAGCGGCCTCCCAAGTCGTTGCAGCACCATCGCCGCCGCGCCCGCGAAACCCAGCGCGCCGGCCACGGTGTGGAAGACCGAGCTCGCCCCGAACGCATCCGCCGCCGCGCACGCCAGCGCCGCCGCGAACAGGGCGGCGACGAGCCACGAGCGGCGTCCCGCGACGGCCGAGGCCAGGCACGCGAGGCCCCCGCAGACGAGCACCCCACCAGCCGCCTCCACGAACATCAGTGCAGATACAACCGCACTGCGCCCGCAAAGGCCAACGAACCGGTTTCAGGGCCGCAGCATCTCGAACAGTGAGTCGACGACGGTGTAGTCGCCGCGATAGCCGCAGCGGGCGATCGGCCGGATCCGCGTGAGGTCCACGCGGCCGTCGACGATCACCGACTCGTCGACGTGCACGCCGACGACCTGGCCGAAGGTCACGATGTTCGGGCCGTCCGCGACCTCCACCACCTGGGACACGCGGCACTCGAGCGCGACCGGCGCGGCGGCCACGCGCGGCGGTGCGACCAGGCGCGACGGCGCCGTCTCCAGCCCGGCGAACTCGAACTCGCTGTCCCCGCGCGCGAGTTCCTTCGAGCTGAGGTTCATCGGCTCGCGCAGCTCCCACGTGGCCATGTTCCACACGAACTCGCCGCCCTCGCGCGCGAAGGTCGCCGAGTCCTTCGGCCCGCTGCTGGAGAACATGACGGTCGGCGGGGTGTCGCAGACGGCGTTGAAGTACGAGTACGGCGCGAGGTTCACGGCGCCGGACGCACCGAGCGTCGACACCCACCCGATCGGGCGCGGCGCGATGAACGCCTTGAACGGATCATGCGGCAGCAGCTCGCGGTCGCGCCTATCGGGTTCATAGAAGACCATGGCGAGACATACTGGTTGATGTGGGAGCCATGACGGACCGGCGCCGTTCCTGGCGCACGGAGGTCGCACTCGAGTGCCTGCTGCATCGCCGTACGGGCAAGACGATCGAGGCGACGACACTTGACATCGGGCCGGGCGGGATGCGCGTCAAGGCGAACCGGCCCATGGCCGTGGACGAGACCTTCGACTTCGAGCTGCCCGACCGGGCGCGGATCAACGGCCGCGCCCGTGTGGTGAACGAGCGCGGCTATCGGGTCTACGGGTTGCGGTTCGAGAACCTGGGCGAGGAGGCCCGGTCGGAGATCGCCGCCGTGGCGGCTAGCCCGCCCGCTCCAGCACGATGATCGGGATCTCCCGGTCCGTCTTCTCTTGATAGTCGTCGTACGCAGGCCACTCCTTGATCATCGTCGACCACATCTGCGCCTTCTCCTCGGGCGTGGCCACGCGCGCCTTCGCCGGGAAGCGGTCGCCCCAGACCTGGACCTCCGCACTCGGGTCGGCCTGCAGGTTCAGGTACCAGGCCGGCGGGCGGTCCTGGCCGCCGTTGGACGCGACGATCAGATAGGCGTCCTCCCACGGGGCGTAGATCAGCGGCAGCTCGCGCGGCTCGCCCGACTTGCGGCCCTTGGTGGTGAGCAGCAGCGTCTGGGTGCCCTGCCAGTCGTGCCCGACCTCGCCGTCGGTCTCCTTGTACTTCCGGGTGTGTTCTTCACCGAAGAGCATGCGTCATGTCCTTCCCGCGGGAGCGATGAGATTGCGCACTTCGCGCAGTGCCACCGGCAACGTTGTCAGATCGAACGTCCCGCCCGCCCGGATCTCGCCCAGGATCTCCTGCGCACGCTCGACCGCGGCCCGGTTGGCGGCGAACCACGCGTCCAGCGACTCGAAGCGCAGCACCTCACGCGTGAGGTCGGCGTGCAGGGAGAACAGGTCGTCGCGCAGCGCGGCGCGCGCCATCGTCGCCCACCGCGTGTCACGCGTGAGCTGAGCGATCTGGTCGCGCAGCCAGTGCAGGTGCAGCCGGCCGCCGAGCTCGAAGTGCAGCGCCGCGACCTCCTCCACGCCGCGCTCGGTCGCGCCCGCCACCTCGACGATGTCCAACGCCGCGAACAGCGCGCCCTGCGAGGCCACGCGCGCCGCCAGCGCCTCCGGCACGCCCGCGTCGCACAGCCCGCCGACGCGCTCCCGCCACGCCTGCTGCTCGGCGTCGACGAGCACGCCGGGCAGCAACTCGGCCACCGCGCGCGCACCGTCGGCGAAGCGCGCGACCTCGGCGCCGATGTCCAGCGGGCGGGGCCGCGTGCGCAGCAGCCAGCGCGTCGCCCGCTCGACCATCCGGCGCCCGCTCAGCAGCATGAACGTCTGCGTGTCGGCCGTGACCTGGCCGTCGAGCGCCTCCACGTCCGCCCACAGCGTGCGCATGTCGAACACGTCGCGCGCGATCACCGACGCGCGCGCGATGTCGGCGTGTGAGGCGCCCGTGTCCTCGCGCAGGCGGAACAGGAACGTCACCCCGGCGCGGTCGACGAGCTGGTTCGCCACCCGCGTCGCGATGATCTCGCGCCGCAGCCGGTGCCGGGCCATCTCCGCGCGAAAGCGCTCGGGCAGCGGCGGCGGGAAGTAGACCGCGAGCTCCTCCTCGAGCGCCGGGTCGTCCGGTAGGTCGGAGTCCAGCAGCGCGGCGTAGAGGGTGATCTTCGCGTAGGCGAGCACCACGGCGAGCTCGGGCTGGGTGAGGCCGAGCCCGGCCTGGCGGCGCTCGGCGATCGCGTCCGCGTCCGGCAGCATCTCGATCGCCCGGTCCAACCGGCCGGACGCCTCCAGGTCACGCATGAAGCGGTCGTGGACGTCGAGCATCGCGGGCGCCTGGAAGCGCGCCAGGGAAAGCGCCTGCGTCTGCGTGTAGGAGCCGCGCAACACGCGCTCGGCGACGGCGTCGGTCATCTCCGCCAGCAGGCGGTTGCGCTGCTTGACGGTCATGTCGCCGGCCGCGACCACGCTGTCGAGCAGGACCTTGATGTTGACCTCGTGGTCGGAGCAGTTGACGCCGCCCGCGTTGTCGATCGCGTCGGTGTTGATGCGCCCGCCCTCGAGCGCGAACTCGATCCGTCCGCGCTGCGTGCCGCCGAGATTGCCGCCCTCGCCCACGACCCGCGCGCGCAGCTCGCGGCCGTTCACGCGCACGGCGTCGTTGGCCTTGTCGCCGACGTCGGCGTGGGTCTCGCTCGCGGCCTTGACGTAGGTGCCGATGCCGCCGTTCCAGAGCAGGTCGACGGGCGCCCTCAGGATCGCCTGGATCAGCTCGGACGGGGTGAGGCGCTCGGCCTCGACGGCGAGCGCCTCGCGCACCTGCGGGGTGAGGTCGATCGACTTGGCGGTGCGCGGGAAGATGCCGCCGCCCTCGGAGATCAGCGCGCGGTCGTAGTCGTCCCACGATGAGCGGGGAAGCTTGAACAGCCGCTCGCGCTCGGCCAGGCTCGCGGCCGGGTCCGGGTCGGGGTCCAGGAACACGTGCCGGTGGTCGAACGCGGCGACGAGCTTGATGTGCGGGGAGAGCATCATGCCGTTGCCGAACACGTCGCCGCTCATGTCGCCGATGCCCGCGACGGTGAAGTCCTGCGCCTGGACGTCGACGCCGAGCTCGCGGAAGTGGCGTTGTACGCTCACCCAGGCGGAGCGCGCGGTGATGCCCATCGCCTTGTGGTCGTAGCCGACCGAGCCGCCGGAAGCGAACGCGTCCCCGAGCCAGAAGCCGTACTGGTTCGCGACGCCGTTGGCGATGTCGCTGAACGTCGCAGTGCCCTTGTCCGCGGCCACGACCAGGTACGGATCGTCGCCGTCGGCGCGGACGACGTGCGAGGGCGGGACGACGTCCTCGCCGACGATGTTGTCGGTCACGTCCAGCAGGCCGGACAGAAAGGTCGTGTAGCACTCGACCACCTGGTCACCGGGCCGCTTGACCACGAAGCCGCCCTTGGAGCCGACCGGCACGATGACGGCGTTCTTGACCATCTGCGCCTTCATCAGGCCGAGGATCTCCGTGCGGAAGTCCTCGCGCCGGTCCGACCAGCGCAGCCCGCCGCGCGCGACCGCGCCGCCGCGCAGGTGCACGCCTTCCACGCGTGGGGAGTGCACGAAGATCTCGAACTTCGGGCGCGGCAGGGGCGTGAGCGGGATCTGGTGCGGGTCGAGCTTGAAGCTGACGTACGGCTTCGGGCCGGGCAGGAAGTAGTTCGTGCGCAGCATCGCGGTGACGACGCTGAGGAAGCCGCGCAGGATGCGGTCCTGGTCGAGCGAGTCCACGGCGTCGATCGCCTGCTCGATCCGCTCCGCGATCCGGTCGGCGCCGCCGCGGGTACCGGACGGATCGAAGCGCGCGCGGAACAGCTCCACCAGCGCGCGCGCCACGCCCGCGTGCTCGAGCAGCGTGTTCTCCATATAGCGGTCGCTGAACGGGATTCCCGCCTGGCGCAGGTAACGGGCGACCGCGCGCAGCATGGTCACCTCGCGCCAGTCGAGCCCGGCGGCGAGGATGAGGCCGTTGAAGCCGTCCTGCTCGGCCTCGCCGCGCCAGACGCGCTCGAAGCCCTCGTGGAAGCGGTCGCGGATGGCGTCCACGTCCACCGGTCCCTGCGCATGCAGGCCGAAGTCGTACAGCCACGCCGGAGGACCCTCGCGCGGGGTGACCTGGTAGGGCCGCTCGTCCGTCACGGTGAGGCCGAGCGACTCGAACATCGGCAGCACGTCGGACAGCGACACGCGCTCGCCGCGCCGGTAGACCTTGCAGCGCAGCGCGCCGGGCGGGGCCTCGAGCGGGCGGTACAGGGAGAGGTCCAGGTCATTCTCGTCGCTCAGGCCTTCGATGCGCTGGACGTCGGCGACGGCCGAGCGCGCCAGCAGGTCGTGGCGGTACGCGGGCGGGAAGGCGGCGCCGTACTGGCGGTTGAGCGCCATCCCGCTCTCCTCGCCGAACTCCTCCAGCAGCGCGTCGAACAGGTCGTCGTCCCACGAGCGGATGGCCTCGACGATCCGCGCCTCCAGCTCCTGCGCGTCGTAGTCCGGGCGGGTCCCGGCGGGCAGGTGCAGCGTGTAGTGGATGCGCACCAGCACCCACTCGGTCAGGCGCAGCCCCCAGTCCAGCGACTCGGCGCCGAGCGCCTCGGTGAGGATCTCGCCGATCTTGATCCGGTTGGCCGTGTTGAAGCGGTCGCGCGGGACGAACACCAGGCAGGAGACGAAGCGCTCGTAGCGGTCCGTGCGCATGAACAGCCGCACGCGCTGGCGCTCGCCGAGCTCGAGGATCCCGACCGCGATCTCGTACAGGTCGTCGACGCCGATCTGGAACAGCTCGTCGCGCGGGAAGGTGTCGATGACCTCGACGAGCGCCTTGTCGTCGTGGCTGCCTGCCACGAATCCGGCGCGCTCGCGGACCGCGGCCGCCTTGCGCCGCAGCACCGGGATGTTGGCCGGCACCTCGCGGTAGGCGCCGGTCGTGTAGAGGCCGAGGAAGCGGCGCTCGCCGATCACGTTGCCGTCGTCGTCGAAGCGCTTGACGCCGATGTAGTCCAGGTACGCCGGCCGGTGGACCGGGGAGCGCGTCGTCGCCTTGGCCAGCACGAGCGGGTCGGGCTCACGGGCGAGCGCGCGCACCGCCACCGGGAGCTTGGAGAAGCCGGTCGACTCGGCCCCGCCCCCGCGCAGCAGGCCGAGGCCGGAGCCCTCGACGGCGCGCAGCGAGTCCTCGGTCAGCTCGTACTCGCGGTAGCCGAGGTAGGTGAAGTGGTGGTCGGCGACCCAGGCGAGCAGCGCCCGGGCCTCCTCGAACTCGTCGGTGTCCACGCCCGCCGGCATCGGCTCCTCGAGCAGCGCCTGCATGCGCTCGCGCATCGGCTGCCAGTCCTCGACCGCCGCGCGCACCTGTGCGAGCACGCCCAGGATCGCCTGCTCGAGCGTCTCGAAGCCGTCCGCCTGGCGGTCGACCTCGATGTGCATGTAGGACTCGTCGCCGATGACCGGGTGGACGAGCACGTGAATGCCGAGCTCGCGCCGGCTGAGCTCCATGCTCGCCGAGTCCACGAGAAACGGCATGTCGTCGGAGACGACCTCGATCGCCGTGTGCGGCGACTGCCAGCCGTGCTGCTCGAACGTCGGGTTGTACGCGCGCACGCGCGGCTCGCCCGGGGCGCGATCCTTCCCGAACGCCCAGTGCGCCAGCGCGGCGCCGTACAGGTCGACCGGCTCGCGGCCCTTCAGGTCGGCCGCGGGGGCGCGGCGGTAGTACTGGCGGACGAACGCTTCGGCTTCGGCGACCTCCTCCGGGGCCACCCGCTCGCGAACCCGTTCACAGACCGATTCGATGAGCGCCGACTCGACGTCCTGCGCTGGAGTGGACATGTCACGGACGCTACGCCTTTCCGTCGAGCTCAGCCACTTTGAGCCGCAGCGCGCGCAACCGGTCGGCGACCGCCAAGCGCATCGTCAGCTGGTTGCGGTCCAGCGGCTTATTGAGGAAGTCGTCGGCGCCGGCCTCGATCGCGGTCCGGATCTCGTTGTCGCCGCTGAGCGCGGTCAACATGATCACGTAGCAATCAGGCCCGTAGGCGGCGCGCACGTGGCGGCACAGGTCCGGGCCCGCCATGCCCGGCATCATCCAGTCGGTGATGAGCACGTCGGGGACCGCGGCCTTGAAGTGCGCCCACGCGGATTCGCCGTCCTCGGCGGACTCGCACTCGTGGCCCATCCGGTTCAGCACTGCTTCGAGCACGCGGCGCGAAACCGGATCGTCCTCCGCGACAATGATCTTCACTGAGTTGACGGTTTACCCAGCGCCGCGCGGGTCAACCGCACCGCGTCCGAGAGACGGCTGAGCGGCGCCTGCACCGCGTCGAGCTCTCCCGCCTTGGCCAGCCGCTCGAGCTCGGCGGCCGCGCCGGACACCGCGACGGCACCGATGTTCGACGCGCTGCCCTTGAGCTGGTGCGCTCCGCGGCGCAGCGACTCGGCGTCCCCGTCCTCGGCGGCGCGCCGGAGCTCGTCCATGCGCGGGTCGATGTCGGACAGGAAGAGGTCGCAGATCTCGGCCACGACGTCCTCCCCGCCGATGTCGCGGGCCAGCGAGGCGAGAAAGCCGCGGTCCATCACGGTCGGGTTGGGCGCATCGATCCAGCGCCGGAGCACCTCGTCGAGCGCGTCCGCGTGCAGCGGCTTGCTCAGGTAGTCGTCCATCCCGGCGGCCAGACAGCGCTCGCGCGCGCCCTCCATCGCGTGCGCGGTCATGGCGATGATCGGCGTGTGGCGCTCCTCGCCCTCGATCTCGCGGATCTCCGCCGTGGCCGCGTAGCCGTCGAGCACGGGCATCTGGCAGTCCATCAGCACCGCCGCGAACGGCTCGCGCCGGATCGCCTCCACGGCCTCGGCGCCGTTGTCGACGACCTGCACGCGGAAGCCCCGCCGGCGCAGGACGTTGAGCGCGACGGCCTGGTTGGTCGGGTTGTCCTCGGCGAGCAGGATCGGCGCGCCGTCGCGGGCCGGCGCCGACGCCGGCGGCTGGGCGGCCGGTGCCTTGGGCGTGGGGGCGCGGCCCACCATCGTGTTCGCGATCGTGTCGTATAGGCGCGACTCGCGCACGGGCTTGGTGAGCGTCGCGTTGATGCCCGGGCCGCCGCGCGTGCGGCCCGCGGAGCTGAGCAGGATCACGCGCGGGCCGCCCTCGTCGAGCGCGGCCGCGACGCCGAGCCCGTCCAGGCCGGGCATGTGATGGTCGAGCAGCACGAGGTCGTACGGCTCGCCGGCGGCACGCGCCTTGCGGATGCAGGCCAGGCCGGCGTGCCCGTCGTCGGCGCTTCCGGCGTTCATCCGCCACGAGTTCAGCCGGCGCTCGAGGATCTCGCGGTTGGTCGCGTTGTCGTCGACGATCAGGACCTTCAGCCCGGCCAGCTCGCGCGCCGGTGTCCGCTCGCGCGTCTGCGCCGTGGCCATGCGGACGGTGAACCAGAACGTGCTCCCCTGGCCCGGGACGGACTCGGCGCCGATCCGGCCGCCCATCATCTCCACCAGCTGGCGCGAGATCGCGAGGCCCAGTCCGGTGCCGCCGTACCGGCGCGTAGTCGAGGCGTCGGCCTGGCTGAAGGAGTCGAAGAGCCCGTCGAGCTTGGCCGGGTCGATGCCGATGCCGGTGTCGCGCACCGCGACCCGCAACCCGCCGGTCTCGGCCGTCACGGTCACGACGACCTCGCCCTCGTGCGTGAACTTGAGCGCGTTGCCGACGAGGTTGGTGAGGACCTGACGCAGCCGGACCTCGTCGCCGGTCACCGTCCGCGGGACGTCCTCCGAGATCTGCGCAACGAGCTCGACGTCGTCGCGGGCGCGTCCCGCGAGGAGGTCGCAGACGTCGGCGACGGCCTCGCGGATGTCGAAGTCCACCGGGTCCAGGTCGAGCTTGCCGGCCTCGATCTTGGAGAAGTCGAGGATGTCGTTGATGATCGACAGCAGCGCGCCGCCCGAGCTCTTGACGGTCTCGGCGAACGAGCGCTGCTCGTCGTCGAGCGGCGTGTCCAGCAGCAGGTCGGCCATGCCGAGGACGCCGTTCATCGGGGTGCGGATCTCGTGGCTGACGTTGGCCACGAACTCCGACTTCAGGCGCGCCGCCTCCAGTGCCTCGTCGCGCGCCACCACGAGCTCGGCCTCCGCCCGCCGGCGCTGCATGAACTGGCCGAGATAGACGGCGATCGAGGTCATCGTGGACTCGACATCGCCGTCGCGCGGGTGCACCGCGTCGTCGAAGAACTCGAGCACGCCGAGGCACGTGCCGTCGCTGATGACCGGAACGGCGAGGCCCCCGCGGAGCCCGAGCGCCCGCGCGTGCGCGAAGCGCTCGTCCTGCTGCGCGTCCACGATCCAGGCCGGCTCTCGCGCCGCCCACGCCTGCCCCGCGAGCCCTTCACCGCGTCTGAGCGAAAGATCGCCGGCTCGGGCCCGGATCTCCTCGGCCGTCTCGGCATTCGACGACCAATGCGCCGCCAGCCGGAGCTCGCCGCCGTCCACGAGCCAGACCGCGCCGACCTTCCAGCGCAGCGCCGTGCAGACGAGCTCGGCGAGCCGCGGAGCCGCCTCGCCGAAGTTGCCGGCACCGGCCAGCACGCGTGTGGCGGCGTGCTCGGCATCGGTGCGGCGCTGCTTTCGGACCCGATCGGATACGTCGCGGAAGACCGACGCCACACCGACGACCCGGTCGCGACGGCGCAGCCCGCTCAATGTGTACGACAGGACCCGCTCGACGCCGTCGCCACCTTGCACGACCTCACCCTCCACGTAGCGGGTCTTGCCGTCCCGCAGCGTCGCGAGCGGGAGTGAGCTGGAACCCTCCGCGACCGAGTGTCCGCGCAGATCGTCGGCGCCGAGCAACTCGTGCGCCGCCGGGTTGGCGTACGTGATGATCCCGTCGGCGTCGGTGGTGATGATGCCGTCACCGACCGAACGCAGGATGCCTTCGTGCTGGCGCGCCTGCAGCGCCAGCTTCAGACGCGCGCGACGCAGCGCGAAGCCCGCCCCGGCGAACAGCGCCACGACCAACGCCCCGAGGATGAGCGCCAGCCGCAACAGCCAGTCCTCGTCCGCGTGCCGGCGCGCCTCGATCGCCGCGACGGTCCGGTCACGTTCGCGCAGCAGCCGGCCGAACACGACGTCGTCGCGCGGCGTCGCCCGCAGCAACACCACCTGGCGGCAGAGCGTGTTGGCGGCGCTGCGCACGCCGTCGTCCCCGCGCGCACGCAGCCGATCGCACGCGTCCAGGGCGGCGGCCAGCGGCGTGTCCACATCCGCGTCGGGGAAACCGGCCGCCCGTCGCTCGGCGGCGAGCCGGCCGAGCGAAGCCTCGTTGCGGATCGTCGCCACATACTCGCGCCATTGCGACGTGTGCTCGAGCGTGTTCCGCGACAGCTGGTGGTTGGCGAACACCGCGGCGATGGCGGCGAGCACCGCCACCGCGAGCAGGATGCTGGCCCCCGGCGCGCGGACTGGCGACCGCCGTGACGTCACCCGAGGAGGTGTTTCCTCCGCCCGGTGGAGATAAACGGAGGACTACCGGACCAAAGTTGACGCCTCGCGCGGAAAACTCACGCCGGTGAGGCGTTCGGACTCGGCCCACAGCCGCGCGGCTGCCTCGGCGTCCTGCGCGGCGGCGCTGCGCCCGACGACGGTCGGGTACCCGCGCATCTCCCCACGCCCGTCCGGCCCGATGTAGGTGTCCCCGGGGATGTCCTGCGTGGCGGCGAACAGCGTCGGCAGCGCGCCCATGTCCCCGCTCTGCGCCCACAGCCGGTTACCGATGGTGTGCACCAGCAGGTGCTCGATCGGGTTACCGGAGTTGCGCTGCAGGTTCGTCGCCGCCCATCCCGGGTGCGCGCCGACCGCTCTGACCGACGAGCCGGCCGCCTCCAGCTCGCGCTGCAGCTCGGACATGAACAGCAGGTTCGACAGCTTGGCCTGCCCGTAGGCGCGGTGGCGCTGGTAGCCCTGCTCCCAGTTGAGATCGTCGAAGCGCATCTTGCCGAAGCGGTGCGCGCCGGAGGCCACGACCACCACCCGGTCGGTGATGCGCGGCAGCAGCAGGTTCGTGAGAGCGAAGTGCCCGAGATGGTTGGTGCCGAACTGCATCTCGAACCCGTCGGCCGTGCGCGCCAGCGGGATGTTCATCACGCCCGCGTTGTTGACCAGCACGGCGACGTCCTCGTCCACGGCCTGCGCGAACGCGCGCACCGAGCTCAGGTCGGCGAGGTCCAGCGCGCGTACCTCCGTCTCACCCGGCATGCCACGCGCCGCCTCCTCACCCTTGGCGGTGTTGCGGACCGCGAGGATCACGCGCGCGCCCTTGCGCACCACCTCGCGCGCGGCGGCGAGACCGATGCCGCTGTTGGCGCCGGTGATGACGTAGGTGCGGCCGGTCTGATCGGGGATGTCGGTGGCGGTCCAGGGGCTCATGCGCTCTAAAGTAGACGATGACAACAATGATGTCAATGGCAACATCCTAAGCTGTCCGTAAGTGCCTCCGGTCCGGACCTACCACCACGGGAACCTGCGCGCGGCGCTGCTCGAGAGCGCCGAGCAGACGCTTGCCGAGGGCGGCGAGATCTCGCTGCGCGAGCTCGCGCGCAAGGTGGGCGTCAGCCACGCCGCGCCCCGCCGCCACTTCTTCGACAAGCAGGAGCTGCTCGACGAGCTCGCGCTCGACGGCTTCCGGCGCCTGGGCGCGCAGCTCGCCGAGGCGCTCGCGGGCGAGGACCCGCTGGCCGCATGGGCGCGGACCTATGTCCGCTTCGCCACCGAGCACGCCGCGCTGCTGGAGCTGATGTTCGCGGGCAAGCACCGCTCGCGCGAGCTCATGGCCGCCTCCCACCGCTGCTTCTCGCCCGCGTTCGCGCTGTTCGAGTCCGAGCGCACGGGCGTGGTCGCCTTCGCGACGCTGCACGGCCTGGCCGGGCTGATCAACAGCGGCATGCTCGCGGCCGAGCGCTTGGACGAGCACGTGTCCGACGCCATCGAGCAGATCCGTCGGGGGCTCGTGGTGTGATGGCGAGATGGAGCGAGATCTTGCGAGCGTCGAGCTGTGGGAGCGTTCGCTGGAGCGCTCGCGCCGCCGCCGGGCGCAGAGCAAGCACCGTGTGACGGGCGTGCAGGTGTCGGCCGCGCTGCTCGCGGCGACGGTCGCGGTGCCGTCGGCCCCCGCCGCGGCGCAGGAGCTCGAGCGCGGCAACACCGGCGACGACGTGCGCGCCGTCCAGCGCGCGCTGGGCATCGTGGCCGACGGCGTCTTCGGCCCGGTCACACGCCGCGCGGTGCGGGACTTCCAGGCCCGCAGCGGGCTCGTCGTGGACGGCATCGTCGGCCCGGCCACCAAGCGCGCGCTCGGGCTCGCGGGCGCGCCTGCGCCCGCGTCCCCGCGCGGGTCGTCGAACGCGGCGACGGTCATGGCCATCCAGCGCGCGCTCGGCATCTCCGCCGACGGCGTGTACGGGCCGATCACGCGCCAGGCCGTGCGGGACTTCCAGCGCAGCCGCGGGCTCCTCGTGGACGGCATCGCCGGTCCGGCGACGCTCGGCGCGCTCGGCGTGTCCGGCAACACCCAGGGTTCCTCCGGCTCCGGTTCCGTCTCTGCCCCTTCCGGCTCCGGCATGTCGGCGGTCGGCGCCGCGCAGTCCAAGCTCGGTGCGCCCTACGAGCTCGGCGGCGAGGGTCCGGCCTGGGACTGCTCGGGCCTGACGCAGTGGGCGATGGCCCAGGCCGGCGTCACGATCCCGCGCACGAGCTTCGACCAGTTCAACGTCGGCACGCCCGTCGCGCGCGAGAACATCCAGGCCGGCGACCTCGTGTTCTTCGACGCCAACGGCCCGGGCGCGTCGCACGTCGGCATCGCCACCAGCGCGACGACCGTGATCTCCGCCACCACGCACGGCGTGCGCGAGCACCCGATCGGCGGCGACTACTGGGGCAGGCACTTCCACGGCGCCCGCCGCTTCTGACTTGCGCACGGTCTGCGCCGATTCTGCACCGACTCTGTGACGACTCACGCGCCCCGACGCTGATCCGTCCGGCCGACCGCTAGGTTCAGCGAGCCATGGAGGATGCGCCCGGCACCCCGTTCGAGGATGAGATCGTCATCCGCCGCATCCGCTTCTCCAGCGAGGACACGGGCTTCGCGGTCATAGACGCCGACCGCGGCGGCGACGAGCTCGTGCTGGTCGGCCCGCTGGCGCACCTGGAGGAGCGCGAGCACGTGCGCATCAGCGGCGTCTGGCACGAGGATCGCCGCTACGGCCCGCAGGTCAAGGTATCCATGGCCGAGTCGGTGCCGCCGTCGGGCGACGAGGCGCTGCTCGCCTACCTCAAACGCGTCCGCCACGTCGGCGGCGTGCGCGCCGCGCGGCTGCTCGAGCGCTACGGCGAACGCGTGCTGGAGATCGTCGATGAGGACCCCGGCCTCGCCTTCCGCCGCGCCGGCCTCTCCCACGCCCGCTCCAAGGAGGCCGCGAAGTCCTGGCAGGCGCTGCGCTCCACCCGCGCCCTGCACCTGCTGCTCGCCCCGCACGGCCTCGCCTGGCTCGTCCCGCGCATCGCCGCCGAGTACGGCGAGCGCGCGCACGACACGGTTCGCAAGCGCCCGTACGAGCTCACCAACGTGTTCGGCGTCGGCTTCCAGATCGCCGACACGATCGCCCGCGCGGCCGGGGTCCCGCGCGACTCGCCCGGCCGCCGCCGCGCCGCGGTCGTCCACGTCCTGATCGAGGCCGAGCGCGACGGTTCGACGTGCCTCCCCGTGCCGGAGCTCACGGCCAAGGCCGGCACGCTGCTCAACGGCCCGCCGCCCGACGCCCAGCTGCTGCACGACATGGTCGAGCACGAAGACCTCGTGCTGGAGGCCGACCCGCCCGCACGCACGCCCGCGCCCGCGCCGGACTCGCCGGCCCTGTGGGCGTATCGGCCCGTCACCGCCCGGCTCGAGGCCGAGCTCGCCGCGCTCGTCAACGGGCTGGCGAACGCGCAGCCGACCCTCGAGCCGGCCGTCGTCGCCACCGACGACCTCGTGCCCGCGCCCGAGCAGGCCGGCGCGGTGACGGCCGCGTTCACGTCGCGGCTGTCGATCGTCACCGGCGGTCCCGGCACCGGCAAGACCGCGACGATCCGGCTCATCTGCGCGGCGGCCAAGGCGCAGAAGGCGTCGATCGCGCTCGTCGCGCCCACCGGCCGCGCGGCACGGCGCATGGCCGAGTCCACGGACATGGAGGCGTCGACGATCCACTCCGCGCTCGGCTGGATTCCCGGCCAGGGCCCGACGCGCGACGAGATCGAGGCCGACCTGCTGGTCGTGGACGAGACGTCGATGGCGAACCTCGAGCTGCTCGTCACGTTGCTGCGGGCGGTCGGGGATCAGATGCACGTCGTGCTCGTCGGCGACGCCGACCAGCTCGCCCCGGTCGGCGCGGGCAAGCCGTTCGCGGAGCTGGTGGCGACCAAGGCGGTGCCGGTCGCCGAGCTCACGCACATCTTCCGGCAGGCGGCGGGGTCGATGATCGTGCGCGGCGCGCACGCCGTGCGCCAGGGCCAGCCGCCCGACTTCACGCCTCACGAGGGGTTGCAGCGCGACCTGTTCCTGATCGAGCGCAGCGATCCCGCGGCGGCGCTGGACGAGATCGAGTCGCTCGTGAGCGCGCGGCTGCCCAAGCACTACGGCGTGGACCCGCTGACCGACGTGCAGGTGTTCGCGCCCGTCTATCGCGGCGCGCTCGGGATCGAAGCGATCAACCAGCGCCTGCGCCAAGCGCTCAACGCCGGCGGGCGCCCGGTGATGGGCGGGCGGCTGCGGATCGGCGACAAGCTGATGCTCTCCGGGCGCAACCTGCACGAGCTGGGCCTCATGAACGGGACGATCCTGCGCCTGCTCGACCACCAGGACGAGAAGCTCGTCGTGAGCGCGGACGGCGTCGTCGTCGAGCTGCCCGACGAGGAGGCGCCGCGCCTGCAGCTCGCGTACGCGTGCTCGATCCACAAGGGGCAGGGGATCGAGCTGCCGGTGGCGATCGTCGTCGCGCACCCCGCCGCCGGTCCGTACTTCCTGCGCCGCGAGATGCTCTACACGGCGATGACCCGCGCGCGAAAGGCGACGCTGGTCGTCGGCACGCGCGCCGTCGTGACGCGCGCGGCGGCCACGCCGGACACGTCGCGTCGGTATTCGCGCCTGGCGGTTAGGCTTGCCGAGGATTGACGGTTCGGGTCCGTCTCGGCGCTGGGCTCGCGCGCCTCTCGGTCGCGCCGCTCAAGTCTGTCCAGCTCGCTGAGGGCGCCACCGTGCGCGACCTCTTCGCCCGGCTCGCGGAGGACGAGCCGGACCTCGCGCCCGCGCTGCGATCGGTGCTCCCGGTCGTCGCAGGCGCGCACGTGACCCGCGACCATCACCTGGTCTCAGGTGAAGAGGTCGCCCTGCTGCTGCCCGTCTCGGGCGGCTGAACAAGGAGTGGATATGGCGATTCAGGACACGACCACCCGCCGCACCGTCATCGTCGACACGTTCACCGACGGCGTGCTCGGCCCGGACGTGCAGCAGCTCGGCCCGGTCGCCGACGGCGGGCACATCGTGTGGAACTCCACCCCGGGCTGCTGGGGCCCGATGATCACGCCCGCGATCCGCGGCGGGCACGAGGTGTGCACGCCGGTCGCCGTCGAGGGCGCTGAGCCGGGCGACGCGATCGCGATCCGCATCAAGGAGATCGCGGTCACCTCACGCGCGACCTCGTCGGGCAACGACCAGGCGATGGAGGGCCGCTTCAACGGTGACCCGTACTGCGCCGCGGTCTGTCCCGGGTGCGGCGCGCAGTGGCCCGAGACCCGGCTGGACGGGATCGGCGAGACCGCCGTGCGCTGCGCCGCGTGCGGTGCGGACGCGACGCCGTTCACGTTCACCAACGGCTACACGATGGCCTTCGACGGCCGCCTGGGCGTGACGGTGGACGAGCGCCGCGCGCACGAGATCGCCGCCGACGCGGCCGCCTACGCCGCGCTTCCCGACAACAGCGTTCAGAACCCGATCCTGACGTTCGCGCCGAGCCACCTGGTCGGCGTCGTCAGCCGCATGCGCCCGTTCCTCGGCCAGCTCGGCACGACGCCCAGCGCGACAATGCCCGATTCCCACAACGCGGGCGACTTCGGCGCGTTCCTGGTCGGCGCGCCGCACCGGTTCGCGATGGACGCGCAGGACCTGCAGCAGCACAAGACGGACGGGCACCTGGACATCGACGCCGTCCGCGCCGGCGCGATCATCGTGTGCCCGGTGAAGGTGCCGGGCGGCGGCGTGTACCTGGGCGACATGCACGCGATGCAGGGCGACGGCGAGATCGCCGGGCACACCGCGGACGTCGCCGGCACAGTCACCTTGCAGGTCGAAGTGCTCAAGGGCCTGGGCATCGACGGCCCGGTGCTCTTCCCGCTGGAGGAGGACCTGCCCTTCCTGGCCAAGCCGCTCACCGCGGAGGAGCGTGCTCGCGCCGCCGCGCTGGCCGAGCGCGAGGGCGGGGTCGCGATCGAGGAGTCGCTGCCGATCTCGGTCATCGGCACCGGCCCCGACCTCAACTCCGCGACCGACAACGGTCTGCGCCGCGCCGCCGCGCTGCTGGAGATGAGCGTCCCGGAGGTCATGAACCGCGCGACCATCACGGGCGCGATCGAGATCGGCCGCGCGCCGGGCGTGGTGCAGGTCACATTCCGCGCGCCGGTGGCCGCGCTGGAGGCCGCGGGCCTGCTCGGCTACGCGATGGAGCAGTACGGCACCGTTTAACGAGCGAAGGGGCGCCTCGCGGCGCCCCTTCACCTACACCACCCCGCGCGCGAAGCCGGAGACCACTTCCGGCGTCGCGGCGTCGAACCCGACGATGTCGAGCATCCCCGGGTCCTCGGGGTCGGCGATCGTGAACCGGTTCGCGACCATGCCGACGACCACGAGCCGCGCGGCGATCCCGGTCCGCTCGCGGTACTCGCGCAGCGCCTGCACCGGGAGGATGTCGCCGTACCACGTCTCGCTGTCGGTGTAGATCACGAACGTGTCGATCTCGTACCCCTTGGCGAGCGCGTAGCGCATCGGCAGCGCGCAGTCGGTCGAGCCGAACGGCAGGTCCGACACGGCCTTCACCGCGTCGGTCAGCCGCTGCCGCGGGCTGATCGCCAGCGGCGTGAGGCTGCCGGTGAAGCCCACGATCTCGTAGCGCGGCTCCGTCGCCGCGGTCACGAGCGCAAGCGCCGCGGACGCATCCCGCGGCGTCAGCCCCGGCACGCCGGCGATCTCACCGAACGTCATCGAGCCCGACACGTCGAGCGCGAGCATCATGCGTGCGTTCGCCGGCTCCACGTTGCCGAACGCCGTGTAGAACGCGGCGTCGAGCGCGTCGACGATCCGCCCCACCGGCGCCCACGTGTGCCGGCCGCGCACGCCTCGCCCGCTCGCGTAGGTCCGCATCGCCGACAGCACCGCGATCGGGTGCACCCGCGCCTTGCGCAAGCGCTCCGCGTCCGCGAGCTGCTCGGCCGCGTAGTCGGTCCCGTACGAGCCGGGCGCGATGACCCCGACACGCGTGAGCGTGGCGAGGTTGCGCAGCAGCGCCGTCATCGGCATCCGCTCGAGCAGCGCCGCCCACACCTCGGCATCGTCGAGGTGCTCGGGCTTGACCGCCTCACGCGGCAGCCCGTGCTCGCGCACGAGCCGCGCCGTCTCGGCCGTGGTGCCCGCCGCCTGCGCGGCGGTGAACGCGGCGACGAGGGCCGGGAGACGGCCATCCGTGGCCTCACCGACCGCAACGCCGTCACCGGCGCCGGCCGAAGCCGCGCCGCGCACCGCGTCACCGCGCACCGCGTCACCGCGCGGCACGTCGCCGCGCGCCGTGATCTCGTCGCCACGGGCCGCGGGCCCCCCGCCGCCCACCACGTCGCCGCGAGCCGCGTCCTCGCCGCCACGAGCCGCGACCTCGCCGCGCGCCGCGTCATCGCCGCCGCCCGCCGCGGCCGCGCCGCCGCGCACGATCCACTCGAACAGCCGCGCCTGCTCGTCCGTGACGGCCAGGCGCGGGTTGCCCGCGCGGGTCTTCGCGCCCGGGTGGGCGAGGCGGAGCACGTCGCGGTGGCTGACGCCGTCGCGCTGGCGGTACTTGATGGCCTGGTAGGCGAGCCGGTCCGGGGACTGGTCGACGTACCAGGCGCCGACAGCGCGGCGCAGGCCGCGGCCCCAGCCGCGGAACTGCTCGACGTAGCGGGTGAACGCGAACAGGTGCGTGCCGGTGCGACACACGGCCGGCAGCGCGTCGAGGGCGAGCTTGCGCGTCGCCTCGTCCTCGGCCGCCGCGGCGAGCGCGAGGGCGAAGATCGCGGGGTCGTTCTTCGGGGCGCGGCCCTCGCGGGAGATCGTCACGATCTCGCGGACGGCGCGCGGACCGTCGGCCGCGATCGCCCGGCTGACGGCCAGCGCGTTCTCGCGCGTCAGCGTCTGCTCACGCGCGTAGTACGAGCCGCCCTCGCTGCCGAGGATCAGGAAGCGGCGCAGCCGCGTCCAGTCGTCGACGGCCCACGCGTAGCCGCCGGCCGAGTTGCGCACCTGGGCGGTGCCGGGGATCGGCTCGCTCTGGCGCGTGCGCCGGAGGCCGAAGCGGGTGAGGTAGTTCATGGGATCGACCTCCTTTCGGGTCAGGTGTGATCAAGACATCACCGCGGTCGTGGTGTGGGCATCGGAACCCGGCGTCGAGCAGACGCCGGGGCAGGGGTTTCGAGTCCCTGCGCGTGACAGGCGATAACCGGCACCCTCCGGCCCGCGGTGAAACACGCCCGGCTGGATTCGAACCAGCGGCCTCCGCCGTCGCAGGGCGGTGCTCTCAGTCCACTGAGCTACGAGCGTCTGTGTTGCGTGTTCAGTTGTCAAAGAACGAAAAAGGGCGGCCCGCCGGGCCGCCCTCGTGTAGCGATGCGTCTACGTGTCCGAGCACGGCTCAGGCGTGGACGCACCTCCGGACGAGGGCGTGGAACAGATTCAGTTCTCGGCGGCTGCTTGTCATGCGGTGACGGAAGGTAGGAGGTCGTGGCGGGTGTCGCAAGCGGCTCGGCGGTTCGAGTCCGCGGCGCGGCGGGTTCGAGTCCGCGCCCGCGACGTCAGCGTGCGCGGCTTCTGGCGAACAGCCGCGCCAAGCGACCCGGGCGCTGCGGCTGCGTCGCGAGCCACTGATCGCGCGACGGCAGCCGCCCGGCGCGGCTCTCGGCCAGCGCGCACTCCGTGTGCGCGTGCCGGCGCCGACGGGTGTCGCCTTCAGGCAGCACGAGCACGTGCTCCATCAGCGCCGGGAGGTGCTCCTTGCAGAACGGGCAGCGATAGGTGACCGGCTTGAGGTTCGCCGCCGGCCGCACCGTCCACCATCTCGGTGCCTCAGCGCTCAAGCCCGCAACGCTAGTGGTTGCGCAGCGCCTTGATCAACTCGTCCTTGTTCATGTCCGAGCGTCCCTCGATGCCGATCTCCTTGGCCCGCTGCTCGAGGTCGTCCTTCGTCCAGTCCTCGTACGAGGGCGACTTCCCACCCTTCTCCGCCGTCGACTGGGTTTTGGAGTTGGCGATCCGCGCCGCCTTCTCCTTGCTCTCGCCCTTCTCGCGCAGTGCCTCGTACTGCTCGTCGTCCTTCACGGACGGACCGTGATTCTTGGCCATGCCCGCGCCTTACCCGCTGCGCGTCTATCTCGACCAGAACTACCTGTCCGGCTTCGCCAAGCGCAAGCCGGCGCTCGTCGAGCTCGAGCCGGTCCTGCGCGCCGCCGTCACGTGCCGCGCCGTCGCGGTCGTCGAGTCGCCCGTGCACGAACGCGAGTCCGCCCCACGCCCAGACCTCGGGCTGCTCGAGCAGCTGCGCTCCCTCTCGGGCGGCCGGCGGCTGCCCGACGCGCCCGACCCCACGCTGCGCCACCGGATGCAGTGGACGATCGCGCACGAGCTGCCCGAGCGCGCGTGCGCCGCCGCGACCGCCTCGCGGAGCTTGCGGGGAACCGAACTGGCGCATGACGCCAGTTCCGTTCCCCCTCAACTCCAGCGCCCGACGCCCTCCCCGCCGACCGGGTCCGCGCGCGGCAGCGCCACCGCGTCGATCCTCGCGATCGCCGCCTCGTCGGCCTCGCGCAGCAGGTCGTAGTCCTCTTGGCCCTCCGGGTACGCGCCGACCACCCGGAAGTCGGCGGACGCCTCGGCGCGCCGATGCCCGGTCCCCGCCGGAAGCACGATCACGTCACCCGCCGCGACGACGAACGTGTCGCCCTGCGGGCCGCCCAGCTCGAGCCGCGCGTTGCCCGCGATCACTGCGAGCACCTCGTGCGAGGTCGAGTGGAAGTGGTGGTAGTCGAACACCCCGTTCACCCACGACCCGCCCCACCCGTGCTCGGCGAACAGCGCCTGCACGTCGGACACGTCTACGCCGCGGTAGAGGAGCACCTCGTAGCGCGGGTGGTTCGGGATCGTCTCGCCGGGCGGCGCGGCCCAGGTCTCGAGCTCCATCAGTCGTCGTAGTCGTCGGACTGCAGCACGCCGAACGCGGCGCCCTGCGGATCGGTGAGGATCGCGAACTTGCCGCCGGGCACCTCGATCGGCCCGGCCACGATCCGCACGCCGAGCTCGTCCACCCGCGCGACGACGCCATCGACGTCCTCGTGTCCGAAGTAGGGGATCCACCCCGGCCGCGCGCCCTCCATCGGGAAGACGCCACCGTTCTTGGCCTCGCCGTTCTGGATCGACCGGTAGCCCTGAGCCCCCGGGATCTCCTGGAACGTCCACCCGAACAGCGCGCCGTAGAACGCCGCCGCCGCGTCCGGGTCGGGCGTGACCAAGTCGTTCCAGGCCATCGCGCCGGGCGCGTTGACGTAGTACGCGCCGATGTTGTCGCCCGGCTCCCACAGGAAGAACACCGCGCCGCTCGGGTCGCTGATCACGGCGGAGCGACCCGCGGTCATGACGTCGAACGGGTCACCGATCACCGACCCGCCGAGATCGGCCACCCGCGCGCACGTGTCCTCGACCGACTCGACCGTCACGTAGCAGTTCCAGTGCGGGTGCTCGTCGGCCCGGTACAGCGCTGCGACGCTCTTGCCCTCCAGCTGCGCCATCGAGTAGACCATGTCCTCGCCGACCGGCCGGTCGTCGTACGTCCAGCCGAACAGGTCCGTGTAGAACCCCTTCGCCGCTTCGGCGTCGCTCGTCACCAGTTCCGCCCAGGACACCGTCCCGGGCGCGTAGCTCGTTCGATCTCCCATCGCCGGATCGTATGCCCGCGCGGCCGCGGGCATACGCCAGCCGGCTCCGGAGAGCTACGCGGTCGCGGTCAGCGTCTCCAGCGCCGCATTGAAGGTCTCGCTCGGGCGCATCACCCTGGTCGCCTTGTCGCGGTCGACGAAGTAGTAGCCGCCGAGCTCCACGCTGTCGCCCTGCACGGCGTCCAGCTCGCCGACGATCGTGTCCTCATCGCCCGCCAGGCGCTCGGCGAGCGGCTTGAACGCCTCCGCGAGCTCCGGATCGTCGGACTGCTGCGCGAGCGCCTGCGCCCAATACAGCGCCAGGTAGAAGTGGCTGCCGCGGTTGTCGAGCTGGTGCACCTTGCGCTGCGGGGACTTGCCGTTCTCCAGCAGCTGGCCCGTCGCCGCATCCAGCGTCGTCGCCAGCACCTTCGCCCGCGCGTTGTCGGTCTTGTCGGCCAGGAACTCGAGCGAGACCGCCAGCGCGAGGAACTCACCGAGCGAGTCCCAGCGCAGGTGGTTCTCCTTGACCAGCTGCTGCACGTGCTTCGGGGCCGAGCCGCCGGCGCCCGTCTCGAACAGGCCGCCGCCCTGCATCAGCGGCACGATCGAGAGCATCTTCGCGCTGGTGCCGAGCTCGAGAATCGGGAACAGGTCGGTCAGATAGTCACGCAGCACGTTGCCGGTGACCGAGATCGTGTCCTCGCCGCGCTTCGCACGCTCGAGCGTGAACCGCGTCGCCTCGGCGACCGGCAGGATCTCGATCTGCAGCCCGTCCGTGTCGTGCTCGCCCAGGTACGCCTCGACCTTCTTGAGCACCTCGGCGTCGTGGGCCCGCGTGCGGTCCAGCCAGAAGACGGCCGGCGCGCCCGTCGCGCGCGCCCGCTCGACCGCGAGGCGGACCCAGTCGCGGATCGGCGCGTCCTTGGTCTGACACGCACGCCAGATGTCGCCGGCCTCGACCTCGTGCTCGAGCAGCGTGTCGCCGGCCGCGTCGACCACGCGCACGCGCCCGTTGGCCGCGATCTCGAACGTCTTGTCGTGGCTGCCGTACTCCTCGGCCTTCTGCGCCATCAGGCCGACGTTCGGCGTCGTGCCCATCGTCGCCGGGTCGAACGCTCCGTGCTCGCGGCAGAAGTCGATCGTCTCCGCGTACAGCGCCGCGTACGAGTGGTCGGGGATCACGGCCTTCGTGTCCTGCTGCTCGCCCTGGGCGTTCCACAGCTGACCCGACGAGCGGATCATCGCCGGCATCGACGCGTCGATGATGATGTCGCTCGGCACGTGCAGGTTCGTGATCCCGCGGTCCGAGTCCACCATCGCGATCGCCGGAGCGGTCTCGTAGGTCGCCTCGATCTCCGCGCGGATCCGGTCGCCGTCCTTGCCGGGCAGTCCCTCCAGCGCCGAGAGAATCGCGCCGAGGCCGTTGTTCGGGTTCGCGCCCAGCTCCTCCAGCGCCGCGCCGTGCTCGGTGAACACGCCCGCGAAGAACGTCCGGACGGCGTGCCCGAAGATGATCGGGTCCGAGACCTTCATCATCGTCGCCTTCAGGTGCAGGGAGAACAACAGCCCCTGCTCCTTGGCGTCCGCGATCTGCTCGGCCAGGAACGCGTCCAGCGCGCGGGCGCTCATGACGGCGGCGTCCACGACCTCGCCCTCCTGCACCTTGATGTCGGCCTTGAGCACCGTCGCCGTGCCGTCGGCCGCGACGAACTCGATCTGCAGCTCGTCCGCGTGCGGCATCGTCACCGACAGCTCCGTCGAGCGGAAGTCGCCGTCGCTCATCGTCGCCACGTGCGAGCGGCTGTCCTTCGACCATTCGCCCATCGAGTGCGGGTGCGCCTGGGCGTACGCCTTCACCGAGGCGGGCGCGCGCCGGTCCGAATTGCCCTCGCGCAGCACCGGGTTGACCGCGGAGCCCTTGACGCGGTCGTACGCCTCGCGGGCGGTGATGGCGTCCTCGTCGCGCGGGTCGTCCGGGTAGTCCGGGATGTCGTAGCCCGCGTCCTGCAGCTCCTTGATCGCCGCCTTCAGCTGCGGGATCGACGCGCTGATGTTCGGCAGCTTGATGATGTTGGCCTCGGGCGTCTTGGCCAGCTCGCCGAGCTCGCTCAGCGCGTCGGGCACCCGCTGCTCATCCGTCAGCCGGTCCGGGAACTGCGCGAGGATGCGGCCCGCGAGCGAGATGTCGCGCAGCTCGATGTCGACGCCCGCCTGGCCGGCAAAGGCCTCGACGATCGGCAGCAACGAGTGCGTCGCCAGCGCGGGCGCCTCGTCCGTGTACGTGTAGATGAGCTTCATCGCCTGCTCTTCGCGTTCGGGAGACCTAGGGCGACGAGGGTATCCATCGGCGATACTCGGACCGGGCATGGCGTACGTCTCACCCGCACGGCACCTGTTGAAGGCCAAGGACCTCGCGGACCTGCGGTACAGCGAGCGGCTCGGCGTCGACGACATGGCCGCGGCCGCCGGCCTCTCCCGAGCGCACTTCTCGCGCGCGTTCCGGCGCGAGTTCGGTGAGTCCCCGCACGTGTACCTGCTCACGCGCCGGCTGGAACGCGCCGCCGCGCTGCTGCGCAACACGGACCGCTCGATCGCCGAGATCTGCTTCGACGTCGGCCTCACGAGCGTCGGCTCGTTCACCACGAGCTTCAAGCGCATGTTCGGCGCCACCCCGACCGAGTACCGGGCGCAGTTCCCGCCGGCGGCCGCGCGCGTCGTCGTCCCGAGCTGCGTCGTCCGCGCGCACGGCCGGCCACAACACCGCACGTTTCGAGAAGACAGCCCGGACGGCCAGCCGTAACTTGCCGCCCCATGAAGATCGCCACGACACAGATCTGGGTTCACGACCAGGACGAAGCCCTCGCCTTCTACACGGAGAAGCTCGGCTTCGAGGTCCGTGAGGATGTCACCATGGCCGAGCTCGGCAACTTCCGCTGGCTGACCGTCGCGCCCGCCGGCTCCGAGGTCGCGCTCGTGCTGATGGCCATTCCCGGCGCCCCGATGTTCGACGAGGAGCGCTGGAAGCTCGCCAACGAGGCCATGAGCAAGGGCGTCGCGACCGCCGTCTTCTTCACCACCGAGGACGTGCGCGCCGACTACGAGACGCTCAGCGCCCGCGGCGTCGAGTTCACCGAGCCGCCCGAGGAGCGCCCGTACGGCATCGACTGCGGCTTCCGGGACCCCTCCGGCAACCACTTCCGGTTGTCCCAGCTGACGCAGGTCGCAAACCCCGCGTAGCGATGTGCCTCTACGAACCGCCGCACGCACACCCGGCGCGCGGCGAGTCAGTTCCCCAGGACCGCATCGGCGACCGCGGCCCCACCGCCGGCGACGGGCAGGATCTCGAAGTCCGCGACGTCCTCCCAGCTGGCGACCCACCGCTGGAGCAGCGTGACGTCGTCGCACTCCATCACCTGGAACACGCGGCCTAGGTCCGCGGTCACCCAGCTCGCCACGAACTCGAGCCCGTCCGGCATCAGGCGCCCCTGCTCCCCGAAGCGCTCGTAGACCGGACGGGCGCCGGCCCGGAAGCGTTCGATCACCATGAATTGCATGCGCCGACCCTCTCACGACGCCGCCCTCCGGCGCAGGCGTTCGAGCTCGGCCCGCGCGGCCTCGTCGGGTTCAGGCGACAGCCCTTCCCACTCCTCGAAGACCTGCTCGAGCGCCCGCCGACGGTCCGCGACGCGGTAGCGGAACCGCCCGACGAGCTCGAACAACCGGCCGTCCTCCCCGATGTAGAGGTACTGCCGCGTCGCCGCGTGCTTGTAGGCGTGCGCGTGCACACCGTCGACCTCGAACTCGCTCATCCACATGAAGAAGCGGACGAGGTGCGCGCCCACGAGGTCGAGCAGCGGGTCCCAGTTGGGCCGCTCGAAGTTCCTCAGCTCCGCTGCGAACGTCTGTTCGTATCTCATGCCCGGAGCATGCGCGAAGGCGCTGCAACGGAACAAGACGTAATTGCAACAAAAGTGTGCCAATTCGCCGGGGGGGCGAAGAACCGCTGCCCAGCCCTACAAGCACCATGGAAGAACTCGCCCTGCCCCAGGCTCACACCGAGCTCATCGACGCGCTGCTCGAGCTCGCCACCTCCACCAGCGGCATCCTCGACGACCTCACGCGCGCGCACGACGTCGCTGATCGCGGCGCCGCCGTCGAGTTCCTGCGCGAAGCGTTCCACGAGCTGCTCGCTCCGCTGTCGCTGCTGCTCGGCCCGCGCGAGCTGCGCGCCGCCACCGCCGCCGTCGAGGCCGCCGCGAACATCACAGCGACGCGCTTCGACTTCGCCCCCTGCGACGTCGAGGCCGAGGTGCCCCGCCGCGACCCGCGCACGGCCCACCGCCGTCTCCAGCGTCCCGCCATCCCGCGCAAGCGCGGCACGCGATACTGAAGGCGCGTGCCCGAGACCTACACGGACAGCCCGCTGCTCAGCGACGCGTTCGACCGCGCGCTGCTGCTCGTCACCGAGCACCACCGCCGGCAGCTGCGCAAGGGCACCGACGTGCCGTACGTCAGCCACCTGCTGAGCGTCTCCGCGCTCACGCTCGAGATGGGCGGCAGCGAGACGGAGGCGATCGCCGCGCTGTTACACGACGCCGTCGAGGACGGCGGCGGCCCACCCATGCTCGCGCGCCTGGAGGCCGACTTCGGCCCCGACGTCGCCCGCATGGTGCTCGCCAACTCCGACAGCGACACCGAGCCGAAGCCGCCCTGGAGCGAGCGCAAGCGCGCGTACATCGCCTCGATCGCCCACAAGCAGCCGGACGAGCTGCGCGTCTCGCTCGCGGACAAGCTCCACAACGCCCGCGCGATCCTGCTCGACCTCCGCACGCACGGCGACACGATCTGGACCCGGTTCCAGGCCGGCGAGAGCGGCGCCGTCCGCGCCTATTACCGCGGCCTCTACGACGCCTTCGACGCCCGCCGCGACGCGCTCGGGCCGCGCGCCGTGCCCGCGCTCGAAGAGCTGGGCCGGACCATCGACGAGATCGACCGGCTCGCCGGCTAGACCGGCGTCGCCACCGACGCGCGGACGAAGCGCCGCGCGACACTGGCGACCACGATGAAGGCCAGCGGCAGGAGGATGTACGCGCCGGAGAAGGCGAACACCACCAGGACCGCGACGAACGCGACGCGGGCCGCGGCGCGCCCCGCTCCCTCCAGCAGCTTGCTGCCGGCAGCGGTGGCGGTGACGTAGACGGCCACGAACAGGGCGCTGGTCGCCCGCAACAGCGCATCGACGTCCATCAACTCGACCGCGAGGCCGAGCAGCAGGGTGCCCGAGATGGCGGCCATCGCGGCGAGCGCGTGCTTGGGCGTGACGAGGAACGACGGCGCGTTGCGCTCCTCGGCCAGCGCACCCGCCAGGCGGGTGGCGGCCGCGACGTAGGTGTTCATCGTGCCCATCGTGAGCAGCACCGCCAGCAGGGCCGTGAGCGTCCGGCCGGCTTCACCCAGACCCGCCCCCATCAGGTCGGCGAGCGGGACATCAGAGGTCGTGCCGACGCCGATCGTCGCCGCCGCGAGCCCGAGGTAGAGGACGATGACGATCGCGACCGCGGCGCCGATCGCGCGCGGCAGCTGCCTCGCCGGGTCCTTGAGCTCACCCGCGAGGTGGGAGCCGGCCTCCCAGCCGACGAACGAGAACATCAGCACGCTCGCGGCACCGCCGATCGCGAGCCAGCCGTTGGGCGCGAACGGCGTCCAGTTGTCGGCCTGACCGTGCGGCAGCGCGGTGACGACGGCGACCAGCAGCAGCGCACCGAGCACCGCGGCCAGCCCGAGCTGCAGCCGCGCCGTGGTGTGCAGGCTCGCGGCGTTCGCGGCCAGCACGATCGCGATCATCGCCACGGCCGCCGCGACGGCCGCGCCGCGTCCCGCGTCCAGCAGCTCGGCGACGTAGAAGCCGCCCACCAGCGCGACGGCGGGCGCCCCGATCATGACTCCGCCGAGAAACCACCAGCCCGTCGTCGCACCGGCGCGCCGGCCGAATGCCCGGCGGACGTAGGCCGCCGTGCCGCCCGCTTCGGGCTGGCGCGTACCGAGCGCCGCGAACGTCGCCGCGAGCGGCACCGACAGCGCGAGCAGCGCCGCCCACGCGAGCACCGACGCCGGCCCCGCCTCCCGCGCGGCGACGGCCGGGATGAACAGCACGCCTGGCCCGAGCACGGCGCCGACATAGAGGGCGATGGCCGTCCGCGTGGTGAGCATGCAGGCAGTTTCTCGCCGATCCTGGGGCAGATGGTGCCGACTTGTGCGGTGCTAGCCACACCTTTCGGCAACAATCTGCTCCGCACTTCACCCGAGGAGGACGATCATGCCCCTGGACCGCGTCGACCGCGAGATGCTGGCCATTCTGCAGAGCGACGGCCGGATCTCCAACGCCGCCCTGGCCGAGCGGCTGCACATGTCGCCGTCACCCTGCCTTCGCCGCCTGCGCGCCCTGGAGAGCTCCGGCGTGATCACGGGCTACGCCGCCATCCTGGACCGCCCGCGGCTCGGCCTCGGCCTCACCGTCTTCGTCGACCTGAAGGTCGACCGGCATTCCGACCAGTCCGCCGCGGAGATCTCGCGCGCCCTCACCGCGGCGCCCGAGGTCATCTCGGCGCACATCGTCTCCGGCGTGGCCGACTTCCGGCTGGAAGTGGTTGTCAAGGACCTCGTCGAGTACGAGCGGCTGCTCTTCGACACGCTGCTCAAGCTCCCGCACGTGACCGACGTGCGGTCGGACTTCGCGCTGCGCACGGTGAAGTCCGAGAGCCCGCTCCCGCTGTAGCTACGCCGGCTCCTCGATCCCCTCGTAGATGTTCCGGTACGGCACGACAGCACCGCTGACGCCGTCGATCACCGTGCGTTCCTGGAGCGGGCGCTGAAGCTCCAGGTAGGCGGGGCAGTCGATCGGCTCGCCGTCCTCGCCCGCGACCGACATGCAGACCGTGCCGAACACGACGACGGTCTCGTCGTCCTCGGCGAGCGAGATGGCGTCCACGTGCTGTGCGCCCTGGACGACGTACCGGAGCTGCAGCATGCCCGGCTCACGTTCGAGGTACCCGACGCACGCGCGCGGACGCAGCTGGCGCGGCGTGTCGCCGGCGACCCACACGTGCACCGCGTCCCCCAGCACCTCGCCGACCCGCTTGCGCACCCGCTCCTCGTCCCGGCCGGAGACGCACACGTGCATCCCGCGCGCGTCGCTCTCGACCGTGAGCACCGTGATGCCGTCCTTGAGCAGCGTCACTCGATCCTGCGGGCTGATGTCATGCATGGCCGGACGGTCTCACGGGGCGACCGCAGTCGGGCCTCGCGCGCGTGACTTTTCACAGAGTTGATGCAGTTCCGTTGCAGTGCGCGGGGGCGAGTCCGCGAAGCGCCGTCCTAGGACGAGCATGGAATCCGTTCAAGCGTTCATGCTCGCCCTGCTCGACGTCGGCGATCGGCTCACCCGGCTCGTCGACAACCTGATCGAGGGCTACGTCGAATCCGCCGGCTGCTCCGAGGACGAGGCCACCGCGGAGATCCTGACGATGATCTTCGGCACGACGAGCGTCCGCCTCGCCACGGTCCCGCCGGCGGACTTCGAGCGCGCGACCGAGTTGCTCCGCCGCGCGTTCACGGTCGTCCTCGCCGACGTGGAGGCGGCCGCCGAGCTCGCACGGCGGCGCGAGCTGCCGAACCACGCGACGTCGACGCACGGGCGGCCGCTCTAGATCTCGTCGCGCCGCGGCCAGCGGCCATGCTCGTCGAAGAACCGCCGGCGTGCCTCCTCCCGCTCGCGGTCCGCGTTGCTCTGCAGCCCGAGCCGCATGTACGCGTTCGCGAGCGCGCCGAGCACCGCCGAGCCGATCAGGAAGATGCCCGCGCCCTGCGCCACCTCCCCACCGACGATGATCAGGATCACGCCGACGACGAAGACCGTGACCGGCAAGGTCACCCGCACGAGCAGGAGCTTGAGGCGGTCGTCCTTCATGCCTGCAGTCTGCCCGTCGGCGCGCGGGCGCTCGCGCGGCGGGTAGCCCGATGACATGGCCGAAGAGTTCAAGAAGGGCGACAAGGTCGTGTGGAGCTCACACGGCAAGGACGACACGCCCGGCGTCGTCGAGCGCAAGATCACGTCGGACACCGAGGCGGGGGGCCGGAAGGTCAAGGCCTCCAAGGACGAGCCGCAGTATCTGGTCAAGAGCGAGAAGGGCGGCGGCGAGGCCGTACACAAGCCGGACGCGCTCAAGCGGCGATGAGCGACGACGTCCGCGGGGACTTCGACGACGCGGTCAACATGACGCCGAAGGAGCTCGAGGACTGGCTGCAGACCGACGAGTCCAAGGAGGTCGGCTGGGGCGAAGGTGAGTCCCTCGGACACCAGTCCGGGCGGCGGATCGTCGAGATCAAGCGCAAGAAGAAGGACGAGCTGACCGACGACGACCTCGCCCACATGAAGAAGGTCGTCGGCTACGTGCACCGGCACCTCGCGCAGGGCGGTCCCAAGGAGGACAAGGAGCACTCCAGGTGGCGCTACTCGCTCATGAACTGGGGCCACGATCCGCTGAAGTAGGAATGTTCGCGGCGGCAACGGCGTCGTCACCGCCATGAACATCAAGAAGAGGTTCCTCTCCCTCGCGGTCGCGGGTGTCGCGCTCGCCGCCCCGATGACCGCTGACGCCGCCGTCGTCAAGCTCGGCGTATCCGGCAGCAACGAGTTCCTGACGTACAACCCGACCGTCGGGTTCCCCACGATGAAGCCGACGACGTCCGCGACCCCGAGCCAGCAGCGCTGGGACCAGATCAAGGGCCCGGGGCCGACGAGCTACTTCCGCCACGTCAGCTCGGGGCTGTGCATGCGCGCCAGCGCCTCCAACAACGCGTTCCTGCGCATGTCGACGTGCAACTTCTCCGACAACGCGGCCTCGCGCGAGCAGCAGTGGATCCTGTCCGCCGGCCGCCTCGCCAACCGCGCGCGCCTCATCGCCGGCAATCCCGCCAGCCATGCGATCGCCGACTTCAACAACATCAACCACGTCGTCAAGATGGGGCCGTTCGACAACCGCAACTGGTTCTCGATCCCGGCCTAGGAATTGGGTAGTGCCCGTGCATGTCCACTGACGAGCAGCACGTGGGCGACTCCCACGAGCACGAAGAGGAGCTCAAGCAGCGCAATCCGGACGAGCGTTCGCCCGAGGAGCGCCGCGACGAGCAGCCCGATGAGAGCGTGACCGAGGAGGGCATCCTCGGAAGCGTCCCGGGCGCGCGGGCCAACAAGCCCACCGGATGAGTCGCCGGCCGGCTCCTTGCGAGCCGTCCGACTCCGTTGTTGTCCTAGCGAGCGAGGAGGAGCGCCGTGGCGGCGGGGCTCGGCGCGCGGTCCTGCCGGTCCTGCTCGAACAGCCAGTCGAGCATGACGTCGTTGAGGTAGGTCGGGACCCACGACCAGTGCGCGTTCACCGGCGTCGTGCCGGCGCTGAACGCGGTGAGGAGCGCGTGGCTGTCGTTGGCCTCCGCCTGCGCCCACTGGTTGAGCGCGTTCGCCTCGGCCTGGAGCTCCGGCAGGTTGCCGGCCCACTGGGCGCGCGTGGTGAGCGTGCCGGCGGCATCGAGCGCGTTGAAGAGCGCGAGCGTGCCGTTGGTGTAGGAGACGACCGGGTCGTCGATCGAGTGCGTCGCCCAGATCGGGACGTGCTTGATCAGCGGCATCCTTGTGGGGTCACCGGCGGCGGCGATCGGCAAGGCCGCCGCGAACTTGCCCGGGTTGTTCTGGAGGATGTCGAACGTGCCGATGCCGCCGAGGGACATGCCCGTGACGTAGATGCGATCGGTGTCGATCGGGTTGGACGCGGTGAGCGTGTCGATCAGCTCGATCAGCGCGCGTTGCTGGGTGGGCGTCGTCCAGGTCTGGCCGGCCGGGACCTGGGCGGCGAGCACGTAGGCCGGGTCGCTGGCCTGGCGCTCGGGCCTGGCGAACGCGACGGCGCCCTGGTTGGCCGTGATCTGCGTGAGGTTGGAGGCGCCGCGTTCGCCGCCGCCGTGCAGGAAGACGACGAGCGGGAAGCCGTCCTTCCGGTGGGCCGGCTGCGCTTGCGGCTGGAGGAGGCGGAAGTTGATCGTCGTGTTCGCGCTGTCGGTGAAGTTCGCGCTGATGAAGTCGTCGACGAGCGGATTGATCTGGCCCTGGTTCGTGAGAGCGTACGGGGCTGCGGGCAGCCGTGTCCGGCCGCGATCGTCGGTGATCGGCTGGGTCTGGCGGACGGCGTAGGCGCCCGTGAGCGGGATCGGCTCGTTGCGGCCCTGGGCGTAGACGAGCGCGCCCGCGTTGGGATCGTTCTGGTCGAGCTCGATGATGATCAAGCGGCCGGGCGTGCCCTTGGGCCCGCGCGTGTCCAGCTCCGGCGCGTCGCTCGTGTAGACGGCGGTGACGGTGCGCGGCGCGGTGGTGCCGTTGATCGTCGCCGTGACCGTGAAGGCTTGGTTCGGGATCTGCGCGGTGCCGAGGTTGATCGGCTTGCGGTACTCGATGGCGACGGCCGCCACGCGCCAGCCGAGCGGGTTGACCTCCGTGATGACGTCGGTCCTGACGACCGTGTTCGGCGGTGCGGGTGCGGGCGCCGCTTGGGCGACCGCCGTCGGCACGAGTCCTGCCAGCGCGACGAGCGCGAGCACGATGAAACGCACGGGTCTCTCCTCCCTGTATGCGCCGGCCGCGACCCCCTGCCGCGCCGGCTTGCCGGAGCGTCGCGGGTGAGATGTGCGTTGTCCAGCGCGCGTGTTTGGCCGGTGACACGAGTCACCGGCGATGATGGTCACCGTGACTGTTGCTGAAGCGCCCTCCTTCGGACCTGAGCTCTTCGCGTTCCTGCGCGAGTTGGCCGCGAACAACGATCGAACGTGGTTCGCGGAGAACAAGGATCGGTACGTGGCGAACGTCCAGGAGCCCGCACTGGCCTTCGTCGAGGACGTCGGGATGCGGATGCCCGAGATCAGCCGCCACATCGTCGCGGACGCGCGCACGACGGGCGGGTCCTTGTTCCGCATCTACCGGGACACGCGCTTCTCGAAGGACAAGACGCCCTACAAGACCCACTGCGGCGTGCAGTTCCGACACGCGCGGACGCGTGACGTCCACGCGCCCGGCTTCTATTTGCACCTGGAGCCGGGGTCGGTGTTCATGGCGTGCGGGGTCTGGCACCCGGAGCGCGAGACGCTGCACGCGATCCGCTCGGCGATCGCGGCCAAGCCCGCGCGGTGGACCGCGGTCAGCGACATCCCCGGCTTTCGGCTCGGCGGCGAGTCCCTGAAGCGCCCGCCGGCGGGCTTCGACCGCGATCACCCGCTGATCGAGGAGCTCAAGCGCAAGGACTTCATGGCGATCTCGGAGTTCTCCGAGGACGAGGCCGTGTCGGGCGAGTTCCTCGACGAGTTCATCGCTCGCTGTGCGCGGGCGAGCGACTTCATGCGGTTCCTGTGCGACGCGACGCGGGTCGAGTACTAGAGCGGGCCTCGGTGCCAGGGGCCGGTGACGGCGCAGGTCATCCCCTCGACCGGCGCCTCGGTGAACTCCGCCCGGCCGAACAGGTTGAAGAACATCGTCCGCCCGCTCGGGCTGAACGAGACGCCCGCGAGCTCGGAGCCGTTGAGCACGTTGACCGCGAGCTCGAAGGCCTCGCCGCGTTGCGTGATCCCGATCAGGCGGTTGACGTTCTCGATGCCCGGCGCGAGCGGGTGCGTGTCCACGGTGGCCGAGGACGCGTCGTCCTCGCACGCGACCAGGCCGCCCCGCGGCGTGACGGTGAGGTTGTCCGGCGAGTCGAGCTCGGTCGCGGAGCTGGACTCGTACACGAGCGTTAGGGTTCCGCCGCTGCGGTGATGGCCGGGCCGGTACGCCCAGACCTGCCCGAAGCCCTCGCGGTAGCCGTCGTCGTTGACGTCCCCGTTCTTGGCGTTGCCGCCGCTCGTGGAGACGAAGAAGATCGTGCTGTCGTCCTCCCAGCACCCCTCGAGGCGGTTGAACTTCGCGCCGCCCTTGGCCCAGCCCTGGTTGAAGGTGCTGCGCGGGTCGCCGACCGCCGCGAGCTCCGGATCGGGCTCGTCGATCCGCACCCAGCTCACCGGCAGCCGCATCCCGCGGCGCTGGCCTTCGCGCAGGTCGACGTTCGGGCGGCCGGCGATCGCCAGCATCTCGAGTGTCCCGCCGCGCGTCAGATCGTCGGGGTTGACCGGCGTATAGCGATAGAACCCCGCGCCGACGCCCGAGCCCGGGTCCTCGGTCTCGTAGACGATGCCGGTGCGCTGATCGACGGCGGCGGCCTCGTGGCTGAACCGCCCGGCGGCCGTGATCGGGACGCCCGGTTCGAGCTCGTGCGCGTCGCGGTCGACCGGCGTCTGGAAGAGGTAGCCGTGGCGCTTGGCGAAGCGGGCCTCCGGGTCTGCAGAATCGGGTCCGCCGACCGTCTCCTCCCCCGTCAGCCAGTACCGCCGCCGGAAGGCAATCCCGCCCGCGCAGTTGACCGTCGTGCCATTGAGGCTCACGAAGTCCTGCACGAGCCGGCGGCGATGCTCGTCATAGACGAGGGTCGTCGTGCCGCCGTACGCCGTCGCGTCGTACGCCTGGCTGCGATCGCCGAGGAGGCCGCCCGGCGTGCCGGCCGGGTTGCGATCCTCGCTGTTGCGGACGAGACGGACGAGGTGATCGCCGTGGCCGTGCCCGTGGCCGTGGCCCGGGTGCCGGCGGTGCCTCGGGTTCGCGAACGAGCCCATGCCGTCCAGCGCGAGCGGCGTCGGGTACCCGTCCGACATCGTGCTGCCCGTGTGGCTGAACGTGACGTAGCTGAAGCCGGCCGGAAGCGCGAGCACCTCGACGCCCCGCTGATCCTTCGTTCGTCTCAGCGGCCCGTACGGCTGAGGGCGATGGCCGTGATTGGCTCTCGCGTTGGCGGCTGTGAGCCGTTCGAGCGCGCCCAGGCTCGCCAAACCGCCGCCCGCCGCGGCGGCGCGCGCCAGAAACGTCCGCCGATCAAGTCCTGTCTGCATGTCTCTCCTCTCCCGCTTTGCAGGACTCGGGGGACACTACGCCTCTCGGAGAGGAAGAACTCCACGGTCAACGTCGGTTGCCGCCATCATGCGCGTTCTATGACCTCGGTTGTCGGTGCGGGCGAGCGATTCGCCTCCGTGGGCGAAGTGGAGCTGTGCTACGAGACGTTCGGCTCACCGAGCGATCCGGCGCTGCTGCTGATCATGGGCATGGGGTTCCAGCTCGTGCACTGGCCGGATGCGTTCTGCGCCTCGCTGGCCGGCCACGGGTTCTTCGTGGTCCGCTTCGACAACCGCGATGCGGGGCGCTCGACGCACGTGGACGCGCCGTACGGGCTGGAGGACATGGCCGACGACGCCGTCGGCCTCCTCGACGCGCTGGGCGTCAGCGCCGCGCACGTGGCCGGCGCCTCGTTGGGCGCGATGATCGCGCAGGTCGTCGCCGTGCGGCATCCGTCGCGCGTGCTGTCTCTGGCGTCGCTGATGTCCACGACCGGCGCGCGCGGCGTCGGCCGCACGTCACCGCGCGTCTTCCTGGCCGCGCTGCGCCGCTCTCGCGATGCGGGCGAGCGGCGCGTGCGGATGTTCTCCGTGATCGGCTCGACCAGGTTCGAGCAGGACGTCGACTGGATCCGCCGCGTCTCGCGAGTGGCAGCTGCGCGCGATCCGCAGGGTCGCGCGGGGCGGCGCCGTCAGCACCGCGCCGTTCGCCGCGCCGGCGATCGGACGGGCTCGCTGCGCGCCATTTCGTGCCCGACGGTCGTCATCCACGGATCCGCGGACGTCATGTGCGCGCCGAGCGGCGGCCGCGCGACCGCCGACGCCATCCCGGGCGCTCGGTTCGAGCTGATCGACGGACTCGGCCACGACCTCCCGCCGGGAGCGTGGCCGCGGATCATCGAGGCGATCGTCGCGAACGCTCGTTAGCCGCGGCGCGCGCGGCCTTCGCAGCCAGCTTCCCGAGCCGGCGCGCCTCGAGCTTCGTGAGGTTTCTCGGGCGCCCCTTCGACTTCGTGACGAGCTTGCGCGCCTCTTCGCGCTCCTGTGGCGTGAGCGCCGTCCAGCCGGCCTGCAGCATGAGGAAGACCGTCGTCGCCTGCTTGCGAAACTCCGGCCACGGGACGTTGCGGACGGTCGCCGGGAGGCGGCGCTTGGACGGCTCGGCCATTCCCTCGAGGGTACCGGCGCACGATCCTGACGAGCGAAAGACCGGCGCGCTTTGAGCACCGCCTTCGGCACTCCGGCGGCGCTGGCGGTGGGACGTTGGCGTGGGCGCGCTGACGGCCCGCGATTCAGGGACGAGCGAAGGCCAGAGCCCTCTGCCGGACTCGAACCGGCGACCCCTTCCTTACCATGCTGGCCTGGATCGACTTGGCGTCCGGCGTCGAGGTGCGTCTTGCCTGCAAACGCGGGGTTTTCGCCTTGACCGGGTAAGCGGTCGGTTGCGTCCGTTCCGCACATGTGTGTCATGGGTGCGGGACGCTGGTCGAGATCTCTTTGTTCCCCGGGCCGGCTCGGCGGGCTTAAGGGATGTGCGGGTGATCTCGTGAGGGCGACCGAGCTGCGGGTCGCGTTGATCGTACGCGAGTGCGCCGGCCGCTTCGAGGCCGAGGTGGAGGGCTACCCGTTGCTGCGCGAGTCGGGGCGCACGCCGTGGGAAGCGGTGAACCGTCTGGTGGGTGCGCATCGGGCGCTGCTGGAGCGGCGGTGGTCGGCATGAGGGCCGATGTTGTCAGAGTCAAAACTTCCTGCTCAGAGGATGTTTCTGAGTTGTTGCGAATCAGCCCGGCGAAGGTCGATGACATCCGGCCCAGGTGCAACGGTCGGGTTCGTCGTCTGTCGATCGACGGGGAGGTGTGGCTGTGGCCCACCTGCGAGTAGGCGCGGTCTCGCGCGGTCCGCGTCGCGGTGTTGTGCGGACTCCTGGCGGGCTGGTCAAACGGCTCGGACGGGCGGTGTTGTGGCTGCTCGTGCTGGTGCTGTTGCTGCGTGGCGTGGCGAGCGTGATGGAGCCGCGCAGGCCGGGCGCCGTCGCCGCGACGGCTAAGCCCGCGGTTGCATCGTGGCCGGACGACGAGGTCCGGGCGTTCGCGTCGGATTTCGCGCGTGCGTATCTGACGTACAACGCGAAGGACCCGGAGGCGTCTGAGTCGGCGATCCGGGCGTTCGTGGGGCCGGAGCTGGCGAGCTCGGTCGTGCCGGAGTACGGCGAGGATGCGCCGCGGCGGGCGGTCGGGTCGGTTTCGGTGGCGCGCGTGCTCCGGGTCGATGACTCGCGGGCGTTGGTGACGGTGGCGGCCGCGGCGACCGGCGGTACGCGATATCTGACGGTTCCGGTGGCGCGGGATGCGCGCGGCGGTCTGGTGGTCTCGGATCTGCCGTCGCTGGCGGCGCCGCCCACGTTGGCGTCGGCGCCGCAGATGTCGGGCGAGTCGCTGCCGGCGAGTGAGCGCGCGCCGATCGAGGACGTGGTCTCGAGGTTCCTGACGGCCTACCTCGCCGGTGATGCGGGGGAGCTGTCGTTTTTCACGCCGACCGGCGTGCGGATCGGTGCGCTCGCGGCCGAGCACGAGCTGGTCGACGTGACGTCGTTGGCCTTGGTGGCGCCCGCGCAGGGACGCGTGCGCGAGGTGATGGCGACCGTCCGCGCCAAGGACGCGGCGACGGGCGCGACCTACGGGCTGCGCTACCGGCTGCAGCTCGTTCGCGAAGACCGCTGGCTGGTCGCGGCGGTCAATTCTTCGAAGAAGGCGGGATGAGAACGATGCGCAAGTTGATGACGGGCGCGGCGGTGACCGCGTGCGCTTGGTCGGTGGCGGCCTCGGCCTATGCCCAGGGCGACGGCGAGAAGGTCGGCGAGAACATCGGCAACCTGCTCGGCGGCTGGGCCCAGAGCCTGTACGTCGGCATCGCCGCTGTCGTGGCGCTGATGTTCCTGCTGAACCGGCGGTTCGCGGACTTGGCGGTCTTCATGGTCGCGGCGCTGATCGTGGGCGGCTTCGTGATGGCCCCGAACGATGTTGCCGGCACGGTCCAGGACATCTGGAAGACGATCACGGGCTGATGTCCGAGCGGTTCGTCATCCGCTCCTACCGGCGCGTGTTCGAGGTCGACCGGCGCATCTACCGCGTAGACCGCTGGGCGCTTCCCGTGCCCGGCGGCGTGCCGCTGCGGGCGGTCGGCTACTTCGCCGCGACGGTGCTGCTGGTCGTGCTGCTCGGCGACCTGCTGGCGTTCCTGTCGCCGCCGCTGCGCTACGTGGTGCTGCCGCTCGCGGTCGCGGTGCTCGGCGTCCAGGCCGCGCCGGATGGACGAACCGCTCATCGCTTCGCCTGGGACTGGCTGCGTTGTCGTGTGCGGGCGCATCGCCGCTCCGCCGGCCGTGTCGTGCCGCTCGACGGTGAGCCGGTGCGCTGGGACGGCGAGCTGGCGGTGCGCTGGGACGCTGACGCTCCCGCCCTGCATCCTGCGCGCGTGGTGGGGCCGGCGCGCGTGACGTTCAACGTGCCCACGACGCTCGGCGAGCCGGGCGGCGCCGTCGTGTTGTGCGCGCGGACTGAGATGGAGATCCGGCCATGACGCGCTTCCCGCTGCGCTACGCGCATCAGAACATCCTCGTCGGCCAGGGTGACGCGCGGGCCGCGCTGTTTCGCGTGGACACGGTCTCGTATCCGTTCCTGGCGGTCGCGGACAAGCGCGAGTGGCTGCGGCGGCCGGCGCGGTTCGCGTTCGCGGTCGAGGCCGACTTCTCGCTGTGGCGGGTGTGCCGCGCCTATCCGGCCGCCGGCTACGCCGATCAGGCGATGGCGCTGCTCGACGAGCGCGGGCAGTCCGCGGCGGCGTGGCGCGCATACCTGAACGGGCACGAGGCGCACCTGCGCGAGCTGCGCTCGTTCACGCCCGAGGTCTACCTAGCGGTGTCCCTGCCGTCACAACGCTCGGCCGGTGTCGACCGGATGCGCCGGCGGATCGAGGGCCTGTTCGGCGTCGAGCATCCGGTACCGATCCCGGCGTCAGACATCGACGCCCTGGTCGCCGCCGAGGAACGCGCCTTCCGCCGCGCCGAAGCGGCACTGCCCGTGCGCCGCGCCACGACGCGCGAGCTGCAGTGGCTGCTGCGCCGCGCCGCGAGCCGTGGCGTCGCCGAGCCCGCACTCGATGACCACTGGGAGCCGAGCGCGCTGATCGTTGAGACCGCGTACGGCCAACCGGCCTACGAGCCGCTCGGCACCGACATCGTGCGTCACTGCAACGCGCCGGTGTTCGAGCAGGACCGCGCCCTGGTGGTTGACGCCGAAGCGGGCCGCACGCATCAGGCGATGCTCGGGATGGGCGCCTTGCCTGAGGAGTCCGAGTTTCCGGGCGGCGCGGAGCTGCTGTTCTCGCCGCTGGAGGCGCTGCCGTTCCCGGTCGACGTGGTGCTGCACGCGCGCTGGCTGGGCAACCGGGAGGCGATCTCGCGTGTGCGCCGGCGGATCGTCGACGCCGACGTGGCCTTCTCTGAGCAGCTGCAGTCCACGCACGGGCCGCTGTCGTACGTGGCCGAGGAGAACCGGGCGCTCGCGCGGGAGCTGGACGCCTACCTGCAGTCGCATGAGCGGCCGCCGCTGCTCAACGTCGCGATCTCGCTCGCGGTCGGCGCACCGTCGGAGGGGGAGCTGGAGCAGCGCGTCGAGGCACTCGTGCACCGATACGGCACCGTCGCGCTGCATCGCCCGCTCGGGCTGCAGCCCGCGCTGTTTCTCGATCACCTGCCACGCGCCGATGGCGGCACCGTGCGTGACTACGCCGACGTGCTGACGATCGAACAGTTCGGCGCGTTGATGCCGATCGGCACCCACCAGGCCGGCTCCGAGCGCGGCGTGCTGATCGGCCGCACGCTCGCCGGCGGCGCACGACCTGTCCGCTTTGATGTGACCGAGGCGTCTCGCGCCGGACGGCCGCCGTCGATCCTGCTCGCCGGGACACTTGGGTCCGGGAAGACGATCGCGGCCGAGCTGCTCGCCTTCCAGGCCGAGCGTCGCGGCTCGCTGGTGGTCGACGTCGATCCCAAGCCCGACCACAACCTCGAAGGCCTGCCGGAGCTCGACGGTCGTGTCCATGTGATCGAGCTTTCCGGGGATGACCGCTACCGCGGGCTGCTGGACCCGCTGTCCGTCGCGCCCGAGTCGCTGCGCGAGGACCTCGCGAGCTCCTACCTGGTCGATCTGCTGCCGCAGTCCCCACCGGCGTGGGAGACGCAGGTCCGCAAGGCCGTCCGCCAGGCGATCGAGTCGCCGGCTCCAAGCTGCCTGCGGGTGCTGGAGCTGCTGCTCGCTTCATCGGACTCCGATGCCCGGGCGGCCGGTGAGGCGCTGAGCGTGTGGGCCGACTCGGGCGTCGCCCGCCTCGGCTTCGGCGACGGTGATCGCGCCCGGGTCGCCGCGCAGCGTCCGGTGACGACAATCAAAGCCCGCGGCCTCTCGCTCCCCGCTCCCGGGATCGCCCGCGGCGACTACGACCAGGCCGAGCGGCTCGGCGTCGCGACCCTGAAGCTGATCGCCGCCTACGCGATGCGGCTCGTGGCCGGCGACCGCTCGGTGCACAAGGTCGTGCTCTTCGACGAGGCCTGGTTCCTGCTCGCGTCCCGCGACGGCCGGCGCCTGATCGACCGGCTCAACCGGCTCGGTCGCGCGGAGAACGCGACGCTGATCCTCGCCACCCAGCAGCTCACCGACGTCGGCGAGATCGAGAACCTGATCGGCACGCGGTTCATCTTCGGCCAGGAGACCGCGGCCGAAGCGCGCCGCGCGCTGGAGCTGCTCGGGCTCGATCCCGAGGATCGCGCGCTGGTCGAGCGCGTCCGTTCCTACCGGCGCGGGCGGTGCCTGATGCGCGACATCGACGATCGCGTCGCCGAGCTGCAGATCGAGACCGTGCACGAGCACCTGCTGCGGATCCTGGACACCTCCCCAGGCGCCCGCCCGGTCCTGGAGGCCGCGGCATGACCAAGGTGCTCGTCCTCGCGCTCGCCCTCGTGCTGCTCGCGTGGCCGGGGGCGAGCGCCGAGTACCGCGGCAGCGACCTGCTCGGGAACGTCTCGCCGCAGTCCCAGGTCGACGGCGGGCTCGCCGATCGCTATCCGCTGTCGGCGTACGCGCTCGACTACCACGTCGACGTCGGCGTGACCGAGCCTGAGGGCATCCCGCCGATGATCGCCCAGTGGGCCGCCGCGCAGATCTGGAGCGCGACCTCGCTGCTGGTCAAGTGCACGATCGACCTGCTCACGTGGGCGTTCTCGCTCGACCTGCTCAACGGGGGCGACGGGGCGCTGAAGCCGATCGGCGACGCGATCACCAACCTCTACGAGAACGTCATCGGCCAGGCCTGGATCGTCGTCGCGATCCTCGTCGCCGGCATCTGGGCGATCTGGAAGGCGCTCGTGCAGCGCCGCTACACCGAGACCGCCGGCGCGCTCGCCGTCTCGGTGCTGTTCGTGCTGCTGGCGCTGTTCTTCGTCTACCAGCCCGAGCGCACCGTCGGCCAGGCTTCCCAGTGGACGAACCAGCTCTCGAACGCGTTTCTCTCTGGCGCGAACTCCGGCTCTTTGGATGATCCGCAGGGCGCCAAGCGTCAGGTCGCCGATCACCTGTTCGAGACGCTGGTCGTGCAGCCGTGGGCGGTGCTGCAGTTTGGCGGGCTCACGCACTGTGTCGACACCGACCGGCTCGATGACGACGGCTTCCCGCGCCCGGTCAGCCCGCACGACCCGGCGCGCGACGTCTGCCGCGACCACCTCAAGCAGGGCAAGGACGGCCACGGCGGCTACGCGTCCCGCTACCTCGCTCAGCGCCCGGGCTCGGAGGAACGGAAGGCCGAGTACGACGCGCTGCGTGAAGGGCAGGCGCCCAACGATCCGCAGTTCCGCGGCTACCAGGTCGACAAGGCCGACGCGCCCGCCGTCGACGCCCAGCAGGCCGGCGGCGCCTACCAGCGCCTGACCTTCTCGGTCGTCGTGCTGATCGGCGCGCTCGGGGCCGTCGCGCTGCTCGGCTTCCTCTCGCTGGCCGTGATCCTCGCCCAGGTCGTCGCGCTCGTGCTGCTCGGCTTCGCCCCGGTCGCGCTGATCGTCGGCATCTTCCCCGGCGCCGGCCACGCCTTCTTCAAGACGTGGCTGTCCAAGCTGGCGACCGCGATCTTCATCAAGGCGCTCTACTCGCTCGTGATCGCGATCGTCCTCGCCGTGAGCGCGGCGCTGACCGCGAGCACCGGCTCGCTGGGCTTCCTGCTGGCCTTCGGGCTGCAGACGATCTTCTTCTGGGCGATCTTCCTGTACCGCAAGCAGATCACCGGCCGGCTCGTCGCCGCCACCTCCGGCAGCCCGGACGCCCCGAAGGTCCCCCGCATGACCGTCGTGCAGAAGGGCGCGGTCGCCGCCAGCCATCCGTTCACGGCGCTCGCCGGCGTCACCGCGGGTCGCATGAGCCGCCAGGAGAGCGCGCTCGCCGGCTCCGAGAAGACCCGCTCGGCGAAGACGCCCGAACCCGCACCGGCCGCGACGACCGATCACGCATCCGCCTCTGGCCCGAACGGCACGCTCGCGGCCACCGACGGCCACGTCTCCCGCGCCAACGACTCCGCGCCCGCCGCAAGCAAGGGCCACAGCGGCGGAGGCGTCGCCGTGCTCGCCCCGCCAAGCAAGCCCGCCGAGGCCCCCAGCGCAACCGCCACGGCGGCCCCGGCCGTCGTCCTCGGCGATCCGCTGCAGGCACCTGCGTCATCTGCAGACAGTGCGGCTGCCTCGTCGCCGGCTACGCCTCCGCGCTCCGCTCCGGCGACGCGTGAGCCGTCCGCTCCGGCTGCCGAGCCGACACCGCGCGACTCGCACGAGGACGTCATGCGTCGCGCCCGCGAGCTGCGCGAGCGCCCGCACGAGCCGATCAACCGCGGCGACACCTGGGACCGTGCTTGACCGCCTGCGCCTGTTCGCGAACACGCCGATCGCCGACGGCGACCGCCCGCGGCTGTTCGCGATCGCGGTCGTCCTGATCCTCGGTGTCGTGGCCACGCTCGCGTTGCTCGACGACGCGGGCCCGTCACCACGTCCAGCCTCCGCCCCCGCTCCGCGCGACGGTGATGTGCAGCCGCCCGCACCGCTTCCGGTGCTCGCCCCGCCCGCCACGCCGCAGGTGCCGAGCGAGGAGAGCAACCCGCCGCCGAACCTGCAGGCGCGCCCTGACGACATCGCCCGCGGCAAGCGCGCCGCTCGCCGCTTCCTGAAGGGCTACCTGGCACACACCTACGGCCGCGACTCCAAGCTCACCGCGGCGACACCTGAGCTGCGTGCGCAGCTCCTCCGCGAGCGCCCGCGCGTCCCGGCCACCGAGCGCCGGCGCCGAGCGCGCGTCGAGCTGCTGCAGAGCGACAGCGTCACCCGCGAGCGCGCCGAGCTGCTCGCGGTCATCGACGACGACGCGCGCCGCTACTCGATCCACCTGCAGCTCGCGAACACGCCGACGGGCTGGCTCGTCACCGAGCTGGAGCGCTGACACGATGGCCGCTGCGACGATCGCCATCGGCGTCGCCCGCTCACGCCGCGGCCGCAAGCTGATCATCGCGCTCCTGGTCTTCGGGTGCGTGTGGCTGATCGTCCTGGTCGGCGTCCTCGGCGCACTGTTCGGCCTCCAGGCGCCGCAGGGCAGCGGCTACGAGCCGTCGCGCACGGCGCTCGCAGACATCCCGCACGCCTATCTCGAGCTCTACCAACAGGCCGGTGCGCGCTACGGCGTCGACCCGTGGATTCTTGCTGCCATCGGGCACATCGAGACCAACCACGGCCGGCTCGCCGCGCCCGGCGTGCGGTCGGGCGTCAACGCCTTCGGTTGCTGTGCCGGCCCGATGCAGTTCTCGATCGTCGGCTCACCGAGCACTTGGGACGCTTACGGCGTCGACGGCAACAACGACGGCCGCAAGTCCCCGTATGACCCGCAGGATGCGATCCCCGCGGCCGCCCGCTACCTGAAGGCCTCGGGCGCCCCGGCCGACTACCACCGCGCGATCTTCGCCTACAACCACGCCGAGTGGTACGTCGCCGACGTCCTGGCCCAGGCCGAGATTTATCGCGGCGCGGCCGCCGGCTCGACGAACACCTCACCGGCCGAACGCGCCACGGTCCGCGAGCTGCTCGACAACCGGCGCCTGATCTTCACGGTCGGCCAGCGCGCCGACCTTCGCGCCGGCGGCTTCGACGCTCGGCTGCTCTCCACGCTGGCCTGGATCGGCGAGCGCCGCTCGATCGTCGTCACTTCGCTCCGGGCCGATCACTCGCCGGGAACCAACCACGAAGCCGGGCGCGCATTCGACATCGGCGCCGTCGACGGGGAGGTCTGCCGCGGTGGCCGGCGCGGTGCGTGCGCGGACCTGGTGCGCGAGCTCGCTGCGGTGACTGGCCCGACGCGCTCGACCGAGCTGATCTATTGCTGGGACCCGGACCCGGCTGACCCGGGCATGTTCGCCCGCGGCGACCACTGCGACCACATCCACTGGGGCATGGACGCGTGACTGGCGAGCTGCAGTCGCTACGCCGCGACCTTGACGTACGTGGCGGTCAGGTCGGAGGGCTCGGGGATCGGCTCGCCGGCTTGCTGCAGGCCTTCGAGGTGGAAGGCGATCACGTCGTGCATCTCGCGCTCGACGGTCTCTCGGGTCTTGCCGGCGGCCACGCACCCGGGCAGGTCGGGCACGTAGGCGGAGAACCCGGCTTCGTCGTTGCCTTCGATCACGATCAGGTACTGGCGTTCGGTCATCGGTCCTCGTCCTGGAGTCCTGCCTGTTTGATGATGCTCGCCCAGGGTCTTCGGATGCAAGGAGTCCGACGGCTTGCCCGCGATCGTGACCAAGCCTGGCCGCTCGGGGTGCCGGAACTGCCGATGGCTCCCGCGCGTGCGGGAGAGCTGCCACCCGGCGGCCTCGATGCGCCTGATCGCCTCTCGGACCTTCACCGGCATGCGTGCACCGTACGCCACGTCGCGGACCGTCCCGCCTCGCCGCCCCGTGGTTGTCGCCGTGCCTGAGCGCAGCGGATGGTCCGCTGTCAACCGGCGCAGCCGGTCCTCACCTGCACAAGAGCGGAGGCGGCCGGCGGGGTCAAGATGAGCCCGTCAGGGCCGAGCGCAGCGAGCTGCGAAGCAGTCGTCTTGACGCCGACGGACGCCGTAGCTACCTGTCGCGCCTGTCGGATGGCGCCGCAGCGAACGGATCACGGCGGTGCTCTGCTCACTACGATGCCAACGGCCGCGTCGCCGCTGCCCCGCGGTTCGAATCTCTTGATCGCCAGGGCCTACATTGAGTGGGTGGCTTCGAAGGCGTGCATCTTCTGTGGCGGGACGCCCCTCACCCGCGAGCACCTGTGGCCGGACTGGCTGCGACGTGAGCTGGAGATCAAGGCTGGTTTCGACTGGCGGATGCAGCAGGAGTCGGACGGGACGACGACGCGAGACCAAGCGTGGACTGCCCCGCCGTTCAACCAGCAGGTCAAGGCGGTCTGCGCGCGATGCAACAACGGGTGGATGTCCGAGATCGAGTCCGCCGCGAAGCCGATCCTTCAAGCGCTCGTCCGGGCGGAAGGTCGGCAGCTGCATCGGCGGATGCAGAGGACCCTCGCGACCTGGGCCTTCTTGAAAGCGTGCATCTTCGACGAGCTCCATCCGGCGGAGCGAACCGTGCCGGAGGCGCACCGTCAATTTCTCTACGAGCACAAGGAGCCGCCACCCGACGGCGTCTGGATCCGCGTGGCGACCTACGAGGCGCGGGATATCGGCCATTACGCGTATCAGGGGATACGGCTAGGGAAGCGTGGCGAGCCGGAGCCCGCCGAAGTCACCGTGTACTTCGTCACGATGACCGCCGTTGCGCTCGTCCTTCAGGTGACCGGAAGTCTGCTCGACGAGTGGCGTTTCAAGGATGTTCCGTACCCGGACGAATTCGCGGTTGCGGAGATTTGGCCGAGTTCTGCTCGTGTGGACTTCAAGCAACGGAATCTGCTGACGCATGAGACGCTGATCGGGTTCACGAAGGCGCTCTACAACGTCATGGGCAGCCTGACTGCGCCCGTGCCGAGGCCTCTCTAGGGATCGTGGGCAGGGCGCGGGCCGTGTCGGTCCGGGTCCCGCATTCAGCCGAGTGCACGCCGGCGAGGACGGCCGCCTGCGGCCGCCCGCAGCCGGCGCGGCGGCGAGCGAAGCGAGCCGCCCTTGACAACGTAGTGAAGGTCCTCACGTACCGACGGGTAGCCCAGGCTGATACGGAAGAGGATGTCGCAGGCGCTGGTGGAGTACGCGCGGCCGTTTGCAGTGACGGCGGTGAAGAGAGGAGCCCGCTGACGAAGCAAAGCCTCGTCAGCGGTACCCGATCGGCGTCGGAGGAATCAGGCCGGAGAGACGAGATTCCAGCGAGTCGCCGGTTGCCGGGGCTCACCCCCTTTCGGCGCCAACGCGCCGGAAGTGCTACATCGCGGCCGCGTCAGCGTCGACGATGTCCTCCGAAACAATTTCGGCCTCGGTGAACTCTTCCGCCGAGGTATCCACGATTTGGGGGTTCAGGCCCCGGTGCTCAGCTGCTTGGGGCGCACCACAAGCAGGACAAGGCGCGTCAGCGTCTCCGAGGTCGCGTACGTTCTTCCACATCGTGCCGAAGCTCTCGATGATTGTGCGAACGTCACGGAGAGCGACCAGCCAGTCGGCGTCTGCTATTAGCCTCGGCTCGCCATTGGACACGCGAGCACGCTCTCGAATCAGGTGTGCGTCGATCGCAGCGACTGCACCTCGAGCGTCCCACAGGGTCGCGATCATCCGTTGAAAGTCGGCGTTCGTCGCCTTGTCGCGTTCTGCCTGACGGGCCCGCTGACGAGCATCACTGTGTTGCTGCTTTAGGACCTTCTCCGCCTCGCGAACTGCGCGTCGCGACCCGGGCCCAGCCTTCGTAAGCTGCAGCACGAGTCGATTCACTGTCGGATCGCTCAAGGCCTCAACGATCCTGCGCGCCTCTTCCTCGGCGGAAGGTTTGGCGTTGCGGGTCTTTCGAGTCGCTGCGCGCTCTGCTACCTCCTTCTGCCGGTCCTGATCGTCGACTCGACGCCAGCGAACGGTTTTTGGACGGTTCCGCAGAGCTGCGGTCCAGCCATCTTCGTTCTCGGGCTCGATGATCCCGTCCTGCCACATGCGAATGCGCTCGGGCGTTATGCGGCTCGAGCTGAACCCGGTTGCCGCCTTGATCTCGGTCTCGGTGGCGGCGCCGCTGCCGATCACCTCGAGGATCGCTTCCTTTGTGCTTGGTCTTGGCTCTGCCATGGCGCTTGAGAGGAACCCGTCGCTGGCGCGCCCTCCGAAGCGAGGACGCACCAGCGGGCTGGGCCTAGGCCCCGAGCGCCTTCCGACCGTTCGATTCGCCCGATCCCAGCGTCGGAACTGGCAGAGTGGCGGACACCTCAATGAGCGCCCGCTCGATCGCAGCGCGCATCGGCGCGGCAAGCGCCGGAGACCGCTCGGCCGCCATCTCGAAGTCGACCTCGAGCGCCTCGGCGAGCTTTCGCATCTTCACGAGATGCGGCCCGATGAACTCACGCAGCACGACTTCCTCGTGAGTCGAGACGTAGATGCCATCCTTGATGGTGTTGCCGTTCCGGTACACCTTGCCGCGCACGAGGATGAGCTTGTCGGCGTCCAGCTTCTTCTGCACGCGACCGCGATCGCCGTTGGTCGCGGTGAGGTTCCAGATCAGCGAGTGGCACTTCTTCCAGATCGCGGCGTGAACCTCGTCATGCTCGATCTCGGCGGGAGTCGGGGCTTCGGTCACAACGACACGAGTCAGTTCCTCACGAGAGGAACTCGTGGCAGGGCTGAAGCGGTCGTCGTTCTCGCCGATGTTGGAAACGTGCTTCGTCTTGATCTCGGCGTACACCTTGTCCGCGCACACGGACAGGTCGGGACCGCCGTCCTCGTTGGCCAGACCGGACTTGACGAGAACGTCCTTGAAGCCTTCCTCCACGGCAGCGGCGAAGTCAAGGTCGGCAGCGTGCTTCGCTTCGGCGATCTCCGCAGCCGTGCGAGGCGTTTCGACGGTGCGCACTGGCACCACACTCCTTTGCTTCGGAGAAATCAGGCCGATCCGCGGCGAGAAGTCAGGAAGCAGTCGATTGAAAGCGAAACCCTAGCACCTGGCTGAGACGTTCTCTAGCGGCATTGCCTATTACCGCCGGACCGACTCCTCGGGCTGGTCAACTTGGTTCACATGCGGAAGCTGCACGATGTCAGGCGCGCCAATGGGTTCGATCGGCGTAGGGCGAGAACGCTCGGCTCGCTCCTTCGCGCCCGGCCCCTTCCCCTTGCCAGGATGATCGTCGTGGGGACGAGCGTGTTTCTTCCGAATCCAGCCCGGGACCGGCTGCGGCGGCAGAGGAGGAGGCATGCCGGCTCGTGCGCCGGGGATGAGGGTGAGCTCGCCAGACGGCGCCTTGTTCCCGAGGTAGTCGAGCGCGAGGCGACCGAGTAGTTCTCCGATGGCGGAAGGGACAGCATTGCCTAGCTGCCGATGAGCGGAAGTGTGGCTTCCTACGACCGTCACGTCGGACGGGAAGGTCTGAAGCCGCTGGAGTTCGCTTCGGGCCAATCTACGAGAATCCCAGTGGAACGGACCCGTCGATGGGCCGGGTGTCGCCGGCAGCGTCCACGATGGCATCGCCTTCGCCAACTTCAGAAGAAAGCTCCAATAGCGCGTCCTATAGCCGAAGAGCGATTCGCCTCCGCCCCGTCGCGTGTGCCACAAGTAGTTGTGGCCTTCCGGAATCGTGGGCAGAAGCTCCGCCCACTTTCCGGACGGCATGAGTTCCTCCACGTCATCCGGGATTTCATCCCCCAGGGCGTCCCAGGCTGTGCGGTAGGGATTCCGTCGGCCGGGTCCATGTGTGGGCTCGGGAAGCTGAAGCTCCGCGCCATCGATGCACGCGTACAGAAACAGCCGATCTCGACGCTGCGGAACGCCGTAGTCGGCCGAATTGAGTTCGAGAGCGCGCAGCACATAATTTGTGCCTCGTGTGTGATTTAGCGCGGCGAGGCGGCTCCGGATCAGAGTGACCGCTTCGTCGCGATCGCGGTAAGCGAAGCCTCGAACGTTCTCCAGAAGCAGAATGCGCGGAAGCGTCTCCTCAAGAACGTCAAGAAGCATCCGGAGCGTGTCGGATCTCGGATCGGCGAGTCTACGGGCGTCCCGGTACCACCAGCCGGCTTTCGAGAAGGGCTGACAAGGCGGCCCCGCGGCGAGGACGTCGATCGCGCCTTCCTGAAGGGAGAACTCGTCGAGGAGCTCGCTTGGAGCGTAGCTCGCAATGTCTGGCCGCTCGGCAAGTCTCCAATCTCGACTCGCGCCGATGGTCGCACGTGCGTCCTTGTCGCGCTCGACACACGCCACGATGCGGAATCCCGCTGCCTCAAGGCCGTAGTCGAGACCACCCGCGCCCGTGTAAAGAGATAGCGCGGTGCGCGCGAGCTGAGGCATTCTCAGACAGCCTACCTTCGCCGCCGGAAGCTACGGCCCCGACATGCCGGAGGCAACCCCAATTGGATTGGGCTGTGGCCGCCGACGGATGCGAGAAGTCGAGCGACTCACGATGACCGTCGGCCAGCGTCCCCTACGGCCGGGGCCGCGGGCGGAGGACCGGCGACTGACTCAGTCGATGGGCAACTTGTCGAGCGATCTCTCGATCCAGTCCCTTAGACGAGCGATCAGTGCGCCAGGCAAATCTTCAACTGTGAGCAGGGAGGCAATTCGGAGCCGATCAAATGGGATGCTGGGCGAGGAGGCGACGTCGTGCCATCTATGAAGCTCCGAGTCCACTCGTGATGGCGTGTGCGGGAACGCGAGCGCAGCGATCGGCTCGACGGAGAATTGGATCACCTCACGCCATTTGCCGACTTGCATGCTCTTCGCCGCCCAGTCTTTCCCGATCCCGCACTGGCAAAGGACGACGAGTTGCCCTGGCGTGGGCTGTTCCGGCGTGTCGTCCGCAAACGATCGCCAGGCCACGACGTCGAGCGTGTAGTCCTTCGCAGCGGGCGACACGTTTCGCATCGCCCCCGGCAACTCACCCAGTCGCTTCGACAAACGTCGTGCCTTGGCGACGAAGTCCTCGATCGGCTCGCCATCCTTCTGCGGCCACCCGAACCGGTATCCCGTTCCCCCGACGTAGCGAGCCAGGGCGCAAGCCACAATCTCCTCGAATAGCCAGGCCGGCTCGTGGAACGGAATATCAAGCCCAGACTCGAGGCGCGCGCCAACGAGTGCCAAGAAGGCGTAAAGCGGGTCGTCGTCCCAGAGGCGCAACAGCTCGATCCCGCCGCCGTCGACAGAAAGCGGGTAGGCGCCCCCGACCACCTGCGCCCTGAAGCTCAGCTCTCGGAGAACATCGTCGGCTCGCCTGGAGGAGGGGGAGTCTCCAGCCGCCGCTGCGGCGCGAATGTCCTCACGTAGGGACCGCTCGTCGAACTCCATTTCGTCGTCAGTGAGCTGTTCCTGCTCAAGACGAAGCTCATCCGGCTCGTCGTCTCCGAAAGCGTTGGCAAAGAGCTGAGCGAGTTGCCCGGTGCCCATTCCGAGCGTGTCGCCGAACATGATCTCGAGCTCAGCCCAGTCGGCCAGCTCCTCAACTGTCGGATCTCCGGCTGGCAGCTCTATCACGTCTTGGGAGCCCCAGAAGCGGCGCTGTCTTTCTCAACGGTCCCAGTCGCTGGCGAGGTCTCGACGCTGTCAGCGCGGGGTTCGCCCAGGGTGCCGACGATCGCGTCCAGCACGCGCGCGACGTCGCGGGCGCGTGAGATGACCTCGGCGTCGCCAACAAAATTGAAGGCCAATCCGTTGGCTCGCACGAGCTCTGTGCGCGCCTTGTTGAGTGACGTTTGGATGCTGCTCTTGTCTGTATCGCTGAGAGCGAGGGCCCCCGCAAAGTCCCGCTCTTCTTGCAAAAGCACTACTGCGTCGGGCGCCCGGAGGACCCGACCTAGATCGGTCAAGCGGCGAGAGTCCGTGAATAGCGGCTTGACATGCGCGCCGTCTCCGAATAGCCAGCTGGCGAGTTCGGCCACGCGCGGCTCGTTTCCGGGCGGAACCGGTGCTGGGTCGTACGCATCGAATTCGCGGTAGTCCGGGACCCCGACGAACTCGCGGATGCCTTGAGTCTGTAGGGCGCGATAGAAGACGCCGAAGAAACGCACGGCTCGCTCGACATCCTGGCCGTCATCTTGCGCTTGCCGTAGCGAGGCGTAGGTGATGACCTGGCGCCGCACCGCGTCTTGGCGGCTGCCGATCTTTCGTGCCGCGTCTTTGAACGAGGCGCCGCCAGCCACCATCTCGGTCACGAACCGAGCCTTGGCTTCAGCGGTCCATTGCTCGATGCCCGTGACGTGCCGGAAGCCGAGATAGTCCTCGACTTCGCCACGCTCAGCGTACTGCTGAGTGGGAACGATCTCGAGCCGATCGCGTACCGCTTCGGCTCGCTCTCGAAGACCTCTCCAGTGTGCACTCCTCTCCACGTGGTTCTGCGCGTCCTCATCGAGCAGCAGCTTTAGCGTCGCGAGACGACGATTGCCCTCGACTACGACGCGCGCATGGCCGTCATGCTGAGGCCCTTCCGCGTCCTCGTTCGACATGTAGTCCGGCTTGAGAACGAGCAAGGGCTCCTGCGGAAAGAACCCTTTTTCAAGCATGGATTCGGCGAGTTCGTCGAGGTCGTAGCGCTTGTCGAAGAACTGGATGAGCGCGAACTGGTCGTCGCCGTCCAGATCTAGCGGAAGTCGGGGGTTTTTGGGATCAAGCAGGAGGTCACCGATAGGGCGACCCACTAGCTGCTTGATGGTTGGTCCGTCGCCGGGCATCGGCGCATTATCGCGGCTGGAGGACGCGCCGATACACGGGACGCGGGCCGTCGATGGCCAGAGGTCTCGTTAGGGCTCCAGGCTGGTCCGACTTTCGCGGGCGTCCAAAGCGCTGCGGGTCTCCGAACGGATCCACGCTAAATAGGGCGAGTTGCCGGCGATCACCGGCAGCGCGGTCACGTTCGGAACTTCGTACGGATGTCGCGGTACAACGAACTCGACAATGGCTGCCACGAGTGCCTGCCGGGTGCGCAGAAAGGCCCGAGCCTCGTTCGCCTGGTGCACCTCGCCTTTCCAACGGTAGATGCTGGTCACTGGGTGAACCACGTGCGCAGACGAGGCGAGGCCCGCGGTTACCAGGTCGCGACAGAGATCCGTCAACCATTCGGGATCGGGCGCGGTGACTATCACCTCGCAAAGATCGTGCGTCATGTTGCAGCTCGTTCGGTTCGCTCGCGCACGACGCCTTGCGCCTCTTCGCGGGTTCGCGCCAAGGCGGCTCGGCCGCTGACGACGGGTCCGTCATAGGAGAGGCCGACCCAGCGGCCGTGCGCGTGTTCGCCTTGGGCGTGCAGCACGAAGTACATGGTGCCCTTTGACCGCACGTTGCCGTCGGCCGCTGCGTAGTAGCCCATAAGGATCTGACCGTCCCAGAGGCGGAGTTCGCCGCGCCAGAGATAGCCCCCGCGCTCGTTCTCGGTGCTGCGCTCGAGCGCTTCGATCTGAATCGTTGAGCCGTGTTGCGACAGGCCGACTGGCTGGGTGGCGATGACTTCCTGGCCGTCGTTGAAGGTCTGCCAGGCGGCCCACCAGGTGCCTTCGAGCTTGATGCGGTCGCCAGGGGCCCCAGCCAGCTCGTCGAGCGAGACGCCGAGCGCCTGGGCGAGCCGCTGAGCGACGCCGAGGACCGGCTGCTGCTCGCCGTTCTCGTACCGCGTGATCTGCCGAGTGTGGATGCCGACCGCGGCTGCGAGACCGGCCTGCGAGAGACCGGCTTCCTGGCGCAGGCGCTTGATGATCTCGCCGAAGTGGGGCTCGGTTTGGCTCGCTTCCACGGGTGAGGTCATCGTACAGACCCATCAGTCGTTGACAAGACGACTTATTAGTCGCTACCGTTGTGGACGTATTCGTCAGGTTCCGACTGACTAGGAGGTCTAGTGTCCGTCCAGTCGACAACGAAGCGGGGTCCGTCATGAAGCTGCCAATCGACACGTCCGGCATGACATTCATGGCCGCAGCCGAGGCGAGACCGGTCACGGACTTCGAGACGCGTGTGCAGAGAGCCGACGAGAACGGCGAACTGCTCTTCAACCTCCAGGTCGTCGCGCTCGATCCCGACGGCGCGCAAATCATCACGGTCAAGGTCGCGGGTGATCCTCAGGTCGCGCAGGGCGCGATGCTGGCGCTCGAAGGGCTCGTGGCGATGCCCTGGTCGATGAACGACCGATCGGGCGTCGCGTTCCGCGCGAGCGCCGTGAAAATCGTAGGAGTCGCCGGCGGGTCGCCTAACGGCAAGCCGAGCGAGAAGGCCGCGGCGTAGGTCTCGATCATGTGGCGCCGGTCGTCAGTGGTCCACGTCGTCGATGAACTGGCCCGCGCGCAGCGGCGTGAGCGCTGGAGGGTCGAGGTCGAGGCGCTGCTCGTCGGGCTCGCGTGGGCCGTGTGGAGCGTGCGCCTGGAACTCGCCCTGGTGCTCGTGCTCGCGGTAATGCAGCGGCTCGTCGGTGGTGTGCTCGGCTGGATCGCTGTCGTGGCTTGCGTCGCGGGTGTGGTGGCGATCCCGAGGACGCGGCGTTTCCTGGGGCATCTGCTGCGGGCGATGCATGTCCGGCGGGCGTGGGCACGGGCGACGATCGACGCGGGTGTCGCGGCGGGTCCGTTCCGGTGTCCGGGGGTGTGGTCGGTCTCGCGGGTGCCTGCGGGTGACGTGCTCGACGTGCATGTGCGGCGTGGGCAGTCGGTCGCTGACCTGGACGCTCGCTCCGAGCACCTGGCGGCGTGCCTGCGTGCGCGCGAGGTTCGGGTGCTGCGTGATCGGCGGAATGCGGCGCGGGCGAGCGTGCTCGTGATCCGGCGTGATCCGTTCGAGGACGCGGCGCCTGTGACATGGCCATCGGTCACGACGGAGCGGCTGTCGCTGTGGGAGCCGGTGCCGCTCGGCGTGGACGAGCAGGGCGAGCACGTGGCGGTCTCGCTGGTCGAGCGCAATGTGCTGATCGGCGGCGAGCCCGGCGCTGGCAAGTCCGCGGCGCTCTCGGTTGTGATCGCTGCGGCCACGCTCGATCCGGAGACGCGCGTGTGGCTGCTGGACGGCAAGCTCGTGGAGCTGGCGGCGTGGGCGCCCCTCGCTCGGAAGGTCGCCGGCCCGAGCGGCGACGACGCGCTCGCGCTCTTGCGCGAAGTGCGGGACGTCATGGACGAGCGCTACCGCGAGCTGCTCGCCAAGGGGCAACGCAAGGTCCGTCGCGGCGACGGGCTGCCGCTGCACCTGGTGGTGTGCGACGAGCTGGCGTTCTACCTGACGGTGCCGGAGAGGGCCGTGCAGAAGGAATTCGCCGAGCTGCTGCGCGACCTGGTGGCCCGCGGCCGAGCGGCCGGCGTGATCGTCTGCGCCGCCACGCAGAAGCCCGGTGCCGACGTGGTGCCCTCGGCGCTGCGGGACCTGTTCGGGTTCCGGTTGGCGATGCGGTGCACGACGCCGCAGGCCTCGGACACGATTCTCGGGCAGGGCTGGGCCTCGGCCGGCGCAGACGCGTCCGACATCCCGGGCGCGCAGCGGGGCGTGGGGTATCTGCTCGCGGACGGCGATCGGCCGGTGCGGATGCGCGGCTACTACCTCAGTGACGAGGACGTGTCGGCGATCGCCGAGCGCGCGTCGGCTGCGCGGGCGGACAAGTGGCTCGCGGAGGGTGTGAGCGCATGACGGCCGTAGCGAGTCCGCTGCTGCAGGACGTGTTCGCGCGCGCGGCCGACCCGAACGAGTGCGAGCGCTTCGAGCGCCAGCTCAAGTCGGCGGGGTACTGCCGGCGGCCGGTGCGGCTGAAGGGCGGCGTGACGTCGATCGACTCGCAGACGGGCGAGGTCGTCGGCCGCTACTCGACCGACGATGAGCCGGACGGGACGCTGCTCAAGTGCTGCGGCAACCGGCGCGAGGCCGTGTGCCCGTCGTGCGCTGAGGTCTACCGCGGTGACGCCTACCAGCTCGTCGTGAGCGGGATGCGCGGCGGCAAAGGCGTCCCCGAGACCGTCATCGAGCATCCGATGGTGTTCCTGACCCTCACGGCCCCGAGCTTCGGGCCGGTGCACTCGCGCCGCGTGATCGACGGCCAGGCGCGGCGCTGCCGCCCTCGGCGCGACGGCGGGATCTGCCCGCACGGTGTCCCGCTTGGCTGTTCGCTCGTCCATGACGAAGACGACGAGCGCCTCGGCGAGCCGCTGTGCACGGAGTGCTTCGAGTACGAGCATGCGGTGCTGTGGAACGCGCTGGCGCCCGAGCTGTGGCGGCGCACGGCGATCCAGTTCCCGCGCGAGCTCGCCCGGCTCACGGGCGTCAGCCAGAACAAGCTAAGCGCGCGCGTGTCCTACGTGAAAGTGGCCGAATTCCAGCGCCGTGGCGCGCTGCATTTCCACTGCGTGCTGCGCCTGGACGTCCTGGACGATGACGGCGAGATCGTTGCGCCACCCGCGCGGTTCACCGAGCAGCTGCTCGTCGACGCGGCCACCGCGGCGGCCCAGCACGCGTCGTTCCTCTCCCCCGGCTCGCCAGCGCATCCCGGCCTGCCGATCGGTTGGGGCGCGCAGATCGAGGCGCGCCCGCTGGACGCGGACACGTCGAAGCTGACGGCGGGCTACATCGCCAAGTACGCGACCAAGTCGACCGAGGTCGTCGGCGGGCTGCTCTACCGGCTCGAGCCCGGCGACATCGACCGCCTGAAGGTCCGCCCGCACGTGCAGCGGTTGGTCAAGACGGCGTGGGACCTCGCGCTGCGCCGCGAGCTGCACCCGCTCAAGTTGCGCCGCTGGGCGCACCAGCTCGGGTTTCGTGGGCACTGCTTCACCAAGAGCCGCCGCTACTCCACGACCTTCACCGCGCTGCGCCAGGCTCGCCATGAACACGTGCTGCGCCGCCAGGGCCAGCTGCGCGACCGCAGCCGTGACGTGCGCTACTGGCGCTACAGCGGCGCGGGTTACAGGACCCCGGGCGATGCGTGGCTCGCCGAGTCCGGTCGCAGGCGGGCGGTACGGCAGCGGCGGGTGGCGCGCGAGGAACTTCGGTCCAGTCCAGTCGAAGGGAGACGAAGGTGAGTAACGGCGAGCAACAGGCCGAGCGGTACATCACGGCGAAGGAGGTCGGCGATCGGGTCGGGCTGTCGCCGGAGACGATCCTGCGCTACTACCGCGAGGGCCGGATCCCGGGCCGGCGGCTGCCGGGGCAGGTGCGGCCGATCCGCTTCCTGTGGAGCGAGGTCCAGTCGGTGTGGGACTGCGACCGCCAGCTCGAGCTGGGTGATGCCGCATGACACCGCGGGCCGGCGCCCCTGAGCAGATCCGCGCGCTGGCGACGGTCACTCTCGACGCTCAGGCGCTCGACGAGCTCGGGCCGCAGACACTGGATCGGCTGGCCGATCTCGTTGCGCAGCGGCTGGCGGAGCGGCGGGCGGCCGGTGAGGCCCCGCTGCTGACCACGAACGACGTCGCCGAGATCGCCGGTGTGCACGCGCAGACGGTGCGACGGGCGATCCAGACGGGCGCGCTGCAGGTTGTGGGCTACGTCGGCCAGCGCCCGCGGATGCGGCGCGAGGACGTTGAAGCCTGGATCGCGAGCAACGAGCCTCCGGACGCGGCGGCGATCCCAGCGGGGCAGCCGCGGCCGGTGCGACGGCGTGCGGGGCGGCAGAGCTATCCGCGTCCGCTTGGTGACGTGATCCGGACGCTGGGTGTGGGAGCGGAGCGGTGAGCCTGCACCGAGTCAAGCGCGAGGACGGCTCGGTCGTTTGGCGGGTGCGTTGGCGTGACGGCGGACGTGGTTCGGCGGAGCGCTCGCGAACGTTCACGCGCAAGTCGGACGCGCAGCACTTCGAGGACGAGCTGCGGCGGCGCCGACGGCTCGGTGAGCTGGGGCTGCTGATCGCGTCCAAGGAGACGCTTGACGAGTACGTGACCGGGACGTGGGCGCCGACGCATTTGCCGACGCTCGCGCCGGCGACGGCGAAGGTCTACGGGTCGTTGTACGACAAGCACATCTCGCCGTTCCTCGGACACCTGAAGCTGATCGAGATCACGCCGGAGGCGATCTCGCACTGGCAGGCGGAGCGGCTCTCAGACGGCGCCGGTCGGGTTTCGATCCTGAAGGCGCTGTCGGTGCTGGGTTCGATCCTGCAGCGGGCGGTCGAGTCGGAGCGGCTCGCGCGCAACCCTGCTCGGCTGGTGCGCAAGGTCCGCCGGCCGCCGAAGGGCGAGGTCCGGCCGCTCGCGCCCAAGACCGTCGAGGCGATGCGCGCGGCGAGCACGCATCGGGACGCGACGCTGATCTCGGTCCTGGCCTACGCGGGATTGCGGCCGCAGGAGGCGCTCGCGCTGCGCTGGCGCGACATCGGCGAGCGGACGACCGTCATCAACGCGTCCAAGACCGGGCAGCGCCGCAACGTGCGGCTGCTCGAACCGCTCCGCGAGGACCTGGACGCGTGGCGCAAGGCGCAGCCCAACGTGCGCGAGGACGGGCTCGTGTTCCCCGGCGAGGACGGCGAGCGCTGGGCGCCGGACGCCTACAAGAGCTGGGCGCGCAAGAAGCCGCGCGGTCGCCGCAAGCCGGGCGAGAAGCAGCGCAGCGGCAGCCCGGGACCGTTCGCGCGGGCGGCGATCAAGGCCGGCGTTCCGGAGGCCACGCCGTACACGCTGCGGCACAGCTTCTGCTCGCTGCTGCTGCACGAGGGGCGCTCGGTGGTCTACGTCGCGCGCCAGCTCGGCCACGACGCGGCGCTCACTTTGGGCACCTACGGGCATGTGATCGACGAGCTCGACGAGGCGCCGAGAATCGGCGCTGAAGAGGCGATCCGGGCGGCCCGTGTGTCACGGGTGCGGGATGAGGCGAAATCTGATGCTTGACGCACACCTCACCAAGAACGACGAAACCCCCGCAAAGGCGAGGGTTTCGTGGCAGAGCCCTCTGCCGGACTCGAACCGGCGACCCCTTCCTTACCATGGAAGTGCTCTACCAACTGAGCTAAGAGGGCGTGCGCGAAAGCAGGGTAGCGCCTAGGCGGCCTCGAGGCGATTCGCGATCATCTTGGCGATTGCCAGGGACGAGGTCGCGGCCGGGGACGGGGCGTTGCGGACGTGCAGGACGCCCGGGCCGGAGGCGAAGGCGAAGTCGTCGAGCAAGGCGCCGGAGCGGTCGACGGCTTGGGCGCGGATGCCGGCGGGGCCCGGCTCGACGTCGTCGGTGGTCAACGCCGGGACGTAGTCGGCGCACGCGCGCACGAAGGTGCTCTGGCGGGCGGCGAAGTTCATCTCGGACAGGCCCGTGCGCCAGAAGCGGCGGGCCATCCGCCAGGTGCCGGGCCAGCGCAAGGTCGCGCCGATGTCAAAGCGGTTCAGGGTCCGCAGTGAATACGCGGAGCGGCCGGGCGACAACAAGGCCGTGGGGCCGAGCCACACGTCGCCGGAGATCGTCTTGCTCAGGTGGACGCCGAGGAACGGCAGCGACGGATCCGGGACCGGGTAAATCAGGCCGCGGACGAGCTCACGGGCCGCGGGCTTCAGCTTCAGGTAGCCGCCGCGGAAGGGGACGATTCTCGGGTTCTCGTCTTCGCCGCTGCGTTCGGCGAGCCGGTCGGACCACAGGCCGGCGCAGGCCACAGCGCGCGCCGCCGGAATGTCGCCGGCGCTGGTGGAGACGACCGTCGTCCCACCGGAGCGGGTGATCGCCCGCACCGACACGCCCGTCTGGATGGTCGCGCCCAGGGACTCGATCTCCGTCGCCATCACGCGGGCGACGGCGGCGAAGTCGACGATGCCCGTCTCAGGGCTGAGCAGGGCCGCGGCGCCCACCGCGTGGGGCTCGATCTCGGGGATCTCCGCGCCGGAAAGGCGGCGGAGGCCCGGGACGCCGTTCTCGATCCCTCGGCGCTCGAGCTCGTCGAGGGCGGGGAGCTCCGACGGGTTGCGGGCGATGATCAGCTTGCCGCACTTCTCGTAGGGCACCCCGTGGGCGTCGCAGTACCGGTAGAGCTCGTTGCGGCCCTCGGTGCAGAGCTGGGCCTTCAGCGATCCTGGCTTGTAGTAGATGCCCGCGTGCACCACGCCGGAGTTGTGGCCGGTCTGGTGGGGGGCGATCTGCGGCTCGCGTTCCAACACCAACACGCGGGAGCCGGGCGAGCGCAGCAGCAGTTCGCGGGCCGTCGCGAGGCCGAGGATGCCCGCGCCGACGACGACCGTGTCCCAGGACGCGTCGCTCAATGGATCGCGGGCTCCGGGACCCCGCCGGCGCCGTGGAGGAAGTCGAAGTCGCAGCCCTGGTGGGCCTGGGTGACGTGCTGGGCGAACAGCTTCGCGTAGCCGCGCTCGGCGGGGAACGCTCGCGGGCGCCACGCGTCGCGGCGGGACGACAGCACCTCGGCGGACACCTCGAGGTCGAGGCGGCGGCCGGGCACGTCCAGGGTCACCCGATCACCGGTTTGGATCAAGGCGAGCGGGCCGCCCAGAAAGGACTCAGGACTGACGTGGAGCACGCACGTACCGTAAGCGGTGCCGGACATGCGCGCGTCGCTGATCCGCACCATGTCACGGACGCCGGCCGCCAGCAGCTTCTTGGGGATCGGCAGCATGCCCCACTCGGGCATCCCCGGGCCACCCAGCGGTCCGGAGCTGCGGAGCACCAGCACCGACTCGGGCCCCACATCCAACGAGGGATCGTCGATGCGCGCGTTCATGTCGTCGTAGTCCTCGAAGACGACGGCCGGGCCGGTGTGCTGCAACAGCTCCGGAGAAGCTGCAGAGGCCTTGATGACGCAGCCGTCCGGCGCGAGCGAGCCGTGCAGGATGGCCAGCGCACCCTGCTGCTTGACCGGGTTCTCCAGCGGCCGGATGACGTCGTCGTCCCACACCTGCGCGCCCGCCAGCGTCTCGTGCAGAGAGTGGCCGGAGACGGTGGGGACGTCGTGCAACTGCAAGCGCGACATCAATCCGCGCAGGCCGCCGGCCTCGAAGAAGTCCTGCATCAGGTACTGCCCGCTGGGCCGCAGGTTCGCGAGCACGGGCACCTCGCGGGAGAGCTCGTCGAAGCGCCGCAACGACACGTCGATGCCGGCGCGCCCCGCCATGGCGATCAGGTGGATCACCGCGTTGGTGGAGCCGCCCAAGGCCAATACGACCTTGATCGCGTTCTCGAACGAGTCCAACGACAGCGGCGGCGCAGGCAAGGACACGATGCGACGGCCGGACGCCACCGCCATACGCGGATGATCCGCATCGGCTGCCGGGATCGACGCCGCGCCCGGCAAGGACAACCCGAGCGCCTCCACGGCGGACGTCATGGTCGACGCCGTGCCCATCGTCATGCAGTGGCCGGGCGAACTCGCGATGCGTTCTTCCGCGGAGTGCCAATCGTCCTCCGTGATCGTCCCCGCGCGCAGCTCGTCCCAGTACTTCCAGACGTCGCTGCCGCTCCCCAGCGTCCGCCCGCGCCAGGACGCCCGCAGCATCGGGCCGGCGGGCACGAAGATGAACGGCAGCTGCGCGGACACGGCGCCCATGACCAGCGCGGGAGTCGTCTTGTCGCACCCGCCCAGCAACACGGCGCCGTCGAAGGGATACGAGCGCAGCAGCTCCTCGGTCTCCATCGCCAACAGGTTCCGATACAGCATCGTGGACGGCTTCATGAACGGCTCGCTCAACGACAGCGCCGGGACCTCCAACGGAAACCCACCCGCCTGCCAGACGCCGCGCTTGACGCTCTCGGCGCGATCGCGCAGATGCGTGTGACACGGGTTGATCTCGCTCCACGTGTTGACCACCGCGATCACGGGCTTGCCGCGGAAGTCCTCGCGGTCGAAGCCCATCTGCAACGTCCTCGAGCGGTGCCCGAACGACCGCAGGTCGTCGACGCCGAACCACCGGTGGCTGCGCATCGTCACCATCCTCGCATGGACGCCCGGACGCTCGACCTCCTCAAACAGGCCAGCACCGCCACCATCTCCACGCAGTTGCTCAGCCGCGGGCTGCGCAACACCTTCCTGCACGGCGTCAAGCCGCTCACCGACCGCAGGATGGCCGGGCCCGCCTTCACGCTGCGCTACATCCCGGCGCGCGAGGACCTCGACGTGTTGTCCGTCTATCAGGACTACGACCACCCGCAGCGCAAGGCGGTCGAGACGGTGCCAGAAGGCCACGTCCTGGTCATGGACTGCCGCGGGCAGGGCCGGGCGGCGTCCGCGGGCGCGATCCTCGCCAAGCGGCTCGAGGTGCGCGGAGCCGGAGGGCTCGTGACCGACGGCACCCTGAGAGACACGCCCGCGATCGAGACACTCGACCTGCCGGTCTACGCCCAGGGCGCGAGCCCGCTCACCAACCTGGCGCAGCACCACGCCGTGGACATCAACGTGCCGATCGGCTGCGCCGAGGTCGCGATCTATCCGGGCGACATCCTGGTCGGCGACGGCGAGGGCGTCGTGTGTGTGCCGCAGGAGCTGGCGACCGAGGTCGCGGAGGCGGCGTACGAGCAGGAGCGGCTGGAGGAATGGATCGCCGCCGAGATCGCCACCGGCAAGCCGCTCCGAGGCACGTACCCGCCCGACCGAACCACCCTGGAGCGCTACCACCAGCAGCGCACCTCGGGCTAGCCGCACCCGAAGAGACGTGCGGGCATGAAGGCGGGCCGGGCCCCGGCGAGCGAAGCTACGTCTCGTGCTGAAGCGATCCTCCTCCCCGCTCAACAGCCACGCCGCGGCCGCCAATGCGCTTTCACCGGCGGTCGACGCGCGCGTTCCTGGCAGCGCAGCCAGCGACGCACCCAGCGCACAGCCTGACCAGCTGAGCGCGCTCATCTTCTAGACAGACTCCCCGCAGCGTGAGCTGAGCCCCCCAAGGGCTCAGCTCCGCCGCTAGGGTCCCGCCATCACGATGGATGACGCGGAGCTCAAACGGCGCCTGTGGGACGGCTTCGCCTCGCTGCAGACGCTGCTCGGGGGAAGTGCGAAGAACGGGTTCGTCCTCGAGCGCGACGGCCTGATGGCGTCGGTGGTCCCGAGCGCGCCCGACTCCCCGGCGCTGAACGCCGCCGTGGCGCTCAAGCCGGACATGGCGCTGCACATGCTCGACGAGCTGGAGGTCCGCTACGGCGACGCCGGCGTGCGCCGCTGGGCGATCTGGGTCGACGGCAGCGCGCGCGGCGTCACGTCCGAGCTGCGGCACGCGGGCCTCGCCATCGCGTCCGCCTCCCCCGGCATGGGCGCGGCGCTGGAGGACCTCAAGATCGACCTCACGACGGCCAACCCGCGTCCGAATGCCGACCTGCGCACCGTCGGGCGGGTCAACGACCTCGCCTACGGGAACGTCGACAGCCGGCTGGAACGCACGCTCGCGACCTTGCACGAGGGCACGCTGCGCGGCTACAAGGCCGACCTCAACGGCGCGCCCGCCGCGGTCGCGCTCGCGCTGCACCACGGGCAGGACTGCGGCGTCTCGTTCGTGGCGACCGTCCCGAAGGCGAGACGCCAGGGCCTGGCGACGCAGGTGATGCGCAGCGCGCTCGCGGATGCCCAACGCTTCCAGCTCACCACTATCACGCTGCAGGCCACCGAGCTAGGGGAACGTCTGTACCAACAGCTGGGTCTAAGACGCCTCTGTCCGATGGAGTTGTGGGAACGGCGACGCTGACGTCGTACGTTAGTTGGGACGGATGGCGAGTGTTGCCGAACGGCACGAACAGCACACCGGGAACGGCGGGCCCCCGCCGCGGCACCTGCGACCGGACCTCAAGAGCCGCCTGATCACCTCGGTCCGGCGCGCGCTGTCGATCCTGCTGGTGGTCGCCGCGACGTGCGGCGGCGCCTACCTCGCGCTGGTCGCCTACAACCAGAGCTCGACGCTGTCGGTGGGCGAGATCCGCATGTCCGTGTCACCCGGGCATCGCGGCGCGCTCGACGTCTACGTCCCGCTCGTGGACTGGGGTGCGCGCTTTGAGGCGATCCGGGCGCCGCTGCGCCTGCGGGTCGACCTGCAGACGATCAACCGCGGCGTCGCGACCGGGCTCGCGCAGGGGCAGTCGCTCGACATCGACCGGGTGCGGATCGAGGCGCAGGAGGCGCTCAGGAGCTTCATCATCCGGCTGATCCTGCTGACGGTCGGCGCGGGAGCGGCGCTCGGGCTGCTGACCGCGTTCGCCATCCGCAGCCGGGTCCTGCGGCTCAGATGGACAGCGCCGACGTCCGTCCTGACCGCGGTGGGGATCGGTGTCGCGATGGTGGCGCTGATCCCGCCGCGCGGCGAGATCTCCGACCCGCAGTACTACGCGCACGGCCCGGACATCCCGCGCGCGCTCGAGGCGGTGGAGGCCGCGCAGCGCACACCGGGGGTGCTCGACCAGGAGCTCGACGCCCAGCTCGTCGGCCTTGCGCGGCTCGTGATCGACCCGGGCCGGCGGCAGAGCCTGGCCGGCCAGCCGACCATCACCGTCGCCTCGGACCTGCACAACAACGCGGTGGCGCTGGACGTGCTCGAACGCGCCAGCGACGATGGTCCGCTGTTCTTCGTCGGCGACCTGACCGACCGCGGCTCGCCGCTGGAGACCGCCCTGGTCCGGCGCGTCGCGCACGCGGGTGACCCGTTCGTGTTCGTCTCCGGCAACCACGACTCCGACTACCTCTCGCGGGAGCTGGCGGAGGAGGGCGCGATCGTGCTCACGCGCCGCGGGCGGCTGAAGGCGGACGGCTCCTACGGGCCCGTCATCAACAGGATCGCCGGCCTGCAGGTGGCGGGGTACGACGACCCGTTCGAGCGCCTGAGCTCGCAGTCGTTCCGCGACCGCTTCGACAACATCCCGCAGCCCGGCATGCCGGAGACGTTCGCCAACTGGCTGCGACCGCTGGTCGGGAAGGTCGACGTCGTCATGGTCCACGAGCCGCAGCTGCTGAGCACCGCGCTCCAGGTCCTCAAGGACGACCCGCCGGAGCGCCCGCTCGTCTTTCTCGTCGGCCATACGCACGAGACCGACGTCGCCACCCAGCCGGGCGTCAGCGTGATCAACGGCGGCTCGATCGGCGCGGGCGGCACCGGCAACCTGACCGAGAGCACCGCGCTCAGCCTCGCCCGCTTCACGTTCACGCTCAAGCCTTCCTTCCAGCCGCTGGCGGCGGACCTGGTGTCGATCGACCCCGGCACGGGCAACTCCTCCGCACGGCGCGAGATCTTGGAGCCGGTAGGGTCGACGCCTTGAACCTCGAGCTGGACCGGACGCGCATCTGGCACCCGTATGGCCCCATTCCCGCCACCACGGCGCCGCTGCCCGTGGTCTCGGCCGAGGGCGTGCGGCTCAGGCTCGAGGACGGGCGGGAGCTCGTGGACGGCATGGCCTCCTGGTGGTGCGCGATTCACGGGTATCGCCATCCGGTCATCGACGCTGCCGTCACCGACCAGCTCGGCCGGATGGCGCACGTGATGTTCGGCGGGCTCACGCACGAACCGGCGATCCGGCTCGCCCAGCGCCTGACGGACTGGACCGGGCTCGACCATGTGTTCTTCGCCGACTCGGGAAGCGTGAGCGTCGAGGTCGCGATCAAGCTCGTCCTGCAGTCCTGGCACGGTGAGCGCCGGCAGCTGCTGACCTGGCGCGGCGGCTATCACGGCGACACGTTCGGCGCGATGGCGGTCTGCGACCCGGACGGCGGGATGCACTCGATGTGGAAGGGATCGCTGGCCGAGCACGTGTTCGCGCCGCTGCCCGAGTGGACGCCGGAGTGGGAAGCCGAGGTCCGCCGCCTGTTCGACGCGCATGAGCTCGCCGGCGTGATCGTGGAGCCGGTCGTCCAGGGCGCGGGCGGCATGCGGTTCCACCCCCGCGAGTGCGTGCAGCTGCTGCGCGAGCTCTGCGACGAGCACGGCGTGCCGCTCATCCTGGACGAGATCGCGACCGGCTTCGGCCGCACCGGCACGCTGTTCGCCGCCGCCGAGCTGGCCGACGTGCTGTGCCTCGGCAAGGCGCTCACCGGCGGCTACATGACGCTCGCCGCCACGCTCTGCCGCGCGGAGCTCGCGGAACGGATTGACGGGCCGCTCATGCACGGCCCGACGTTCATGGCCAACCCGCTGGCCGCGTCCGCGGCGCTCGCCTCCACCGGGCTGCTCGAGGACGGCGGCTGGAAGGACGACGTCGCACGGATCGAGCGCGGGCTGGCGCAGCTGCACGACGCGCGCGAGCTGCCCGGAGTGAAAGACGTCCGCGTGAAGGGCGCGATCGGCGTCATCCAGCTCGACCACCCGATCGACGGGGTCGCGGCCACCCGGGCGGCGGTCGAGCACGGTGTGTGGCTGCGTCCGTTCCGGGACCTCGTGTACACGATGCCTCCCTACGTGACCGACGACGAGGACATCGCGCGCATCTGCGCCGCGGCCATCGCGGGAGCGGCGGCCGGATGAGGGTCGTCGTGACCGGCACCGACACGGGGGTCGGCAAGACGTGGGTGAGCGCCGCCATCGCCCGCCCCGGCGACGCCTACGTCAAGGCCGCGCAGACCGGCGACGACGATGACGCGGCGACCGTGCGCGAGCTGAGCGGCGCCGAGGTGCACACGCTCGCGCGCTACCCGGAGCCGCTCGCGCCCGCCACCGCGGCGCGGCGGGCCAAGATGCCGACCGTCCCCATGGCCGAGGTCGCGCACTTCGTGCAGCAGCTCGAGCACGAGCGCGTGATCATCGAGGGTGCCGGCGGGCTGCTCGTGCAGCTCGACGACCAGGGCGGGACGATCGCCGATGTCGCGCATGTGCTCGACGCGCCGCTGATCGTGGTCGCGCGCGCGGGCCTGGGCACGCTCAATCACACGGCGCTGACCGTCGAGGCGATCGAGCGGCGCGGGCTGCGCTGCCTCGGCCTCGTGATCGGCGCCTGGCCGCGCGACCCCGACCTCGCCGCGCAGTGCAACCTTGAAGACCTCACCCAGATCGCGCCCGTCCTCGGGAGGATCCCGGAGGGAGAATTCACGACCATGGAGATCCCCGCATGATTCTCGACATCGCCCGTGAGCAGGTCCTGGAGCGGGGCGTCGGCCTGGACGAGGCGCAGACGCTCGAGGTCCTGCGGCTCCCGGATGAGCGTGTCGATGACGCGCTCGAGCTCGCCCACGAGGTCCGCATGCGCCATTGCGGGCCGGAGGTGGAGGTCGAGGGCATCGTCTCCATCAAGACCGGCGGCTGCCCCGAGGACTGCCATTTCTGCAGCCAGTCCGGCCGCTTCGAGACGCCCGTGCGGGCCGTCCGGCTGGACATCCCCAGCCTCGTCGAAGCGGCCCGCCAGACCGCGGCCACCGGCGCGACCGAGTTCTGCATCGTCGCCGCCGTACGCGGCCCGGACGAGCGGTTGATGGCGCAGGTGCGCGAGGGCGTGAAGGCGATCCACGACAACGTCGAGATCAACGTCGCGTGCTCGCTCGGCATCCTCACCCGCGAGCAGGGCGAGGAGCTGCGCGACCTCGGCGTGCACCGCTACAACCACAACCTCGAGACGGCCCGCAGCCACTTCGGCCACGTCGTCACCACGCACACGTGGGAAGAGCGCTGGGAGACGCTGCAGCTCGTGCGCGAGATGGGGATGGAGGTCTGCTGCGGCGGGATCATCGGCATGGGCGAGACGCTCGAGCAGCGCGCCGAGCTGGCCGCGCAGTTCGCCGCGCTGAACCCCGACGAGGTGCCGCTGAACTTCCTCGACCCCCGGCCGGGCACGCCGTTCGCCGGCCTCGAGCCGGTGCCGGCGATGGACGCGCTGCGGACGATCGCGGCCTTCCGCCTCGCGCTCCCGCGGACCATCCTGCGCTTCGCCGGCGGCCGGGAGCTGACGCTCGGCGACCTGGGCGCGCGCCAGGGCATGGTCGGCGGCATCAACGCCGTGATCGTCGGCAACTACCTGACGACGCTCGGCCGTGACCCGCAGGAGGACCTGGACCTGCTGGCCGAGCTGTCGATGCCGGTGAAGGAGCTGAGCAAGACGCTGTGAGCTTCTGTCCCGGATGCGGGAAGAGCGACGCGGGGCACGAGAGCTGCGTCCGCCCGCTCGATCCGCCGCGCTTCTGCATCCACTGCGGGCGCAAGCTGAAGGTCCAGGTGCTGCCGACGGGGTACGTGGCGACGTGCGTCCGCTGCCCGACGTAGAGCCGTCGCTGAGGCGGTTCCTGCGCGAGATCGAGTCCGCGCAGGGGCCGACGGTCACGCTCGACGGCCGCGAGGTGACGCTGCTGTGCTCGAACGACTACCTCGGGCTGGCGGGTGATCCGCGCGTGGCCGAGGCGGCCGCGGAGGCGGCGCTGCGCTGGGGCGCGGGCGCCGGCTCCTCGCAACTCGTCTCCGGCCATATGAGCATTCACCGCGAGCTGGAGGAGCGGCTCGCGGAGCTCAAGGGCACCGAGGCCTGCGTGCTGTTCGGCTCGGGCTATCTGGCCAACACGGGCGTCGTCGCGGCGCTCGCCAGCGACGGCGTGGTCGCGAGCGACGCGCTCAACCACGCGTCGATCATCGACGGCTGCCGGCTCGCGCGGGCGCGTACGCACGTGTACGCGCACGGGGACGTTCCTGTCGGCGCTGACGTGATCGTCACCGACGCGGTGTTCTCCATGGACGGCGACGTCGCGGACCTGACCGCGCTGGTGGAGACGGGCGCGCGGGTGATCGTCGACGAGGCGCACGCGACCGGCGTGATCGGGCGCGAGGGCCGGGGGCTGGTGCACGAGCTCGGGCTCCAGGACCACGTCATCACCGTGGGTACGTTGGGCAAGGCGCTGGGCTCCTACGGCGCGTTCGTGTGCTGCTCGCGCGAGGTCGCGGACTACCTGGTCAACCGAGCGCGGACGATGATCTACTCGACCGCGCTCCCCCCGCCGTCGATCGGGGCGGCGCTCAAGGCGCTGGACCTGATGGACGCGGAGCTCGTGAGCCGGCTGCACGCCAACGCGCGGGTGCTGCGGGACGCGCTGGGCGTGGAGGTGTCAGACATGCCGATCGTGCCGCTGGTGATCGGCGAGGCCGACGAGGCGATGGCGCTGTGCGAGGCCGCGCTGGAGGACGGCGTGTTCGTCCAGGCCATCCGCCCACCCACCGTGCCGGACGGGACGTCCCGCTTGCGGGCGGTCGCCACGGCCGCTCACAACCCGGCAACACTGGCCGCATTGCGTGAGAACCTCATGAGCTATCGTGTCCGCCGAAGGGAAGTAGTCCCGACGGGTGGCGTTCGTCAGCACGGTCAATAGGCCCGGCGCCATCGGCCGAAACCGGCGGACGAAACCTTCTCCCAACCATGCCTGGAGAAGGACCTTCGTTGTTTGCTGCTTCCTCTGCTGACGCGCTGAACCTGGACATCAACATTGCGACGTGGGCCGGGCTCGGCGGCCTGATCGTCGTGATGGCGATCTTCGACCTCGTGATCTATGCACGCGGGCACACCCCGAGCGTGCGCGAGAACACGATCTGGTCGATCGGCTGGATCGCGATCGCGCTGCTGTTCGGCGCCGTGTTCTGGGCCTGGCAGGGCTCGGACGCCGGCTCGCAGTTCTATGCCGGTTACCTGCTCGAGCGCTCGCTCTCGCTCGACAACATCTTCGTCTTCGCGGTGATCTTGAGCTACTTCGCCGTGCCCGGACTCCAGGCGCAGGCTCGCGTGTTGGCGTGGGGGATCATCCTCGCGCTCGTCCTGCGCCTGATCTTCATCCTGCTCGGCGCGGCGTTGCTGAACGCGTTCCACATCACGTTCTACTTCTTCGGCCTGCTGCTGCTCTATACGGCCTGGAAGCTCGCGCGCCACGACGACGCGGAAGTCGAGCCCGAGCACAACCCGGCGCTCAAGTTCATCCGCAAGCACGTGAAGATGACGCAGGAGTTCGACGGCAAGAAGGTCTTCACGCACGTCGACGGCAAGCGGATCGCGACGCCGCTGCTCGCCGTCTTCGTCGTGATCGCGACGACGGACATCATCTTCGCCGTCGACTCGATCCCCGCGATCTTCGCCGTCACGCAGGAGTCGTTCATCGTGTTCGCGGCGAACGCGTTCGCGCTGATCGGCCTACGCGCGCTGTACTTCCTGCTCGTCGGCCTGATGGACAAGTTCGTCTATCTGACGCAGGGCCTGGCGTTCATCCTCGCGTTCATCGGCGTGAAGATGCTGCTGGTGGACATCTGGCACGTGCCGATCTGGTTGTCGCTGGCCGTGATCGTCGTGACGCTGGTGCTCACCGCGCTGCTGTCGATGCGAGCCGACCGGAAGAAGCACGCCGCGTCGGCAGCGTGACCTCCTGGTGCTCGTGCGTGCACGGCGGGCCGTCGGCCACGTGCAGGCGCAGCTTCTCGAGGTTCATCACCACTGACGCGACCGTCACGGTCTGCTCGACCCACGGGTCAGCCGGGTCGACGTGACGGCAGACGCCCTTCGGGTGGCCCGTATGGTCCCGAAGGGCGTCGAGCAGCGGTTGGGTCTTCACGACCTCCAGCCGCTGACGGGTCGTCGGGGACTCGGCGGCCATCACGTCGATGCCGCGCTTGGGGGGCTCGATGAAGTGGTTGGTGTGGGCGCCGACCGCGCCGCGGATGACGTTGGCGCCGCCCGGGTTGAGCTCCACGTGGGCGACGTCCCCGGGAGTGGCGACGGTCACGGCGGAGGAGGCGCTGACGGTGGCCGCGGTGAGCCGTGCGATCGCCTCGTCGACGGTGGCGGCAGTGCTCAGCGTCTGGTGGATCAGCAGGTGGATCGGGGTGCCGTCGGTGCCGCCGTCGGCGCTCGTGCGCAGGATGTTCAGGCAGACGCCCAGACCGTGGCCGTTGAGCCCGATCTTGGCCAGGATGCCGGCCTCGGTGAGCGTGGCGAACCAGCCGTGGGGGTGCTCCACGATGTGGATGACGGTGGAGGCGGACAGGTCCGGATGCCAGTCCCAGTTCTGGGCGAGCAGGCCGCCGGCGCCCTGGACGCTGCATTCGTCCGCGCCGGCGAGGATCTCCGTGCGGGCGTTGACCGCACGCAGGGCGTGGGGGTCGACGTTGGCCCCGCGCGCGATCGCGTCGATCTCGAGGTGCGGCGGGAGCTCGTCCGGGACGCGGGCGTTGCGCTCCGCGAACATGCGGCGGTAGACGGCGACCGTGTGCTGGACCTGGGTCGCCATGGCTCGTCCGAACGCCTCGCCCCGCTGCTCCGGCGTGGCCTCGTCCGAGCGGTGGACGGGGAACGTCATGACACGACGAAGGCTGCCACATCCCCGTGGGTCGCGAACCATGCGTCGGCGCGGTCCTTGATGGCGGTGATGAGCTCTTCCAGCAGCTGCGCGCGGTATCCGCGGCCGATCACCTCGGGGTGCATCGTGAACGTGATGTGACGGCGGTCGCGGACGGCTGACTCGAACTCGCGCAGCCACGTGTCCAGGAAGGCCTGCGGGCTGGTGAACGCGTCGCCGCGGCCCGCCTTCCAGTGCAGGTGCGGCCAGTCGTCGAGGCTCCAGTGGACGGGGATCTCGAGCAGGCCGTTGTCCAACGTGTACGGGCGGTCGTCGCCCATCAGGCTGCTGTCGTACGTGAAGCCGTGGTCGTGCAGCAGCTGCAGGGTCGTCGGCGTCAGTTCCCAGGAGGGGGAGCGGTAGCCCGTGGGGGTCGCGAGCGGGGCAAGCGCCTCCAGGCCGCGCTCGATCTCCTCGCGCTGCTGGGCTTCCGTGGCCGTGTCCGAGCGCAGATGCATGTGGCCGTGGTGGCCGAGCTCGTGGCCTTCGTCGTGGATCCGCTTGATCGCCTCGGGGTGCAGCTCCGCCGTGTAGCCGGGCACGTAGAACGTGCCCTTGATGCCGTGGCGGTCGAGGATGTCGAGGATGCGCGGCAGGCCGCGCGTGATCCCGTAGCGGGCTTCGGACAGGGTGCTCAGCCGCTGCTCATACGCGGGGTCCTCGCCGAGCCAGCCGGATTCGGCGTCGACGTCGAAGGTCAGCGAGATAGCCACCGAAGCTCGATTTGGCCAGTCCGTTCGCATCTCGCGGAATTGTTGCCGATCACACGGTCAATGACCGCGATCCTGTTCCAGGAGGCCGCCCGCACCGCTGAGCTCCGCTCGATCCTCGAGGCCGGCCTCGTCCGCTCCGTCTACCAGCCGATCGTCGACCTCGACACGCGTGAGGTCGTCGGCTATGAAGCGTTGGCGCGAGGCCCGGTCGGGTCGCCGCTCGAACGCCCCGACCTGCTGTTCGAGGCCGCCCGCGCGTGCGGGCTGGTCGAAGAGCTCGAGTGGGCGTGCCGCGCCGCCGCGCTGCGCGGCGCCCTGGACGCCCGGCTGCGCAAGACGCTGTTCGTCAACGTCGAGCCGTCGCTGCTCGACGTCGCGATGCCCGAGGAGCTCATGGCCCTGTTCGCGCGCGCGACGCGCGAGCTCGAGGTCGTGATCGAGTTGACCGAGCGCGCCCTGACCGACAAGCCCGCCGAGATGCTGGCCCGCGTCGAGACCATGCGCTCGCGCGGCATGATGATCGCACTCGATGACATCGGCGCCGACCCCCGCTCGCTCGCGCTGATGCCGTTCGTGAACCCGGAGGTCATCAAGCTCGACCTGCGGCTCGTGCAGGAGAACCCGTCGCCCGCGATCGCCGCCATCGTGCACGCCGTCAACGCCGAGGCCGAGCGCCCGGCGCGGTCCTGCTCGCCGAGGGCATCGAGACCGAGGAGCAGCTGGCGGTCGCGCTCGCGCTGGGCGCCCGCTACGGCCAGGGGTGGCTCTTCGGCCGGCCGGGCGAGCTGCCGGCCGGCACCGCTCCCGTGCCCGCGCCGCTCGCCGCGCGCCGCCCCTCTGTGCCCGCCCCGGCGTCCCCCTACCGCGCCGTCGCCGCCCGCGTGCGGCCCCGCCGCGGCACCAAGGCGCTGCTGCTGGCCATCTCCCGCCACCTCGAGGCCCAGGTGGCGGCGCAGGGCGAATCCGCGGTGGTCTTCGCCGCCTTCCAGGAGGCGCGCCACTTCACCCCGCGCTCTGCCGCTCGCTACGAGAAGCTGGCCGCGTCGGCCGCTCTGGTCGGCGCGCTGGGCGTCGGTTTGACGGCCGAGCCCGTCCCGGGCGTGCGCGGCGCGGACCTCGACGTCGACGACGCCCTCGCGGGCGAGTGGAACGTGACCGTCGTCGCTCCGCACTTTGCGGCGGCGTTCGTCGCGCGCGACCTCGGCGACACCGATTGTGCGGACATGGAGCGGCGCTTCGACTTCTGCCTGACCTACGATCGCGACCTCGCTGTGGAGGCCGCGCGCGGGTTGCTCGCGCGCATCGCTCCGCGGTAGGGGGGAGAACTTTTCGCTCCTCCGCCTAGGTGGGGGAGTGAAGCACTCCAACGGGTTGCAAAACGGGCGGCGGCATGCAAGCTTGCCGCCCATCAGGGGATTGATCGCCACTCAGGCTGCGCTGATCGCGCTGCTCGTGGTCGCCGCGTCAGCGCAGGCGGGGACGATGCACGTCTACTCGTGCCACACGCCGACCGGCACCCCCGTCGGAGTCCACGGATGGAGCCACACAGCGGGCTTGGATCGCGGTCAGGCGTTCAGCGACTGCGAGAACGGACCGTACGGCGCGCTCTACGTCCGCGCAGGCGGCCGTCCCTTGCCCGAAACCGTTTCGTGGGCCTTCAGCGCCGTGGCAGACACCTCGATCATCGGGTTCGCGGCGGCGGCGTGCTTGCGCTCCTTCACCGTGGATTCCGGACCGATCGGTGTCGCCGGCTTGGGCTGGCCGAACGCGCTGCCGCTCAGGTCGGCGCAGGGAGGTCCCTGGACCTCGAAGGGCGAAGTCGGCTGTCACGGCGGCTCCTCCTACTGGGCCGACGTTCGGAACACCTTTCAGCGATCGGTTCCACCGGTCCCCAGCGTGCACTTCACCGCAGCGTGCTTGGTGCAGTGCTCGCTGCCCGTGCAGGCTTCGGTCGAGATCGCGAGTTTCCGCGCTGACATCCGTGACGATCAGGCCCCCCTCGTCAGCCAAGTGCGCGGAGCGCTCGCGTCGAACCTCTCGCACGCCGGCCGGGAAAGCGTCGATTTCGACGTGTCCGACAGGGGTGTCGGGGCCTACCGCGCCGTGGTCGAGGCGCGCCTGCTCGGCAAAGGCAACTGGCTCACGCTTTCCACGGTCCCGATCGGCCACGGACGCGTCTCGTGTCGAGAACTCGATGTCACCGCGCATCCGTACGAGTTCGACCATCCACAGCCCTGCCCGCTGACCCTCAGTGGCGCGCGAGTCGAGTTCGAGACCGACTCGCTCCCTCAGGGCGAACACGACTTCCGCGTCACCGTCGAGGACGCCTCCGGCAACCGGACGCCGGTGATCACGGCGCGCAAGTTCCTGGCGAAAGAGCCTCCCGGAAGCGCGACACCCGCGCTCACGGCGGCTCCTCGGAACCTCATGCTCCGTGTCGAAGGCGCTGCCCGGCGCAGCCTGCCGAAGTCCGAGCCGTTCAGACTGCGCGGAAGCCTCACGGAGATCGACGGGCGCCCGCTCGCGGGCGCCACCCTGACCGTGCGGAGCCGTCCCTTCGTGCCGAAGGCGAACCTCGCCACCGGCGATTGGTCCGTCGTCGGGCAAGTGATCACCGGGCCGGACGGCAGGTTCGACGCGCGGATTCCCGCCGGCGATTCGCGCACAGTGCAGGTCATGCGCGAGGCCGGCGACGGGCTCGCCGCGGTCGCGGCGCACGCGGATGTCATCGTTCCGGCCCAAGTGACCGCAAGCGCCCGTGCCACACGAATTCGCAACGGCCAATCCGCCGTGTTCACTGGGCGAGTTCGAGGTCCCATCCCCGCCGGAGGCGTCCTCGTCGCCCTCGAGGTTCGCGAACCGGGACGTTGGATCCCGGTCGCCACGACCCGCCGATGGGTCAGAACGAACGCCACAGGTCGCTTCCGGCTCGCATACCGGTTCCGACGTACCTTCCAACCGTCGACCTATCGCTTCCGCGTGGTCGCGGCTGACGATTCCGCGTTCACCTACTCCCGCGGCGTGAGCCGCACCATCGACGTGCAGGTGAGGCCATGAAACGTCTTGCATTCCTGGTGTGCGCGCTGCTCTTGGGACCCATATCAGTTGCGACCGCGGAGCCGGTCGACGTGACGGCTCAGGCCAAAGCGGCGAACGCCGAGTTTCTCTTGCGTGCCACGCCGCCCGCGGCACCAGCAGCGATCTGCCTGGTCGACACCGGTGTCAACGCCAACCCGGATACTGGTGGCGTGGTCGCGAAGTTCTCCCTCCCCGGGCTCGACGGGACCGACCAGAGTCCCACGCTTCACGGAACCCAGATGGCGATGCTCGCGAGTGCGGCTCCGAATGGCTACGGGATGGTCGGACTCTGGCCCTCGGCTCGCATCGTGAGTGTCCAAGCCAACTTCCCTGGCCAGGATGCCTTTGTCGTGACCGCCTACGTGCGAGGAATCGACGTGTGCACACGCGCTGCCGAGACCCACGGAGTGAGGGTGATCGTCGTGCCGATCGCCTCTGAATCGCCGCTCACCGAGGGAGAGCAACAGCAACTGCACGAGGTGGTCGCCGCGGCACGGGCTCAAGGCCTCAGCGTCGTCGTCGCGGCCGGCAACCTGGACGGGCGACCGGTCGGGACACCGGCCAACGCGCCCGGAGCTTTCTCCGTCGGCGCGTCGGACGCGGCCTCGGGCAGCCTCTGTGCGTCGAGCGCAACGGGTGCCCTGCTGCTGGCGCCAGGATGCTCGATCGACGGCGCCGACCCCTCCACAGGGCAGCCGATCACGAGCCAGAGCGGGACCAGTGCCGCGGCGGTCATTGTCGGTACAGCGCTCGCCGCCCTGCGCACTTGGCGGCCCGACCTGGCGCCGGCGATTGCCGAACAGCTCCTCAACGAGACGGGCACAGCGACGTTGGCCGGTCGCAGGCTCAATCTTGCCGCCGCCTTCACCGCAGCCGGCCTTTCGACCGTCGTCCAACCTCCGGCCACTCCTGCCACGGTGCCACCACCCGTGCAGCCGACGCCAAAGCCGCGGCTTGTCAAGCCGCGAGTCACCGTGAAGTTCCGGGCGCGCGTGCTCACGGTGCGTGTGAGGAATCGTCCGGCAGGGACCACGGTCCAGGTACGCGTGTATGTAAGGAACGGGAAGAGGCTGCGGCGGGTCGCGACACGTTCGCGCCAGGCGGCCACCATGCGGATCCGTGTCCGGCGTTGGTCCCGCGTGGTCGTCAAGTACACCGACCCGAGCGCGGCGAGCACCGCGAGCCCGACCACGACGGTTTCACACAAGCGATGAGGCGCGCGATCGTGCTCATCGCGTGTGCGCTCAGCGCATGCCTCTTGCCGGCGAAGAGCGGCGCCCAGGTGTATGAGGTCCGCGCTTGCACGTCCGGCGCAACCGACACCAGCTGGACGAGCACATCGTCGACCGGAACGCTGTCCTCGGCGAGTTGTCCGGGAGCCGGGTTCTTCGCCGGTGATGCGCGTGGTCGCGGCGCGAGCTCGCACGGTTCTGCGGCGTCCTGGCGAGTCGCAGCACCGCCGTCGACGGTGATTCGGCGCATGACGGTCTCCCGGCACCTGAGCCGATGGTGGGATTGGCGCGCCGAGATCGTCACCGACGAAGGGGTCGTCCTCGATTCCTGTGACGTTCCTTGGTACCTCGTCTCCTGTGAACGCGGAGCCCCCGCGGCGTCGGGTCGGGCGAACACAGCGCAATTCGACGACCTCCGGACGAGAGCCGTCACGTTCCGCGTCGCATGCGGCACGAGCGGCGGGTGCACGAACGGCACCAACGAACACCGAGCTCTGATCGCCGTGTACCAGGCCACCTTGCAGATCGAGGATCCCGCGCCGCCGAGTGTCTCGGCGCTGAGCGGGAGCTTCAGCGATGCCGGGTGGCATCGCGGGACCGACTCGGTTTCGGTGTCGGCCAGCGACGCGAGCGGGATTCGGACGATGCGGCTGTTTGCGGGCAACAACGAGCTCGCCAGCAAGGCCGGCGCGTGCGACTACACGCGGATGCAGCCGTGCCAGGGCTCGATGAACGAGACCTTCGTGCTCGACACCGCGAAGGTGCCGGACGGGACGCATGAGCTGAAGGTGGTCGCCACCGACGCTGCGGACCAGCCCGCGGCCACGACCGGGACGATTCGGGTGGACCGCACGGCGCCCGTGGCGCCGAGCGGGTTGAGCCTCACGCCCGACGAGAACGGGACCTACGCGCTGGCCTGGACCAACGGGGATCAAGGCACGGCCGCCCCGGTCGTGGCGGCCCGCTATGCGATCTGCGAGGAGGCGCCCGTGCAGACGTGTCAGGCTGCACAGCGCGTACGGACCCCGGTGGAGAAGCTGAGCCTGCCCGCAGGCAAGTACGCCCTGCGCGTGTGGTTGGAGGACGAAGCCGGGAACGCCGATCCGAGCCGGCACGCCACGGTTCCGGTGGACACGTCGGTGCAGCGGTCGCCGCGGGTCCTGGACACGAACCCGCCGATCCTGCTGCCCTCCGGGCCGGCGCCGTCGTCGCGGCTGAAGGTGACGAAGGCGCGGCGGTCCGGGTCCACGCTCACGCTGTCCGGCACGATCGCGCGGGGCGCGTCCGCGCGGATCACGGCGGGCGTCGCTCGCAGCCGCTCGGGCCGAATCCTCAGCAGCAGCCGGACGACCCCGCGCCAGGGGAAGTGGTCGATCCGGCTCAAGCTGTCGCCGACACTGCGCGCGGCCGGCGCGATGTATCTGACGCTGAGCTACGCCGGGCAGGCGGACTTCAGGAAGACGACGCTCAAGCGGCGGCTCGCGCGCTCGGCGTCGCGGAGCTCGAACACCGCGGTCGAGTTCAGCATCGAGACGGGCCGCCGCTAGCAGCCGACCGGCTTGCAGATCGGGCGGCCTTCGACGCGCCTTCCGCGCGTGACGCGGTCGGTGACCGTCGTGGTGAGGCGGCCCGGCATCGAGGCGGTGACGGTGATGCGGGTGCCGTTGCGCAACCTGCGGCCGTTGAGGCGGCTCACGCGGACGGCGCGGGTGGTGCCGCGGCCCTTCAACACCGTGCGGCGGCAGCCGCGCGAGCAACTCACCACGACGCGGGCCCGCGCGTGGCCTTGACGTAGTAGGCGACCACGCGGATGCCGCCGCGCACGACGCGGTAGCGGATGGACGGGTCGGCGCGGAGCCCGGCCGGGCAGCCGGAGCGGCTCGGCGCGCCCGGAGTGGTGCTGCAGCGGTCGCCCGGGTCGGGGACGCCGTCGGCGTCGGTGTCGGTGTCCGTGGGCCCGGGAGGCGGTGCGGGCGGGCCGGGCGGGCTCGGGACGCCCAGCGAGGACCACGGGCCGAACGCCGGGGTGTCGGTGCCGGCGCGGGTGACGGTCATGGTCCAGATCTCGCTGCCGACACGGGCGAAGGTCAGCTCCCGGCCCGGCGTGTCGGACACGGCGGCGGGTGAGGAGCTCAGCCGCTGCGTGTCGACGCGGCGCCAGGCGCCGCCGGACACGGGCCGATGGTGCAGGGTGGAATCGCCGGCGCGGGCGAAGACGTCGATCACGTTCGGGGCGGCGGAGGCGCTCGCGGGTGAGCCGAGGATGAAGCCGCCGAGGTCGGCCCAGGGCTGCGCGGTGCCGTTGAGGTGGATCGAGCGCAGGCCGCCGTCCTCGCCGCGGGCGAGGACGTTGCTCGCCGACAACCCCTCGTAGACGGTGCCGGTCGCCGCGGGACCGGCGGTCATGGGTGTGCTGAGCGCGCCCCAGGGACCCCAGCCGCTGCCGCCGCCCACGAACTCGCGCCGGACGATCAGGTTGTTGGTGCCGCGGGCGACGACGTCGACGGTGGTGCTGCCGGCTCGCAGCGCGGCCGCCGGGGCGGAGACGAGGGAGCCGCCGAGGCTGAGCCAGCCGCTCCACGCACCGTCGGTGAGCGTGTTCGTCCACAGCTGGCTGTCGGCGGCGCCCCGGACGAACAGCATCGTCGAGGACCCGTAGCGCACGGCCGCGGGCCCTGACCCGGCCTCGAGGCCCGGAACGGCCGTCCACGGACCCCAGGCACCGTCGGCCGAGGAGCGGGCGAGCAGCCCGCCGTCGGCGCCGCGCACGTACACGGTCACCGCGCCGGGACCGGTCGCGACCGCGGCGGGGTTGTCGTCGAACACGTCAGCCGAGGCGGACCCGGCGAACGCCGCGAAGCACAGCACGACCAGAGCAGCAGCACGAAGCACGGCCGACAAAGGTAGGCGACGGGCCGCTCGCGCCGCGCCGAACGTTCGTTTACGCGGAGAGGGCGATCCCGGTCAGCTCGCTCGCGGGCACGGGCTTGCCGAACAGGTAGCCCTGGCCCAGGCGGCAGCCGAGCGCGCGCAGCTCGTCGGCGACCTCCTCGGTCTCGATGCCCTCCGGCACGAGCACGAGCCCGAGCGACTCGCCCATGGCCACGATCGCCTGCAGCAGCGCGCTGTCCTCGCACGCGTCGCGCGTGAAGGAGCGGTCGATCTTGAGCACGTCCATCGGGAACCGCCGCAGATACGACAAGGACGAGTAGCCGGTGCCGAAGTCGTCGATCGCGAGCCGGATGCCGAGCTTGCGCAGCGCCTGCAGGCGCTCGGCCTCGGCGTCGCCGACCAAGGAGGACTCGGTGACCTCCACAACCAGGCGCGAAGACACCAGGCCCGCGTCGCTCAACGCGCAGGCGACCTCCTCGACGAAGCCCTCCTGCTCGAGCTGCGGGCCGGCCACGTTCACCGACAGATACGGCGCGCCCGCCCAGCTCGTCGCCTGCTTGCACGCCTCGCGCAGCACCCAACGCCCCAACGGCACGATCAGGCCAGTCTCCTCGGCCAGCGGGATGAACTCGCCCGGGCCGAGCAGTCCGCGCGAGGGATGCTGCCAACGCACCAGGGCCTCGAAGCCCGCGACGCGCCCCAGGTCCAGGTCCACGATCGGCTGGTAGTGGAGCACGAGCTCCTCGTTCTCGATCGCGCGCTCGAGCTCCTCGCGCCGGTCCAGCCGCGCCAGCGCGTGCACATGCATGTCGGCCGTGTAGACCGCGAAGCGGTTCGTGCCGCTGCCCTTGGCGGCGTACATCGCGAGGTCCGCGTTGCGCAGCAGCTCAGAGCCCGAGGCCGTCGTCGCGATCCCGATCGACGCGCGCAGATGCAGCCGCTTGCCCTCCAGCATCACGGGTGCGGCGAGCACGCCGAACAGGCGGTCGACGAGCGCGTCGGGGTTGTCCGCGCCGACGGCCAGCACCGCGAACTCGTCGCCGCCGAGCCGTGCGACCGTGTCAGAGCTGCGCAGCGCGTGCCGCAGGCGCTCGCCGCAGACCTCGAGCAGGCGGTCACCCGCGGCGTGCCCGAGCGAATCGTTCACGCGCTTGAAATCGTCCAGGTCCAGGAACGCGACGACCGCGTCCTCGCCGCCCTCGAGCACCTCCGCGATCCGGTTCTCGAAGCGTGCGCGGTTCGGGAGGCCGGTCAGCGAGTCGGTGAACGCCAGCTCCTGCAGCTCCTCCTCGCGCACGCGGCGGCGGCCGGCGCGGTCGAGCAGGGCGAGCAGCGCGGTCAGCCCGGTGAAGGCGGCGATCAGCACGATCACGGTGCCGATCCAGGAGATGCGGTCCGTGCGGTCCGCGAGGTCGTGCGAGCGCACGGCGCCGGCGCGCAACCCGGCGCGCACCGCGTCGAAGTCGACCTGCGCGTCGATCCGCTCCGCCTGTTCGAAGTCGCGGGCCCGCATGAGCGCGAACTCCTCGACGATCAGGGGCCGGTAGCCGTCGAAGGCGCGCAGCAGCGCGGCGGCACCGTGCGCGCCGTCCTGGGTCAGCTGCGCGAGGTCGGCGCGCGTCGTGTCGAGCAGCCCGTTGAGCTCGGCCTGCGCGCGCAGCGGGACGCGACGCTCGGCGTTGACCTCGGACTCGAGCGCGTCGATCCGGTTCGCGCTGGACTCGAGCTCGATGAAGACCTCGTAACGCTGGCGCTGCTCGTCCGCGTGCAGGTGCAGCATGGCGATGCCGAGGCCCGCCGCCAGAGCGACGAACGCGACGACGCTCGCGATCGTGAAGGTGCGCCTGCTCAACATCCCCCCGGGTGGTCGGCGGGAACCGGACGCTCTTTACCGCTTCATGAGCCCAGCGTCGCCTTGGTGACCTTGCCCATCGCGTTGCGCGGGAGCGCGTCGAGGTACCGCACATCGCGTGGACGCTTGTGCGGCGTGAGCAGCCGCGCGACGTGGTCGGCCAGCTCCTCGGCCGACGGCCGCGACGCGCCTTCCTCGACGACCACCCAGGCCACGATCCGCTCGCCCAGGTCCGCGTCGGGCTCGCCGGTCACGGCCGACTCGGCCACGGCCGGATGCTCGTTGAGCGCGTTCTCGATCTCCCCCGCGCCGATCTTGTAGCCGCCGCTCTTGATCAGGTCGGTCGCGCGCCGGCCCACGATCCGGATGTAGCCGTCGGCGGACCGCGTCGCGACGTCTCCGGTCGCGAACCAGCCGTCCCGGAACGCCTCCGCCGTCGCGTCCGGCCGGTTGAGGTACTCGAGGAAGAGGTTGGATCCGCGGACCTGGATCTCGCCCACGGTCTCGTCGTCCCACACGTCGAGCTCGGCCCCGGAGTCGTCCACGAGCCGCACCGAGACGCCGGACAGCGGCACGCCCACCGTCCCAGGCCGGCGCTCGCCGTCGGCGCGGATCGCCGTGTTCATCAGCGTCTCGCTCATCCCGTAGCGCTCGACGAGCTCCTGCCCGCACGCGGCGCGGATCCGCTCGTGGTCGGCCGCCGGCAGCGCCGCCGAGCCGCTCACCAACAGTCGCGCGGCGCCGAACGCGGCAGCGAGCTCCGGGTCCGCTTCCAGGTCCGCCGCCGCCCGGTGGTACATGGTCGGCACGCCGAACAGCATCGTCGCGCGCCCGCGCAACGCCTCCGCGGCCGCCGCGGTCGAGAACTTGCCGAGGTGCCACGCGCCGCCGCCCAGCCGCAACGGGCCGAGCGTCCCGAGGATCAGCCCGTGCACGTGGAAGAGCGGAAGCCCGTGCGCGACCACGTCGTCCGCGGTCCAGGCCCACGCGTCGTACAGCGCGTCCAGGTTCGCGGCCAGCGCGCGCCGCGGCAGCACGACGCCCTTCGGCGGTCCGGTCGTGCCCGAGGTGTAGACGATGATCGCCGGCGCCTCGTCCTCCGGCTCGTCCTTCGGCCACGGACCCGCGGCGGACAGGTCCACGTCGTCGAGCATCAGGTCCGGCTGCGAGTCCGAGAGGATGTGCTCGAGCTCGCGCTCACCCGCCTTCGGGTTGATCGGGACGATCGGCACCCCGGCGGCCAGCGCGCCGACCACCGCCACCACGGTCTCCAGCCGCGTCTGAGCGACCACCGCCACCCGCGACGCGCCCTCCACCCGCGCGGCGACCGCCCCGGCCGCGGCGGCCAGCGCCTCGTAGCTCAGGGCGTTCTCCCCCACCCGCACCGCCTCGCGCCCGTCCGGATCGCGCAAACCTGTCAGAAGCACGCGGAAGTTCTACCCGGTGCAGGTTCGCTCACGCGTGCCGATGACAGTGGCCGAGACCATGCCCGGCACCACTGCCACACCCCGCGCCCTCGTCGTCGACGACGCGGCCGAGAACCGGATGCTCGTCAGCGCCCTGCTGATCCAGCAGGGGTTCGAGGTCGATCAGGCGGCCGACGGCGAGGCCGCGGTGCAGGCGGCGGAGCAGACGCACCCCGACCTGATCGTCCTCGACATCGGCCTGCCCGACATCGACGGCGTGGAGGTCTGCCGCCGCGTGCGCTCCTTCAGCGACGCGCACGTCCTGATGCTCACGGCCCAGGACACCGAGCTCGACAAGGTCGTCGGCTTCGAGGCCGGCGCCGACGACTACGTCACGAAGCCGTTCTCGGTCGCCGAGCTCGTCGGCCGCGTGAAGGCCGTGCTGCGCCGCGCGACGCGCACCCCCGCGACCGCTCCCGCCGCGCCCGCGACGAGCCGCACGTTCGGCTCGCTCACGCTCGACCCGCTCGCTCGTGAGGTCACGCTCGACGGCCAGCCGCTCGACCTCACCCGCATCGAGTTCGACCTGCTCGACACCCTCACCGCCGAGCCGCGCGTCGCGTTCAGCCGCGCCCAGCTCCTCGAGCGCGTGTGGGGCCCCAACTGGTTCGGCGACGACCACCTCGTCGACGTCCACGTCTCCAATCTGCGCCGCAAGCTCGCGGATGATCCCCGCTCTCCGGACTTCGTCTGCACCGTTCGCGGCGTCGGCTACCGGATGGGCGCGGGACGGTGACAGCAGTCTCGATCGCGCTGCCGTCCGTGCTCGAGGACGGCCTGATGGTGTGGGACCCGGACGGGTGCGTCGTCGACGTCAACGACGCGATGGCGCGGCTGCTGCGCGCACCGCGGGAGCTGATCGTGGGCTCGCCCTCCGACGTGTCCTGGCTGCGCCAGCCCGGCGGGGGCGTGCTGCCGGAGGAGCAGCTGCCCGCGCGCCGCGTCGCCCGCACCCACGGCCGCGTCGACCAGGAGTACGGCATCGCGCTCGACGAGGAGGACGTGCTGTGGGTCGCGGTGCGCTCGGCGCCCACGCCCGACGGCCTGATCGTCTCCCTCTTCACGCCGATCACCGAGGCCGAGGCGAAAGCGCGCGCCGCCGCGCGCATCACCACGCTCGTCGACGAGTCCCCGGACCTCGTGTGGATGTTCGACGCCTCCGGGATCATCGAGTACGCCAGCCCCTCGGTGGCCGAGGCGCTCGGCCTGCGCCAGGACGAGGTGCTCGGCCGCCTCTGGCGCGCGCTGACCCATCCCGAGGACGTGCCCACGCTGCGCGCCGCGCTCGCCGACGCCGGCCCCGACGAGCCGCGCACGAAGATGCTCGAGCTGCGCCTGCGCACGCGTGACGGCGACTACCGCACGATCCAGGGCCAGGCCACGCTGCGCTTCCTCAACGGCAGGGCGATCGCGGTCGAGATCACCGGCCGCGACATCACGCGCACCCGTGCCGCCGAGGACCGCGGCCGCAAGCTGTCCTCCCAGCTCGAGGCGCTCGTCGCGGCGACGCCGAACGGCACGCTGATGATCGACGAGCTGGGCAAGATCGCCGTCATCAACGAGCAGGCGTGCTCGCTGCTCGAGCTCGCGGCCGCCCCGGCGGAGCTCGTCGGCGCGGACCCGCGCCCCGTCATCGACGCCATCCGGCGCCTGCTGGCCGAGCCGGACGCGTCGATCGAGCGCCTGCTGGAGATCAGCAAGACGCGCGAGCCGGTCCGGTTCGTGTTCTTCGAGTGCAAGGACGGGCGCCGCGTCGGCTTCGACTTCGTGCCGCTGGCCGACGGCGGGCGTCTGTGGTCGTTCCGCGACGTGACCCAGTTCAAGGTCATCGAGGAGGAGCAGCGCAACTTCCTGGCCACGATGAGCCACGAGATCAAGACGCCGCTGTCGGGCATCGCGGGCGCGGCCGAGCTGCTGGTCGACGCCGGGCTCCCCAAGTACGAGCAGGAGCTCGCGCAGGTGATCTCGGACGCCGCCCAGTCGCTCACCGGCCTGCTGCGCGACGTGCTCGACGTCTCCCGCGCGGAGGCCGGGCGCGAGGAGGGCGAGGCTTCCGACTACGACCCGCGCCGCCTGCTGAGCTCGATCGCGGGCGTGCTGCGCCCGAGCCTGCGCGGCCGCAACCTCGAGCTGACCGTCGACGTGGACCCGCACGTGCCGGACGCGCTCCGCGGCGACCCCGCGCGCGTGCGCCAGATCGTGCTCAACCTCGCCTCCAACGCGGTCAAGTACACCGAGGAGGGGCACGCGCGCATCCACGCCCACGTCGACGGCGACCGCCTCAAGATCACGGTCTCCGACACGGGCCGCGGCATCGCCGCGGAGGACCTGCAGCGGCTGTTCGAGCCGTGGACGCGCACGCACACGCGGGCGTGGGCGGGCACCGGCCTCGGCCTGAGCATTGCGCGCCGGCTGGCGCGCGCGATGGAGGGAGACGTGACCGTCGTCAGCACGCTCGGCGAGGGCTCCGCGTTCACGCTGGAGCTGCCGCTGCAGCCGGGCGAGGCGACGCCGGACATGGGCTTCGGGGCGGCACCCGCGCTCTCCGCGAGCAAGGTGCTGGTGGCCGAGGACGACGCGGCGCTGCGGCGCCTGATCGGCATGCAGCTGCAGCGCCTCGGGGTCACCACGGTGCTCGTCGAGCACGGCCAGGCCGCCGTCGACCGCATCGCCCGCGAGTCCTTCGACGCGGTCCTGCTCGACCTGCGCATGCCGGTCATGGGCGGTCTGGAGGCGGCGGAGCGGATCCGCGCGCTCGACGACGAGGTGCCGATGCTCGCGCTCACCGCCGACACCGCGGCCGAGGACGTCGCGCGCTGCCGCGCGGCGGGCATGGACGGCCACCTGGCCAAGCCGATCTCGCTGCCCGCGCTGCGCACCGAGCTCGACCGCCGCATCACGCCCGTGCTCGACGACACGCTGCTCGACGAGCTCGCAGACAACCTCGGGGGCCGCGCGCTCGTCGACCAGATGCTGGCCGTCTACCACTCCGAGCTGCCGGGCCGGCTCGAGCGGCTGGCCACCGCGCGGACGCCGGAGGAGCTGCGCGAGGCTGCGCACGCGCTGCGCTCACCCTCGGCGGGCTTCGGGATCGCGCGCCTGGCCTCCCGCCTGCGCCGCGTGGAGGCGGCGGCGCGCAAGGGCATCATGGCCCCGCTGCACTGCGTCGACGACACCGCCGCCCAGGCCGATCGCGCGCTGACTACGCGACTGCAAGCGGCGGCGTGAGCCAGCGCGAGAGCGCCAGCGCCAGCGGCACCGCGTGCTCGGTCAGCATCGTGTAGTGGTCGCCGCCGACCGTGAGCGTCTCCACCGGATTCGTCAGCTCCCAGCCCAGGTCGGCGTGCAGGCTGCCGGTCGGCTGCACGACGGTGAGCGGGACGCCGGCGGGGTGGTGCCCCGAGATCAGGCGCTGGTCGAACTGGCGCGCGCGCTGGTGCTGGAAGAAGCCCTTGCGCAGCGCCTCCTGGCTGCCGAAGCCGAGCTCTGACAGACGCGCGACCATCGGGTCCAGCGCGTCCGTCGGGATGGCGTGGGGGCGGCCGCGGCGAGCGCACACGAGCAACGCGTAGGAGCGGCGCAGCGCGGCGTCGGTGGGCCGGCGCGCGAGCCGCGGCGCGAGTGTGTCCAGCAGCACCGTGCGGCGCGGCGCGACGGTGAGGCGCGCGGCGAGCGCCTCGGCGATCACGCCGCCGACGCCCCAGCCCATCAGCACGCGCTCGGTACGCGGGTCCAGCGTGAGCCGGAGGCGGTCGGCGAGGCCGTTGACGGTGGCGTTGGGATCGTGCTCCCAGTAGCCGTTGAGGGCCTCCAGCTCGAGCACGCGCAGGCGCGTTCCGGCCGGCAGGTGCCGGACGATGCGGGGCCAGGAGAGCGGGGAGAGTTCGCCGGGGTGGATGACGCAGAGCTCGGTCACGCCCGGTTAGAGCGCGCTGGCCACGTCCTGATACACGAACTCCTTGACGAGCCGGTGGTACTCCGGGACGTTCATCAAGAACGAGTCATGGCCCCAGGGCGACTCGACCTCGTGATGGGTGGAGTCGGCGCCGAGCGTTTTGAGCTGGCGCTGGATCGCCACCGAGTGGTCGGTGCCGAAGCGCCAGTCCGAGCTGAAGCTGACCAGCAGGTACTTCGTGGTCGGCGGCTGCGGGCGCTCGTCGGCGAACGCGTCGTAGTAGTCCATCACGCGCGAGAGGTACAGGTACGTGCCGGGGTCGAAGCGCGCGAGGAAGATCTTCGCCTGGTGGTCGAGATAGTGCTCGACCTCGAAGTCCGAGTGCAGGGTCATGTCCGCGTCGGGCACGCGGCGGGCGCGCTGGAACTTGCGCTCCATGCCCTCCTCGGACAGGTAGGTGATGTGGGCCATCATGCGCGCCACGTCCATCGCGTCGTGCGTGAGGATGGCGTGGCGTGCGACCTTGCTGAACGCGATGTTCTGCGCCGTGAGCCGCGAGGAGGCGCACACGAGCACGGCGCGGTCGATCTCGCCCGGGAAGTCGAGCGACCACTGCAGGATCTGCATGCCGCCGAGCGAGCCGCCGACCGCGATGTCCACGCGCTCGATCTCGAGCGCGCGCAGCAGCGTGCGGTGCACGGCGACGAGGTCACGCATGGTGAACAGCGGGAAGTCGGTGCCGTACGGCTCGCCCGTGGCGGGGTTGGTCGAGCTCGGCCCGGTCGTGCCCATGCAGCCGCCGAGGAGGTTCGCGCAGACGACGTGGAAGCGGTCGGTGTCGAGGACCTTGCCCGGGCCGATCAGCGTGTCCCACCACACCGCCGCCTCCGCGTCGCCGGTGAGCGCGTGGCAGATGTAGACGACGGGGTGCGACGGGTCGCCGTAGCGCGCGTACGCGATCTCCAGCGGCGCGAGGTGCGCGCCGGACTCGAGCGTCAGACCGCCTTCGACGACGAGCGTCTCAACCACGGGTGCGCCTGGAGGAGATCACGCCGGTGTCGAAGCCGGCGAGGTGCAGGCCGCCGTTGAAGCGGGCGTGCTCGATCTTCACGCAGCGGTTGGAGACGACGTCCAGCCCGGCCGCGTCCGCGATCTGCGCCGCCTCGTCGCTGTGCAGGCCGAGCTGCATCCAGAACGCGCCGGCGCCGGCTTCCACCGCCTCGCGCGCCACGGCGGGCAGCTGGTCGGCGCGGCGGAAGACGTCCACGATGTCCGGCGCGCCGGGAAGGTCGGCGAGCGACGGGTAGCACTGCGCGCCCAGGATCTCGTCCTCCTTGGGCGTGACGGGCCAGACCTCGTAGTCGGTCGAGCTCGACAGCAGGTAGGTGAGCACGAAGTTGCTCGCGCGCGCGGGGTTCGCGGAGGCGCCGACGACCGCGATCGTCTTCGCGCGGCGCAGGATCTGCAGGCGTTGACCGGCCGTTGTCGTGATCATCCGAGCGCTCGATCCAGGTCGAAGATGATGTCGTCGACGTCCTCGATGCCGACGCTGATGCGCACGAGCTCCGGCAGCACGCCGGCGGCCTCGAGCGCGGCGGTGGAGAGCTGGCGGTGCGTGGTGGAGGCGGGGTGGATCACGAGCGTGCGCGTGTCGCCGACGTTGGCCAGGTGCGAGCACAGCTCGACGCGGCCGATGAACGCCTCGCCCGCTTCCCGCCCGCCTTCGCAGCCGAAGCTGAACACGGCGCCCGGGCCCTTGGGCAGGTACTTGTTGGCCAGCGCGTGGTTGGGGTCGTCCGGGAGTCCGCCGTAGCGGACCCAGGAGACGCGCGGGTCGGCCTGCAGCCACTCCGCGATCCGCTGGGCGTTGGCCACGTGCGCGTCCATCCGCAGCGGCAGCGTCTCCATGCCCTGCAGGATCAGGAAGGCGTTGAACGGCGACAGCACGCCGCCGAGGTTGCGCAGGCCCTCGACGCGCAGCTTGGTGGCGAAGCCGTACTCGCCGAAGTTGTCCCAGAAGCGCAGGTTGCCGTAGGTCGCGACCGGCTCGGTCATCACCGGGAAGTTGCCGTTGTCCCACGGGAAGCGGCCCGAGTCGACGATCACGCCCGCGATCGACGTGCCGTGCCCGCCGAGGTACTTGGTGGCGCTGTGGATGACGACGTCGGCGCCGAAGTCGAGCGGGCGGCACAGGTACGGGCTCGCGAGCGTGGAGTCCACGACGAGCGGGAGCCCGGCCGCGTGGGCGATCTCGCTGAGCGCCTCGAGGTCCGCGATGATGCCCGACGGGTTGGCCACGATCTCCGTGTACAGCAGCTTGGTGCGGCCGGGGATGATGGCGTCCGCGAACGCCTGCGGGTCATCGGCGGAGACGAACGTCGTCTCGATGCCGAGCCGGCGCAGCGTGACGTTGAGCAGCGTGAACGTGCCGCCGTAGAGGGCGCTGGACGCGACGACGTGGTCACCGGCGTCGCACAGCTGCGTGAACAGCAGCGTCTCCGCGGCCTGGCCGCTGGACGTGGCGACGGCGCCGATCCCGCCCTCGAGGCTCGCGACCCGCTCCTCCAGCGCCGCGACCGTCGGGTTGCCCAGCCGCGAGTAGATGTTCCCGTACTTCTGCAGCGCGAACAGGTCGGCCGCGTCCTCGGTGTCCTCGAACACGAACGAGGTCGTCTGGTAGATCGGCACGGCGCGAGCCCCGGTCGTCGGGTCAGGGCGCGCGCCGGCGTGGATCGCGCGTGTGCGCATGCCCCAATCGCGGTCTGCAGGGTCGCTCATGCCCATGACGGTACCGAGGGCCACAGGCGGGCCTGCGGGGGAGGCGGGTCAGAGCGCCAACAACGCCCGCTGTACGAGTGCTTGCAGTTTCACTCACCGACTTTTCCGGTGCATTGCGGTGGAATGCCTTATGCCGAGAAAGAGGCGACGATGCACCTGCAAGCGGGCATAAACCGGACCTGGCCAAGGGTATAGCGTGGCCGCGTCTTTATGAAAGCGGCAGGGGGATCGATGCGGCGAGCAGTTCTTATTGGTGCGGTGTTGGTAGCGAGCCTGGCAATGGCGGTACCGGCATCGGCGCAGCGCCACAGCCCTTCGACGTGTGCCGAGAACGACCTACTGCTGTCGACCGGCCGTGACCGGACGGACGGCATCTACAGCTCCGGCGAGCTTGTCACGTACACGGTAAGCATCACCAACCAGGGTGCGCGCACGTGCGACGTCGAGAAGGTCAACGTCTTCATCAGGTTCCCGGGTCCGGATGGCAAGCCCGCCGGCCCGATGACGCGTGTGACGACGGATGCCGCCTATCCGGCGGGGACGCCGAAGCACACGATCGGCACGTTCACGCACAGGCTCGTCCTCAATCCCGGCGTGAAGCTGGCCCAGGCCGAGGCGACGATCACGAACGGCATGCTGCAGTCTCTCGACGGCGCGCTGGACCCCTTCAACCGGTACAACACCGTCAGCCTGATCATCGTGCCGCCGACGCTCACGATCGACAAGAAGGGCTCGATCGAGACCGGGGTGGGTCCGCAGAACGTGGACTACACCTACGAGGTGCGGAACACGAGCAAGCCGCCGATCCCGCTTTCGCAGGTCGCGGTCGAGGATGACATCTGCACCAACCCGGTGTACAGAAGCGGCGACAACGGCGACGGCCAGTTGGCGGTCGGCGAGGTCTACATCTTCACTTGCTCGATGCTGCACCAGGCGCCGGGCTCATACACGAACACGGCCAAGGCCTGCGCCTACAACGCGCTCGACCCGCGGCCGGAGTCGAAAGTGTGCTCGCCGCCGGACACGTGGACGGTCGTGCTGACGAACCCGCCGGGCAACCCGCCCGCGAGCCCGCCCGCCCAGAACCCGCCGCCGGTTCCGGCCGCCGGCGTCAAGCCGGCCAACGCGACGCAGGCGCCGTGCGAGATCGCGTCGCCCACCGGCCTGACCGTGCGCGCGGGTGAGCTGACCACGATCCGCGTGCGCGTGCGCAACGTGGACGCGGGCACGCAGGCGCGCATCACGCTTCCGGGCGGGAAGGTCCTGCGGGCGAACACGAACTCGTCCGGGACGGCGACGTTCCGCGTCCGGCCGACCAAGTCGGGCCGCGCGACGATCCGCGTGGCGCAGTGCTCGGACGTGGCGCGCTTCACGGTCCGGCAGCCGCGGCAGGTCCAATCGCGGCGGACGCCGCGGGTGACCGGCTAAAAAGGGGCGCATGGTCTTCCAGAAGTTGGTGGTGCGGGCGGAGGCGGCGGGCGGGGCGGGGGGCGGGGGGGCGGGGGGGGGGGGCGGGGGGGGCGCGGGGGGGGGGGGGGGGGGGT
>NZ_JAPCID010000004.1 GCF_027587175.1 Solirubrobacter deserti
CCAACGGCGGGGGGGGCCGGGGGGGCCCGGCAAAAAGGGGGCGCTTGGTCTTCCAGAAGTTGGGGGGGCGGGCGGCCGCGACGTTCGCCGCGCCCGCTGCCGTGTCCGTGGCGTCGCCTTCGGTCGCCGCCGCGAAGGTCGAGCGTGTCAGCACGCTCGGCAAGCGGTCGTACTTCGCGTTCGTCAACAAGGCGGAGGTCGCGCGGGCGGAGCCGAGCGCGAACGCCAAGCGGGTCGCCAAGCTCACGCTCAAGACGCCGGAGAAGACCGACGACCTCGTGCTCGTGCTCGACCGCACGGAGGTCGACGGGCAGGAGTGGCTGCGCGTGCGGCTGCCGGTGCGGCCGAACAACACGACGGGCTGGGTGCCGGCGGAGGCGCTGAGCGACCTGCAGCCCGTGGACACGTGGCTGCGGATCTCCACCAAGACGTTCAAGGTCACGCTGATCAAGAACGGCAAGCGCGTGTTCAGCGCGCCGATCGGCGTCGGGCAGTCGCAGTGGCCGACGCCCAAGGGGCAGTTCTACATCCGCGCCAAGCTCAAGGGCTACGGCGGCGCGGGCTCGGTCTACGGGCCGCTGGCCTACATCACGAGCGCGACGTCGCCGACCCTGACCGACTGGCCGGGCGGCGGGCTCGTGGGCGTGCACGGCACCAACGCGCCGGGGCTCATCCCGGGCCGCATCTCGCACGGCTGCGTGCGCCTGAAGAACGCGGACATCCTCCGGCTGGAGAAGCTCATGCCGGTCGGGACGCCGATCACCATCACGTAGGACGGATGCCCTGAGCGGGGCGGAAGCGGTTGCCCGGGTCGACCTCGCGCTTGACCCGGCGCAGCCGTTCCAGGTTCGCGCCGTAGTAGTTGCGGGTGGCGTTGGTGAGGTCGGGGTCGGCGTAGTTGGCGTAGGCGCCGGTGCCGTAGGGGGCGACGCTGCGACGGGCGCGCTTGACCCGGTCGCGCGCGGTGGGGATCGCGGCGTAGGAGAGCACCTGGACGCGGAAGCGGGCGGCGCGGTGCGGGAACGCGGTGTCGTCGCGGTCGGGGCGGTTGATCGCGCCGCCGTAGGCGTCGAGGATCAGCGTGGCGCCGGTGTCCGCGGCGTCCAGGAAGGCGCGGCGGCCGTTCCCGCCCAGGCGCTTGGTGACGTAGGTCGAGCTCGCGGCGAACGCGGAGCGCGGCGGGTCGTCCCTCCCGGCCCAGCGGCGCTGGACCGTGAGGTAGTCCGCGCTGCCGACGCTCGGTGAGCCGCCCAGCGGAGCGATCAGGCGGCGCAACTGCGGGGCGCTGCCGAGGTACTGGCCGAACGCGGTCGCGCCTTCGCCCGTGAGCGTGAGGATCGCGGTGAGATCGCTCGGCGCGCGCGGTGCGAACGCGTCCCAGCGGGCGAGCGCCTCCTCGCGGGCGCCGCGCGGGTAGCTGATGCTGAAGAACGCGGCGTTGGACACCCGGCGGGTGCGCAGGCGGACGGCCGTGACGATGGCGAAGCTCCCGCCGCCGCCGCGCAGCGCCCAGAACAGCGCGCCGTCGTCGACCCGGCGGCGCCGGCCCTCCGCGTCGACGATGTCGAAGGAGCGCACGCGGTCGCACGTGAGCCCCATCGCGCGGCCGGCGAGCCCCATCCCGCCGCCCAGCACGAGCCCGCCGACCGCGACCGTCGGGCAGCTGCCGGCGGGGATCGTCACGCCGCGCGCGGCCAGGCGCGCGTACACGTCCCCGAGTCGTGCGCCCGGGCCGAGCGTGGCGATGCCGTCGCTGAAGCGGATCTGATCCAGGCGGTCGAGGTCGACCACGACGGCGGAGCGGCTCGTGCTGTTGCCGCTGTAGCCGTGACCGCCGGAGCGCGCGACGAGCGGGACGTCGTAGCGATCGGCCCAGCGCACCACGGCGCGCACGTCGGCGGTGTCGCGCACCTGCACGACGGCGGGCGGCCTTACGCCGTCCCAGCGCGTGTTGAACACCACCCGCGCGGCGTTGTAGCCGCTGTCGCCGGGCGTCAGCACCCGGCCCCGCACCGCGTCACGCAGCGCACGGATCCGGTTGCGCGGGATCGCCGCCTCGCCCAGCGCCGGCAGCAGCATCGCCGCCGCCCCGCGCGCGATCAGGTCCCGCCGAGTGATCACCCCCCAATCCTAAAGAGGGACAGTCCCTCTTTAGGTTCACCCACGCTCCAGAGCCGTTTGTGGGCGTTCGCGCGCGGCGCGTTATCTAAAGAGGGACAGTCCCTCTTTAGGTAACGTCTCGGCATGGCGTACCGGCGTTTTGTGGCCCTCGGCGACAGCACGACCGAAGGGCTGATGGACCTCAATCCCGATGGGACGTTCCGCGGCTGGGCGGACCGGCTGGCCGAGCGGCTCGCGCAGGACGAGCCGAGGCTCCAGTACGCGAACCTGGCGGTACGCGGCAAGCTCGCGCGGCAGGTGGTCGACGAGCAGCTCGGGCCGGCGATCGCGCTTTCGCCGGACCTCGCGAGCGTGCTCTCCGGGCTCAACGACATGCTGCGGCGCAACTGCAGCGTACCGACGGTGATCGACCGCCTGGACACGCTCTACGGGTCCCTGCGCGCGGCGGGCGCGGACGTGATCGCGTTCACGCTGCCCGATCCCGTGCCGATCAACCCGATCGCCAAGGGCGCGGCCGCGCGGCTGCGCAACCTCAACCTCGCCATCCGCGACCTGGTCGCCAAGCACGGCGCGTTCCTGGTGGACCTCGAGGCGCACCCGGTCTCGTCGGACCGTCGCCTCTGGCATCACGACCGTCTGCACGCGAACGCGCTCGGGCACGAGCGGATCGCGCTCGCGGCGGCGGAGGCGCTCGGGCTCGAGGGCGCAGACGCTTCGTGGACGGCGCCGTTCGCCGACCCGCTCGCGCCTCGCTCGCGCGTCTCGCACGCGCTGTGGGCGGGCAAGTACCTGACGCCCTGGGTCGTGCGCCGGCTGCGCGGCGTCTCCTCCGGCGACGGCATCAGCGCGAAGCGACCGCTGCTGGAGCCGTTCAGCGACGATCGATGACGCGCACGGCCTTGCCCTCGCTGCGCGGGATCTCGCCCATCGGCCGGACCTGAACGCGGACGTTCACGCCGGTCTGCTCGCGGATCGCGTGCTTGACGCGGCGCGCGAGGTCCGGGCCGCGGCCCTCGCACAGGACCGTCAGCTCGTCGAGGTGCTGCGGGCGCTCGACGATCAGCTGGTAATGCGGGGAGACGCCCTCGACGCCCAGCAGCACGTCCTCGATCTGCGACGGGTAGAGGTTCACGCCGCGGATGATCAGCATGTCGTCGCGGCGGCCGCGCACGGCGCTCATGCGGGCGAACGGGCGCCCGCACGGGCACGGCTCGCGCGTGAGCGAAGCGATGTCGCCCGTCCGGTAGCGCAGCAGCGGCATCGCCTCCTTGGTGAGCGTGGTGAAGACGAGCTCGCCGTCGGTGCCGTCGGGGACCGGCGCGCCCGTGGCTGGGTCGACGACCTCGACCGCGAAATGGTCCTCCATCACGTGCAGGCCGTCGCGGGCCTCCGGGCACTCGGCCGCGACGCCCGGCCCGATGATCTCCGACAGCCCGTACATGTTCAGCGCGGTGAGACCGAGCTCGGCCTCGATCTGGGCACGCATCGCCTCCGTCCACGGCTCAGCGCCGAACATCCCGATGCGCAGCTCGAGGTCCTCGATCCCGGCTTCGCGCAGGCCCTGCGCGATGTGCAGGGCGTAGCTCGGGGTCGCGCACAGGACCTGGCCGCCGAGGTCGCGGAGCAGGAGCGCCTGACGCGTGGTGACGCCGCCGGAGGCGGGGATCACCAGCGCGCCGATGCGCTCCGCGCCCATGTGGAAGCCGAGCCCGCCGGTGAAGAGCCCGTAGCCGAGCGCGTTGTGGACGACCATGCCGGGCCGCACGCCGGCCATCGTCATGCAGTAGGCCATGACCTCCGTCCAGACGTCGAGGTCGTGCTGGCTGTAGGCGACGACGGTCGGCTTGCCGCGCGTGCCGGAGGACGCGTGGATGCGGCGCAGCTGGTCGTGCGGGACCGTGACCAGGCCGAGCGGGTAGTGCTCGCGCAGGTCGTCCTTGACGGTGAACGGGAGGTCGGTCAGCTGCTCCCAGCCGTCCGGGATGCGCGCCGCGAGCGGCGTCCGGCGCACCCGCTCGACGACGCGCTCAATCGCCTCTCTCGTGGGCACGCCAGTGCTCCTCCAGGTTGCGGATGAGGGCAGGGCTGAAGGAGCAGACGGCCTGCTCGCGGCAGTACACGGACATGTACTCGCGGAAGACGTCGAGCGGCTCCTGGCCGACGCGGAACGCCTTGCGGTTGGCGACCCCGCTCACCGCGCCGGCGCTGGAGAGCGCCGCGGCGCGCCGCTCGATCGCCGCGTCCATCTCCCCCGGCTCGACGAGCTCGTCGGCCAGCTCCTCGGGGGTGAGCTCGCTGCCGGAGAGGATCGCCTGGCGTGCGCGGCGGTCGCCGACGAAGCGCGGGAGCCGCAGGTTCGCGGCGCCGGGGATGATGCCCTCGTTGCGCGCCGGGAGCGTGAGGCGGGTGCCGCGCTCGCACAGGATGTGGTCGACCGTGAGCAGCAGCTGACAGCCGCCGCCGATCGCGAACGTCTCGGCCGCGGCGATCCAGAGCTTGTCGGCGCGGAACACCTTGTGGACGAGGCCGAGGTCGCGGACGGGGAAGAACAGGTAGGAGATCTGGCCGCGGTAGAGGTGCGTGAGGTTCAGGCCGGCGCCGAAGATGCGGCGGCCGGCGTAGCGCGGGTGGTCGACGACGCCGCCGCGGAGCACGCAGATCTCGGTGGCCTCGTCGAGCAGGAGGAGGTCGATGCCGGCTTCCAGCGGGCCGAGGGTCGTGTCGTCCTCGGCGTTGAGGTGGCGCGGGTTGCGCAGTTCGACGATGCCGACGTTGCCGTGGCGCTGCGCGTGGGCGCGGCCGAGGTCCACGTGGCCGTCGCGGGCGAAGGCTTCGGCGTGCTCGAGCGCGAGCGGCGTCGGCGCCAACATCGTCTCGATCAGGTGACGTCCGGTGTCGGGCTCGGCGAGCACGTCAGCCAGGAACGCGCCCTGCGCGATCTCCAGCCCCGCCTTGTCCTTCTGCGGCTTCTCGCGCTCGGCGGCGACGTCCTCGCGGGCCGGCAGCCCGGGTACGGCGTAGACGAGCTCCTCGGCCCGGAGCGGGCGCGTGAGGCCGTCCGTGAGCTCGAGATAGAGCCGCCGAGCCTCCATGAGCAAGAATCTACGCGCTTATGGCCTTGTCGAACGAAGAGGCGCACGCCCTCTCCCGCAAGCGCGGTACATCGTGGGTGTACGAGACCGCGCGTTTCGTGCTGACCCCGATCGCCGCCACGTGGTACCGCTTCAAGGTCACCGGGCGCGAGTACGTCCCACCCGAGGGGCCCGTGATCATCGCGCCCAACCACAAGAGCTTCTACGACTCATTCTTCATCGGGCTCGCCACGACGCGCCACCTGCACTTCATGGCCAAGACCGAGCTCTTCGAGGGCAAGAAGACGGCGCGGCTGCTGAGCGGGCTCGGCGCGTTCCCGGTCCGGCGCGGAACGGCGGATCCCGACGCGCTGGCGACCGCCCGCTACCACCTCGATCAGGGCCGCGTGCTGGCGATGTTCCCGGAGGGCACGCGCCACCGGGATCCGGAGACGCTGCGCGAGCCGCGGCGTGGCGTCGGCCGCCTCGCGATCGAGGCCAAGGCGCCGATCGTCCCGTGCGCGATCACCGGCACGGACAAGCTGTTCGCCTGGGGCTGGTTCCCGAAGCCGGTCAAGGTGCAGGTGTCCTTCGCGCCCGCGATTGAGCCCGCCGACCTCGAGGCCACGCCGGAGGCGGCGCAGGACCTGATCGAGAACCAGGTCTGGCCCGAGGTCGAGCGCGAGTTCAAGCGCCTGCGCGCCAACCCCGGGCTCGTCGCCGCGGTGCTGGCCGGCCTCGGCGCGGCGGGCGGCGGCATCGCCTACCAGCAGCAGCAAAAGAAGAGGAAGCGGCTTCCGGTTCCAAAGGTGCCGAAGGCGCTGCGCCGCAAGAAGAAGGGCCCGTTCAAAAACGTTCGACGCTGACCCGGCCGCCCGCGCGCGACCACGTGCCGACGGCCACCCCGTCCTCGAGCACGACCGCGCGCAGGATGCCGCCGCCGGGATGGACGCGCTTGGCGTGCTCGGCGGGAACGGTCGGCGTGCGGTCGCGCCAGCCGAGCAGCAGCTCGTCGAACGCGGGGATCAGCACATCCGGCACAGGGCCATCCTCGAGGGCCGTGCTGGTGGGCGGCCGACAGTCGCGCAGGGGGAGCCCGGACCAGTAGGCGAGATCGCGCCGATCGGCGCCGGCGTGGCACGCGTAGTAGCGACGCGCGAGCTCGTCGAGGTCGGGAGCCCGCCACTTGATCTCGATGGGGATGTAGACGCGCTCGGGCGTCATCGCGAGGCGGCCGAGGATCGCAGCGCGGTGCAACGCGTGCGGGAGCGCCTGGCCGGGCAGGTCGAACTGCGCGGCGAGCTCGGCGCGGGTCGCCGGGAGCGCCGCGACGAGCGCGTCCGTGTGGTCGGTCGTCACGCTGAGCTGGCGCAGGCGACGCTCGTTCGCGGCGACCATCCGGGGCGCGAACAGCGGGTGCAGCCAGGCGAGGTCGTCGGCGTCGACGAGGTGCAGCGTCGAACGCATGAGCCAGGTGACGAGCAGGCCGTCGCGGAACGCGCCGCCGCGCGCGGCGAGCGCGTACGGGACGCTGCCCGCGTCCTGGGCCTGCACGGCGAGCAGGTGGCGCACGACGTCGCCGCCGCCGGGCGCGTGCAGCCACTGGCTGCGCGCGCGAGCGCGGGCGACGACCGCCGGCGAGGCCGCGGCGTCGCCGCCCGCCGCCGCGGCGCGGCCACCCGCCGTGGCCTTGCCGCGCGGCACCGCGCGATCGCTACTCACCCTTGTCGTAGGCCGCGACCACGCGCTTGGGCGCCTGGAGGCGCCACGCGTCCTCGATCAGCTCGGCGAGCTGGTCCGGCGTGACGGCGTCGAGGCGGACGAGCACACCCGGCCAGCCGTCGTAGTGCGGCGTGGAGAAGAAGACGTCGGGCTGGCCGAGCTTGAGCGCTTCGGCGTCGTCGACGTCGATGCAGCGCACGACGAGCGCGTCGGGGTCGGTGCGCAGGCGGCAGATGAACTTGCCGCGGACCTTCAGGGACGGCGTGCCGTACGAGGTCGACTCCTCGCACCCGGGGAGGCGGGCGGCGACCGCGCGCACGTCGTCCCAGGTCGGCATCAGCGCGCCTGCAGGGCGTCCAGTCCGACCGCGGTGGCGAGCACGAGGCGGCGATCCAGCGTCCGGCCGGGATCGGCCGAGAAGTCGATCGTGTACGTGTCGCGGAACTTCAGCGTCTGGCGCGTGTGCGTGCCGAGCACCTGGCCGCCGCGCACGAAGTCGAAGTGGTACGGGATCGGCAGCCAGTCCGCGAAGCCGCCGATGAACGGGATGAAGCCGACGAAGCGCCGGAACAGCGCGACGCCGACGCTCTTCTCCTGCACGGTCGCGGTCTCGCTGCCGCCGGCGTCGAACAGCTTGTACGTCGAGCGCAACAGGCTCGCGCCGAATACCTTCTGGATCTGGCCGATGGCCGCGCCGGACGCATCGGTGACGTCGTAGCGGGCGCTCGGGTCAAAGCGCTGGCGCGCCTTCAGGCGCATCAGCTCGACCGACTTCGAGTCGTCGGTGTAGAAGCGGATGTCCTCCTTGAAGGCGAACCGCTTCTGCTCCACGAAGCACACCGGCTCGCCGCCCGGGAGCGTGAACTCGTACTGGTTGATGACCAGCTTGATGCGCTGGCGCAGCTCGAAGACGTCGTGCTCGTTCGGTTCGACCATCGCCCTCAGCGTACGCTCAATGCACCTATGGATGACATCGAGGTGCTCGCGAACGCCATCGATCTCGAAGGCCGCACCGTGGTCGACGTCGGCTGCGGCGACGGCACGTTCGTCCGCGCGCTCCGCGAGGCGGGCGCGGACGCGATCGGCGTCGACATCGACATCAAGGACGCCCACTGGCTCGACCCCGAGGGCCGCTATCTGAAGGGCGGCGCCGAGCGGCTGCCGCTGCGCGACCAGTCCGTCGACGTGGCCACGCTGATGCGCAGCCTGCACCACGTGCCCGACCCGCGGGACGCGTTCCCGGAGCTGGCTCGCGTCGTGCGCGAGTACGTCTACATCGCCGAGCCGCTGCCCGAGGGCGAGTTCTTCGAGCTGCTGCGCCCGGTCGACGACGAGACCGAGGTCCGCGCGAAGGCGCAGGCGGCGATCCGCACCAGCGGCTTCGAGCACGTCGACACGATCGAGTACGAGGTCACCGTGCGGCTGGACCGGCTGGAGGAGCTGCGCGAGCGCGTGCTGGCCGCCGACCCCACCCGCGGCGACAGTTGGGCCGCCGTCGAGCACCAGCTCGCGGGCCGATTCAAGCCCGGGGACTTCCCGGTCCCGATGCGCGCGGACATCCTGCGCCCACCGGCGCGCTAGCGGCGAGCCATGCGGGCGACGGCTTCGTCGTCGCCCGCGGACTGCTTGCCGGCCTCGATCCAGGCGATGCGGGTCAGAAGGGCGGAGGCCAGGAAGAGCACGCTCGGGACGTCCCCGCCACGGCGCAGCAGTCGCAGGGCGACGCCGATGCGGGCCGCCCAGTTGGACAGCTTGTAGGCGCGGTGGTGCTCCAAAGGCTCCGCGAGCGAGCCGATGTGGCGGTCGTTGATCGGCGAGAGGATGAGCTTGCCGCCCATCGCCAGCAGCTCGAGGTGGCCGAGCGCCTCGCGGGTCGGGCCGGAGCGCTGGAGGAGGCGGTTGGCGCCCGCGCCGGAGGCTGCCGCGGTGCAGACGAAGATCGGTGCCAGCAGCACGCGCGAGCGCGCCCACAGCGGCGTGGCGGTGGCGGCCAGCAGCGCGCCGGTGTAGGACCCGAGGTAGGAGCCGAGCAGGGCGGTGGCGACGCCCGCGGCGCGGCCGGCGCGCTTGAAGCCGAGCACGTCGGCGGCGACGGCACCGGTCGCGGTCGTGGAGAACGCGACCAGGCACCACGCGCCCATGGACATCGGCGAGCGGACCTTGAAGATCCGCAGCATGTTCAAGAAGCGCGCGGGGCGCCCGAGGTCGGCGATCAGCAGCAGCGGCGCCGGGAGCACGGCCCCGAGCGCGAGCTTGCGGGCGAGCTCGGCGCCCTCGTGGTCGCCGAACTGGTCGCAGGCCACGGAGACGAGCGACGAGCCCGCCGCCAGCCCGCCGACGAAGAAGTACACCGGCACCTCCCACGTCCACAGCGTGGCGTGAATCATCGGGCCCTGGACGGCGACCGGGACCTCCCCGCCGCCGCGGGCCCGGCGCGCGGCCTCGGCCACGGAGCCGTTGGCCGACGCGGACGCGTAGCGCGTGTCCTTGTCGTAGAGGAACGACCAGCGCGCGTCGCCCCAGCGCTCCTTGGCCAGCGCGACCTTCTCCCCCGTGCGCACCCAGCCGCCCGCCTGGCCGCGCCTCCCCACCGCGGGCGTGACGTCACGGCCCTCGGCGGTGCGGCCCTCCTCCGCCCGCCGCGTCACGTCCTCGGGCGGCGGGCCCTTGCGCTTCCCGCTCATCGTGCCTTCCGGAAGGCCGCGGCGAACGCGCCGAACGCGAGTCCCGCCGCCACGAACGCGGCCGCGACGCCCGTCGCGTTGGCGATCGGGCCGTTCTGCTGGATGGGCGAGTCGGCATGGGCCGGGAGGCCGTAGCGCTCGGGCGGCTCGGTCAGCAGGAAGAACGCGCCGAGCCCGCCCGCGAGCTGGTCCTGCGGCTCGTCGCCGGCGCCGTACAGGTACGCGCCCTCCAGCCCGCGCTCGTGCAGCGTCGCCACGCGGCCCTTGGCCCGCTCGACGAGCTCCTCGTACGGTCCGAACTGGATCGAGTCGGTCGGGCACGCCTTCGCGCACGCCGGCTCGAGCCCGTCCTCGAGCCGGTCGTAGCAGAGCGTGCACTTGGCGGCCCGGCCGTCGTAGGGGTCGCGGTCGATGACGCCGAACGGGCACGAAGGCACGCAATAGCCGCAGCCGTTGCACACGTCGCTCTGGACGATCACCGTCTCGAACTCCGTGCGGATGAGCGCGCCTGTCGGGCAGGCGTCCAGGCAGCCGGCGTGGGTGCAGTGCTTGCACACGTCGGACATGAACACCCAGCGGTCCAGTTGCGCGCCGAGCGCGGCCTCGACGAAGTTCAGCGTCGGCTCGGGCTCGGGGATCCGCAGCGTCTCGACGAAGCGCACGTGGCGCCACGTCGAGGCCGACAACTCGCGCGTCGCGTCGTAGGACAACGAGGCGCGCAGGTCGTCGGCGGGCAGGTCGTTCCACTGCTTGCAGGCCACCTCGCACGCCTTGCAGCCGATGCACACCGTCGTGTCGGTGAAGAAGCCCATGCGCTGGGCCTCGGGGCGCTGGACGGCGATCTCCATCAGGCCTGCTCCTCGTCGCCCAGCACGCTGTGCGGGGTCTTGCTTGCGAAGTCCGGCTGGTCGTCGTTCGGGTCCTGGTCGGTGTCGACGTCCGCGAGCCGCACGGTCGTCTCGCCTGCGCGCCGGCCCGCGCGGACGTTGCAGCGGAAGGCCTTGGACTCGTGGATGGTCGTGTTCGGGTCGCCGGAGATCGCGATCAGGTCGTTGACGGTGTCCCCCGTCACGCCCTGGGGGTTGGTCTTGAACGTGCCCCAGTGCCACGGCAGGCATACCTGATGGATGATCCGCTCGCCCATCCGCAGCGGCTGGACGCGGTTGGTGACCTTCGCGCGCGCCTCGATCTCGGCGCGCGGCGTCTCGATCACCATCCACTCGCCGTCCTTGATGCCGCGCTCACGCGCGAGCACCGGGTCGATCTCCGCGAACATCTCGGGTTGCAGCTCCGCCAGCCACGGCAGGTTGCGGCTCATCGGCCCGGCCGTGTGGTGCTCGGTGAGCCGGAAGGTCGAGGCCACGAGCGGATAGTGGTCGTCGCCTTCGGCGACCAGCGGGTTCTCGGGACGCATCCACGTGATCCCCAGCGGGTTGGCGCCCAGCTTGGGGTAGAGCTCGTTGGGCACGGGCGACTCGAGCGGCTCGTAGTGGGTGGGGATGGGCGCGTCCAGCGGGCCGCTCGGCGAGAACAGCGCTCCGCGGCCGTCGGGCATCATCATGAACGGCGCGCTGCCGGGGATCGCCTCCATCCCCTCCGCCTCCGGATGGGGCTTGTAGTCCGGCCGCTTGCCCGGCGGGAAGTCCGGGACGTCGTAGCCCGCCCACTGCTCCTTCTCCTCGTCCCACCAGACGAGCTTCTTGCGCTCGGACCACGGCTTGCCCGACGGGTCGGCGGACGCGCGGTTGTACAGGACGCGGCGGTTGGCGGGCCACGCCCAGCCCCACTCGGGCGAGACCGACCCGCCCGGCGCGTTCAGGTCGCCCGGATCGCGGCGGCGCGGCTGGTTGACGTTGTCGGCGAAGCAGCCCGAGTAGATCCAGCAGCCGCACGACGTGGTGCCGTCGTTGCGCATCTCGCCGAAGCCGTTGAGCAGCTTGCCCGTCGTGAGGTCGTAGCCGTTGATCTCGCGCAGCACGTCCTCGGCGCTGGGTTCGTCGTGGACGCCGTGCTCGCGGTAGCCCCAGGTGAGGTGGCGGATCGGCCAGTCTCGTTCGCGCGTCGAGTCCGCGTAGTGGGCCTTGATGCGCTTGCCGATGTGGTACACGAAATGCAGCTCCGAGCGCGCGTCGCCCGGCGGGTCGAGCGCCTTGTCCCGCCACTGCAGCAGCCGCTGCGTGTTGGTGAAGTGGCCTTCCTTCTCCACGTGGCCCGCGGCCGGCATCAGGAAGACCTCGGTCTGGATGTCCTCGGGCTTCATCTCCCCGGAGCGGATCTCGGGCGAGTCCTTCCAGAAGGAGGCGGTCTCGAGGTCGGCGAGGTCGCGTACCACGAGCCACTTCATCTGCGCCAGCGCGCGGCGCTGCAGGCCCGCGTGCTGGGAGCCGACCGCCGGGTTCTGCCCCATCACGAACATGCCGTCGAGCCCGCCGTCCAGCGCTCGCAACGTCGTCACGTAGTGCGAGTGGTTGCCGGTGAGCTTGGGCAGGTGGCCGAACCCGTAGTCGTTCTCGGGCGTCGCCGCCTCGCCGAACCAGGCCTTCAGCAAGCTGATGATGTACTCGTCGAAGTGCGACCACCAGCCGCTCTTCTTGCCGCCCGCCTCGACGTAGTCGGCGAGCGTCTGGTCGTCCTCGGTGGCCCGCGGCATCGGCAGGTAGCCGGGCAGCAGGTCGTAGAGCGTCGGGATGTCGCTGGAGCCCTGGATCGAGGCGTGGCCGCGCATGGCCATGATGCCGCCGCCCGGCCGGCCGATGTTGCCCAGCAGCAGCTGCACGATCGAGCCGGCGCGGATCATCTGCACGCCCGCGGTGTGCTGCGTCCAGCCCACGGCGTAGGCGAGCATCGTCGTGCGCTCGCGGCCCGAGTTGGCGATCAGCGTCTCGGCGACCTTCAGAAACTGGTCCTCGGGGATGCCGCAGACCTTGGACACCATCTCCGGCGTGTACCGCGAGTAGTGCCGGCGCAGGACCTGGAAGACGCAGCGCGGGTGCTGGAGCGTCGGGTCGTTGGGGACCTGCTGCAGGGTCTCGCCGGCCTGCGTGCGGTCCGTGAACGCCTGTGTCGACTGCACCTCGGCGCTGGACGTCTTGCCGGGCGGCTCCATGCCCTCGAACAGCCACGTCGTCCGGTCGTAGGTGCCCTTCTCCGGATCGAAGCCCGAGAACAGGCCCTCGAGGTCCTCCGTGTCCTGGAAGTCCTCGCGCACGAGGTGCGGCGCGTTCGTGTAGTTGACGACGTACTCCTCGAAGTACGACTTGGTCTCGATGATGTGGCGGATCAGCCCGCCCAGGAAGGCGATGTCCGACCCGGCGCGGATCGGGACGTGCATGTCCGAGACGGCGCTCGTGCGGCTGAAGTGCGGGTCGACGTGGATGAGCTTGGCGCCGCGTTCACGCGCCTTCATCGCCCAGCGGGAGCCGACGGGATGGGCCTCCATGAGCCCAGAGCCCTGGATCCAGATGCAGTCCGCGTTCTGGAAGTCCTGCTGGTAGTTGGTCGCCGCGCCGCGGCCGAACGAGGTCCCCAGACCGGGCACCGAGGAGGAGTGTCATATACGCGCCTGGTTCTCGATCTGCAGGGCGCCCATGGCGGTGAACAGCTTCTTGATGAGGTAGTTCTCCTCGTTGTCGAGCGTCGCGCCGCCGAGGTGCGCGAAGCCGAGCGTGCGGTTCACGCGCCGGCCGCGCTCGTCGTGCTCCTGCCAGTGGTTCTCGCGCGCGGCGATCACCCGTTCGGCGATCATGTCCATCGCCGTCTCGAGGTCCAGATCCTCCCACTCGGTGCCGCCCGGCCGGCGGTAGCGGATCTTCGTCAGCCGCCCGGGCTGCTGGATCAGCTGGCGCGAAGCCGAGCCCTTCGGGCACAGCGTGCCCTGGTTGATGGGCGAGTTCGGGTTGCCCTCGATGTCGACGAGCTCGCCGTCGCGCGTGTAGACAAGCTGACCGCAGCCGACCGCGCAATACGGGCAGACGGACTCGGTCACCTTCAGGCCGGCGATCCGCGAGCCCGCCTTGAGCGTGTTGTCGGAGGCGGCGGCGGGCCCCAGCCCCCAGTCCATCGCGCGCCCGACGACCGGCAGCTCACGCAGGCGCTTGAACGGCTTGGGCCGGCTCACTCCTGGTCCCTACCCAGGTCCTCAGGATTGGCGATCACGAACACGCCCGAGACGATGAACCCGAGGCACAGCAGCACGCCGGCGATGCGGGTGAACGTGTTCTCGAACAGCAGCATCAACGGCAGGCCCAGCACGAGGCAGGCGAACATGAGCTTCATCGGTCCACCGGCCGGAAGCGCTGGTCGAGCGGCTCGTACTCCTGGTCGAGCGTGCCGCGCAACACGAGTCGGTACAGCCACCACAGCGATGGGACCAATACGAGCATGCCGAGCCCGACGCTCACCACCAGAGCGGTCAGCGTTGTGTCGCTCGCGGCCGCGTCGTCGAGCGTCAACGCGCCCGGCAGGATGTAGGGGTCCTGCGCGAGCGCCCAGCCGACCGTCATCGCGCCCACGGCGGCCGCGGCGGTGAAGCGGGCGGGGCCGTAGCGGCCCGTGATGACGAGCGCGATCGTGACGAGCCCGGCCGCACCGCTGAGGACGACCGCGATCAACCCGTCGCCGGAGGTCAGCCCGTCGTAGAGCTCGCGGGCGTCGGCACGCACGACCAGCAGGCTGATCAGCGCCGCCGCTCCCGCCACCACTCCGGAGCCGATCGCGCGCTTGCGGAACGCGTCGACCATGTCGGGCAGCTCGGCGCGGCGGGCGTCGCCGGTGAGAAAGACGGCGGCGAGGTGCGCGCCGGTGAGGATGGCGACGACCCCGAGTGCGATCGACGTCGGGTTCAGCCAGCTGTCGATCAGGTCGCCCGCCGCGTTGCCGACCGGCACGCGGCCCGACGCGACGCCACCGATCGCGGCGCCGAAGAAGAACGGGATCAGCACGGACGAGAACGCGAACGTCGCGCCGAGCACGCGCGCCTCGTTGATCGTCGCGGCCTGGCCGCGCAGCGCGAACGCCATCCCCCGGAAGATCACGCCCAGCGCGGCGAGGAAGAGCGGGATCGAGAGCGTCGACATCAGCGAGCCGAACGCGACCGGGAACGCCGTCCACACCATCACCAGAACGAAGATCAGCCACACGTGGTTGGCCTCCCACACGGGGCTCATCGAGCGCTGGATCATGCCCCGCAGGCGCCCGCCGCGCTCGGCGCCGCCCGCGGTCAGGTCCCAGAAGCCCGCGCCGAAGTCCGCGCTGCCGAACACGGCGTACGCGGTCACGCCGAGGATCACGAGCGCGGCGCAGACCTCAGCCACGGTCGAGCTCCGTCTCGATGGGGCGCGAGGCGAGCCGGCGCAGCAGCCAGATCACCGACCCGAACAGCAGCACGTAGACGGCGATCAGCGCGGCGTAGCCGATCTCGAGGTTGTCCGCGCTCGTGACGGCGTCCTCGGTGCGCATGAAGCCGTAGACGATCCACGGCTGGCGGCCGACCTCGGTCGTCACCCAGCCCGCGATCAGGGCGACCACCGACAACGGCCCGGCCAGCATCACGGCGCGGAAGAACCACTTGGTGTCGGGCAATCGGCGCTTGCGCAGCCACACGAAGATGAAGAACGAGCCGAGCGCGGCCAGGAACGTCCCGATCGCGATCATCGTCTGGAACGACGTGCGGACGATGTTCACCGGCGGGCGGTCCTCTGGCGGGACCGACTCGAGCCCGACGACCTCGGCCGTCGGGTTGTGGTGGGCGAGGATCGAGAGCAGGTACGGGATCTTGATCCCGTAGCGGACCTCGTTGCGCTCGGTGTCGTAGAAGCCGCCGAGGTGGAACGCGGCGCCCTCCTCGGTCTTGTAGACGCCCTCGAACGCGGCCAGCTTGACGGGCTGGCTCTCGGCGACCTTGCGGCCCGCCCAGTCGCCGACGACGACCTGGATCGGCGCCGCCAGCGCGGCGAACGCGAGCGGCACGACCAGCGCCGTGCGCGTGTAGCGGTCCCGACGGCCCTTCAGCCAGCGGCGCGCGTAGTAGGCGGCGACGAGGAAGCCGGCGACGAGGTAGCCCGCGAGGTACATGTGCACGAGCTCGTGGGCGACATGGCCGTTGAGCAGTGCGCTGAACGGCACCGGGTCCTGCACCTGCCCGTTGACCACCTCGAAGCCCTGCGGGTCGTTCATCCAGCCGTTGACGCTGATCACGAACGCGCTGCCCGTGGCGCCGGTGATGATGATCGGGACGCCGGTGAGGATGTGCGTGCGCTTCGGGAGCCGGTCCCACCCGTAGACGTAGATCGCGATGAAGATCGCCTCGAGGAAGAACGAGATGCCCTCGAGGCCGAACGCGACGCCGAACACCTCGCCGAACGTGGCCATGAAGTCCGGCCACAGCAGTCCGAACTCGAACGACAGGATGGTCCCCGTTACGACACCGGTGGCGAAGATGATCAGCGCCACCTTCGACCAGCGCTTCGCCAGCGCCTTGTACAGCGGGTCGCCCGTGCGCAGGTAGAGGCCCTCGACGAACAGGAACATCGCGGGGAAGGCGATGCCGAAGCACACCAGCGGGATGTGCACCGCCAGGCTCAGCGCCTGCATCTGGCGCGCTTCGAGCGCGTCGGGCGAACCCGTGCCCTCGAGGACCCCCCGGACCTGCTCGGCGGCGAAGACCACCAGCGTTGCGTCGGCCATCGCCGACGCACACTACGCGCTCAGGTCATCCGGCGACAGCCGGCTCGGCGCCGTCGAACAGCTTCACCGGCTTGGCGTCCAGGTCGGCGGGATCGAGCTGGACGATCTCCTCGGTGCTCCCGCAGGCGCCCCGGCTCGCGATCAGCTCGTTGCCGCTCCAGGCCAGGTCGCAGGCGTTGCCGGCCACGCTCTGCGCGGCGAGCAGCTCACCGGCGGGCGCGTGGACCTCGATCCGGCCGGCGTTGATCACCGCGATCCGGCCGTCGCGGGCGACGGCGAGCGCGCGCAGGTCGCCCTGCGCGAGCGGCCGGCCGACCGGCACCAGGTCGGCGCCGACGCGGACGAGCTCGTCCTGCCCGCTCGTGCCGGTCTTGCGGCGCAGCGTGTACAGGCCGTCGGCGCTCCAGGCCGGGCGGTAGTAGTCGAACGTCTCGTCGGGGTGGCAGCGCGGCGCGGTGGCGGGCGGGACGACCACGCACAGCGCGCCGCCGGCGCCCGGCTCCTGCTCGGAGATGACGGCGAAGCGGCCGCCGTCGGGCGCGAACGCAGGGCTCACGTAGGAGCCGCCGCCGGCGGTCAGCGGCCGCGGCGTGCCGGGCGCGCGCGGATCGACGACGACGACCTCGGCGTCGGCCTCGGCGGACGCGCGCCGCACGTAAGCCAGATGGCCCGTGCGCGGGTCCCAGGCCGGGTCCCCGCTGAGCTCGCCGACGGTCCCGCCGACGGGCGTCTCGGCCTCGCCCGGGAACAGCACCAGCACGCGGTTCGCGTACGCGTAGGCCACGGGTTCCTGCGCCGCGTCGGCCGGCGCGACCGAGGACAGCGTCGCCTTCGGCGTCACGGTGCCGGCGCCCTCGCCGCGGTAGTAGGAGATGGTCACGTCGCCGCCGTCGTCGATCTCGGCGCCCGCGGGCGGGTCCTGGCGCACGACGCCGGTCACGGGCGAGGCGGACTCGGCCGGCAGCGGCGCCTGGCGCGGCTTGAGCCCCGCCTCCCGCAGCCGCTCGCGCGCCTCCGAGACGGGAAGCCCGGTCACCTTCGGCACCGCGACCTCGTTCGGGCGCGCTACGAGGTACCCGGCGATCGCGGCGGCGACCATCGGCACGAGCAGCGCCCAGCCCGCCAGCGACGCGCGCTGGTGGAAGGTGGCCTCGGCGCTCGCGCCGTGCGTGGCCACGCGCACGGGCACGGGCTCGCCGCGCTTGAGCCAGCGCCGCGGCCCGCGGACCTCGAGCTCGGCGGCGATCTCCTCCCCGGGGCCGACGTGCACACGCGGGGGCGAGATCGAGCAGCCGAGCGGGCCGGCGGATGCACCGGCTGCGTCCGGCGAGGCCGGCTCGCCCGCGGCCGCGCCGATTGCCGCGGTCAGGTCGACCTCGGCGGCCGCGTCGCCGTCGTTGCGGACGCGGACGTCGGCGAACGCGCGGCGGCGGCCGCGCAGGGTGTCCGGGAGCAGCCGGAGCGAGACGACCGCGTGGGGCGCGACACGTACGCGCGCCGGGGCGGAGCCGACGCGGCGGCCGCGGGCGAACGCGACCACGCGCAGCGGCCACTCCGCGGCCTTGATCTCCGCGATGCGTGGCACGTGGACGCTCACATCCGCCTCGCGCTGCTCGCCCGCGGGGACCTCCACGGTGCGCGGGAACACCTCCGCCCACCCGACGGGCATGCCCTCGACGGTCAGCTCGAGGTGCTCGTCGCTCGCGGAGCGGTTGTCGACGCGCACGACCAGCCGGGCCTCGGTCGCCGGTTCGACGATGACCGCCGGCGGTTCGCTGTCATAGCGGCCCCAGGGTGTGCGGAGTGCGACGCCGATGGCGTGCCGATGCCGTCCTGTCGTTCCTTCCCGGAACATCTGAAGCGATGCTAGGAGCGCTCTCTTAAGCGCAGTGCAAACGGTTTCATCGGTAGCGTCAAGCGCGTGAATATCGCACGCGTCGACGTCTTTGGCTACGCCCTGCGCTACGCGCACGGGGAGTATGTGATGTCGAGCGGGCGTGCGATCGCCGCGCTGCCGAGCACGCTGGTGCGGATCACCACGGACGGCGGGCTCGAGGGCTGGGGCGAGACGTGCCCGCTTGGGCCGACCTACCTCGAGAGCCACGCCGAGGGCGCCCGCGCTGCGCTGCGTGTGCTGGCTCCCGCGCTGCTGGGCGTGGACCCGCGCAACCTGGGTGCAGTGCAGGACGCCATGGACGGCGCGCTGCGCGGGCACGCGTACGCCAAGGCGGCGCTGGACATCGCGTGCTGGGACGTGCTCGGCCGCGCGCTCGGCGTGCCCGTGAGCACGCTGCTCGGCGGCGTGCGCAGTGCCGACTTCCCGCTGTACGTCGCGATCCCGCTCGGCCCGGTGCACGAGATGGTGCAGCACGTCCGCGACCGCCGCGCCGAGGGCGTGCGCCACTTTCAGCTCAAACTCGGCGCGGACCCGCGCGAGGACGTGGCGCGTGTGCGCGCCGTGCTGGAGGAGGACCTCGACGTCGTCGCCGCCGACGCCAACGGCGGCTGGCGCCTGCAGGACGCCGTGTTCGCCGCCCGCGCGCTGGAGGGACTCGACCGCGTGTTGTTCGAGCAGCCCTGCCCGACGCTCGAGGAGTGCCTGGTCGTGCGCGAGCGCACGACGCTGCCGATGGTGCTCGACGAGGTGATCACCGACGTGCCGGCGCTGATCCGCGCGTACGGCGCGATGGAGGCGATCAACCTCAAGCTCGGGCGTGCCGGCGGCCTGACGAAGGCACGGCTGATGCGCGACCTCGGCACCGAGCTCGGCCTGCGCTTCACGATCGAGGACACGTGGGGCGGCGACGTCACCACCGCCGCCGTCAGCCACCTGGCCGCCTCGACGAAGCCCGATCACCTGCTGATGGCGTCGTTCATGAACGACTGGACGCTCGACCACGTCGCCGGCTACGTGCCGCGTTCGGTCGACGGCCGCGGTGCCGCGCCGACCGGGCCGGGGCTGGGGATCGACGTCGATGCCGAGGCGCTGGGCGAGCCCATAGAGTCCGCCGTGTGGTCACCCTGACGCACATCGGCGGCCCGACCGCCCTGGTCGAGTTCGCCGGCTGGCGCATCCTGACCGACCCCACCTTCGACCCCGCCGGCGGCAAGTACAAGTTCGGCTGGGGCACCGGCTCGGTCAAGACGGCCGGGCCCGCGATCGACCCCGCGCAGCTCGGCCCGATCGACGCCGTCCTGCTCACGCACGACCACCACGAGGACAACCTCGACGCCGCGGGCCGCGCGTTCCTGCCCGAGGTAGACACGGTGGTGACCACGGCGTCGGGCGCGCAGCGGCTCGGCGGCGCCACGCGGGGGCTGACCGACTGGCAGACGACCGAGCTCGCCAAACCCGGGTCGCCCACGATCAAGGTCACCGCCACACCCTGCCGGCACGGCCCGCCGCTCAGTCACCCGATCGTCGGCGACGTGATCGGCTTCGCGCTCGACTGGGGCGAGGGCGTGCTGTGGTTCAGCGGCGACACCGTGCTCTACGACGGCGTCAAGTCCGTCGCGCAGCGCCTGAAGGTCGACGTCGCAGTCCTGCACTGCGGCGGCGTCCAGTTCCCTGTGACCGGCCCGGCGCGCTACACGATGACCGGCCACGACGCGGTCGAGCTGGTCAAGCTGCTCCAGCCGCGCGTCGCGATCCCGATCCACTACGAGGGCTGGAGGCACTTCCGCGACGGGCAGCGCGGCGTCGAGCGCGCGATCGCGCAGGCGCCCGCGGACGTCATGGAGCGCTTCCGTTGGCTGCCGATCGGCGAAGCGGTCTCGCTCTCTTAACTGGACAACTGTTCGAAGGTCGACGCGCGAGGCGATCTGTACGGTTGCGCCTCGATCCGCGCTGACCCGGTCGCCAACGGCCCCTGCGGTGCTCGAGTCTTTATAGGGAGAGGGGAACTCCGTATGAGCCGTTCGGCCGGCCGTGTCCGACTGTTGCTGGTCCTTGCGCTGATGGCGCTGGCGAGCTTCGCGCTGCCCGCCGCCGCGAACGCGGCGCCGCCGACGTGCGTCGACCCGCCGGCGATCGAGATCGAGCAGGGTGAGGTCTACAGCGTCTCGCCCTTCGCGCTCTCGTTCTACTGCTCGGACCCGGAGGGCGGCACGCTCACGCCCACGGTGATCGCGCAGCCGGCCCACGGCACGTTGACGGGACCGGACGCCCTGGGGTGGTACCGCTACACGGCCGGGACGACCCACGTCGGCCAGGACACGATCCGGCTGCGGGTCTCCGACCCCGCCCAGGAGTTCGCGGAGATGACGGTCCGCTTCACGATCGGGGTCGGCCAGAACGATCCGCCGAACTGCTTTCTCAGCATCGACTCGCGCGCGGTGATCCCGGGTCAGGCGTTCCAGGTCCAGGCCGGCGAGCGTACGCGCGGGACGATCTCGTGCACCGACCCGGACAGCAGCGCGTTCGACTTCTCCGTCCACGCGCAGCCCGCACACGGCTCCGTGACCGCCCTCGAGGAGGTCGCGACGGGCGGGTACGCGACGTTCCGCTACACCCCGGCTGCCGCGCATCGCGGCTCGGACTCCTTCACGCTGCACGTCAGCGATGGGCTCGCCGTGACCGAGCTGGTCGTGGCCGTGGACGTGATTGCCCCCCAGGACGACGCGCCGCAGTGCTACCAGGCCTACTTCTCGACGCTGCCGCCCGCCGACGACCGGCACCTGATGGAGGCCGGCGAGCCCTCGCGCGCGGGGCTCTCGTGCTGGGACCCCGAGGGGAAGCCGCTGACCTTCACGGTCGTCGATGCACCCGAGCACGGCCAGCTGAGCGACTTCCAGGACAACGCGACGGTCGATGAGCGACGCCTGTTCTCGGTGCGGTACACGACGGCCCCGACGTATCGCGGCCTGGACGAGTTCGTCGTCCGCGTCGGCGACGGCGAGCTCAGCACCGAGTTCGAGCTCAAGCTCCGCGTCGTGGACCCGGTCAACTCGCCGCCCACGTGCTGGACGAGCATCGGTTCGGCTCCCCCGCAGCCGGACACGCGCTATCCCGCCGAGGACGACGGGAAGCCGACCACCGGCAGCATCAGCTGCAGCGATCCCGAGAACGCGAACGTGACCTACAGCGTGCAGGTCCCGCCCGCCCACGGGGTCCTCGGCTCGCTGACGCCCCCGCAGGGCTACCCGCTCTCGGTCGCCTGGCTCTCCTACACGCCCGACGCCGAGTACCGCGGGCCGGACGAGGTCACCATCCGCGCGACCGACAGCGGCGGCGCGTACACCGACCACGTCGTCAAGTTCACCGTGGTCGCGGCGGCCAACGACGCCCCGGTCTGCCATCCGGGCCTGAGCGGCGCCTTCCCCGGGCCGGGCCAGCGCTGGCGCGCCGAGGCGGGCGAGCCGAACGCGGGCCACTACTCCTGCACGGACGACGAGGGCGAGCCGCTGACCTACACCGTCGCCGAGCAACCGGCGCACGGCACGGTGGCGTTCTCCCCCGGCTCGGGCAGCTTCACCTACACGCCCGTCGCGACCCACCGCGGCCCCGACGAGTTCAAGCTGCGGGCCGGCGACGGCACGAACAGCCTCGTGTCGGTGGTGCAGGTCGACGTCGTGGACCCGGTCAACAACCCGCCGCAGTGCTCCGTCTGGGCGGGCACCGCGGGGCCGGACGGCCGCTATCCCGCGGAAGCCGGCGTCGACAAGCACCTGTCGGTGTCCTGCTTCGACCAGGACAGCACCGCGCTGACGTTCAGCGTGTCGGACCAGCCGGACCACGGCACGGCGGACGTCGCCTCCGTCTTCGGCTCGTCCGCGTCGCTCGTCTACCGCCCGGCCGAGAGCTACAGCGGGCCCGACGAACTCACGGTGACCATCCGTGACGGCGACCTCGAGGTTCAGCAGACGGTGAAGTTCCAGGTTGCCGAGGGAATCAACGACGCGCCCGAGTGCTTCACGGCCCGCACGCTCGTGCAGCAGCCCTGGACGGGCTGGGTCAGCGCCGACTGCTACGACGCCGACAACGACAATCTGACGTACACCGTCGTGGAGCAGCCGAAGCACGGGACGCTGACGTCCACCTCCGGTGGCTGGAACTACAAGCCTCAGCCCGGCTACGTCGGCGAGGACACGTTCACCTACCGCGCCTTCGACGGCGAGCTGCAGTCCGGCACCGCGACGGCGTTCATCACGGTCGCCGAGGCCGACCGGCTGCTGCTCACGCCTGAGGTGGACACGCCGCAGGTCGGCACGACCCAGCGGGTGACGGCCACGCTGCGCGACGGCATGGGCACGCCACGCGCGGGCGAGACGTTGCAGTGGAGGATCGCCGGCGCCGGCTCGCCGCTGACGGGCCAGGCGGTCACGAACGCCTCCGGCCAGGTCGAGATCGCATGGAGCCGCAGCGCGGTCGGCAAGGACGAGCTGGCGATCACGCACGACGGCACGACGTTCGACGCCACGGCCATCGCGCACTGGCGCGCGGCGAGCGACGTCCAGCCCCCCACCGTCGGTCCGCCGACGACCACGTCCGGAGCTCCGCTGCCCGGCGTGCAGATCGGCGAGACGATCGACCCCACCGACCCCTCCCAGCGCCACATCCTGGTCTCGCGCTCGCAGACCGACGCGGCCGGCGTGCAGCCGTGCCCGGGCGTCCCGGACAGCCGCGCGCTCACGCTGGCGGTCTCGGTCGTCATCGACGCGGGCGCGAGCGACGTGGTCGCGGACAGCGTCGAGCTGTTCCAGGTCGCGCCGGGTGCCGCGCCGACCGCCGGTGCCCTGACGCCGCCCGGCTGGATGAAGCCGTCGAAGGTCGAGGGCGACAAGTACACGTTCGAGCTCGACTGCATCCGCACGGGCGACCTGTACGTCTCGTACGCGCTCAGCGAGAACGGCGAGTACGCCGAGTTCACGGTGCCGATCGGCGGGATCACGCTGATCGACCCGCAGGGCGTCGTCTACGACAAGGACAAGTACGCGGAGCGGATCGCGGCGGGCGACACGCCGGCCGTCGCGCGCGCCGCGGCCGCGATCACGGGCGCGACGGTCACGCTGCAGCGCAAGGTCGGCGCCGCGTGGGTGACGCTGCTGTCCGGCGACCCGGGCATCTCGCCCAAGGTCAATCCGCAGATCACGGGCGCGGACGGCAAGTACCAGTGGGACGTGTCCGCGGGCGAGTACCGCGTCCTCGTGGCCAAGGCCGGCTACGACACGGTCACCAGCGACGCGGTGACGATCCCGCCGCCGGCCCTCGAGCACCACATCGCGCTCACACGCACGGACAAGCCGGTCGTGCCCCAGCCCGACACCACCGCACCCAACACGACCATCACAGCCGCCCCGGCCGCGACGGGCGACGACACCACGCCGACCTTCGCGTTCAGCGCGAACGAGGGCGGCGCGCGGTTCGAGTGCCGCGTGGACAGCGGCGCATTCGCCCCGTGCACGTCGCCGCACACGACGGCGGCGCTGGCCACCGGCGCGCACACGTTCGACGTGCGTGCCGTCGACGCGGCCGGCAACGCCGACGCGAGCCCGGCGCGCGCCGGGTTCACGATCGTCACGACGCAGGGTGGGGACAACAACGGCGGTGGTGGTGGCACCGAGAACGGCGGCGGCGGCAATCCCCACGCCGGTGGCGGCGCGCCCGGCGGTGGCGGCGGCGCGCCCGCGGGCGGCGGCACCCCGCCGACGACCACGAACCCGCAGGTGAAGCCTCAGTCCGCGCTCGAGAAGCGGCTCGCGAAGGCGTGCGGCAAGCTTCAGGGCAAGAGCAAGTCGACGTGCGAGAAGCGCGAGCGGGCGCTCGCCAAGTGCGACGCGCTCAAGACCAAGACCAAGTCGCAGAAGACCAAGAAGGCCGCCTGCGTCAAGAAGGCGAAGCTGATCGGAAAGGCGAAGAAGCCCTAGGCGTCGACTTCGTCTTCGCCCTCGGGACGCGGCGGGCGCCACGCCTCTCCGGCGTTGAGCGCCCGCACCGCGGCGCGCTTGTGCTCGGGCACCGTGCGATCGAGCATGAGCACGCCGTCCAGGTGGTCGGCCTCGTGCTGGAGGATGCGCGCGTGGATGCCGGAGGCCTCCAGGCGCAGCGGCTCGCCGTGGGCGTCCTGGGCCTCCATGACGATGTCGCGCGGGCGTTCGACGGCGACGTGGACGCGGGCCTTGCCGAGCGAGAGGCAGCCCTCGATGGCGGACTCGGTCTCCTCGCCGGCCTCGACGATCCGCGGGTTCACGATCACCCGCACGGGCGCGTCCTCGGGGTCGTCCGGCAGCCGGTAGACGAAGACCCGGCGCAGCGACCCGACCTGGGTGGCGGCCAGCCCGGCGCCGTCGGCGCCGCGCATGATGTCGGCCAGCTCGGCGACCTGCTGCGCGAAGGCTTCGTCGAACTCCTCGACCTCGCGCGCCCGCTCACGCAGGACGGGGTCGCCCCATTGGCGGATGAGCGCGAACGCGCGTTCGTCAGGCTGAGACACGGCGCGGCAGGATAGCTACGTCCCGATCAGGGAGCAGAGGAGTGTCAGAGCGGCGTCATCTACCGGATTCCCGCTCCCCGCCAGTGTTTCGCCGGTCGGCGCGGTGGCCGCGCGAGCGCCCGCCGCGAACCGCGGCCGGGCCTGCGAGGCACGCGCCGCGCTCACCTCGCGCACGCCGGCCGTGAGCGCCGCCCGCGTGCTGCCCTTGCCGCCCAGCGCCACCGCACGCACACGTCCGCCGCGCACCTCGTAGGCCGCACGGCCGCGGACGACGATCCGCACCTTGCCGCCCACGCGCCGGCCGACGGGCGGGAGCCCGGACGTACGCCGGCCCTGCGCGGTGCTGCCGACGACCGCCACGCGCCCGTCGTCCCCGAAGACGGCGACGTCGGCCGCGCGCGGGTTGCCCGAGCCGTTCACGCACCAGCTCCACGCCCGCTCGCGCTGCTGCGGCTGGCCGGCGCGCGCCAGCACGGTCGTCCACGGCGCACCGAGCTTGAGCGTGCGCGTGAGGCCCTGTTTGCGTGGCGCGCACCCCGACGGCTTGACGCCGTCGGCGCGTTCCCACATCTCCAGGTAGGCCTCCGCCCCGTTCCACAGATCCTCGGCGAGGCGCGAACCGCCGACCCGCTTGAGATCCGCCAGCCAGTCCGCGTACTGCCCGTAGGTGGCGACGCCCTCCCGCGCGTAGTCGAACGTGCGCTGCCCGGTGACCTGGCGGTCGAACGTGACGCCCTCATCCAGGCCCTTGAACGGGTAGCGCAGACCGCTGCCGGGCCCGGGCTGTGTGGAGAGCCCGCCGAGGTCGGCGCCGTAGCCCCACCCGAAGCGGTACGGCGTCGACCGCGGCCGGTACCGCTCCCACTGCTTGACGTACTCGTCGGCGCTCGAATGGCCGGGGAACGCGAGCCCGCCGAGCTTCCACAGCCGCGGCCAGTTGCCCGGGTCCATCCAGCCGTGCGGGGAGATCACGCCGCTGTAGCCGCGCTTCTCCAGCAGGGTGAGCGTGGAATCCACGGCCGCCTGGCTCATGTGGTCGGGGTTGACGATCATCCGCTTGTCCATCAGCGCATTGACCGCGTGCGTGCCGAGGTCGGTGAGCCCGCGCGTGTTGCAGTGCGGCGCCTTGGGATACAGCGGCGACGGCGGGAGCGTGACGCCGGTCAGCGCGGTGAGCGCCGTGAGCAGGCCTGGATCAGCGGCGGCGATCGTATTGTCTCGCAGCGGCCCGGTGCACGTCTTCGCGCTCCAGAACGAGCCCGCGCTCACGAGGTTGCCGACGTTGATGAGCGTGCCCTGCGCACCCTCGTCGAAGCGCACGCCGGTGAGCGGGTTGTCGTACTTGTTCAGCAGCAGCGCGGAGCGCACGCCCCGCTGGTAGAGGTCGTCGAGCTCGCGGTCGATCATGGTCCGATCGCACGGCGCCGCCCAGCCGCGGCAGCCGAACGGCTCGGAGACCTCGATCTCCAGCACGACCGCCATCCGCCCCTGGTTGATCACGCGCCGTGCCGCGTACGGGTCGGTGACGATCTGGAAGAAGCCCTTGCCGGGCCCGCCGGCCTGCGCATCCACGTAGTCCTGCAGGGCGCGAATGTCGTCGAGCGAGCGCCGCACGGTCGCCATCTCGTCGCAGTCGGTGACCTTCAGCGGCTGCAGCGTGCACAGCACGCGGTTCTCGTTGACGCTCATCACCATCAACCGCAGCCCGCCCAGCCACGCGCGCTGGACCCAGCGCCAGTACGTGCCCTCACGCGTGAGGTTGTTCGCCTTGGTCTCGGTCAGGAACGGGTAGCCGCGCGTGTCGTGCGGCTGGGCCGGGTTGCCGTAGTTGAGGAAGTTCTGGAACACGGCCGTGGTGCCGCCGGGACCCTCGATGGCCGCGCAGTCGGGCAGCGCATTCGTGATCCCGAACGCGTCCCACGGCTTGCCGCAGTGGAAGCGCCCGCCGAAGTACTCGTACGTCATCCAGTGCATGTGACCGTCGATCACGCCGCCGACGCGACCGAACTCGGTCGCGCCCCTGGTCGGCGTGCCGGTGGCGTTGAGCGGCGCCTCGGGGAAGTCCGCGCAGCCGGTTGCGGGCGCTATGCGCGCCGCCAGCTCGTCGGTCAGCTCCCAGTCGGCGGGTGCGGCGCTGATGCCGGACGGCGTGACGTAGGTGCCGTCCGGCCGGTAGAGCAGGTAGCGACCGAGCGCGGTGGCCTGCATGCGCACCTGCTCGGCGCCCGCGAGCCCGGCGACGGCGTAGCACCCGCCCGCGTACGCGTAACGGTCCGTCGCGCCGTTCGCCGGCGCGACGCACACGCACACGATCAAGGCCGCGAGCGCCGCCGCTCTCCTCACCCGCGCAACGCTACACCCACCCAATCGGCGAAGCGCTGCTCGCCGAGCCACGCGTTCTCGCCCGCGGTGAGCGTCGTGTCGTCGACGTCCGCGCCGAAGTAGCCGACGGCCGGGTCGGACACCACGTCGGCGTCCGGCACCGCCATCCGCACGGCCTCGTCGAGGCCGAGCCTGTCCGGCCCGGCGATCTCGACCGCCCCGACCGGCTCGCCCACCGCGACGCGCGTGACGAAGTCCGCCACGTCGTCGGCCGCGATCGGCTGGAAGTGCGCGGGGCTGACGTGCACCTTGCCGTCCTCGCCCTTGGACGCGTCGGCGATCCACGGCACGAACTCGAAGAACTGGGTCGCGTGCAGGATCGAGTACCGGACCCCGCTCGCGACGATCAAGTCCTCCTGGGCGACCTTCGCCCGCATGTAGCCGCTGCCGGGCATCTCGCGCGAGCCGACGACCGAAAGCGCGACGTGATGCTTGACGCCCAGCTCGACCTCCGCCGCGAGCTGGTTGCGCGTCGAGGTGGTGAAGAAGTCCAGGGACGCCTGGTCCTCCCAGTCGGGCGCGTTGGTGACGTCGACGACGACGTCCGCGCCGACCAGCACCTCGCGCAATCCCTCGCCGGTGAGGGTGTTCACGCCGGTCCGCGGCGACGCCGCGACGGCCTCGTGGCCCTGCTCGCTCAGGCGGGCGACGACCTTGGAGCCGATCTGCCCCGTACCACCGATGATCACGATCTTCATGTCAGCTCAGACCGGGGACCCGGTCAGCGCGTGACAGGGAGTTTCTCCGGGTTCGCCTGGAAGAAGATCTGGGCCACGCCGCCGTCCTCCGACGGGTTGATCGACGCCACCACGATCGGCTCGCCGTCGCGGTGGACGTACAGCGCGGGCCGGCCGTTCGCGTCGAGCCCGTCGAAGCTCGCGCCGACCCAGAACTTGCCCGCCAGCCCGACGAGCGCCTTCGCGACGCGTTCGCGGCCCATGATCGGCTTGCGCGCCGCGTTGACGAGCCCGCCGCCGTCGGCGTACGTGACGACGTCCTCGGCCAGCAGCCGCTCGAGCGCGGCGACGTCGCCGGCCTGCGCGGCGGCGACGATCGCGTTCAGCAGCCGCCGGTGCGTGGCCGCGTCCGCCTTGGCCCGGCGCCCGCCCGCGAGCTTCTTGCGCGCCCGCGCGGCGAGCTGGCGCGCGTTCGCCTCGGTCAGTTGCAACGTGTCCGCGATCTCCCGGTAGGAGTAGTCGAAGGCCTCGTGCAGCACGTAGCTCGCCCGCTCGGCCGGCGACAGCTTCTCCAGCAGCATCAGCACGCCGACCTCGAGCGCCTCGCCGTTGAGCGCGCCCAGCGCAGGATCGGCGCTCGTGTCCACGGGCTCGGGCAGCCACGGCCCGATGTACGTCTCGCGCCGCGCCCGCGCCGACTGCGCCTCGTTGATCGCCAGCCGCGTGACCGTCGTGGCCAGAAACGCCGCCGGCTCGCGCACGGCGCTGCGGTCCGTGCCCTGCCAGCGCAGCCACGCCTCCTGCACGAGCTCCTGGGCCTCCTGCCGGCTGCCGAGCATCCGGTACGCGATGCCGAACAGCCGCGGCCTCGCCGCCTCGAACACGTCGATGTCGGCGGCGGAGACCACGGCTGTCGATGGTACGGCGGGCGGACTCCGCCGCACGAGCGGCGTCGGTCGCGGCCGGTCAGGCGGCTTGCGCCACCGCCCGTGCCGTCCACAGGGCGTCGATCGCGGCTTCGGCCTCGGCGCGGCTCTGGTGGGCGAGCGGGATCAGCTCGGCCATCGCCGGCGTGCTGTGGGCGAGCGTCAGCTCGGCGGTGATGAAGCGCGGCTCGAGCCCGGTCAGCCCGATGCCGTGCGGCAGCCACGCCTCCGCGTGGTCCCAGCCTTCGCGCGGCGTGCCCTTGCCGTAGCCGCCGCCGCGGGAGGCGGTGACGACGAAGTCCTTGCCCGTGAGGAACGGCTCGCGCGTGTCGGCGTCGAACGCGATGCCCGGAACGATCAGGTGATCGACCCAGGCCTTGACGTGGCTAGGCGCGCCGAAGTTGTACAGCGGCAGGCCGAACACGATCGTGTCGGCGGCCTTGATCTCGTCCAGCAGCTCGTGGCAAAGGTCGGTGACGGCGAAGCTCAGCCGGTGGGGCGGCGGGGTCTCGGCCAAGTCGCGGTACGTGACCGTCCCTTCGGGATGTGCGGCGCGCCAGCGCTGTGCGGCGCGAGCACTCAGGGCGCGGCTGACCGACTGCTCGCCCTGGATGGACGAGTCGATGTGGAGCAGGTGCATGGATTGACTCTCCGTAGATCGTTTGTGTTACGTCAATCATCTACGTTGTACCACGTGTCGTCTTCCGCGCCTAGACTTGTGCTCATCAGCGCACTGCCCGTCATCGACCAGCCCGCCCGTCGCGTCGGAGCGCTGCTCGAGCACGTGAATCGCCAGCTGCGCCAGCACTCGGTGCCCGCGCTGGAGACGCTCGGCGTGCGGCCACGGCATGTGCTCGCGCTCACCGTGCTGCGCGATACGGGCGGCAGCTCGCAGGCCGACCTCGCCGGTCTGCTGCAGATGGACCGCACGAACCTCGTCGGGCTCCTCAACGAGCTGGAGACCGAGGGCTGGGTCGAGCGCCGGCGCTCACCCGAGGACCGCAGGCGCCACCTGGTCGAGCTGACGGCCGCGGGTGGCGAGCTGCTCAGCCGCATCGACTTCGCGCTCGCGGCGATCGAGGATCACGTGCTGTCCGCGCTCGACGCGGCGCAACGCGAGCAGCTCTACGAGTTGCTGCGCCAGGCGGCGAACCTCGAAGCGGCCTGTACCGAGTCGCCCGACTGCTGATCGGGGTCCGGCTCAGGGAGCACCCTGATGGCAACGGCGCAGGGCTGCGGGAGGCTGCGAGACATGCTCCTGCGCCGTCTGCTTGTACCTGTGCTCCTGTGTTCCCCACTTGTCCTGGCCGCGCCCGCGGCCGCCGCCGAGGTGTGCGTGGCCACCACGACGCCCTGCCCGGTCCACAACGCCGCGACGCTGGCCGCCGCGCTGGACGCCGCCGAGGCTCTGCCCGGGGACGACACCGTGCGCGTCGGGCCCGGGACGCACACCGGCCCGTTCAGCTACGGCGGCGGTGGCGCGCTCACGCTCGTGGGCGAGGGCATCGGGACGACCGTGCTCGACAGCACCACCAACCAGGTCCTCGGCGGCATCGGCACGGCCGTGACGGTGCGCGACCTCACCGTGCGCGCGTCCGACGCCGCCGCATCCACCGGCGTGAACCTGGCCGGCGGCACGCTCGAGCGCGTCCGCGTGGAGGGCGGCCAGCGTGCGGTGCTCGTGGCGGGCGGCGGGACGCTCAGCGAGGTCGAGATCGACACGCGCGCCGGCACCGCGCTGCGCGTCAACGGCGGCACGCCGACGATCCGCCGCTCCCGCATCGTCGGCGGCGTCTACACGGCCGACGAGGATCTCACGATGGTCGACACGCGCGTGGAACGCGACGGGATCGACGGCGGCGGCCCCTCCGCGAGCGTCACCCTGCGCAACGTGCTGATCGCGGTCGACGGGCCGCAGGAACCCGGGCTGCGCCTCGGCAACGGCGCGATCGACGCCGACCACGTCACGGTCGTGCACCGCGGCGGCGCCGCGCCCGGGACGCCCGGCGTGCACGCCGCGCCGGGAGCCACGATCACGCTCGAGAGCTCGATCGTCAGCGGCTTCCCCGTGAGCCTGAAGCGGGAGGCGAGCAACGACCCGGTCGGGACCACCGACCTGTTCGTACGGCGCTCCAGCTACGCGTTCGACCGCGTCGTCGACGTGCCAGGGACGAGCGGCGGCGTCAGCGAGCTCGGGCCGGGCAACGTGGACGCCGAGAGCGGCTTCGTCGGCGCCGGCGACTTCCGCCTACGCGGGGACGCGGCGCAGGTCGACCGCGGCATGCTGACCGGCATCACGGCGCTGGAGCTCGGCGGCTTCGCGCGCACGGTCGACGGCGACGGCGACGGCGAGGCCCACACCGACATGGGCGCATTCGAGTACCGGCGGCTCGCGCCGGTGGTGACGCTGCAGGCGCCCGCGACGGCGCTCGCCGGCCAGCCCGTCGCGCTCGCGGCCACGGCGAGCGATCCCGACGGTGACCCGCTCGAGTACGCGTGGTCGTTCGGGGCCACCGGCGCGACCACGACGCACGCCTTCGCCGCGGGCACGCAGCTCGTCACGGTGACCGTCACCGACGCGGGCGGGCGCACGGCCACGGCATCTGCGGTGGTCGACGTGGCCGCGCCCGCGCCGGTCCCGACGCCGCTTCCGGACGCCGGCGGCACGCCGACCGGTCCCTCCGGGCCGCCGGCGGACACGACCAAGCCCGCGCTCACGAAGCTGAAGGTGGCCAAGCGCCGCTTCACGCCGAGCACGACCAAGCCAGCGCGCGCGGCCGGCGGCGAGCTGCGGCTCACGCTGTCCGAACCCGCGCGGGTCACGCTGCGGCTCGAGCGCAAGCGGGGCAAGCGCTGGGTCGCCGCGCCCGGCTCGCGGTCGCTGGACCTGCCCGCCGGGACGTCGGCGGTGCGCTTCCGCGGCGGCCTCGGCCGGCGGCTCACCGCCGGCCGCTACCGCCTCGTCGCGACGCCCGTCGACGCCGCAGGTCACCGCGGCGCGACGAAGCGTCTCGACTTCACCGTGGTTCACCCGAGGGCATAGCTCCACACGTCGGCGATCGACGGGTCGTAGAACGCCGGGTCGTCCTGGTTCTCGAACTTGACCCGGACGCGGTCGTCGGAGGCGAGCGAGGCGGGGACGACGAACTCGTAGGTCTCCGTGCCGGCGCCGCCCTTGGAGAACTGGCGCAGCTTGACCTGCTGGCCGTCGACGTAGACCTTGTAGCGCTTGGTCTGCGCGCGGTCGTAGGTCTCGGTCACGCGCACCACGAACGCGCTGCCCGGGGTGACCGCGAGGTCGAACTCGAACCACGAGAACGGGGTCAGGTGACCGGCGTAGCGGCGCGTGAGCCCGGCCTCGGTGTTCGTGCCCGAGGACGGCGCGGCGGTGAGCCCGTGTGCCTGCTCGGACACGCTGTTGCCGAGGTCGATGCGGTCGAACGCGGCCGGGAGCGGCGCGAGCTCGACCCGCAGCGTCGTCGAGCCGGCCGCGCCCCGGAACGTGCTCGTCAGCGGGACGTCGCTCGCCGCCTGCTCAGCGTCGCGCGGGACGGCGACGGTCGTGGTCACCGTCAGCTCGCCGCCCGCGGGGACCGTGACCGTCTGCGCGGCGGGTGCGGTCCAGCCGCTCGGGACGCCGATCGTCAGCGCGTCGGTCGCCGCCGTGCGGCCCTCGTTGCGCAAGACCGTCGTGACCGTCGCGTCCTGCCCCGGCCGCACGGGCGCGGCGGTCATCGACACCACCGACAGCGCCGAGACGACCTGCAGCTTCACCGGCACGCGGAAGTGCAGGTCGGCACCGGCGTAGGTGTAGGACACGTGCGCGCTCGCGGCGACCGCGCCCGGCGGCTGGTCCGCGGGCACGGTCAGCGCGAAGCGCGCCGAAGCGCTGCCGCGCGGACGCAGCGAGCGGGACAGCGTGGCGCCGTCCGGTGGCTCCACGCCCCAGCCGTCCACGCCGCCGAACCATCCGACCACGTTGTCCACCGTCGCCCGGGCGCCGTTCACCAGCGAGACGGTCCCGGTGAGCGGGTCGCCGGGCCGCGCGGGCGCCGGAGTGAACGCGCCGGTGAGCTGCAGGTCGAGCAGGTCGGACACCGCCGCGCCGAGCGCGTCGTCGATGGCGTGGACGGGGGAGTCCACGCCCTGCGAGAGGTCGCGGTCCGCGCGGGCCAGCGCCTTCGCCGCGGCCTCGACGTTCCCCGACCGCAGCTGCTTGAGCGCCTTCAGCGCCTGCTCACGCGCCGACGCGAGCACGGGCCGCTCGTCCGGCTCGACCACGGCGGCGTCGATGCGCTCGATCGCCGTGCCGACGAGCGCCATCTGCTCATCGGCGACGAACGTGTAGCGGCCGGAGCCGACCGTCACCCGCACGGCGTCCCCGACGTCGACGCCGTCGACCGGCTCGCCGCCCTCGGTCACCGCGTGCACGTTCTCCGCGGGCACGAGCACCGTCGCCCGCGCGCCCACCGGCACGTCCACGCGCAGCTCCAGGGTGCGGCCGCGGTTGCGCCAGTCGCTCGTGACCGGGCCGTACGGCGTGCGGGTGGTCGCCCGCGCCCACTCCATCGAGCCGGTCACGGCGGGGGCGATCGTCAGGTCGCGATACCCAGTCGTCTCCGACGCCTGGATGCCGCCGACGTGGTGGAAGAACCAGTCGTCGACGGTGCCCAGGAAGTAGTGCCCGTACGAGCGGGCGTCGGTCGACCAGTGCTCCCACATCGAGGTCGCGCCGCTGGAGATCATGTAGCCCCAGCTCGGGTACTTGGTCTGCGTCGCGAGCGTGTAGGCGAGGTCGGCGTAGCCGTTCTGCGTGAGTACCGGCAGCAGGTACTTGGTGCCGAGCACGCCGGTGTTGAGCGTGTCGCCCTTCGCGCGCACGTCGGCGGCGATGCTGTCCACCACGCCCTGCTTGGCCGTCTCCGGCACGAGGCCGAAGGCGACGGCGAGCACGTTGTGCGTCTGCCGGTACCCGCGGTCGCCGGAGCCCTGGTAGAAGCCGTCGACGAGGAAGCGCGCGTTGAACGCGGCGCGCACCGTGTCGGCGCGGGCGGCGAAGTGCGCGGCGTCCTGCGGCCTGTCGAGCAGCCGCGCGCTGCCCTCCATCGACCTGAGCATCGCGTACAGGTACGCGGTCGCCGACACGCGCAGGTCCTCGGGCGCGTTGCCACCGGCCGGGCTGGCCTCGGGGCTCACCCAATCGCCGAGCCGCGCGTTGTTGACGATCCCGCCCGTGCTGGTGTCGAACTCGAGGTCGACGTACTTCTTCATGCCGTCGTAGAGCTCGCTGAGCGGGCGCTTGTCGCCGCCGTACTGGAGCAGCCAGCGCGGGATCATCACGTACGCCGAGTGCCACGGCGGCGCGATGCCCCACACGCCCCAGTCGCCGCTCGACGGCGCGATCACCAGCGGGCGGCCGTTGGCCTCGCGCGTCTCGTGGACGTCGCGCATCCACTTGGCGAACAGCTCGTGCGTGTCGAGGTTGAGCATGAACATCTCGGCGCCGACCGCCGCGTCGCCCGTCCAGCCGTTCTTCTCGAACATCGGCGTGTCGGTCGGGATGCCGTGCAGGTTGTTGCGCATCGTGTCGACGACCGCGCGGTGCGTGCGGTTCATGATCTCGCTCGAGCTCTCGAACGAGCCGTTGGCCGCGATGTCGGTGTGCACGGCCTTGGCGGTGAACGCCGACAGCGGCGGAGCGCTGTCGCCCGGCCAGCCCGTGACCTCGATGTACTGGAAGCCCTTGTAGGAGAAGCGCGGCGCCCAGCGCTCGATCCGGCCGGTGCCGGCGAGAATGAAGCGGTCGGTCTGGAAGCCGGCCTGGAAGCCGCCGTTGTTGGAGAAGTTCACGCGGCCGTTGGCGAGCAGCTTCTCGCCGGCCTGGGCGCGGATCGTCGTACCCGCGGGACCCTGGACGGCGTACTCGACCCAACCGGCGAGCACGCGCGGGAACTTGACGACGTAGACGCCGTCCGCCGGCTCGGTGATCTCGGTCGCCGGCAGCGACTCGGTGACGCGGATCGGCTGCTGGCGCTGGTTGACGAGCACGCCCTTCGGCCCGTTCACCTCGCTCGCCGCGTGCCAGCTCGCCGGCGTGGTCAGGCGCGCGTCGTAGGTCTCGCCCGCGTAGAGGTCGTCGAAGACGGTCGGGCCGTCGGCGATCTGCCAGCTCGAGTCGGTGATCACGTCCTGCACGCGGCCGTCGTCGTACTCGATGCGCAGGCGCGCGCGCACGACCGGCTCGTCGCGCCACGGCGGCGCCTCCCAGCGCCACACGTTGCCGCCGGTCATGGCGTAGAAGCCGCGGCCGAGCTCGGCGCCGAGCGTGTTCTCGCCGGCGCGCAGGTCGCGCGTGAGGTCGGCGGTCGTGTACTGGACGGTGTCGTCGTAGTCGGTGAAGCCAGGGCTCAGCACGTCCGCGCTGGCGGGCCGGCCGTTGAGCTTGAAGTCCGCGTAGCCACCGGCCGCGTAGAAGAGCGTCGCGTTGCGGACGCGGCCGTCGACGCTGAACGCGCGCCTGAGCAGCGGCGCGGGCCGGGCGGCGTCACGCGGGGTGCGGACGTTGCGGCCCCACGGGCCGGAGCCGTACGCAGCCTGGACCACGGCGTTGGTCCAGGCGGCGTCTTCGAGGTCAGGGCGCGCGAAGTCGGCCGGGAACGTCTTCGCGGCCTTCCAGGTGGCGTCGGAGCGGAAGGTCTCGGTCGTGCCGTCGGCGTAGGTGACGCGGACCACGGCGAGCAGGCCCGCGGGGGAGTTCGGGCCGTTGTTGGTGCGCACCGCGATTACGTTGCGCGCCGGGTCGAGGTTGGTGACGAAGCGGCGGGCCTGCTGCCACTCGTTGTTGGCGCCGGACGTGGCGCCGAGCTCCTTGCCGTTGACCCACAGCGTGTAGAGGTCATCGGCGGTGATCGCGATCTCGGCGCTCACCGCGGGCTTGCTGTGCGTGAGCGTCTTGCGGAACGCGCGCGGCTCGGCGGGCGCGGTGGGCGTGGTGGCTTCAGGCGTCCAGATCCAGGCGGAGCCGTCGAACGACGGCGGCGCACCCGGCCGGGAGTTGCCGATCCACTTGCTGCCCGCCCAGTCCGCGTCGGTGTAGAGGCCGGTGCGGAAGTTCGAGCGGGCGCTCGCCCAGCCGCGCTGGGTCTGCACGTCGACGTGCCAGTCGTAGCTGGTCGCCGGCGCGAGCTTGGGGCCCGTGTACTCGACGTCGAACGACTGCGCCGAGCGGACGGTGCCGGAGTCCCACACGAGGCGGGGGCCCGGCCCGACCACCTGCACCCGGTACGCCTTCTGCTCGAGGTCGCGCACGCGCGAGTCGATCACCCACGAGAAGCGTGGCTTGTCGACGTCGATCCCGACGGGCTGCGCCTTGCGCTCGACCCGCAGGTCGGTCACGCTCACGCCGTTCTGCGCGCCTGCGGGCGCGGCCAGCAACAACATCGCAGCCACCGCCGCGAGGACGTACCTGTGCACTCTCTCCCCCTCTAGCCGGTCAAACGACCACTACCGCTCGGAACGTATCATCAGTTTCGACTAACCGCGAGCAGAACTTCGGTGATCAGCTCCGGATCGTCCTCCGCCATGAAGTGGCCGGAGGTGACCGTGCGGTGGGTGAGGGCGGGCGCCCACGGACGCCACAGCGCCGCGGCGTCGAACCCGAGCGCGGCACCCCAGTCCTGCTGGACGACGGTCGTCGGCATGGCGAGCGTGCGGCTGGCGGCGCGGTCTGCGCGGTCGTGATCGATGTCGGTCGAGGCCGACGCGCGGTAGTCGGCGACGATCGAAGGAATCGCCTCGCGCGAGGCCTGCAGGTAGGCCGCCTTGATCTCCGGGTCGAACGGCGTGATGCCCCAGAGGTCGAGGAAGAAGCCGAAGAACGCGTCGGGCGCGCCCGCGATCAGCTGCTCGGGCAACGGGCGTGGCTGCGCCATGAGATACAGGTGGAACGCGACCGTCGCGTCGACGCCGTGCAGCACCTCCCACATGTCCAGCGTCGGGAGGACGTCGAGGATCGTGAGGTCGGTGATGCGGTCGGGATGGTCGAGGCCGGCGCGGAACGCGACGAGCGCGCCGCGGTCGTGGCCGGCGAGCGCGAACCGCTCGAAGCCGAGCGCGTCCGCCAGGTTGACGACGTCCTGCGCCATCGTACGCTTGGCGTAGCCGTCCGCCGGCTTGGACGACGCACCGTAGCCGCGCAGGTCGGGGCAGATGACGGTGTGCGTGGCGGCGAGGCGGGGGGCGACGTGGCGCCACATCAGGTGCGTCTGCGGGAACCCGTGCAGGAGCACGATCGCCGGGCCGCTCCCCGCGATCGCGGTGTGGAGGGAGACGTCTTCGGCGACCTTCACGTCGCGGTACTCAAAGCCTTCGATCTGCATGCGCCGCAGGCTCGCTCGGGGCGATCAGCAACCGATCAGCAAGACTGGGTCGCCGTGGAGTTCGGAGTGCTAGGGCCCGTCGTGGCGTGGGACGAAGCAGGCTCGCGCGTGGCGCTGCGCGGGCCCCGCCACCGCGCCGTGCTCGCGCGCTTGATCGTCGCGCGGGGCGCCGTCGTGCCCCTCGAGCGCCTGGTCGACGACCTGTGGCCGGTCGCCCCGCCGCCGCGCGCCGTCGGCTCGGTCCGCACGTTCGTGAGCGACCTGCGCCGCGCGCTCGGCCCGGCCCGGGGGCTGGTCGTGACCGAGGGCCCCGGGTACGCGCTGCGCACGGCGGGCCCGGGCGGCGCGCCCGCGAGTGGTGCGGCGACGAGCGCGGGCGGCGCGACGGACGCGGCGGCGACGGACGCGGCGGCTACGGACGCGGGCGTCGTGGCGTTCGGCGTCGACGCGTGGCGGTTCGAGGCGGCGGTCGAGGCGGCGGCCACCCTCGCGAGCGAGGCGCGGCTGGGGCGGCTGCTCGAGGCGCTCGGCTGGTGGCGCGGGCCGGCGTTCGCGGACCTCGACGACCAGGACTGGGCGCTCGGCGAGCGGCGGCGGCTGGCCGAGCTGCGCCTGCACGCGGTGGAGGCCGTGGCCGACGCGCGCGTTCGGATCGGGCGAGCCGCCGAGGCGGTCGCGGACCTCGACGCGCACGTCGCCGCGCACCCGTGGCGCGAGGAGGGCTGGCGGCTGCTGGCGCTCGCACTGGCGAGCGGCGGACGGCGCGGCGACGCGCTCGAAGTGCTCCGGCGCGCGCACGTCCAGCTCGGCGAGCAGCTCGGGATCGAGCCGGGCGAGCCGCTGCGTGCCCTGCAGCGCGACCTCCTGCACGGCGCGGACGCACCCGCGTCCGGCGTGGACGCGGTATGGGCCCGCGCCGCCGCGGCCTACGACCGCGAGGTCGGCGCGCGCGCTCGCGTGCGGCTCGAGTCGACGGTCGGCCTGCTGCGCGGGCTCGCCGTGACGGGCGGCGGCGGGCTCACCGAGGCGCGCACGCACCGGCTGGCCGCGATCGCCGCCGCCGAGGAGCTCGACGACCCGCTCCTGACCGCGCGCGTGATCGGCGCCTACGACGTCCCCGCGATCTGGACACGCTCCGACGATCCCGAGCACGCCGCCACGATCGTCGCGGCCGCCCGCCGCGCGCTCGACGCCGACCTGCCGGATGCGTCGCGCGCGCCGCTGCTGGCGACGATCGCGCTCGAGTCGCGCGGCGCCGGCACACGCGCGGCGGCCGACGCCGCGCGCGAGGCGGAGCGGCTCGCGCGCGAGCTCGACGATCCCGCGCTGCTCGCCTTCGCGCTCAACGGCGTGTGGATGCAGTCCTTCGAGCGCTGCGGGCTCGCTCCGCGGCGCGACGCGATCGGCGCCGAGCTCGTCGCGCTCGCCACGCGCCACGAGCTGGCGTCGGTCGAGGTGCTCGGCCACCTGATCCGCATGCAGGCGCGCGGCGCGCTCGGCGACTTCGCCGGCGCCGACGGGCATGCCGCGGCGGCCGACCGGCTCGACGCCCGGCACGAGCGCCCACTCGTCGCCGTCTTCACGTCGCTGTACCGAGCGATGCGCACCGGCGACTATCGCGACGCCGCGGCGCTGCTCCCCGACGCGGGCATGCCCGGGGTGGAGCGCGGGCTTCTCGCCCTCGCCACCTGGAACCTCGACGGCGACTTCGGGCCCTACGGGCCGTGGGCGCGGCCGCACGTGCTGCTCGCGCGCGGCGAACGCGGCCGGGCCGCCGCGGCCGTCCGCGCGCTGCCGGATCCTCCGGCCGACCTGCTGCTGGAGGCGCTCTGGTGCCTGACGGCGAAAGCCGCCGCCGCAGTCGGCGACGAGCACACGCTGCGGCGCGCCCGCGCCCACCTCGAGCCGGCGCGGGACGAGCACGCGGCGGGCAGCGGCGTGCTCACGCTCGGCCCCGTCGCCGACTACCTCGACTAGGGATCTCCCTGATCAACCCGCGCGGCCGCGTCCGTACCTTCGCCGGGCATGACCATCGACTTGCGCAAGAGCCTCGTCCTCGCGGCGGGTGTGCTGGCCATCGGCGCGGCTCCGGCCGCGGCGACCGGCCCGCAGGTGATCGCCAGCGGCCTGGACAACCCCCGCGGACTCGACTTCGGCTTCGGCGGGGAGCTGTACGTCGCCGAGTCCGGCCGCGGCGGCAGCGACTGCACGCTCGAGAACCCCGAGGGCGGCGCGGGCTGCTTCGGCAAGACCGGCGCGATCACGAAGATCGACAAGCGCGGCAACAAGAAGCGGGTCGTCTCCAACCTGCCCTCGGTGGCGTCGGCGACCGGCGGCGAGGCGACCGGCCCGTCCGACATCTCCTTCACGCTCGGCGGCCTGCTCGGCTACTTCACCGTCGGCCTCGGCGCGAACCCCGCCCAGCGCGAGCAGTACCCGCAGACGGCCGGCATGGGCAAGCTCTACCGCCTGCTGCCGACCGGCCACGTCGCGGGCGTCGCCGGTGACCCGGCCGGCTACGAGGCCGCGCACAACCCGGACGCCGACCAGCCGACGGCCGAGGTCGACTCCAACCCGAACTCGGTCGACGCCAGCGGCCTGCACGTGACCGTCGCCGACGCCGGCGGCAACAGCCTCATCCGCTACGGCTTCCGCGGCCCGGAGACGCTCCGCGTGATCCCGTTCAAGATGTCGCCGATGCCGGAAGGGCTCCCGGAGATCCCGATCCCGCCGGGCACGCCGGTCCCGACCCAGTCCGTCCCGACCTCGATCGTCCGCGGCCCGGACGGCGCCTACTACGTCGGCCAGCTCACCGGCTTCCCGTTCCCGACGGGCGGCGCCAGCGTGTGGCGGATCGTCCCCGGGCAGGCGCCGACCGAGTACGCCACCGGCTTCACCACCATCAACGACCTCGCGTTCGGCAAGGACGGCACGCTCTACGTGCTGCAGATGACCAGCGCGACCCTGATCGGGCCGCCCACCCCCGGCAAGCTGATCCGCGTCCCGAAGCGCGGCCCGCGCACCGAGCTCGCCCCGGGCACGCTGCAGTCCCCGACGGGCCTGGCCGTCGACGGCCACTACGCCTACGTCTCCAACAAGGGCGACCAGGCGGGCGCCGGCGAGATCCTGCGCATCCCGCTGCGCTGATCGCAAGACTGGCGGCGTGGACGCCACGCCGCCAGAGCTGGTCGCGCTCGCATCCTCCCCGCGCTGGGAGGACCGCTGCCAAGCGGCCGAGCGCCTGGCCGCGTACGACGATGAAGTCGCGCGCCAGGCGCTCCTGCGCCTGCTCACCGACAGCGAGGACACGGCGCCGATCCAGGCCGCCGCTCACGCGCTGATCGCCCGCGGCGACGAGGCCGGCGCGCGCCTCATCTTCCGCGCCATCGCGCTCGGCGACGACGACGCCTCCGATCACCTCCTGTACTTCACCGGCGGCGACGGGAACCTCGCGCCGCACGCCGTGCACGCGGCCGAACGCGGCGAGGACCTCGAGAGCGAAGGCGCCGTGGAGCTGCTGCGCCACGGCGGCGCCCCGGGGTTCGCGCCCGGCGCGTCCGTCGCCGGCAAGGCCCTGCGCGCCCACCTGACCGGCTTCTTCGCCGGCCACCGGATCGAGCTGCGCGACTGGCCGCTCGGCCCCATCCTCCGGCGCGTCCCCGCGTTCGGCGTCTACGCGGTCGCACCGGGCCCACGCCTGACCAGCGCGTGGACCTACGTCACCACCGGCTGCTGGGACGCGCTCCACGACCGGCAGGGCCACGGGCTCGAGTTCGTCCTCAGCGCGGCGACCGACGGCGACCGCCACGTCGAGCTGCTGACGATGCTGGCCCACTACCACGCGGGCCCCGCGTCCCAGCGGATGGACTGGGGCCACACCGTGCCGATCGGCGAGCCGTGGCTGCCGGGCTCGCACCTCACGCACGAGCTCATCTCGCTCCCCTACGCGTTCGGGCCGCAGCTCGAGCGCTGCGCGTTCGACGGCGGGCACATCCGCATCCTCGCCGTCCAGCCCATCTCCGAGGCCGAACGCGACTTCAAGGCCGCCCACGGCGTCGAGGCGCTCGAACGGCGCTTCGAGGAGGAGGGCATCGCCTGGACCGACCCGTTCCGGCCGTCGGTGCTTTGAGCGTTGCGCCGGCGCGACCCGTGTGAGAGGGTCGCCGTACGTCGTGCGTCCCGCGGGGGTGACTGCTGCGCTGGTCTCGGTCTGCGTGCTGGCCGCGGGCGTGCTGCTCGCGGGCGAGCTCGCGGACGTGCTCGGGACCGTTGGCGCGTGGGTCTATCTCGCGGTGCCGGCGCTGATCTTCCTCGAGACCACCGCGTTCGCCGGCTGGCTCGTGCACGGTGAGCTGGCGCTGCTCACCGGCGGCGTCGTGATCGCCGACCAGGGCGTCGCCGCGCTCGGCCTGATGATCGCGCTCGTCGCGACCGCCGCCGTCGCCGGCGACCTCGTCAGCGTGACGGCCGGCCGGGTGCTCGGCCGGCCGTTCCTGGAACGCCGCCTCCCCCGGGCGGCGGCCGCAGTCGACGGGTTCTTCGCCCGCCACGGCGGCAAGGCGCTGTTCCTCGGCCGCTTCACGGGCCTGTTCCGTTCGACGCTGCCATTCGTGGCGGGAACGTCCGGCGTCACCGTCCGCCGGATCGTTCCCTACAGCGTCGCGAGCGCCGTCATCTGGAGCGCCACGTTCGTCACGCTCGGCTACGCGGCCGCGGAGTCCTTCGACGAGGTCGGGGACACCGTCAGTCGCGTAGCGCTGATCGTCCTGCTCGTGCTCGCCGTCGCGCTTATTGCGCGCGGACGAAGACGGGCGCGCCGGCGCGGCGACGCTCCGGCCACAGCCGATTCCCGAGGAGCGTCAGCGCCGCCGGGGCCATGAACAGCCGGACCAGCGTGACGTCCACCAGGACGGCGCTGGCAAGCCCGATGCCGGTCATCTTGATCACGGGATCGTGGTCAGTGGCGAAGCCCATGAAGACCGCGATCATGATTGCGCCGGCGGCGGTGATGATGCGCTTGGTGCCGGCGCACGCGGTCGCGATCGCCGCGCGGTGGTCGGCGTGGCGGCCCCACTCCTCACGCACCCGCGAGAGCAGGAACACGTTGTAGTCCGTGGAGAGCCCGAACAGGATCGCGAACATGAACAGCGGCACGTACGGGACGACCGGCTGCTGCTCGACGCCCAGCAGCGAGGCGCCCGTCGACGTCTGGAACGCGAGCGTGATGACGCCGTAGGCGGCCGCGATCGACGCCAGGTTGAACACCGCGGACATGACCGAGATCCGCCACGAGCGGAACGCGATCAGCAGCAACAGCAGCGAGAGCCCGACCACGGTCACCGCGAACACCGGGATGCGCGACGCGATCTTGCTCGCCTCGTCGCCGTAGCGGGCGGTGCGGCCACCGACGTAGGCGCGGGTGCCGGATGCGGGAACCACCGACTCGCGGATGCGCTCGACGAGCTCCCGCGTGGCCTCTTCCTGCGGGCCGTGCTTGGGGATGACGGTGATCACGGCCGCGTCGCCGGCCTCGTTCACCACGGCCGGCTCGAGCCGCGCGACCTCGCGATCGGCCGCGAGCCCGGCTTCCAGCTGCTTCAGGCCCGCCGCGTCCGGGTTGGCGACGGCGAGCACCAGCGGCCCGTTGACGCCCGCGCCGAACCCGGCCGCGAGCCGGTCGTACGCCTGGCGCTGCGTGGCGTCGGTTCCGAGGTTGCGATCGTCGGGCTGGCCGAGCTGCAGGCCGGCGGCGGGAGCGGCCAGCGCGGCGGTGACCAGGCCGGCGGCGAGCAGCGCGAACACGGGCCGCTTGGTCGCCCACGGCGCCTTGACCGGCTTCGCGGCGCCGCGACGCTCCCGCTTGGGCAACAGCTTCTCCCCGGACTTCGCGAACCGCGCGGGAAGCAGCGTGACGCAGACGATCGCGCAGACGAGCACCACCAGGCCGGCGGCGACACCCGCGCGGCCGACGAACGGGATGCCGGTCACGAGCAGGCCGGAGATCGAGACCAGCACGATCCCGGCGGCGGTCAGCGCGGACTCGCCGGCGCTGCGGTTGGCGCGGCGGGCGGCCTCGAGCGGTTCACGCCCCGCGCGCAGCTCCTCCTGCTGGCGGGCGGTGAGCAGCAGCGCGTAGTCGATGCCCGCGCCGAGGCCGAGCATGCCGCCGAGCGTCGGCGCGAGCCCGGGCACGTCGGTGAGCGACGCGACCCACAGCAGCACGCCGAAGCCGGCGGCCACGCCGACGAGCGCGGTCCCGAGCGCGTTGCGCGCGGCGCGGGCGCTGCGCAGGACGATCACCAGCAGCGCGACCGCGATCAGCAGGCCCGCGAGCTCGCCGATCGGAAAGCCGCCCGTGGCGGCGCCGTCGATCGGCTCGCCGGACATGGCGACCGAGACGCCCTTCGGCGCCTTCGCGACCGCGGCCTCGAGCCGCTCGCGCGCGTCCGCGCCGAGGTCGGTCGCGTCCTGGTCGTAGCTGACGGTGGTGAAGGCGGTCTTGCCGTCCTCCGACGTCTGGAGCTCGGCGACGCCGACGACGTGCGGCTGGCGGTCGATGGCCTCGAGCGTCGGCGCGAGCGCCTGCGCCGAGAGGTCGCCGCTGAAGACGACGGCGGCGCTGGTGCCGGACTGCTGCGGGAAGCGCTCGGCGAGCAGGTCCTGCGCGGTCTGCGACTCGATGCCGGGGACCGTGAAGTCGTCCTTGAAGGTGCCGCCCACGGCCATGCCGCCGCCGATGACGGCGACGACGGTGGCGAGGACGGCGAGGGTCGCGATCCGGGGGCGGCGACCCATGACGTTGGCGAGCCAGGAGAGCAGGGAGGTCATGGCGAACAAGATACATATACGCAGTCTAAGTTTCAACTGAGTTTATATTTGGTCTCAGTGCTAGGTTGTTTCCGTGGCTGGGCTCCGGGAGCGCAAGAAGCAGGCGACGCGCGCGGCGATCCGCCAGGCCGCCATGGCGCTGTTCGACGAGCAGGGGTTCGCGGCGACGACGATCGACCAGATCGCCGCCGGGGCCGAGGTCTCGCGCGCGACCGTCCTGAATTACTTCGGGACCAAGGAGGACATCGTCTTCGGCGACGCGCCCGCGGCCGCCGAGGCGCTCCGCGAGGCACTGGCCGCGGGGGACGAAGCCCTCACGACGTTCCGGGACTGGCTGCTCGCGCTGGTGGAGCTCGGCGGATGGATCGAGCCCGAGCTCGTGCTCCAGCAGCGGCTCGCCGAAGAGGCGCCGACGGTCGCCGCACGCCGGCTTGCGCTCCACCAGGAGTTCGCGCGCGTGATCGCCGACGCGCTCGTCGAGCAGTTCGGGCCCGACCGGCGCGTGCCGGCGACGCTCGCCGCGGCTTCGCTGACGGCGGCGATGGAGGTCATCGAGCACACCGCCGCCGAGCACGGCGGCACGGTCCCACGGGCGGACGTCGACCGGCTGCTCGCGGACGCGGTGGCGTTCGCCCAGGCCGGGATGTCCGCGATCGCTCAGGAGTAGCGTTCCGCCCGTGGACCGTGCCGACCAATGGCTGCACTGCGAGCTGCGCGACGGGACGGCAGAGGGCGGGCTGGATGCACTCGAGGCGCTCGAGGCCGCGGGCGCGGTGACCGTCGCCGAGGCGGCGCGCTGGCGGGAACGGTTCGTGGGCTCGGCTGAACCGCAACCGGTCGCGGACGCGAGTGAGCGGGCTCAGCGGCTGCTCGCGACCTGGCTGGACAGCGTGCCCGTGAGCGCGCGCGGCGACGAGCCGGCCGTTCGGCGCTTCCAGGGCGCCCTCGGGCTGCTCGCCGCGGCCGGAGCCGCCGATGCGCGCGCGTGGGACACGGCGTTGCGCGCGCGTGCCGGGTGGCCGAGTGCCGCAGAGGAGCGGGCGCTCGAACGCGAGCTGAATGCGGGCGCGACGGAGGTCGACTTGCTCGCGGTCGTACCCGGGCCGCCGGACGTTCGCGGCGGTCACCGCCTGTTGCTCGTCCTGCGGTTCGCGGACGGCATCTCGGTCCTCGTCGAAGGCGAGTCAGACGACGATTGGCCTGAGTGGACCTTGACCGACGACGCCCGAACGACGTACCGCGTCAGCGGATTCGGCGGCGACGCCCACAGCTCTCACGCGTCGTTTTACGGCGCGCCGCCGGCGACCGCCCGCCGGCTCGATCTGTCGCTGGATGGTCACGACGACGTCACGTTCCGGGTCGACCTGTGACCGACGCGCGGTTCGAGGCCCAGGCATGGCTGTGGACATGGGCCGGGATCGGCGCCGACGACGCTTCCTACGCCGACGGCCTCGCGGCCGCGGCCGAGCACTCGGCGCTGTTCAGCGCGGACGAGATCGTTCAGTGGCGGCGGGTGCTCGCCGGCGAGCCGCCACCGGCGGCGCCGGGCTCCGGCGCCGCGGCGCACCGGCACCTCGAGCGCCTGCTGGACGACGTGCGCCCGCTGTCCCGCAATCCTCGGCCCGAGGCGGTGCGGGCCGGCCGCCGCTTCGACGCCGCGCTGACCGCGCTCCACCGCGCCGGGGTGCTGGGCGACGACGTAGAAGCCGAATGGCGCGCTCGGCGGCTCGCGGTGGCCACGCCGTGGCTCGAGGACGAGGAGCGGCTGCAGCTCCTCGCCGCAACGGGCATCCACGCGGTCGCCATCCCGCCGGCGACGGCGGAGGAGGAAGCCGCGGACGCCGCTCCCGTGGAGGAGCTCGAGGTGCTCGCACGCCGGGGCCACGTGCGGACCGTTCACGTGCCCGAGCGCGTGGAACGGCACGACGGCCTCGCGGTCGTGGCCGTCGTCACCCGTACCGAGTCGACCGAGGTGCTGTTCCACCACGTCGGCGGTGAGCAGGGCACCGATCACGGGCTCGCCGCGCTGGACGCGTTCGAGGCGGCGCTCGACGCGCTGGTGCCGCCGGCGCTGCACGACGATCAGGGCACGCGTTACGAGCCCGTCGCTCCACGGCCGGTGGGCGGTGGCGGGACGGCTGGGACGCCCGACCCCGAGCGGCCACGCGTCATCACGGGCACTTGGCGTTATCAGCCACCAGCGCCCGATGCGGCGGCGACGTTCGAGGTCCACGCCGCGGGCTTATCCTCCACGTGTCGAGCGAGGGAGACGTGATGGCCACCGTGGACCTTCCCCAGTACGAGCTCTACGTCGCCGGGGAGCGCGTGCCGCCCGCCGAGGGACGCTTCTACGACACCGTCGACCCCTACACGGGTGAGGCGTGGGCGCGCGTGCCGGACGCCGGCGACGCGGACGTCGACCGCGCCGTCGCCGCCGCGCGCGCCGCGTTCGAGGGCGAGTGGGGCGCGAGGACGGGGTTCGAGCGCTCGCGGCTCATGCACCGGCTCGCGGACCTGATCGAGCGCGACGCGGACCGGCTCGCCGAGCTCGAGTCGCGCGACAGCGGCAAGCTCCTGCGCGAGTTCAGCGGCCAGATGCGGCTGCTGCCGTCCTGGTACCGGTACTTCGCGGGCTGGGCGGACAAGCTCGCGGGCGAGTCGATCCCGTCGGACAAGCCGAACTTCGTCGCGTTCACGCAGCGCGTGCCGGTGGGCGTGGTGGCGGCGGTCGTGCCGTGGAACTCGCCGCTGCTGCTGCTGACGTGGAAGCTCGCGCCCGCGCTCGCGACCGGCTGCACGATGGTCGTCAAGCCGTCCGACCACACACCGGTGACCGCGCTCGAGCTGGCGCGGCTCGTGACCGAGGCCGGCATCCCGGACGGCGTGTTCAACGTCATCACCGGCAACGGCCCGGCGGTGGGCCGCGCGCTCGTCCGCCACCCGGGCGTCGACAAGGTCGCGTTCACGGGCTCGACCAAGACCGGCATCGACGTCGCGGAAGGCGCGACCTCCCACCTCGCCAGGGTGACGCTCGAGCTCGGCGGCAAGTCGGCGCAGGTGATCTTCCCGGACGCCGACCTCGAGGCCGCCGCCAACGGCGTGATCGCGGGCGTGTTCGCCGCGACGGGCCAGACGTGCATGGCGGGCTCGCGGCTGGTCGTGCACGAGGACGTGCACGACGAGCTGGTCGAGCGCGTCGTCGCCCGCGCGAACGAGATCGTCCTCGGCAACCCGCTCGAGGAGACGACCGAGATGGGCCCGCTGGCCAACGCCCGGCAGTTCGAGAAGGTCACGGGCATCCTGGAGGCGGCGCTGGCGCAGGGCGCGAAGGCAGCGTGCGGCGGCGGCGCCGCGACCGAGCTCGGCGGCTACTTTGTCCAGCCCACGCTGTTGACCAACGTGACTCCCGACTCTCCCGCCGTGCGCGAGGAGATCTTCGGCCCCGTCACCGCGGCGATGACGTTCACCGAGGAGGACGAGGCGGTGGCGCTGGCCAACGCCACCGAGTACGGGCTTGCCGGCTCGGTGTGGACGCTCGACGTGCGCCGCGCGATGCGCGTCGCTCAGCGCCTGCGCGCCGGCACGGTGTGGATCAACGCGTACCGCGTCGTCGGCCCGAACGTCCCGTTCGGTGGCTTCGGCGCGTCCGGCATCGGGCGCGAGAACGGCTACGACGTGCTGCGCGAGTACACCGAGACGCGCTCCATCTGGATCGAGACCTCGGGCGCGACGCGGGACCCGTTCACGCTCGGGTGACCGATGAGTTCCGGCCCGGGGGGTCGTTGTAGGGGCATGATCTCCGACGACCTCCGCGCCCTGCTGGACGCCACCAACGTCGCCCACGTCGCCACCGTGCTGCCCGACGGCGGGCCGCACACCGTGCCGGTCTGGGTCGGCACGGACGGCGACCACGTGGTGTTCCTCACCGGCCCCGGCTCCCGCAAGGCGCGTAACCTGGCGGGCGACGAGCGCGTGGCGCTGTCGCTGACCGCGGCCCACAACCCGTTCCACATGGCCTATCTGCGCGGCCACGTCGCCGAGCGCGTCGAGGGCGATGAGGCGTGGACGATCATCGACCGCCTCTCGCACAAGTACCTCGGCGGCCCGTACCCGCGCGACGAGGAGCGCGTGGTCTTCCGCGTCGCGGTCGACCACGCGCGAGCCGGCTCGTTCGGGTGATCAGTCGAGGCTGATCATCGCGTGCTTGATGCGCGTGTAGTCGTCGAGCGCGTAGGTCGACAGGTCCTTGCCGTAGCCGGACTCCTTGAAGCCGCCGTGCGGCATCTCGGACAGGAACGGCAGGTGGTCGTTGACCCACACGCAGCCGAAGTCGAGCGCGCGCACGCCGTTGAGCGCCTTGCCGACGTCGCGCGTCCAGATCGAGGCGGCGAGGCCGTACGGGACGTCGTTGGCGAAGCGGATCGCCTCGTCCTCGTCCGCGACGCGCTGGACGGTGACGACCGGCCCGAAGATCTCCTGCTGGACGATCTCCGCGTCCTGGCCGACGCCGGTGACGACGGTCGGCTCCACGAAGTACCCGCCGTCGCGGCCGGTGGAGCCGCCGAGCAGGAGGTTGGCCCCGCCGTCGACGGCACGGTCGAGGAAGCCGAGCACGCGCTGCTGCTGGGCGGCGCTGACGACCGGGCCCATCTCGATGGCGTCGCCCTCGGCGGGATCGCCCACCGTGAGGGAGGCGGCCGCGGGCACGAGCGCCTCGAGCAGCGCGTCGTAGATCGAGGGTGTGGCCAGCACGCGGGCCGCGGCCGTGCAGTCCTGCCCCGAGTTGCAGAAGCTCGCGACGCGCAGGCCGGCCGCGACCTTGGCCGGGTCGGCGTCGTCAAGCACCACGACCGGCGCCTTGCCGCCGAGCTCGAGGTGCACGCGCTTGAGGCTGTCCGCCGCCGCCTTTGCGATCCACTTGCCGGTGGGCACGCTGCCGGTGAGCGAGACGAGCGCGACGTCGCGGTGGGTGACGATGCCGCGGCCCACCGGATCGCCCTCGCCCGTGATGACGTTGAGCACGCCGGGCGGGAAGATCTCCGCGGCCAGCTCGGCCAGCTTCAACGTGCTGAGCGGCGTGATCTCCGACGGCTTGAGGACGACCACGTTGCCGGTCGCGAGCGCGGGCGCGATCTTCCAGATCGCCATCATCAGCGGGTAGTTCCACGGCGCGATCTGGCCGACGATGCCGACCGGCTCGCGGCGGATGAACGACGTGTGCGTGGGGCTGTACTCGCCCGCTGCGGGAGCATTCTGAACGCGCGCGGCGCCCGCGAAGAAGCGCAGCTCGTCGCTGCAGATCGGCAGCTCCTCGTCCGCGAGCGAGCGCGGCTTGCCGACGTTGGCGATCTCCAGCGCGGCGAGCTCGCCAGCGTGGCGGTCGACGGCGTCGGCGAGCGCGAGGAGCGCCTCCTGACGCTGGGCGGGCGTCGTGTCGCGCCAGCCGATGCGCGCGTTGCGGGCGGCGGCCATCGCACGCTCGACGTCGGCTTCGGTGCCCTCGGGCACGCGCCCGATGACGTCGCCGTTGGCGGGGTTGAGGATCTCGCGGGTGGCGCCGTCGACCGCGTCGACCAGCTCGCCGCCCACGAGGTTGCGGAGCTCGTGCACCGCGACGAGGCTACTCATCGAACCGACGAAACCGTCGCGGCCTCGATGGCGGCCGCGAGGCGCACCCGGTCGGCGTCCTCGAGCTCCAGCAGCGGCCCGCGCACCGGCCCGGTGGTGAAGCCTGTGAGGCGCGCGCCCGCCTTCACGCCCGCGGTGTAGGCCACGCTCTCGAGCACGTCGCAGACCGCCCAGAGGCGTGCCCACAGCTCGCGCGCGGCGGGCAGGTCGATGTCGTCGATGAGCAGGCGGTGCAGCTCGACGCACTGTTCCGGCAGCACGGACGCGGTGCCCCACACGACCGCCTCCACGCCCGCGGCCAGCGCATGGAACGTGTGCGTGTCGAAGCCGTTGAGCAGCGTCGGGCCGTCGCCGTGGATCAGCGCCTGCGCGTACGTCGCGTCGCCGCCGGTGTCCTTCAGACACGTGACGCCGGGGAGCTCGGCGAGCTGCTCGGCGGTGAGCGTGGTGCCCGAGACGCCGGGCATGTTGTAGTACATGACCGGGATCGAGATCGCGTCCGCGACGGCCTGGAAATGTGCCTTCAGCTCGCGCCAGGACGGGGCGTCGTAGAAGGGCGGGATGATCATCACCGCGGCCGCGCCGGCCTGCTCGGCGTGCACGCTCAGCTCGACCGTCTCGCGCGTCGAGAGCGCCGCCGTGCCGGCGACGACGGGCACGTGCCCATCGGCGGCCTTCACGACCGTCTCGACGAGCAGCCTGCGCTCGGCGTTGGTGAGCGTCGTGAACTCGCCGGTGCTGCCGCCCGGCACGAGGCCGCCGACGCCGGCCGCGATCAGGCGTTCGACGTTGGCCGTCAGCGCCTCGGTGTCGATCGCGGACCCGTCTTCGGTGAAGGGCGTGAGCAGCGCAGGCAGGACCCCGTGAAAGTCAGACATTGACGGCCTCTCGGATTCGTGAATCGACTCGTTCGGCCGCGGCGAGCCCGGTCTGGGCGGCGGCCTCCATCGTGCCCAGCTCGGCGAAGTAGTCGCCGGCCAGGTGCAGGTTCTCGTGGGTGCCGAGCGCGCCCTCCAGCGCGGGCTGCAGCGCGCCGCGGCCCGGGCTCGCGTACACGTTGCCCAGCTCCCAGCGCTGGACGGTCGCGTTCGCGATGACCCCGCGCGTCTGCGGGTACATCGCGTGGAGGTCGGCGAGGAAGCGCTCGACGATCACCTCGTCGCTCTCGCGCATCAGCGCCGCGGCCTGCTGCGCGCCGGTGAAGAGCATCAGGCTGCCCCCCGGCGTGCGCGGGCCGACGCGCAGCGCGTGCGCCTGGTTGGTGAACATGTCGAACACGCGGCCGGGCGTGGCGATCGCGTAGACGCCGTCGTAGGGCATCGCGGTCGTCTCGCGCGTCTCGACCGCGACGCTCAGGAACGCGCCGTAGGTGAGCTTGGCCAGCGCGTCCGCGGCCTGCGGCGCGACCGGGCCGACGAGCGGGGACGCGTACGGCGCGTTGGCGGCCATGATCACGTGGCGCGCGCGGACCTCCTCGCCGTTCACGCTCACCGCCAGCTCGTCGCCGTCGGCCCGCACCGCCTCGACCCGGGCGTGGGTGCGGGCACGGTCCCCCAGCTCGCGGCCCATCGCCGCGGGCAGCTGCCCCGTCCCGCCGCGCAGGTTGCGCGCGATCAGTGAGCCCTTGCCCGCCCACACGAGCGCGAACAGGCCGATCCCGGCACCCGCCGCGAGCTCGTCCAGCTCGCCCGTCGCGCGGTGCGCGGCGCAGGAGAAAATGGCGTGCACCTTCGGCGGCAGCGGCCCGAGGAAGTCCGCGAACGAACGGTCGTTCTCGAAGTCGTAGCGGTTGGCGGCGGCGTGGTAGCGGCGGACGGCGAGCTGGACCTTCACGCCGGCGCGGGCGAACGCGATCCGCTCGCGCACCGACAGCGGCAGCCGGAACGGATACGACTCCACGCGCCCGCCGTCGAGGATCGCGTCGCCGACGGCGAGCCCCATCATCCCGCCGGTGACGGGCACGGTCTCCAGCTCGCACTCGGCCGTGATCCGGTCGACGAGCGTCCCGGGCGCCGGGAACAGGTGCGCGCCGTAGTTGAGCCAGTAGTCGCCGCGCTCGTCGGAGCGCATGCGGCCGCCGAGCCGGTCGCCGGCCTCCAGCAGCAGCACGTCACGGTGACGCAGGTGCCATGCGGCCGACAGCCCCGCGATCCCGCCCCCGACGATGACGACGTCGCGCGTCATCGCGCCGTCGGGAAGTTGAGATGGGCGCGCTCCGGCGCGTCGGGCCAGCGCGTCGTGATCGCCTTGGCTCGCGTGTAGAACCGGACGCCCTCCGGGCCGTGGATGTGGTGGTCGCCGAACAGCGAGTCCTTCCACCCGCCGAAGCTGTAGAACGCCATCGGGACCGGGATCGGCACGTTGACGCCGATCATGCCGACCTGGACGCGGCGCTGGAACGTGCGCGCGGCCTGGCCGCTCGCGGTGAAGATCGCCGTCCCGTTGGCGAACGGGTTGGCGTTGATCAGGTCGATCGCCGCGTCGAGCGTCTCCACGCGCAGGACCGCCAGCACCGGGCCGAAGATCTCGTCCGTATAGGCCTCCATCTCCGGCGTGACGTCGTCGAGCAGCGTCGGGCCGACGAAGAACCCGTCGCCTTCGTGGCCGCGGCCGTCGACGACGACGGTCGCGTCGGTGCGGTCGATGTAGCCGACGATGCGGTCGCGCGCTGCCGCGGTGATGACGGGGCCCATCTCGGAGTCCGGGTCCAGACCGGGGCCGACCCTGATCGCCAGCGCCTTCTCACGCAGCGTCTCGACCAGCTGGTCGGCGACGTCGCCCACGGCCACCGCGACGCTGATCGCCATGCAGCGCTGGCCGGCGGACCCGTAGCCCGCGGCGATCAGCTGGTCGGCGGCGAACTCGAGGTCGGCGTCCGGCAGCACCACGGCATGGTTCTTCGCGCCGCCGAGCGCCTGCACGCGCTTGCCGTTCTCGCTCGCGCGCTGGTGGATGGAGCGGGCGATCGGCGTGGAGCCGACGAAGCTGATCGCCGCCACGTCCGGGTGATCGAGCAGCGCGTCGACCGCGACCTTGTCGCCGTGCACGACGTTGAACACGCCGTCCGGGAGGCCGGCTTCGGCGTACAGCTCGGCGATGCGGTCGCTCACGGAGGGATCGCGCTCGGACGGCTTGAGCACGAACGTGTTGCCGGTCGCGATCGCGATCGGGTGCATCCACAGCGGCACCATGATCGGGAAGTTGAACGGCGTGATCCCCGCGCACACGCCGAGCGGCTGGCGGATCGAGTGCAGGTCGACGCCGGTGGAGACCTGGTCGGAGAACTCGCCCTTGGTCAGCTCGGCGATCCCGCACGCGTACTCCACGACCTCCATGCCGCGCACGACCTCGCCGCGCGCGTCGTCGAGCGTCTTGCCGTGCTCGGAGGAGATGATCCGCGCGAGCTCGTCGGTGTGCTGGTCCAGCAGCGCGCGGAACTTGAACATCACGCGCGCGCGGCGCGTGACCGACACGTCGCTCCAGTGCTCGAACGCGCGCTTGGCCTTCGCCACGGCGGCATCCACATCCGCCGGCCCGGCCAGCACGAGCTCTCGCTGCACCTCGCCCGTCGCCGGGTCGTACACCGGCGCCGTGCGCACTCCAAGGTCGACAAGCATCACGCCACTCCCGCGGTCATATGGTCTCCGGCCTCGACCAGCACCGCACCGAGCCGGTCGACGATCTCATCCAGCAGCGCCGCGTCGCTGATCAGCGGCGGCGCGATCTGCAGCACGCTGTCGCCGCGGTCGTCGGCGCGCGCGATCAGCCCGGCCTCGCGCAGCCGCCGTGGCAGGAAGCCGCGCAGCAGCTCGTCGCGCTCGGCCTGGTCGAAGCGCGTGTCGGCCTCGTCGCGCACGAGCTCGATCGCCCAGAAGAAGCCGGCGCCGCGCGTGTCGCCGACGATCGGCAACTCCCGCAGCGTGGCCAGCTCGGCCTCCAGGTGCGGCTCCAGCGCGCGCACGTTCTCGAGCACGCCGTCGCGCTCGAAGATGTCGATGTTCGTGAGCGCGATCGCGGCGCAGAGCGGATGGCCGCCGAACGTGATGCCGTGGCGGAAGACGCCCAGCGGCGCGACGTGCTCGCGCACGACGACGGCACCCATCGGCGCATACGCGGACGTCAGGCCCTTGGCCAGCGAGACGAGGTCCGGCACGACGCCCTCGCGCTGCACGCCGAACCACTCACCGAGCCGGCCGCAGCCCGTGATGACCTCGTCGGCCATCAGCAGCGCGCCGTAACGGTCGGCCAGCTCACGCAGGCCCCTCCAGTAGCCGTCCGGCGCGACCAGGCAGCCGCCCGAGTTCTGCACGGGCTCCGCGATGATCAGCGCCACCTCGTCGGGGCCGGCGGCGAGGATCGCGTCCTCGACCTCACGCAGCAGCCGCGCGCAGAACGTCGCCGGGTCACCGGTGTCCCGGAACGCGTTGGTGTTGGCCACGTGCGTGACGTCGATCGGCGCGCGCCCGAACGGCGCCTTGAAGCGGTCGACGCCGGTGAAGGAGAGCGCGCCGAGCGTCACGCCGTGGTAGGCGCGGTCGCGCGCGATCGCCTTCGTGCGTTGCGGCTGGCCGTTCGCAACGTGGTACTCGCGGGCGAGCTTCCACGCCGCCTCGACCGCCTCCGAGCCACCGCTGGTGAAGAACACCTGGTTCAGGTCCCCCGGCGCGAGGTCGGCGAGCCGCTCGGCCAGCTCCAGCGCCGCCGGGTGCGCCGTGCCCCAGTTCGTATTGAACGCGAGCGTCGTCAGCTGACGCGTGGCCGCGGCGGCCATCTCCTCGCCGTAGCTGTAGCCGATCTGTGCGCAGAACAGGCTCGACAGCGCGTCGATGTAGCGCCGGCCGTCGGTGTCGAAGACGTACGGGCCCTCACCGCGCTCGAGCACGAGCAACTCGTCGACCGCCGACTTGGAGAAGTGCAGGAGCAGGTGGCTCATGCCGGCATCTTCGAGCGCGCTGGACACCGAAGGTAGGGTTGCTTGCTTGGAGCAGTCAAAGGCAGAGCTTTTGTCGCTGCAGCAGATCCGCTGCTTCTGCGCCGCGCTCGAGCTCGGCTCCTTCACCGCCGCCGCCGAGGCGCTGCGCGTGTCCCAGCCGGCTGTGGCCGAGCAGATCCGCAAGCTCGAGCAGGCGCTGGGCACGAACCTGTTCGTGCGCGCCGGCCGCGGCGTCGTCGCCACCGAGGCGGGCCGCGCGTTCGCCGAGCACGCGGCGCGCAGCCTGCGCGCGGTGGAAGACGCGGCCGACAGCGTCAGCGAGCTCAACGCGCTGCGGACCGGGACGGTCGAGCTGGGCGTGTTCGGCGGCCCGCAGGCGTGGCGCTTCGACGAGCTCGTGGTGGAGTTCCTGCGCCGGCACCCGAACGTGTCGGTGCGGCTGATCGGCCAGAACTCGTCCGTGCTCGCCGACCGCATCCGGCGCGGCGAGCTCGAGGCCGGCGTGATCGTGCTGCCGATCGACGACGAGAAGCTGGAGGTGCGCCCGATCGTGCGCGACGAGGTCGTCTACGTGAGCGCGGACCCCGAGCGCACGCGTGGACCGGCGACGATCGAGCGCCTGGCGGCGACGCCGCTGATCTTCTACGACGCCGAGTCCGCCGACAGCGACCCGATCCGCCGCCAGCTCGCCGAGCGGGCGCAGTCGCAGGGCCTGCGGCTCGCGCCCAAGGTCGAGGTCGAGCTCAAGGACATCGCGCTGCGGCTGGTCGCCGACGGCATCGGCGACACCTACCTGCCGAGCGCGTTCGTTCACGCGCCGTACTTCCCCGCCGGCCTGCACACGGCGTCGTTCGCTCCGGCGCTGTACGACACGTTCGCGATCGTGACGCGCGCGGGAGCCCGGCTCTCACCGGGCGTCCGCGAGCTGCTGGCGGCGGTCGAGGCGCACATGCGCGCCGTCGCCGCCGCCTTTGACCGCGCCCGCTAGCTGGCCGCGGGCTTGACCGTCTGGTCGAACTTCAGGGCGCCGTCCTGGACGGTGTAGGCGCCGTAGTCGGCGAGCGAGGTGTCACCGTTCTCGTTGATCGAGTAGGTGCCGAGGACGCTCTCGCGATTCTTGGTGGCGAAGATCGCCTCCAGGATGTCCGCGCGCTCGCCGGTCTTGGAGCGCTCGATGGCGTCCAGCGCGAGCGACATCGCCTCGTAGCCGTAGATCGCGTACGGGTCCGCGGTCTTGCCGAACTTGGCCTTGTAGGTCTTGAAGAACTCCTGGCCGGCCGGCGGGTACGCGTCGGGTGACAGCGTCGGCACCGTGCACTTGAACTGCGGCGCCAGCGAAGCGGGGATGCCGCCTTCCTCCTCGCTCGCGAACAGCCCGTCGCAGATGCCGTCCGGGCCGTAGAGCTTGCCGTCCAGGCCGAGCGCGGCGGCGAAGTCCTTGAACTGCTGGACCGCGTTGTTGGCCGTGATGCCGGAGTAGACGTAGCAGTCGGCGCCGTCGCTCTTGGCCCGGGTGGCGAGGCCGCGGTAGTTGGAGGCGTTCTTGTCGATCGCGTCGTTGGCGGTCAGCGTCAGGCCCTGCGCCTTCGCGGCCATCTCGATCACGCGCGCGAGGCCGGCGCCGTAGACCTCCTTGTCGTTGGTCATCGCGACCTTCGTGCAGCCGTCCTCCTTCATCAGCGTCACCAGCGCCGAGCCCTGCTTGACGTCGAGGGGCGCCACGCGGGCGTACGTGCGCGCGCCGGTCGGGTAGTACTTGCCCGGCTCACCGGGCTCGGAGCCCGGCTCGTCCGACGTGAGGCCGACGTACGTGTTCGCGGGCGAGATCATCGGGATGCCCGCCTCGTTGAGGATCGGGATCGAGACCTTCGCCGCGCCCGAGTTGAGCGTGCCGAGGTAGACCGCGGTCGCGTCATCCTGCGCGGCCTTGAGCGCGTTGGCCGACTCGGCCTCCGGCGTCCACGCGCCGGCCTGCGCGGTCGAGTCGTCCAGCGACTCGTACTCGATCGTGTGCGGGCCCGCCTTGCCGCCGGCCTGCTCGAGCGCGAGCGTCGCGCCGTCCACGATCGCCTCCGCCTGCGTGCGCGACGCGCCCTGCAGCGGCACCGACGAATAGATCTTGAGGGTCTTCCCCTCGCTGGACGACTGCGCCGCCTCGCCGCCGGGCTCGTCGCTGCCGCAGGCAGCGACGCCCAGCGCCAAAGCGGCCGCCAGCACCTTCACCGAACGCATGGTTCCTCCTCGCTCTAGGAGCGCCCATGGTCGGCTGGATGACGATCCCGGGCTAGAGCCAGTTGCTTGGGGGGCCCGAAAGCAGCGCCTGTGGCCGGTACGCTGCCGAGCCCTGAGATGACGCCGGACCTTCGCCAGCTGCGCTACTTCCTCGCGGTCGCGGAGGAGCTCAACTTCACGCGCGCGGCCGCGCGCCTGCACATCGCCCAGCCGCCGCTGAGCGCCGCCATCCGGCAGCTGGAGGAGCAGCTCGGCGTGACGCTGCTGCACCGCTCGAGCCGGCAGGTGGAGCTGACCGCCGCGGGCGCGCTGCTGCTCGAGCGCGGGCGCGAGCTGCTCTCGCACGCCGAGGCGGTGTTCGCCGAGGTGCGCGAGCTCGAGAGCGCACCGACCGGCAAGTTGACGCTGGGTGTCGCGCCGACGGCGCGCTTCGAGCTCGCGCCCGCGGTCCTCGCCGCGTGCGCGACGCGCGCGCCGGGCGTGATGCTCTACCCGCGCGAGGACACCACCGGCGCGCTGCTGCACGACCTGCGCGCGGGCCGGCTCGACCTCGTCCTCGGCTTCTGCGCGGAGGACGATCCGGCGCTCGAGCGCGAGCGGCTGCGCGACGCGCCCGCGGTGCTGCACGTCAACGCCGACCACCCGCTCGCGCAGCGCGCGTCGGTCGCGCTGGGCGAACTGCGCGACGAGCCGATCATCGTCGCCGGCGGCCCCGACTCCCCCGGCTATACGGCCGCCGTCGTCCAGCTCTGCCGCGACGCCGGCTTCGAGCCCCGGACCGTGCCCGATCCGTACCCGGACCTCGGTGTGCAGGCGATCCGCGAGGGCTTGGGCGTGGTCGTGTACGCGCGCAGTGCCTTCGCCGAGCAGGTGGAGGGCTCGGCGTTCGTGCCGATCGAGCCGCGGGTGACGCTGCCGTTCGACCTGCTGTGGCGGGCGGACAAGCGGTCGGGCGCGCTCGACGCGGTGCTGCGGGTCGCGCGCGAGGTGCGTGCGGAGCAGGCCTGGGCCGCGCCCTAGAGCCAAAGTATCGCTCCACACGGAAGCGGTATTGGACGCGCGGGCGGCGCTCGCGCACAGTGGAGGAGCAACCCCGTCCCCTCCCCAAGGACCCTTTCCATGTCACACACTCTCAGGCGCCTCGCCGGCGTCCTGTCGCTCCTGGCCGTCTCGATGGCGCTCGGACCGAACCTCGCCCACGCCGGGACGGCCGGCGTGGTCGATCTGCCCTCCGGCGTGCGCGCGCTGCTGTTCGTGGCCGCGCCCGGTGAGACCAACAGCACCGAGCTCTACTACGAGGCCGGCGCGGTCACGGTGACCGACACGCTCGCCGGCGGCGTGGACGCCGGTGACGGCTGCCAGCCGGTGATCACGGCCGGCTCGCGGGACGCGCGCTGCGCGACCGACGGCGTGCAGCTGGCGGTGCTCTCGCTCGGCGATGGAAACGACGTGCAGTCGGTCCCGAACCTCGACCGGGTCCAGCGCGCGTGCCCGCTGCCGCTGCTGATCGACGGCGGCGACGGCAACGACGTGATCGTCACCTGCCGCGACGGCGACACCGTCGCGCAGCTGGGGACCGGCAACGACATCCTCTACGTCGGGACGAGCGCGGGCGTCGAGGCCGACCTCGGCCCCGGTGACGACCGCGTGGGCACGTTCAACGGCGCCACCTTCGGGCCGGGCACCTACAGCGGCGGCCCGGGCGACGACCTGCTGCTCGGCACGCCCGCGCGCGAGACGTTCAACGGGGGCGACGGCACCGACCGCGTCGAGTTCCCGCACAACCGCGTCGACGCGAACCTGGACGGCCAACCCGGCGACTCGCCCGAGGGCGACCACGTGGGCGCCGACGTCGAAGTGCTCGCGGCGTCCGTCGCGGGCTCGGTCCTCACCGGCAACGACGGCCCGAACGCACTGCTCTCCGGCGGCGCCGCCGTCACCCTGCGCGGCCTTGGTGGCGACGACACGCTGATCGGCTCCGACTACGGCGAGACGCTCGAGGGCGGCCCCGGCCGCGACCGTCTCACCGGCGGCTTCGGCGACGACGTGCTCGACCCGGGCCCCGGAACCGACACGGTCGACGCCGACCGCCAGGCCGACGACGGGTTCGCCGCCGGCAACGACACGATCACCGCGCGCGACGGCGAGCTCGACCAGATCGGCTGTGGCATCGGCGCGGACGTCGCCGTGCTGGATTCCAACGATGTGGCCGACGCGTGCGAGTCGGTCGATCGGGCCACGTCGGGCAACGGCTCAGCACCGCCGAACGCCGAGCCCGCGCTGGCGAAGGCCACGGTCAAGATCCTGCGCGCCTCGCGCCGCTCCGGCCTGCGCGTGCGCGTCACCACGCCCACGGCGGTGAAGGTGCAGCTCGTCGCCCGCCACAAGGGCCGCATCGTCGCCCGCGGCACCGTCAAGACCAAACCCGGGCGCGCCGTCACCGCGGCTCTGCGGCTGAAGAAGACGCTGCCGCGCCGCGCGTCCCTGCAACTCACCGTCACCGCGCCCGGGCTCGCCCCGCGCACCGTCAAGACCACCCTCCGCTAACCGAAAGGCCTCAGCCATGTCCACCGCTCCCACCCTCGCCCGCACGTTCGCCGGCGACCGTGACCACTCGTCGTTCGGCTTCGCCGTCAAGCACATGAGCATCAACACGTTCCGCGGGACGTTCGCCGACGTCGAGGCCACCGTCACCCAGCACGACGATGGCGCGCTCGTCGTCGTCGGCAGCGCGGCCGTCGAGTCGATCAGCGTCACCTCGCCCGCCGACCTGCGCACCCACCTGCTCGGACCCGACTTCTTCGACGCCGTCCAGCACCCGCGGATCGCGTTCGCGTCCGCACCCGCCCAGCCCGCCGTCGACGGCACGATCGCGCTGCCGGGCGAGCTGACGATCCGCAACGTCACCCGTCCCATCACCGCCACTGGCACCTGGTCCGGTGTCGTCGAGGACCCGTTCGGCGCCACCCGCGCGGCGCTCGCCCTGCGCGCCGTGATCGACCGCCGCGACTATGGGATGACCTGGAACCTGCCGCTCCCGCGCGGCGGCGACGCCCTCGGCACCGACGTCGAGATCGTCGTCGCGCTCGAGCTCGTCGCTAGCTGAGCTCCAGCCGCAACCGGCGCAGCGCGAGGCGCGTGCGGCCCTTCACGGTGCCGAGCGCGACACACAGCCGCGCGGCGATCTCGCGCTGCGTCAACTCCTCGCCGTAGGCGAGCACGATCACCTCGCGCTGCTCGGCGGGCAAGGCAGCGATCGCGCCCCGCAACCGCGCACGCTCCTCGCGCGCCGTGACGACCTCGTCGGGCGCGGGCCGCTCGCACACGGCGCCCGTCAGTGGCCGCTCGTCGAGCACGCAGCGGCGCTCGCGTACCGCGGCCTGGCGCACGTGGTCGATGCCGCGGTGGCGCACGATCGTGTGCAGCCACCCGGCCGCGCCGCCGGGCCGCGGCCGGAACGCGGCCGCGTCACGCCACAGTGCGAAGAACGCGTCCTGCAGGACGTCCTCCGGCTCGCGGCACACGCGGCGCGCCGTCGCAGACGCGGCCACCGCGTGCCGGCGGTACAGCTCCGTGAAGGCGCGCTCGTCGCGGACGGCGATCCGGTGCAGCAGTTCCTCGTCCGTGGCCACGGCTCGAACGTAGCCGGGGACGTGATGAACATTCTCTGAACTCGCGTGCACCGCCCTGCAGCGCTGTGACAATGGGCACGTGCACGTTCGCGGGTCCATCCTCGTGGTCGACGACGAGCCGACGATCAGCGAGGTCGTCGCGGCCTACCTGCGCCGGGCGGGCTACGACACGCGCGTGGCGCCCGACGGGGACGCGGCGCTGGCCGCCGTCGCCGAGCGCGCGCCCGACCTGATCGTGCTCGACCTGATGCTGCCGGGCACCGACGGGCTCGAGGTGATGCGCCGGGTGCGCGAGCGCACGGACCGCTCCAGCGCGATCATCCTGCTCACCGCGAAGGGCGGCGAGTCCGACCGCGTCACCGGTCTGCGGCTCGGCGCCGACGACTACGTCGTCAAGCCGTTCTCGCCGGCGGAGCTGGTCGCCCGCGTCGACGCGGTGCTGCGCCGCTTCGACACCGTGCGCCCCGACGAGGCGCCACTGCGCTTCGGCGCGCTGGAGATCGACCCGTCCGCCCGCCAGGTGCGCTGCGACGGCGAACTGGTCGCGCTCACCACGCGCGAGTTCGACCTGCTGGCGTTCCTCGCCCGCCACCCGGGCCGGGCGTTCACGCGCGAGGAGCTGATGGACCACGTGTGGCAGTACGCGTTCTACTCGGACACCTCCACCGTGACCGTGCACATCCGGCGCCTGCGCACGAAGCTGGAGCCGGACCCGGAGCACCCGCGGTGGATCGAGACGGTATGGGGCGTCGGCTACCGCTTCGCGGCCTAGCGCTCGCGCTCGCGCTCTCCCTCGCGCTGCCGGCGGTCGTCTGGCTGGGCTACGACGACGCGCCCGGCGCGTGGGTCACGCTGGAGATCGTCGCGCCGCTGTCGGTCCTCACCGTGCTCGCGGGCGAGTGGATCGCGCGCCGCCGCCCCGGCGGGCTGCGCCGGCAATTCGCGCTCGTGGCGGGCCTCGGAGCACTCGCGCTGGCCGCGGGCGTCGCGCTGTTCGTCTGGCTGATGTTCCTGTCCAGCCACGACGCGGTCCTGACCGTGCTGCTGGCGATCTACGCGGCGGCGCTCGTGCTGTGGGTGACGCACCGGCTGGGTGCGCGCGCGCTGGACGACCTCGACGCGGTGTGCACGACCCTCGCGGCCGTCGGCGAAGGGCGCCGCGACGTGCGGGTCGCGCCGCGCGGGGATGACGAGATCACGCGCGTCGGGCAACAGGTGGACGAGATGATCGTGCGGCTGGACCGCGAGGAGCGGATGCGCCGCGAGCTGTTCGCGGCGGTCTCGCACGACCTGCGCACGCCGATCACGTCACTCGGCCTGCTCGCCACCGCGATCGACGACGCGATCGGGGACGAGGCGACCCGGCGCGAGTACGCGGGCCGGATGAACACGCACGTGCGCCAGCTCGCGGCGCTGATCGACGACCTGTTCGACCTCACGCGGCTGGAGGCGCGCGAGCTCACCTGGACGATGGAGCGCGTCGCCGTCCATGACCTGGTGAGCGACGCGGTGGAGGCGATGCGGCCCGCCGCGGCCGCCGAGGCGGTCGACGTCCACGCCGACCTCAACGGCTCCGTCGCGTGCTCCCACGGCAACCCCGAGCAGCTCAGCCGCGTGCTGTTCAACCTGATACAGAACGCCATTCATCACACGCCGCCGGACGGGAGCGTGACCGTGTTCGTGGAAGACCGCGAGCAGGGCGTCGAGGTCGAGGTCGCCGACACCGGCGCGGGCATCGCGGCCGAGCAGCGCGAGCGCGTGTTCGAGCCGTTCTTCCGCGGCGACGCCTCCCGCCGGTCGCCCGGTGCCGGGCTCGGGCTGGCGATCTCGCGCGCCATCGTGGAGGCCCACGGCGGCTCGATCTGGCTCGAAGACGCTACGGTCGGCACACGGGTCCGCTTCCGGCTCCCGGCACAGCCATGAGACGCCTGCTCGCCGCCCTCGCCTTCGCCGCCATCGTCGCGACCGCCCTGATCGTGACCCTGCGCGGCGGCGACGAGCCGGGCGTCGTGCCCGCGCTCGCCGTCACCCGCATGGACGGGGACGGCGAGTACCAGCTCTCGCAGCTCGCGGACGCCGAGGCGCCGACGCTGCTGTGGTTCTGGGCCCCGTGGTGCACGGTCTGCAACGGCGAGGCGCCGAAGATCGAGCGGCTCGCCCAGGACGGCCTGTCCGTGGTGGCGATCGGCGGGCGTGACGAGCTCGCCAACGCACCCGCCTTCGTCGAGCGCCACGGCCTCACGACGCCCACCCTCCTGTTCGACGAGACGATGCAGGTGTGGGAGCACTACCGCATCCCCGGCCAGCCGGGCGCGATCCTGCTGGACCGCGACGGCCGCGAGCGCCAGCGCTGGCTCGGCGCGTTCGACCCGCAGCTCGCGCTCGACGCCGCGCGAGCGCTCTGATCAGACCGCCGTGCGCCCGCCGTCGACCGGGAACGTCCCGCCCGTGGCGAAGCTCCCGCGCGCCGACGCCAGGAACACCACCAGCTCGGCGATCTCGCGCGGGTCGGCGACGCGGTTGAGCGGCAACGACGGCGCCCACGCCTCCAGCTCCTCGCGCGTGCCCGCGGCCGTGTAGGTCGGGCCGGGCGCGACGCTGTTCACGCGCACGCCGCGCGGGCTGTACTCGGTCGCCCACGCGCGGGTCATCGACTCCAGCGCGGCCTTGGTCGCGCCGTAGGCGGCCGAGCCGGGCAAGCCGACGCTGCCGGCCATGCTGCCGATGTTGACGATGCTGCCCTCGCCGCGCTCGGCCATCCCCGGCGCGAACGCGGCGACGAGGAAGTACGGGCCGCGCACGTTGGTCGCGAACAGCGCGTCGAAGTCCTCGACGGCGAGCGCCTCGGTCGGGCCCCACAACGCGAGTCCGGCGTTGTTGACGAGGACGTCGACCGCGCCGACGGCCTCGACGAGCGCCCGGATGCCGTCCGGGTCGCTGACGTCGGCGGCGACGAAGCGCGCGCTGCCGCCGGCGTCGGCGATCTCGGCGACGACGTCCTCGCCGCGCTCGTGGCTGCGGCCGACCGCGATCACGTCCGCGCCGGCAGCGGCGAGCCGGACGGCGACCGCGCGCCCGATGCCGGAGGTGGCGCCGGTGACGAGCGCGGTCCGTCCTGAGAGATCTTCGTTCATGGCGGCGCGAAGCTACCGGCGGCCCGGCGCCGTGTCTGTACGCAATTGGTGTGCCCGCCTCCTCCGCGAGGACGACGCCCGTGCACTAGTCCTCGGTGACCGCGGCGACCCACAGATGGCCGTCAGGATCCGCGAACAGCGCCTCGAACCCCCACGGCTGCCGCTCGGGCGCGCGCACGACGGTCGCGCCGGCCGCCTGCGCCCGCTCCACCGTTTCGCGTACGGCGTCCTCGCTGTCGCGGCCGAGCTGCAGCAGGCACTCGACGACCCGCTCGCCGGCGACCTCGTGGCCTTCGCCGAGCACCCAGTTGAAGCCGCCGGTGGGGACGAGGACGAGCCGCAGCCCGGCGTTGACGACCAGCATCAGCGGCTCGGGCAGGCCGTCGTCGGCCAACGGCCCGACGGCCTCCAGCCCGAGGCCCTGCGTGTAGAAGTCATGCGCGCGGCGGCGATCGGCGATCGGCAGCGCCACCGCCGCGGACGGGTAGTCGGACATGCGGCTGAGACCGCCGGGCGCTCCGGAACTCATCGCTACTCGTGGCTCAGCGCCAGCCACACGATCCCGACCGCGATCAGTGCGATCGGGAGGATCCGGCCGAGGACGGCCGCCTCGCCGAGGAAGACCATGCCGGCGATCGCGGCGCCGACGGCGCCGATGCCGGTCCACACGGCGTAGCCCGTGCCGACGGGCAGCTCACGCAGGGCCAGCGCGAGCAGGACCATGCTCGCGACGATCGCGACGCCGAAGACCAGCGTCGGGCCGAGCTTCGAGAAGCCGTCGGACTCCTTGAGCGCGAGCGCCCACACGGTTTCCAGCAGACCGGCGACGACGAGGAGAATCCAGGCCATCGGTACGCACCTCCATGACGAGTGAAAGGGTGCGCGTCGTCTTGGCTTACCGGGTACGGCGCGCGTCTCGTCCGGGTGGCTTCACCCTAGCGCGCGGCTCAGCGCCTCGGCGAGCTGTGTGACGTGGGTCTCCTCGAACGCCAGCGGCGGGCGGATCTTGAGCGTGTTGCCGTCGCGGCCGGTGGTGCCGACGAGCACGCCGAGCTCGCGCATGCGGTCGCGCACCGCGCGGGCGTCGGGCAGGTCGACACCCCACGCGAGCCCGACGCCGCGCACGTCGGCCGGCGCCACCGCGCGCAGCGCCTCACCGAGCGCGGCGCCCGTGCGCCGCACGCGCTCGAGCACCCGCTCGTCCTCGATCACGTCGAGCACGGCCAGCGCGGCCGCGGCGCTCACCGGGTTGCCGCCGAACGTGCTGAACAGCGTCGCGCGGCCGACCAGCGCCTCGACGATCGCGCGGCGTGTGATGACCGCCGCGACCGGATGGCCGTTGCCCATCGGCTTGCCGAGCGTGACGAAGTCCGGGACGACCCCGAAGCGCTCGAAGCACCACAGCGCCTCGCCGGTGCGGCCGTGGCCGGACTGGACCTCGTCGGCGATCCACAGCCCGCCGGCGGCGCGGGTCGCGTCCACCCAGCCCCGCACGGTCGCGGGATCGAGCTCCGCGATGCCGTCGCTGGTGACGATCCCGTCGAGGATGGCGGCCGCCGGCGGCGTGTCGAGCCGGGCGACGGCGGCGCTGAACGCGCCGGCGTCGAACGGGTCCCAGGTCTCGACGTGGGCCGGCTTGGGCTCGTCGAACCAGCCCTCGGGAGACAGGGCGGCGATCGCCTCGGTGATGCCGTGGTAGGCGAACGTCGTGCACAGCCCGCCCCGGTTGCCGGTCGCCATGGTCGCCATCCGCCACGCGAGGTCGTTGGCCTCCGAGCCCGAGTTGACCAGCATCACCGTGTCCAGCTCGGGCGGGCACGTCGCGGTCAGCCGCTCCGCGAGCTCGATCGCGTTCGGGTGCAGGTAGCGCGTGTGCGTGTTGACCAGCGCGCTCTGGCGCGCGACCGCGGCCGTCACGCGCGGGTGCGCGTGCCCCACGCACGGCACGTTGTTGTACGCGTCCAGCAGCGCGCGGCCCTCGGTGTCATGGAGCCAGACGCCCTCGGCGTGGGAGACCTCGATCGGCGACGCGTAGAACAGCGGGTCGATCGCCGGCCCGAACGCCGCCGCCCGGCGCGCGGCCAGCGACGGGTCCGGGCGGCGCGCGCCGGCCGCACCGAGCGCCCGCGCGACGCCGTCCCACCCGTACGCCTCCAGGCTCTCGATCGTCCGCAGCGCGATCGCGTTGTAGCGCTCGGCGAACGCCGCCTCCTCGAGCCCCTGCGCCACCCGCCAGGAGCTGATCGCGACCGTCACCGCGGCCCGCGCGGCCCACGCCACGCCGAGCACCTCCAGCTCGAGCTCCTCCAGCCACACCCGCCGCTGGTAGCCGTCGAGCACGAGCCGCGCCGCGCGCAGCAGCTCGTCCCCGTCGCGCCCGCCGCACACGGAGTCCAGCACCGACGCCAGGTCGCTCACGAGCGCCGAGTGGCTCATGTCCCCGAAGTCGATGACCCCCGTGATCCGCCCGTGCTCGTCGGTGAGCGTGTTGTCGACGGTCAGGTCGGTGTGGACGACCTGCGCCCGTAGCCGCGGCCACGCCGGCGCCACGCGCACCGCGAACGCGTCCAGCACCCGTTCCACGCACGCGCGCGCGTGAGCGTCACGGATGTCGCCGAGCAGCTCGCGCGCGGCGAGCGCGTGCTGGACGTCCCACGCCATCGTCCGCGTCGCGCACGGGTGCGTGAACGCCCGCAGCGCTTGCCCGAGCCGCGCCGTCGTCTCGCCCCATCCCGCCAGCGCCGCGTCCGACAGCGCGCGGGCCTCGATCCGGCTGCTGCCGGGCAGCACGTCATAGAGCCGCACCCAGTGCTCGCCCCAGCGCGCCCGCAGCGCCGCCGGATCGTCCCCCGGGCGCGCTGTGCCCGGATCACCGCCCGCGACCGGCCGCCACGGCAGCGCGACGCGCAGCTCCGGATCGACCGCGGTCACGTGCAGCGCCGCGGCCGCCTCCATGTCTAGCACGTCCGGATCCTCGGCCGCGTTGGAGACCTTCAGGATCGCCTCGGAGCCGAGCCGGAACGTGCGGTCGCGCTCGCTACCGAGGTCGCGGGCCTCCGGCGCGCGCACGCCGAACAGCGCCGCGCCGATCTCGATCGCGTCCTCGGCGGTGAGGCGCGGCGTCGCGCCGGTCAGCACGGGGTCCACGCACAGCAGGCTACGCGAGGCGCGCCATCATCGCCCCGAACTCGGCGCTCGGCGCGAACTCGATGCCCGCGTCGGTGATGCGCGCGTCCAGGCGCTCGAGCCGGCCCTCCCGCAGCCAGTACAGGTGCGGGCTGATCGAGCCCGGGCCCTCCTGCTCCATCCGCCGCGCCAGGTCCAGCATCACGCCGAGCGAGCCGACCATCGACATGGCGCGGATGGGATGCGCGAGCACGGTGTGCCGGTTGGGAACGGCGACGAGCGTCCCGTGCTCTGAACCCGGCGGGTCGAACTCGTCGGCCCACAGCGCGTGCGTGGCGGTGAAGTGCGAGGCGCCCGTGAGCGCGAACAGCTCCACGACGTCGTCGCCCACGGGGATCTCGTGGCGCTCGAGCTCCAGCTCCTCCTCCGCACGCGCGTTCTCGATCGCCTCCGCGAACAGGTCGTCGGGCTCCCCGCGCGCGAACACCTCGTCGCGGTGCGGCGTCGCCACCCGGTCGGGCTGGTCCCAGCTCAGCACGAGCTGGAGGTCCTCCGCCACGCGCCGCGTCACGCGGTCGTCCGGGAGGCGCGCCAAGTAGCCGTCGTCGATCAGCCGCGCCTTCGGGATGCCTTCGAGCTCCTCCGGGATGTCCGACGTGATCGCGAAGTGGCGCGCGACGATGTCCGGCCACAGCGCCAACGGCTCGCCGTGGCACATCTGTGCGAGGTTGCCGAGGCCGTAGCGCGCCTTGCCGTAGGTCAGCTGCCCGTCGTGGATGCTGCCGCTGATCCCGCGCGGCGTGATCTCCGCCCGCACAACCCGTTCGAACTCACGCCACTCGGCTTCACTGAAGTACAAGGCCCAGTCGGGCGGCCCGGAGCGGCGGCGCTTGAAGAGCATGCCGGACAAATATCCGATGTCCGAGGGGGATAAGCCATCTGACGCTCGGCGGGCAAAAGCCTTGACGGTCGCGAACTTATCTGACAGCCTTTGGCCGCGTTTCAGCAAGCTTGAGCACGATGCTCGTACCGTCGCCCGGGGAGGGCGAGGAGGAGAAGTTTGAGAGGCTTCAGGAAACGCGCGCTTAAGAGCGCAGCGTTGGCGGCCGCCGGCGCAGGACTGCTGGCTGCCCCCGCGACGGCGCACTACACGGGCGCCCCGCATTCCCACGATTACGCGCCGGAAGTGAACGCCGCGGCGCTCATGGGAGCGCAGACGCCGGGTTGGACGTCGACGGCGCCGCTGTCGAAGCTCGAGGCGCCCGCCGCGCCCGCGCACGTCCTCATCTTCAGTGAGACCGCCGCGTTCCGGCACACGGACGCGATCGAGAAGGGCACTCCGCTGCTGCGCGCAGCGTTCACGGAGGCCGGCATCACCTCGGAGCTCTCCGAGGACTCGTCCATCTTCAACGACACCGACCTGGCGCGCTTCGACGCGCTGGTGATGTTCCAGACGTCCGGTGATCCCTGGACCGCCGCCGAGAAGGCGGCGATGGAGAAGTACCAGAAGGCGGGCGGCGGCATCGTCGCCATCCACAACGCCACGGACATGCGCGGCAACTACAAGTGGTGGGACGACCTGATCGGCTCGCTGATGCCGGGTCACGCCGCCACCGGCTCGACGCCTCCGGCCGACGACCCGCCGCCGTGGAACTCCGGCGTCGGCGGCCTCACCGCGCAGGTCATCAACGAGGACAAGGCGCACCCGTCGACCAAGCACCTGGCTGACCGCTGGACGCGCAACGACGAGTGGTACAACTTCTCGACCAACGTCCGCGGCAGCGCCCACGTGCTGCTCTCGATGGACGAGTCGACCTACGACGCCGGCGGCAACCGGATGGGCTACGACCATCCGATCTCGTGGTGCAAGCCGTACGACGGCGGCCGCGCCTGGGTCACCGCGATGGGTCACTTCGGCGCCCACTTCCAGGAGAAGGCGCTGCTCGACCACATCATCGGCGGCGTCAAGTGGGCCGCGGGCGTCGAGACCGGCGACTGCGGCGGCACGATCAACTCGAACTTCGAGAAGGTCGCGCTGGACGAGAACACGAGCGCCCCGTTCGCGCTCGACGTCGCACCCGACGGCCGCGTCTTCTTCACCGAGCTCGTCCGTGGCCAGATCCGCGTGTACGACCCGAAGACGCAGAACGTCAAGACCGCCATCACGCTTCCGGTGTACTCCGGCGGCGAGGACGGCCTCATGGGCATCGTCGTCGACCCGAAGTTCTCCGAGAACGGCTGGGTCTACGTCTACCACGCCCCGAACTCCTCCAACAACAGCGATCCGGCCAACTTCAAGAGCCGCGTCACGCGCTTCACGGTCGACGCCAACAGCGACATCGACCCGGCGTCGGCGAAGCTGATCATCGAGGTCCCCGCCTCGCGTGAGCCGGACGAGCCCGGCCACACCGGCGGCAACCTGGACTTCGACCTCCAGGGCAACCTGCTGCTCGGCGTCGGCGACGACGTCAACCCGCACTCGGAGCCCTCCGGCGGCTACGCCCCGCTCAACGAGCGCGCGGACCGCATGTGGGACGCCCGCGAGACCTCGGGCAACACCAACGACCTGCGCGGCAAGATCCTCCGCGTCAAGCCGAAGGCTGAAGGCGGCTACGACATCCCGGCGGGCAACCTGTTCCCGGTCGGCACCGAGAAGACGCGTCCCGAGATCTACGCGATGGGCTTCCGCAACCCGTGGAAGTTCTCCGTGGATCCGACCACGGGTTGGGTCGGCGTGGCCGACTACGCGCCCGACAACTCCAACGACAACCCGAACCGTGGTCCGGCGGGCATCGTCGAGTACAACATCATCAAGGAAGCCGGCAACTACGGCTGGCCGTTCTGCATGGGCAACCAGCAGGCGTTCCGCGACGTCGACTACATGACGACGCCGGTCACCGTCGGCGCGTACTTCGACTGCGCCAAGCCGATCAACGACTCGATCAAGAACACGGGTCTGCGTGAGCTGCCCCCGGCCAAGGCGCCGGACATGTGGTACGGCTACCGCACGACCTCGGTCGGCGCGATCCCCGCCGGCGGCGGCCTGGCCCCGATGGGCGGCCCGTTCTACAAGTACGACGCCAACCTCGAGTCCGACACGAAGTTCCCGGCCTCCTACGACGGCAAGGCCTTCTACTACGACTGGGCGAAGAACCGCGTCTGGACCGTCCAGCTCAACGACGAGACGGGCAAGGTCGAGAAGGTCAACCCGTTCATGCCGAACACGTCGTTCCTGGCGCCGCAGTCGCTGGCGTTCGGGCCCGACGGCTCGCTGTACGCGCTCGAGTGGGGCGGCGGCTACGGCCGTGACAACCCGAACTCGGGCATCTACCGCATCGACTACATCAACGGCTCGCGCTCGCCGCGGGCGAGTGGCTCCGCCACGCCGGACAACGGCAAGACGCCGCTGCAGGTGACGTTCTCCAGCGCCGGCTCGACCGACCCCGAGGGCGGCGCGCTCACGTACGCGTGGGACTTCGACGGCAACGGCTCGACGGACTCGACCGAAGCCAACCCGACGCACACGTACACGACGGGCGGCGTCTACCAGGCCCGCCTGACCGTGACCGACCCGGCCGGCAAGACCGGCACCACGGTGCTCCCGGTCACGGTCGGCAACACCAAGCCGACGGTCAAGTTCAACGGCCCCGTCGACGGCGGCTTCGTCGAGTGGGGCGACAAGGTCAGCTGGGACGTCACGGTCACGGACGCCGAGGACACCGTCGACTACAACAAGCTGATCGTCCAGCCGGCCCTCGGCCACGACGATCACGCGCACCCGCTGCTCGAGAACACGGGCAAGACGGGCGAGGTCGTGACCGACCTCGGCACGGGCCACTCGGAGGACATGAAGGTGTTCTTCGTCCTGGACGCCCGCTACTCCGACAACGGCGCCGGCGAGGTGCCGTCGCTCACGGGCACCGACACGGTGATCATCCAGCCCAAGCGCAAGGAGGCCGAGCACGCTGACGGCCGCCTGGGCGTGGACACCGCCGAGGCCTCCGGCGACGCCGAGGCCACCTCGGCGCTGACCGGCCTCAACACGGGCGACTGGGCCTCCTACGACCCGGTCAACTTCACCGGCATCGACTCGATCACCTTCCGTGTCGCCTCGGCGATCGCGGGCGGGCAGATCGAGCTGCGCAAGGACAGCCCGACGGGCGACCTGCTCGGCACGGCCAACGTGCCGAACACGGGCAGCCTGAACCGCTGGCAGGACGTCACCATCCCGGCCCCGGCCGACAAGTCCTCGATGGGCCTGTTCCTGGTGTTCAAGGGCGCCGCGAACTTCCGCCTGAACTTCTTCGAGGTCAACGGCAAGGGCATCGCGCCCGAGACCCGTCCGACGGTGAAGATCACCGCTCCGGCGGAGAACGACGCGGTCGACGCCGGCCAGGTCACGTTCACCGCTGACGCGACCGACGCCGAGAACACGATCACCAAGGTCGAGTTCTTCGTCGACGGCACCAAGATCGGCGAGGACACCACGGCGCCGTACAGCGTCAACTGGACGCAGACGACGGAGAAGTTCTACGCCGTCCACGCGGTCGCCACCAACTCGAAGAACCTCACCAACGACTCGCGCAAGGTGCGCTTCTCGGTCGGTGAGACGGGCATCCGCCCGCCGTGGGAGACGTTCGCCAACGTCGACGCGGCCTTCGACAAGGTCGGCGACGAGTTCACGGTCAGCGCCGCCGGCGCGGACCTGTGGCAGGCCGCCAACGAGTTCGGCGCGGTCTACCTGCCGGGCGGCGTGGGCGAGAACTTCATCGCCACGGTGAAGGTCGCCTCCTACGACGGCACCCACGCGAGCGGCAAGGCGGGCATCATCGTCCGCAACCAGATCCCGCAGGGTGGCGGCAACGACAACAAGGGCTACCTCGTCTTCTCCGAGAAGGGCAACGGCGAGGCCGAGTTCATGCACGACGCCGGCGGCAACGGCCAGGTCAATGACAACGGTGAGCCCGTGGCCACCGGCTGTGGCACCGGCAGCGCCCCGACGTGGCTGAAGGTCGAGAAGTTCGGCAAGAAGTTCTCGGTCTACTGCTCGCGTGACGGTGTCGCGTGGACCCAGGTGGGCATCACGACCACCATCAACGCCGCGACCACCGTTCAGGACATCGGCCTATTCGTCGTCTCGCACATCAGCGGGACGCGCGCCACGGCCAAGTTCACCAACTGGTCGCTCGACACCGATCCCGAGGTTCCGGAGGAGCCGGAGGAGCCGTCCACGCCGACGCCGGGCTGCACGCCCACCCTGTCGGATGAGTTCGACGGGGCGCTCAATCGCTCCCGTTGGACGATCGCCCGCGGCCCCGCCGCGAGCCTGCCCGCCACCACCGGCGGCGCGCTCAACCTCGCCGTGATCAACGGCGACATCGACGGCGCCAACACGGCGCCCGTCTCCCACGTCGGCCAGAAGACCCCCACGGGCAACTGGCAGGCGTCCACCAAGGTCACGCTCTCGCACGACAACGCCTGGCAGTACGCGGGCCTCGTGATCCACGTGGACGACAACAACTACACGAAGCTCTCCTTCACCCGGCACACGGACGGGCGGCGCTTCGTGGAGTTCTGGAGCGAGACCAACGGGTCGCGCACGGGCCACGGCAACAACGCGTTCGTCGCGTCCGACCATCCGGCCACGATCCATCTGCGCCTGACGAACGCGAACGGCACCCTCACGGGCGCCTACTCGACGAACGGCACGGACTGGACCAACATGGGCGGCACCGCGCCGCTGAAGGCCAACGGCACCATCGGCCTGCTGGCCGCGGGTGACCTCGACGCCCAGAACAAGACCGCGGCGTTCGACTGGTTCCGGGTCACCCCGGACGAGGCGAAGCCGAAGCCGGCCGCGAACGACGAGTTCGACGGCACCGAGCTCGACGGCTGCCGCTGGGACAAGATCAACAGCTGGAACTCCAACCGGGCCAAGCTCGTGGACGGCAAGCTGCGGGTCACGACGTTCGACGGCGACTTCAGCGGGTCCAACAACAACCCGGTGGAGAACCTCATCCTCCAGACGCCGCCCGCCGGTGACTGGGTGGCTGAGACGAAGATGACGGCGCCGCTCGGCGACGCCTGGCAGCTGGCGGGCTTCCTGCTCTACAGCGACGTCGATCACTACGTCAAGTACGACGTGGTGGCCGACAACGAGCCGGGTGCCGCGAAGGCGCGCCGCGTCGAGCTGCGGGCCGAGAACGGCGGCAACGCCTACGGTCCGACCGGCGCTCAGGACATCGAGCCGCCGGCGTCCGCCACGGACACGTGGTGGCTGCGCCTGATCAAGAAGGGCAACACCTACACCGGCGAGATCAGCGCGGACGGCACGACCTGGGTCAAGTCGCCCGGTTCGATCACCGTCAACCTGACCAACCCGGCGATCGGCCTCATGGCCTTCGGGCCCTCGCAGGCCGCCCCGATCAATGTGGACTTCGACTACTTCCGCATCGGTTCGGGCGACACCGAGGCCCCGACCACCACGTCGACGCTGAACCCGGCGGCGGCGAACGGGGCCAACGGCTGGTACACGTCGGCTCCGACCCTCACCCTCGCGAGTGAGGCCGGCGCGACGACCGAGTACAAGATCGGCAACGGTGCCTACCAGGCGTACACCGCTCCGGTCGCCCTGGACGGCGCGGGCACCATCACGGTGACCTACCGCTCCAAGGACGCCGCGGGCAACGTCGAGGCGGAGAAGACCGTCACGGTCAAGCTCGACAAGGCCGCCCCGACCACCACGGCGACGGCTTCGGCCCAGCCCGGTCAGGACGGTTGGTACGCGACGGCGCCGACCATCACGTTGGCGGGTGCCGACGGTACGGGCGGCTCCGGCGTGGCGAGCACGCAGTACGCGATCGACGGCGGCGAGTGGCAGACCTACACGGCGCCGTTCGCGGCGCCGGCGGGCGAGCACACGATCCGCTTCCGCTCGACCGACCAGGCCGGCCTGGTCGAGGCGGAGAAGTCCGTCGCGATCAAGGTCCGCAGCAACAGCACCGAGGTCCCCGTCGTCGTCGGCGGCGAGGTCCCGGGCGTGCTCGCGCTCACCATCAACACCCCGGAGAGCCTCGGCTCGTTCACCCCGGGCGTCACGAAGGACTACTCCGTCGGTGCCACGGCGAAGGTGACCTCCACGGCGGGTGACGCGACCCTCACGGTCGTCGATCCGAGCTCGACCAACACGGGCAAGCTGGTCAACGGCGCCTACGCCCTGACCCAGCCGCTCCAGATCAACGAGAAGCCGCTGGCGGGTACGCCGACGCTGCTCAAGAGCTGGAACGCGCCGGTCGGCGGCGAGAGCGTGCCGCTGACGTTCAAGCAGTCGATCCTCGAGACGGACGCGCTCCGTCGCGGGACCTACAGCAAGACCCTGACGTTCACGCTGTCGACCACGACGCCGTAGTCAGGTAGCTCCCTTCGGGGCCGCGGCGCTTCGGCGTCGCGGCCCCGTCGTGTTTAAGGGCCGCGCCCCGGGCGCATGTCCTGGAAGGGCGGAGCGCATCTCGACGTCCTGCAGGACATGAACCTCACCACGATCGGGCGCTGCGCGGCGCTCGCGGCCGCGCTCGCGCTGTCCGCCGCGCCCGCGCAAGCCGACGTCGCCTACGAGGAGATGCGCGCCTGCGCGCAGCTCGGAGCCAAGCCGCCCGGGAGCGCCGCCGGCCACGAGCAGGCGCGCCGGCTCGAGCGCGGCTTCCACGCCGCCGGCTTCACCACCGCGCGCGAGCGCTTCCACGTGCCGCTGTTCCAGGAAGAGCGCACGCAGCTGACCGTGGCGGGCGCGTCCGTGCCGGCCGAGAGCTTCGCGTACGGCGGGACGGGGCGCGTGCGCGCGGGGATCGTGGACGTCGGCGTCGGGCGGTCGGCGGACTACGCGGGCAAGGACGTGACCGGCAAGATCGTGCTCGTCGACCGTGACGAGGCGTTCCACCGGACGTCGCAGCTCGCGCAGGTGATCGCGCGCGGCGGAGCGGCGATGCTGTACGTCTCCGGCTCGCCCGACAACCTCATTCAGGAAGGAACGGTGCGGTTCGCGCAGCTGCCGCCGGCGCCGGTACCGGCCGTGTCGGTCGGCGCGCAGGACGGCGCGGCGCTACGCGCGACGCTCGCGGCGAACCCGGGCGCGGAGGTCGCGCTCGAGGTCGAGGCCAGCCGGGAGGACGCGGTGGCCGCGAACGTGATCGGCGTCCGGCGAGGCACGACGCATCCCGGCAAGGTGATCGTCGTCGGTGCGCACTACGACTCCTGGCACGCGGGCGCGATCGACAACTGCACCGGGGTCGGCTCGCTGCTCTCGATCGCGGACGCGGTGCGCGGCGTGCCGCTGGCGTACACGGTCGTGCTCGCCGGCTGGGACGCCGAAGAGGTCGGCCTCACCGGGTCCTATGACTGGGTGGCGCGGCACGCGGACCGGCTGGGCGACGTGGTGGCGAACATCAACCTTGAGATGACCGCGGCCGAAACGGGCGCTCCGGCCCTGCGCTTCGGCACGAGCGCCCCGAAGCTGACGCAGGTCGTCCAGCAGGCGGCGGCCGCGAACGGCTACGTGGCGACGGACCTGCCCGCGACGGTGGTCCGCCAGATCAGCGGCGGCATCCTGCCGACCGACATCCAGCCGTTCTACAGCGCCGGCGTCCAGGGCTTCTCGACGTTCACCTCGACGCCCTTCTACCACACGCCCCAGGACGTGCCGGAGCGGGTCGACGCGGCCTCTCTGAGCCGGGCGAGCGCGTATCTGTGGGACGCCCTGCTCGGGCTCCAGTCGGTGGCGCCGGAGGAGCTCGCCGTGCGCGACGTCCCGAGCGTGACGGTGCGGGCGCCGGAGCGTGCCGAGGCCGGTGCCGAGCTCGCAGTCGAGGTCGAGCTGCGCTCGCCGACGGGGGCGCCGGTGCTGGGAGCGCCCGTCCGTGTGCTCGTCGACCAGAACGACCACTGGGCGCGCCACGAGGGCGTCGCGACCGAGCTCGGCGGTGGCCGCTATCGGTTCGTCGTCCCGGCCGGCGCGACCGACGCCGGTGAGGCGCGGATCACCGCCACCGCGGACACTCCGGCGTTCATTGCCGAGGGCTACGCCGCGGTCGAGCTCGGCGGGGGCGTCCTGCTGCGCCGCCCGGACGCGTGTGACGGCGCGCGGTGGTTCGTCGAGCCGGTGCGCGGGCACGTCGTCGAGGCGACGGTGAGCGCCGGGAAGGTCAGGGTCGTGGCGGGCCGGCTGCTGCTGGTCGACGCGCGGGCCGCGGGCCGCGACCCGGTCGTGCTGCGCGTCCGCGCTCGGGTGGGCGGCCGCGAGCTGGTGCAGAGCCGCGAGTACCGCGTCTGCGCACGCTGATGGAGACCACGTCCGTGGTGATCGTCGGCGCCGGGCCCGCGGGCCTGGCCGCGGCGATCACCCTGGCGCGCCTGGAGATCCCGTGCCTCGTCGTCGACTCGCTGCGCTCGCGCTCGGGGGCGGCGCGCGCGACCGTCGTCAGCGCCGGCGCCATGGAGCGCCTGCGGCGCTGGGGGATCCACGAGCGCGCGGAGGAGCAGGCGCTCGACGTCGAGATGCGCGGCTGGCGCGCGCCCTCGCTGCGGCGGATCGAGGACGGCGCCGCGTTCGAGCTCGGGATGCTCACCCCCGCGCAGGCCCGGGTGGTGAGCCCGGCCCGTCCGACCTGCCTCAGCCAGGACCGGCTGGAGCCGCTGCTGGAGGAGCATCTGCGGACGCTGCCGGCGGCGCAGGTGGCGCTCGGGACGACGTTCACCGGGTTGGAGCAGGATCCGAACGGCGTCACCGTGCGGTTGGGTGAGCGGACGGTGCGCGCAGCGTACGTGATCGGCGCCGACGGGCTGCGCAGCGCCGTCCGCGCGGCCGCGGGCGTCGAGATCGAGACGTCCGGCGCCCTGAGCGACTCCGTCGGCGCCCAGCTGCGCGCGCCGCTGTGGGAGCTGATTCCCCGGGACCGCCGGTTCGGGCTCTACGCGACCGCGGCCGGAACGCTGATCCCGGTCGGTGGCGATCGCTGGATCTACGCCACCGAGCGTGGGCCCGGCGTGGAAGCGACCGCGCCGGCGCTCGCGGGGCTGGTGCGCGCCGCGGCCGGCGCGCCGGACCTGCCCGTGGATGTCGACCGCGTGATCGAGCTGCGGTACGCCACTGCGCTCGCGCGTGCCTTTGGCGCCGGTCGGGTGTTCCTGGCCGGCGACGCGGCGCACCGCGTCACGCCGCGCGGCGCGACCGGCATGAGCATGGCGCTCATCGGCGGCGAGGCGGTGGCGTGGCGCCTGGCCTGGGTGCTGCGCGGCTGGGCTTCGCCCGAGCTGCTCGACGCCTACGAACGCGAGCGCCGCCCGATCGCGGCCCACAACATCGCGCGCTCGGCCCGCCGCAACGGCTCCGAGCAGCTGGCCGAGCAGCAGTGGCGCCTCGACGTCGGCGGCCGGATCGCGCACGCCTGGGTCGCGCCGGGCGAGTCGACCGTCGACCTGGTGGGCCTGGGCCGCACGCTGTTCACCGGCCCGGACCGCAGCGCCTGGGCTGCGCTCGCGCCGCACGCCCCGGGCGCGCCCGTGCGCGTCCGGGCGTTGCCCGCCGATGCGGCGCGCGCCCTCGGCCTCACGGGCCGCGGGGCGATCATGACCCGGCCCGACGGCATCCCGGTCGGCCTGTGGACGAGCGACCGCCACGCGGAGGCGGCCCTGGCCGAGGCGTGACCGCCGCGGGCAGGGCGCGGCCGCGAGTCGCGCGGGGCCGAGACCGCCCGCCCCGCGAGCCGCGAGCCGCGAGCCGCGCG
>NZ_JAPCID010000044.1 GCF_027587175.1 Solirubrobacter deserti
CCCAGCGCGCGCAGGCGCCGGCGGCTCCCTCGCGACCGCAGCCGGCGACAGTGCGGCGAGCCCGGCCGGCGCGCCCGAGGCGGCGCCGCCGGTGGTCAACAAGAACCCGCACGCGGACCCGAACTTCCAGGCCATGAAGGGCAAGGCCCAGGCGGCGGGCGGTGGCGCCAAGGCCCATTCGCCCGCGGCGGCGGGGGCGGCCGCGGCGCAGGCGGCGGCGGTCGGGCCGGCCAACGACGTCCAGAGCCAGGCGGCCGCGGCACAGGTCGACGAGATGTCGACCAAGCAGCCCGGGGCGTTCGATCGCGCCGCGTTCATCCAGGCGGTCAAGCAGGCGGTCGATGCGTCGACGCCGAAGAACCTCGAAGAGGCGGACGAGTTCAAAAAGGGCGGCGCGGGCCAGGTCGCCGGCCAGGTCAGCGGGCTCGTCAAGGACGGCAAGCAGGAGTCCGAGAAGGACATCAAGGATGCGACGGCGGCCGCGCCCGACGCGTCGAAGGGCCAGGCCAAGCCGGTGCAGCCCATGGCGTCGGAGCCGGTGGGGGAGAAGGCCGCGACCGTCGGGGCGCAGGGCGCGATGCCGCCGCCGACGCCCGCCGCGGCGACCGACCTCTCCGCCGGGCCGGACAGCGTCGACGCCAAGATGGCCGAGGCAGAGGTCACGGACGAGCAGCTCCAGAAGTCCAACGAGCCGGACTTCAAGCAGGCGCTCACCGCCCGCGACGCCGCCAAGGAGCACTCCGCCCAGGCACCGCAGGACTTCCGCAAGGACGAGAAGGACGTGCTCGGCAAGGCCAAGGGCGACGCGGCCACGGCCGAGGGCGCCGGCCTGCAGGGCATGCAGGGCGCGCGCGGGAAGGCGTTCGCCCAGGTGCGCAGCCACAAGCAGGGCGCCAAGAGCGACGACGAGGCCAAGCGCGCGAAGGTCGCGACCGACATCCAGGGCATCTACGAGCGGACCAAGGGCGACGTCCAGAAGACGCTCGACGGGCTCGACGGCAAGGTCGACGCGGCCTTCAGCCAGGGCGAGGGTGCGGCGCGCAAGAAGTTCGAGGACTACGTCGGCGCCCGCATGGACGCCTACAAGGAGGACCGCTACGGCGGCCTCGGCGGCGGCGCCCTGTGGCTCAAGGACAAGTTGCTGGGCATGCCCGACGAGGTCAACCGGTTCTACGCGGAGGGCAAGACCCGCTACCTGAAGGACATGGACGGCGTCATCGGCAAGGTCGCCGACGTCGTCGGGGCGGGCCTCACCGCCGCGCGCGCCCGCATCGCGCAGGGGCAGGCTGAGATCAAGAAGTACGTCGCCCAGCTCCCGCAGGACCTGCAGAAGGTGGGCAAGGAGGCCGAGGAGAAGCTCTCCGGCCAGTTCGAGCAGCTCTCGGCGGACGTCGACAGCAAGCAGTCAGAGCTCATCGACACCCTCGCCAAGAAGTACGTCGAGTCCCGCGACGCGCTCGACGCCCGCATCGACGAGATGAAGGCCGCCAACCGCGGCCTGGTCGACAAGGCGATGGAGGCGGTCGCGGGCGTCGTCAAGACGATCCTGCAGCTCAAGAACATGCTGATGGGTGTCCTGGCCAAGGCCGCGGACGTGATCGGCGACATCATCGCCGACCCCATCGGCTTCCTCGGCAAGCTCGTCGACGGCGTCAAGGCGGGCCTGCAGCGCTTCGTCGGCAACATCGCCAACCACCTCCAGAAGGGCCTGATGGGCTGGCTGTTCGGCGCGCTCGGCGACGCCGGCATCCAGCTGCCCAAGTCCTTCGATCTCAAGGGCATCCTCGACCTCGTCCTCCAGGTCCTGGGCCTGACCTACCGCAACATCCGCGCGCGCGTGGTGAAGCTCGTCGGCGAGCCGATGGTCGCCCGGCTGGAGTCCACCGTCGAGGTCTTCAAGACGCTCGTCACCGAAGGCCCCGCCGGCCTGTGGAAGTGGATCATGAAGAAGGTCGGCGACCTCGAAGAGCTCGTCCTCGGCCAGATCAAGGACTTCATCATCGAGAAGGTCATCAAGGCCGGCATCACCTGGCTGATCGCCTTCCTGAACCCCGCCGCCGCCTTCATCAAGGCCTGCAAGGCGATCTACGACATCGTCATGTTCCTGCTCGAGCGCGGCAGCGAGATCATGAACTTCGTCCGCTCGATCCTCGACTCCGTCGGCGCGATCGCCAAGGGCAACATCGGCATCGTCGCCGAGAAGGTCGAATCTTCCCTCTCCAAGGCGCTCCCGCTGGCCATCTCCTTCCTCGCTTCCCTGCTCGGGCTCGGCGGCATCTCCGAGAAGATCCGCTCCGTCATCCAGAAGGTCCAGGCGCCGATCAACAAGGCCGTCGACTTCGTCGTCATGGGTGCGGTCAAGGGCGCGAAGAAGCTCTTCGGCGGCGCGATGAACTGGGCCAAGGGGAAGGTCAAGGCCGGCAAGGACTGGGTCAAGGGCAAGGCCCAGAGCGTCAAGGACCGGTTGAAAGGTAAGCCCGGGAAAGTCGAGGGCGAAGGTGACGATCCTCGAAGCGCCGACCAGAAGCAGCAGGCGCTCGAGGCTGCTGCCGAGGAGGTCAATGCCCTCGCGAAGCAGCCCGACGCCAAGCGAGCTGACATAGAGGCGGCGCTACCGGCCATCAAGGAACGTCACGCTTTGAAGAGTCTCAAGCTGTTCGATGAGAAGGGCGAGACACGAGTAGAGGCGACAATCAATCCCCGTCTTGAGCGACCTATTCCGCTCGCTCCCGAAGACGCCGAGGCGCTGATGGCGAAGCTCGTCACGCTGCGCGCGCCCGGCGGTCAGCGGTTCAGCGAGAAAGAGGCGGACCTGATAGTTCGGCAGCTCGCAAAGTCATCCGGTGGTACCGCGGTCGCCGGGCACATCATGTCCGGGAGGTTCGACGGGTTCAGCGGCTACACCAAAGTGGTGTCCAAGTGCAAGGTCTCCACCGACATCGACGCCGCCCTCATGGCCCTGCACCGCGCAGACGCCATTCTCTCCGGCACTCCAGGCGCGAGGCTGATCTTCGAGGACACGCAGGACAAGGTCGCGCCCAAGCACGACGTGGATCTCGGCGTGGTGGATCCGAACGGCCGCTACTCGGTGATCTATCAATTCGGCCACGCGACGGGCAGTGGCAACATCGCCTCCAAAGCCACGAAGGGTGCTGCGCAGCTCGCCCCCGTCACGGCGACGCGGAAGATCGTCGAGGTCCTCGTGTTCGGCAAGGCGGCGCCGGAGGAACGTGGCGGGCAGATGGTGATCGACGACGGAAGCAAGGCGTACTTCGACGCCCATGGCTTCGATCGGGGCCTCTCTGACTGGCCCGGCCGCAATCCTGGCATGGAGTTGCATGTGACATTCGCCACCGGCGAGACGATCATCTATCCCAAGTGATCGATGATTCTGGGACGCACATACGGGCCGGTGGGGGACTGGTGGTTCGAAGCGCGCGAGTTCGCCGAGCCGCGAGGCGCTGCTTCACTGCGTGAGCTGCTCGGCCGCTGCGAGCTGGTCGCCCGCGTCTTCGCAGACGCCGAGTTGTTGCGCCCGGAGACTTTGACCTTCTCAGGGTGGCTGACAGGACCGCGTGAGAGCTCGCGGCACATCGCGCACAGCGATCTCGTCGTTCCTCTGGCCGGAAACGCTCGCGGGCTCGCCGCTCGCGGGATAGTGCCGGTCGAATCCTTGGCACAGAAACTCGGTGAGTTCGCCTATCCGTTGACGATCGAGGTTGCGGGCACAGGCATCGTGCTCGACGCAAGAGGTGAACGCTCAGCGGAGAGCGACGTCGCTTGGCTTGAAGGGCTCACGATGGGCCACCATGTGGTGTCGGTACGGGTGCAGAGCGATGCCTTCCTCCCCTTCTCGGTCACGGGAACTCCGCAGCATGAGATCTGGGAGCACAATGCGCCCCGGCTGGAGGCAGCGCTGCGGGAAACGTCCGCGCTGTTGGGCGTTGAGCCGAGCGCTGATTTCACCGACCACGCGATCATCGACGGGTTCACCCTCCGTAACCGCACCGACGTGGACGGGGACGTCGTACCGTCGTTCGACGGTTGACAGCGCCTAGGTCGTCTTGCCGATCGCCTGCAGCGCGGTCGGGAGGATCGTCAGCTCGGGAATGAACGCGCGCGGCGGGAGGTTCACAGCGAACACGCACGCCGCCGCGACGTCCTCGGCCATGAGCATCTGGTCGCGTACCTCCCGCGGGGGCGGTTCGGGGCGGTTGTCGAGGATCTCGGTGTCGACCACGCCCGGGAGGATGATCGTCGAGCGGATCTCGCCGGAGGCCTCGAAGCCGACCGCCCGCGTCAGAGCCAGCAGCCCCGCCTTGGCCGCCTGGTAGGCCGGGCCGGAGCGGTCCGTCCAGGCGCCGGAGACACTGCCGATGAACACGACGGTCCCGTGCGCCGCGCGCAGCGCCGGCAGGAAGGCCCGCAGCGCGTTGAACGGGCCGTTCAGGTTCGCGCCGACGACCGTGTCCCAGCCCTCGTGCGTCAACTCGTGCAGCCGCCGCTCCTTGATGTTCGTGCCGGCAGCGACGATCAGCGCGTCGACACCGTCGAACTCGGCGGCGAAGGCGTCGACCGCGTCCCGGTCGGTGAAGTCGAGCCGGTGCGGGACCACGCCTTCGAGGTCGATCGACCGCCGCGCCGCCGCGTGCACGCGGTCGCCCTGGCCGAGGAACGCGCGCGCCGTCTCGAGGCCGATCCCGCTCGAGGCTCCGATGACGACGACCGTGCGGCTCATGCGGCGGTGCCCGCGAGGAAGATTTTGAACTCGGGCGGCGGCGGGCCTTGCGCCAACCGCGCGAACTGCGCCGGCCCGTCCTCCAGCGGCCGGACCGGCTCGAGGTCGTCGCCCAGCGACGCGGCCCCGCTGACGAGCCACTCGTGCGCCTGCTCGAAGTCCGGCATCGTGTACGCGTAGGAGCCCTGGATGCGGTGCTGGGAGCGCACCACGCCGTGGAAGCCGAGCGTCGTGTCGTCGCTCGCGAGCCCGATGCAGACTATCGTGCCGCCGGGGCGCAACAGCTCGAGCCCGAGCTGCCGGGTCGCCTCCGCGCCGACCGCGTCCAGCACGAGGTCGGCCTCACCCGGCTCGGCGCCGTCGGCGTGCGCGCCCAACGACACCGCGCGCGCCCGCCGGGCCTCGTCGCGCTCGACCACCGCCACGTGCGGCAACCCCTCGAGCAACGCGGCCTGCAGCGTCACCAGCCCGATCGTCCCGGCCCCGATGACCACCACGCGCGAAGCGCCGGATGGAGCGAGCCGCACCGCGTGGACGCCGTTCGCGAGCGGCTCCATCAGCGCACCGACCCGCATCGAGACGTCGTCGGGCAGCCGAAGGGCGTCCGCCGCACGCACCTTGACGAAGTCGGCGAACGCGCCTGGCACGTGCACGCCGACGAGCACCCGGTCGGCACACAGGTTCGTGTCCCCCGCCAGGCAGAGCCGGCACTCGCCGCACCCGCTCAACGGGTTCACCGCCACCCGTGCGCCCTGGAGGTCCTGCGCGCCGTCGCCGGTCGCGATCACGGTCCCCGCGAACTCATGCCCCATCACCAGCGGCGGCACGCGGTTCTTCATGTGGCCGACGTAGCCCTCGACCTCGGAGCCGCAGATGCCCACGGCCTCGGGCTGCAGGATCAGCTCGCCCGGCCCGGGATCGGTCGGCGTCGGCTGTTCCTCCACGGCCATCTCGTTCGGCCCGTGCCACACGATCGCCCTCATGGATCCACCCTTACCCCGGCGAGCACATGGTCGAGCACCGCGCGCACCTCCTCGCGGGCACGGGCCGGGTCCTCCGCGTCCGCCACGTAGATCGCGGCCTCGTTCAAGGCGCCCTGGTGCTGACCCACGGCGACGCGTTCGACGTCTTCCGCCCAGGCCCTTCGACGCCCTGTTCGCGGCCGCTCCCGGACGCGCGCTTCGTCGCGGTCCACGGCGCGCGCATTCGTGATGTGTCGCGCAGGCGATCTCACACGACCTCGACCGAGTTCACGAGCTCGCCCAGACCCGTGATCGCGATCCGCACCTCGTCGCCGCCCCGCAGCGTGAACTCGATCGCCGGGATCACCGAAGTACCCGTCAACAGCACCGCGCCCACCGGGAAGTCCTGCGCGCGATAGAGCCAGGACACGAGCTCCTCGAGGCCGCGTTTGAGCGAGGCGGTCGACGTCGAACCCGTGAACACGTCGGACCCGTCGCGCGCGATCGTCAGCGTGATCTCCAGCGCGTCAGCGCTCGGCGCCTCGTCGACCGGCACGATGCACGGACCCAAGGCGCACGAACCGCGATAGACCTTCGCCTGCGGGAGATACAGCGGGTTCTCGCCCTCGATCGAGCGCGAGGAGACGTCGTTGCCGATCGTGTAGCCCAGGATCTCGCCGCCCGCGGAGATCACGAGCGCGAGCTCGGGCTCCGGCACGTCCCAGCCCGAATCGGACCGCACACCGACCGCCGCGCCCGGTCCGCGCACCCGCCCCGGCGCCGCCTTGAAGAACAGCTCGGGCCGCTCGGCGTCGTAGACCTTGTCGTAGAAGTCGTGCGCGCCCTTGGACTCGTCGTTGCGGGCCGAGCGCGAAGCCGCGTAGGTCACGCCCGCGGCCCACACCTCCTGCCCGTCCACCGGCGCCAGGACCACCGACCCCGCCGGCACCGGCCCGTCGGCCTCGGCGTCCAGCGAGCCCGCGGCGAGCAGCGCGTCGAGGTCGCCCTTGAGCAGCTCGACCGGTCCGCCTGCAACCGGCCCACGGGCGAGGCGTGCTCCGCCCGCGGTCTGAACCCGCCAGAGCGCCATGGCTCAGCTCGCCGGGCCGATCGTGATCGTGTGGGTCGTCGTGTACAGCTCGCGCGCGGCCTTGCCCTGCTCGCGCGGCCCGAACGACGACTGCTTCTCGCCCCCGAACGGAGCGTGGAAGTCGACGCCTGAGGTCGGCATGTTGACTCGGATCATCCCCGTTTCGAGGCCGTCCACAACCGTCAGCGCCGAATCCAGGTCGGACGTGAAGACCGACGTGACCAGCCCGTAGGGCACGGAGTTGGAGATCTCCACCGCCTGCTCGGCCGACTCGGCCTTCAGCACCGTGACGATCGGCCCGAACACCTCCTCCTGCGCGAGCCGCGCCGTCGGCTGCTGGCCGTCCACGACCGTCGGCGCGAACAGCAGGCCCGGCCCGTCGAGCGCCTTGCCGCCCGTGACCACCCGCCCGCCGTCGCCGGGCGCGCCCTCGGCGGCCGCGACGAGCTTCTCGCGCGCCGGCGCGTTGATCACGGGCCCGACGATCGTGCCCTCGTCCTTGGGATCGCCGATGGCGAGCCCGTCCACGGCCGCGGCGAGCGCGTCGGTGAACTCGGCCGTGTCGCCGAGCACCAGCACGCGCCCGGTCGCGGTGCACTTCTGGCCCGCGTAGCCCATCGCCGCGCCCGCGATCACCTTCGCGGCCGCCTCCACGTCCGCGTCCGGGAGGACGATCGACGCGTTCAGCCCGCCCATCTCGGCCTGGCTCGCGATTCCGCGCGCGGTCGCCGCCTGCGCCACCTGCAACCCGACGCCGGTCGAGCCGGTGAAGCTCACCACGTCGGCCTGCTCGATCACGGCCTGGCCCGCCTCGGCCTCACCTGAGACGACGTTGAACAGCCCCTCGGGCAGCACGCCGCCCAGCAATTCCTCCAGCAGCAGCGCGCACGCGAGCGCGTCCGTCGACGGCTTGAGCACGACGGCGTTGCCGTACGCCAAAGCCGGCGCCGCCTTCCAGAGCGGGATCGCGAACGGGAAGTTCCACGGCGTGATCAGGCCCGCGACGCCGCGCGGGCGCCGGCGCGCGAGCAGCAACGTGCGCATGTCCGCGGGCGGCGCGGCGGGCAGCGTGTCGCCGTCCGGGTCCAGCGCGGCCTGCGCCTGGTAGCGCAGGATGCGCACGGCGCGGCCGTGCTCCATCACCGACTCGGTCACCGGCTTGCCGACCTCACGCACCATCAGGTCCACGACCTGGTCCTTCGCCGCGTCCAGCGCCGCGGCCGCGGCGCTCAGCGCGTCGGCGCGCACGACGGCGTTGCGCTTCCACGCCTGCTGCGCTTCGCGGGCGCGCTTGAACGCGGCCGCCACCGCCTCGCGATCCGCCGCCGGCGCGGACACCACCACATCGGACTGATCCTGCGGTGACCGGCTCTCGATCGTCTGCGTGCTCATGCTGGGCACGCTAGTACGCGCGAGCGTGCGAGCACTCCGACGGATGCAGGAAACTCCGGCGGGATGGATGCGAACGCGTTCTGGGAGCTCGTCGATCTCGGCCTGCACGACCCTGAGGGCGTCAAACGGCGGGTCGAGGCCCTGTCGGAGCAGGAGCTGGTCGACTTCTACTGGCTGCACCAGGATCACCTCGACCAGCTGCTGCCCGGCGACTTCGACTACCCCGGCCACCACCAGGACGTCGCCCTGTGCGTGATTCGCAACGGCCGGCGCTATTTCGAGGAGATCGTGGTGGACCCGGAGCACCGGCTGCCGCTGGACTCGGGCGGCTTCAACGGGTTCTCGGTCGTGGGCGTCGTGCTGGACGTGTACGAGGCGCGCTACGGCGACGTCATCCGCGACCAGGACGAACCGCCTCCGCCCGGCGCTCGCTAACCTGCGGCCGCCGTGGACGCCTTTCAAGCCATCGTCCTCGGCATCGTCCAGGGGCTGACCGAGTTCCTGCCGATCTCGAGCACCGGACACCTGCTGATCGTGCCGACGTTCCTGGGCTGGGGCGATCCGGGCGCGGCCTTCACCGCCGTCACCCAGCTCGGGACCATGGCGGCGGTCCTGCTCTACTTCCGCAAGGACCTGTGGAACATCGCCCGCTCGTGGTTCTTGAGCCTGTGGATCAAGCCCGAGCTGCGCGGGACGCTCGACGCCCGCATGGGCTGGTACATCGGGCTGGGCACGATCCCGATCGGCATCTTCGGGCTCGTCTTCAGTGACCAGATCGAGGACGGCGCGCGCTCGCTGTACCTCGTGGGTACGACGTTGATCGTGCTCGGCCTGGTGCTCCTGCTGGCCGAGAAGGTGGCCAAGCACGACCGTGAAATCGAGGACATCAAGGCCAAGGACGCGGTGTTCATCGGCTTCGCGCAGGCTGCGGCGCTCGTCCCGGGCGTCTCGCGCTCGGGCGCGACGATCACCGCCGGCCTGTTCTCGGGCTTCAACCGCGCCGCCGCCGCGCGCTACAGCTTCCTGCTGTCGGTCCCGGCGGTCGTGCTCTCCGGGCTGTTCGAGATGCGCAAGATCGGCGACCCGGGCGGCGTCGGCGCGCTGGAGACGGCGCTGGCCACGATCGCCGCGTTCATCGTCGGCTATGCGTCGATCGCGTGGCTGCTGAAGTGGCTCGCGAGCCACTCCACGATGGTCTTCGTCGTCTATCGCGTGGCGCTCGGCGTGCTCGTGATCACGCTGACGGCGACCGGTGTGATCGAAGCGTCGTAGTCTTTTTTGGTCATGGCGACCCGAGAGCGCGTCCGTCTGCCCCCTTCGGTCTTCCGCCTGCCGGTGGAGAAGATCCGCGAGGGCTACTACTCCGACGCCTATTTCAACCTGACCAAGCAGCTGCTGGAAGCCGACAACCACCACCCACGGGTGCTGATGCAGGTCTTCCAGCGCAAGGACTCGATCCTCGGCGGCGTCGACGAGGCGATCGCGGTCCTCAAGACCGGCGTCGGCCACTACGAGGGCGACGTCTGGGTGCCCACGTTCGACCAGCTCGAAGTCAAGGCCCTGCACGAGGGCGACGAGATCGAGCCGTGGGAGACCGTGATGACGATCGAGGGCGACTACGCCGAGTTCGCGCACCTCGAGACCGTCTACCTGGGCGTGATGGCCCGCCGCACGCTGATCATGCGCAACGTGCGCGAGGTGGTCAGCGCTGCAAACGGCAAGCCGATCCTGTACTTCCCCGCCCGCCACGACCACTGGCTCGTGCAGACGGGTGACGGCTGGTCGGCGCACATCGGCGGCTCGATCGGCGTCTCCACCGACGCGCAGGCGTCCTGGTGGGGCGGCCGCGGGATCGGGACGGTGCCGCACGCGCTGATCGCCGCCTACAACGGCGACACCGCGCTCGCGGCGCGCAAGTTCGCCGACCGCTTCGGCCGCGACATGAACGTCACCGTCCTCGTCGACTTCAAGAACGACAGCGTCACGACCGCGCTGGAAGTCGCCGACGCGCTGGGCGAGGACCTGTGGGGCGTGCGGTTGGACACTTCAAACACGCTCGCGGACGAGTCGCTGCGCCGGCTCCACGGCGACACGGCGCCGAAGGGCGTCGCGGCCGAGCTCGTGGAGCTGACGCGCTCAGAACTCGACAAGCACGGGTTCAAGGACGTCCGCATCGTCGTGTCCGGCGGCTTCAACGCGGAGCGCATCCGCGCCTTCGAGGCGGCGAGCATCCCGGTCGACTCCTACGGCGTGGGCTCCTCGCTGATCCGCGGCTCCAACGACTTCACGGCGGACGTCGTGCTCAACGAGGGCAAGCCGGCGGCGAAGGTCGGGCGCGAGTACAGGCCGAACGAGCGGCTCGAGCTCGTCAAGTAAGACGACTTCGGAATAGGTGCCTGCCGGTGGCGTCTCCACCGGCAGGCACCTCATGCCACGACCACGCTCGTCGGCCACGGGCAGCTGGCGAACGGCCTGCTGCAAGGTCCGCCAGCAGGCGGGGCGTCATCGGCGGGCGCGGCATCGACATCACGGTGGACCAGGGCAAGCCGCCGATCGCGGTCAACGCGGACGCCGGCGGGACGGCCCTCGACGCGGACGACCACCTGCTGGGCGTGAGGCCGTTCAAGGGCAGCTAGGAGACCAGCGGGACGAACCGCACGCGCTCGAGCGACCGGCGCTCGAACCCGTCGGCCGTCCGCCGGATGAGCACGAGCCGCTGCTCGTCCTCCTGAACCGGCACGACCAGCCGCCCGCCCTCGACGAGCTGCGCCTCGAGGGCCAGCGGGACGGTCGAAGCCGCCGCGGCGACGTTGATGGCGTCGAACGGCGCCTCGGCCGGCAGGCCCTGTGAGCCGTCGCCCACCAGCAGCGTGACGTTGTCGATCCCGGCGGCCGCGAGGTTCTGCGCCGCCCGCTCCGACAGTGCCGGATGGCGCTCCACGCTCCACACGTGCGCACCGAGCCGGGCGAGGATCGCCGCGTGATAGCCCGAGCCCGTCCCGACGTCGAGGATCCGCTCGCCGCCGCGCAGCGCGAGCAGCTCACACATGCGCGCGACGATCAGCGGTTGGGAGATCGTCTGGTCGGAACCGATCGGCAGCGGGACGTTGTCCCACGCGTCGGAGGCCAGGCGCGCCGGGACGAACCGGTCGCGCGGGACGTCGTGGACCGCCTGCAGCACGCGCTCGTCGGAGACGTGCGGACGCAGTTGCGTGAGCAGCCGGTCCCGGCCGCGCCTCACACTGCGACCCCCCTCACGCGCGAGTACGAGCCTCTTGGGCGAGTGCTCGCAGCGACGCGAGCCGCCAGGCGAGCTTCGCCGTTCACGCCATCACGCCGCCCGCCGCTCGGACCTCGGCCAGGGCGCGCTCGGAGTCGCCCGGCTCCACGTCCACGCCGCGCACCGCGGTGGAGTCCACGGTCACCTGGAAGCCGGAGCGCAGCGCGTCGAGCGCGGTGTTCTTGACGCAGTAGTCCGTCGCCAGCCCGACGACCGTCACCTGCGTGATGCCGTGCTCGCGCAGGATCTCCTCGAGGTCGGTGCCCTCGAAGCCGCTGTAGCCGTCGGTGTCGACCGCCTGACCTTTGTCCACGACGACGTCGATGTTCGTCTGCACGAGCGCCGGGTGCAGCTGCGCGCCCTGCGTGCCGGCCACGCAGTGCACGGGCCACGGGCCGCCCTGGTCGCTGAACGAGTTGTGGTCGGCGGGATGCCAGTCGCGCGTGGCCACCACCAGGTCGTAGTCGCCGGACGTGGCCAGGGCGTTGATGCGGTCGGCGATCCGGTCGCCGTCCGGCACCGCCAGGGCGCCGCCGGGCGTGAAGTCGTTCTGGAAGTCGACGATTACGAGGGCTCTTGCCATAGGGCCCTGATTGTGGCGCTCAGGTCTTCGTCGCCGTAACCGGCCTCGACGACCTTGAGCATCTGCTGCCGGATCAGGCGAGGCAGCGGGAGGTCGGGCGCGGCGTCGGAGATCAGCCCGGCGTCCTTGGCGGCCAGTACGAGCGGGAACGACGGCGGGAACTCGCGCGCGATCATCGGCTCGCCCTTGAGCCGCGCGTACGGCGTGTCCATCAGCCCGCCCTCGATCATGGACAGGAAGGCGCGTGGGTCGACGTCGAGCTGCTCGGCCAGCGCGATCGTCTCCGCCAGCGCCTCGACCAGCCCCAGCACCCACGCGTTGCCGACGAGCTTCATCCGCTGGCCCGCGCCGATCTCGTCGCCGAGGTCGATGACCTTCGCCGACACGGGCGCGAAGACCTCGCCCAGGCGCTCGCGGCCGGGCCCGCTCGCCAGCACGGTGAGCTTGCCGTCCTCGGCCGGCTTGCGCGTGCCCATCACGGGACCGTCGACGTGCGGCGCGAACTTCGCCGGCCACTCGACCCCGATGGTCGACGCCTGCCACCACACGACGCCGTCGGGCAGCGTCACGTCGTCCATCACGGCCGCGACGGTCGGCCCGTCGGCGAGCATCGTGATCACGACCTCTGCGCCTTCGACCGCCTCGCGCGGCGTGCCCGCCACGCTCGCGCCCAGGCCCTCGGCCTTGGCCGCGGTCCGGTTCCAGGCACGGACCTCATGCCCCGCGGAGGCGAGGTTGCGCGCCATCGGCGCGCCCATGATGCCCGTGCCCAGGACCGCGATTCTCATGAGCTCAGAAGCGAAGCACCGCGCCGATGCCGCCGAGCTCGTCCAGATCCGTGTGGTGGCGCACGACCATCGCGCTGGCGGACTGCTCGATCGCCTTCTCGATCGCCGGCTCGACGATGTTGTCCACCGGCTCGCCCTCGTCGCGGCCCTCCGGCAGCAGCAGCCCGGCCTGGAAGTCCACCCGGCCCGGGATCTGGAAGTTCTCCGCGATCAGCAGCGTCTCCACGCGCGCCTGGTTGAGCGCGTCCAGCACCTCGGCGATGCCGGCCGCGCCGCGCCCGCCCGTGCCGACGCCCTGCTGTAGCCGGTCCAGCGCCTCGCGCTCGAGGCGCATCTGGTGCGCGGTGATCTCGGTCGCCGCGGCTGCGCACACGTCGTCGAGCGACGCGTTCTCGATGTCCACGGAGATCTTGCCCGCGATCCGCTCGGCCAGGTACGGGTGCAGCTTGCCCTTGAACTCGGTGATCAGCTCCTCGGGCGCGCCGATCAGAATCCGGTCGGCCCCGCGCTTCTTGTAGAGGTCGAACGCGAGGTCGGCGGCGTTCTGGAGGTGGTCGGAGACCTCCTTGTCGACGGAGCGCTGGTAGCGCATCTGCGACCAGCCGCCCTGATCGTGCTGGGAGTGCACGTCGTCGACGAAGCGATCGGTCTCCTCGAGGCCCTCGTTGGGCCCGAAGAACAGCCGCGCGGCGCGGCGGTTGCTGAGCAGCACCATCCACATCTCGTCCGTGCCCTGGAGCACGAGCGGCTCGACGTACGGCGTGTCGTTGACCACGACCTTGTTGTCCACGGGCCGCCGCAGCCGGATGACCTCCAGCAGATCGGCCGGGCCGCAGGCGTAGACTGCGACGGCGCGCGTGCCGTTCTGCGCGATGTCACCGCCCTCGAGGACGCCGCGCACGCGTTCGATGTCGTCGCGCAGCGCGAGCAGCTCATCGTGCGTCAGCCCCTCGGTCTCGTCGACCTTGTGCGACGCGTCCGTCAGGACCGAGGTGATGGCGGATGATCGCGCGTTCGCGGTGGCGAACTGCGTCGGGTCCAGATTCAGGAACACGGACAGCACGCGCCCCTGCTCAGGGTGCACGGCGGAGAGTGCCCGAAGGCGGGCCTGCGTGATCGGTTCGGCCATTGCGGTCGCCTACCCCACGTTCGCGGCGGCCGAACCGGGTTGCGTCAACACGCGCACCCGGGTGTCACGGCCCCCGGTTGACGGACTCGCCTCGGGCAGGATCCCGAGGCCTTCCAGCATCACGAAGAACGCGCGCGCCCAGACCGACTCGGTCGTGCGGGCGCGGACGTCCTTCCAGTCGATGCGCTCGCGCAGCGCGCGGGAGATGGCCAGCAGGGACTCGTAGCGCAGCGAGTGCTCATCCAGAGCCATGAGCTTCGTCACGAGCACGTCCTCGAGCGCCATCACGCGCATCTCCATGCCGAGTACGGACATTACCTCGCCGCGCTCGATCAGGGCGTCGTCGACCGGCGTGCCCTTGGGGTGGTGGATCAGGTCGACGAGCGTCTCGCCGTCCCAGACCTTCACGAGCCATTCCTCCGGCGGGTCCTCGAAGCGCATGCCGGCGGCCCCGAGCGCCTCGACCGCACGGTCGATGTCTTCGGGCTTGAGCATCAGATCGAGGTCGTGACGGGTCTCCGGGCCGCCGCGCGCCCAGCTGGCGAGGCTCCCTCCGAGCAGGAACGGGACGTCCGCTTCACGCAGGGCTGCGGCGGACTTCTTCAGCGACGCCTCGAGATCCGAGAACGGGCTCTCCTCATCCGTGGACATGTGAACGGGCTACCCGGTGCCCACGATCGGGTAGCCGTTTCGGATATGAGTTCGATCGCCATCGACGGCCGCCCCGCCGAGCGGCGGGAGGAATGCCGGATCCGGATCGCCGCCGCGGGGGACATCCACTACGGGGAACGCGCCGACGACCGGGAGCGCGCGCGGGCGACGTTCGCCGCGCTCGAGGACCGCGTGGACGTGATCCTGCTGGCCGGTGACCTCACGACGCACGGTGAGCCCGAGCAGGCGCAGATCGTCGCCGACGCCGTGCGCGACGTCGGCGTGCCGGTCCTGACCGTGCTCGGCAACCACGACTGGCACGTCAACCGGGCGGACGACTTCAAGGCCGTCCTGCAGGAGGCGGGCGTGGTCGTCCTCGACAAGACCCATTCGCACGAGGTGCTCGACATCTGCGACACGCAGGTCGGGATCGCGGGCGTGAAGGGGTTCATGGGCGGCTTCCCCGGCTCGCACCTGCCCGACTTCGGCGAGCCGTCGCTGCGGGGCGTGTACCGCGAGAGCATCGAGGAGGCCGAGGCGCTCGACGAAGGGCTGCGGGCGATCCAGATGTGCGCGTTCCGGATCGTGCTCATGCACTACGCGCCGACCACCGAGACGCTCGTCGGCGAGCGGGAGACGATCTGGACCTTCCTCGGCACCGACCGGCTCGCGCCGCCGCTGCTCGAGCACAACCCGGACATGGTCCTGCACGGGCACGCCCACGCAGGCACGTTCGAGGGCCGCATCGGCGAGGTGCCGGTCTACAACGTCAGCGTGCCGGTGCTCGGCGAGGACTTCTGGGTCTTCGAGCTCACGGGTGAGCGTCGGCGCGTGCCCTCAGAAGTTCACTGATCACGGCCCTTGCCGGATTCCATGTGCGGACAGTCACCCGCGGCCGGGCCACGAGATGCCGCGGCCCTTGATGTTCGCGGTCAGGTACGGCGGGTCCGAGCCCTCGGGCAGGTACAACAGCCACTGGGGCTCGCCGGCGCTGAACCCGATGTCCGGACGCAGGATCGCGTACATGGCGTTCTTGAGGCCCTTGGCGTACCTGCTCTTGGCCATGCGCTCGATCGCGCGCGGGTCGACGCGGGAGAGCCGGATCGTCTTGGTCTGCGCGCCGTTGGGCGCGCTGATGTCGCGGCCGGTGAGCTCGCCGTCGAACCCGAACTGGAGGGCGACCACGCGCCCGCCGGACTTCATCGCCACCGAGGCGCGCTCGGGCCAGACGGTGAGGTCGTACAGGGCGTCGCCCTCCTTGGCGGCGGCGTCGAGCACCTTATGCAGGTTCTCCGCGCGCATCAGCGAGTCGGGCTCGGCGCCGCCCGGCTCCGGGTTCTCCTCGCCGCTCAGCCGCAGGCCCTTGCCGTTGAGGTTGGCGATGAAGCTGTCGGGCTCCCCGCGCAGCATGTAGACGTTCCACTGGCGGCTGGAGCCGGTCAGCGAGAGGCGCTCCACGGGCTCGCCGGTCTCCTTGCGCGCGGCCTTGCTGATCCGGTCCAGGGCCTTGGGGTCGAGCTTGGCGACGGGCACGGTGCCGATCGGGTCGGCCTCGCCGACGTCGTCCTTCATCGAGCGCCCGGAGGCGTCGATGCGGACGACCAGCCGCCGGCCTGAGTCGATCGCGGTCGCGTCGACCTCGAGCAGGTTGACGTTGAGCGACTGCAGCCGGCCGTCCGGGCCGAGCTCGCGCTCGAGCGCCTCGATCACGCGCTCGAAGTTCGCGGACTGCATGAAGTTGCCCTCGATGGAGGCGGCGTTGCCGCGGCCGTACTGGCCGGTGAGGTCGGCGGGCCCGAGCTCCCGCATGACCCAGAAGCCGCCGTAGGCGCCGGCGACGGTGGCGAGCAGGGCGAAGAAGACGGTGATCGCGCGCATGGTCTAGAGCTCCGAGAGGATCCGCTTGCGCTGCTCGTCGTAGGCCGCGTCGTCGAGCAGCCCGGACGCCTTGAGCTGGTCGAGCTGGCGCAGCCGGGCCGCGATGTCCTCCGGGTCCTGCGCCGTCCGTGGCTGCCACTGCGGGGCGGGTGCTTCGAACGTGGGCTCGCGAGCCGGCTGCGGCCGTGGGGGCGGCGTCCCGAAGGTGGCGGCGACCGGCTGTGCCGGCTGCGGCACGGCGTGCCCGTGGCTGCGGCGGCGGCCGACGAACGGGACGGTGAACAGCACCATCGGCGCGGAGACGGCGGCGATGATCTCCAGACCGGGGCGCGTGTCGTTCTCGTTGACGTCGAGGATGCCGAGCATCACGCCGGCGCCGACGGCGATGATCGCGGGGAGGATGAAGCGCAGCAGCGAGCTGGCCAGCGCCGCGCCGGCGAGCGCGACGAACGCGCCCAGGATCATCAGCACGATCATCTCGCCGAAGCCGTCCGGGCACGGCGCGCCGAGCACGTTGCCGTACTCGTCGGTCCCGCAGCTGCCGTTCTCGATCGCCTGCGCGATCCCGTAGGTCATGAGGGAGAGCCCACCGGCAGCCGCTCCGAGTCCGATCGTCGTCCGTATGAGCACGGCGCGATCGTATGGCCCGTCCGGAACCCCGCGCCATTCGGGGAACCGAACCTTTGGCGGGGGAGTACCGTCCGCGTGGTGAGCGTTACCCGCAAGGAGTTGCTGGCCGGGGGTGCGGCGCTCGCGCTCGTCGGCTGCGGGGAGAAGAAGTCCGCGGGGCCGGCGTTCTTCGCCCTCGATCCGCGCTGGCGCCACTTCGACGCGTTCCTGTTCGCCGCCCACCCGAAGCCGGTGCGCGACGCGATCGAGCGCCACCGGCGCGGGCTGGACGCGGGCGCGGCCGACTACCTGCGGCGCCACGAGGCGGAGCTGGACGAGGCGGTGGCGGTCGCCGGCGCGCGGTATCTCGGCGTTCAGCCCGGGACGCTGGCGTTCGTCGACTCCACCACGATGGGGCTGGCGCTCACCTACCGCGGGCTCCTGCAACCGGGCGACGAGGTGCTCACGACCGAGCACGACCACTACGCGACGCACGAGTCGCTGCGGTTGAGCGGCGCGACGGTGCGCCGGGTGCGCCTCTACGACGATCCGGCGCAGGCGTCCGCGGACGCGATGATCGGCGCGCTCCGAGGTGCGCTGACCGAGCGCACGAAGGTCGTCGCGCTGACCTGGGTGCACTCGGGCACGGGCGTGAAGCTGCCGCTGATGAAGCTGCGCGCCGCGCTCGGCAACGCGGTCACGCTCGTGGTCGACGCCGTCCACGCGCTCGGCGTCGAGCCCGATCCCATCGACATCCACCTGTGCGACGTGCTGGTGGCCGGCACACACAAATGGCTGGGCGGGCCGCGCGGGACGGGCCTGATCTGGTCGATCAAGGCGTGGGACAAGATGGCGCCGGTGATCCCGTCGTTCGGCCGCGAGCCGTACGGCGCGTGGCTGCAGGGCGAGCCGGTCGGGCCCGTCGAGGCCGACCGGGTCGGCGAGCTGTTCACGCCCGGCGGCTATCACTCGTTCGAGCACCGCTGGGCGCTCGCACAGGCGTTCGACTGGCAGCACGGGCTCGGTCGCGCGCACGTCGCCGAGCGCACGCACGGGCTGGCGGAGCGCTTGAAGGACGGGCTGGCGCGCCTGTCGCACGTGCGGCTGGTCACGCCGCGCTCGCGGGAGGTGTCGTCCGGGATCGTGTGCTTCGACGTGGCGGGCATGCGCCCCGACCAGGTCGTGGACCGCCTGGGACGGCGCCGGATCCGTGCGTCCGTGACCCCGTACGCGGAGCAGCACGTGCGGCTCGGGACCTCGCTGCACGTGGACGCGAAGGACGTCGACGCCGCCGTGAGCGCTGTGAAATCGCTACGGGGGTAGGCTCATTGACACGAAAATCCACTCCTACGGGAGCTTGAAACCGTGTCAGAGAATTCCTTCAACGCCCGAGCGGACCTCGAAGTCGGCGGGCGTTCCTATGAGATTTACCGCCTGGACGCGCTCCAGGAGAAGTTCGACGTCGCGCGCCTGCCGTTCTCGCTGAAGGTGCTGCTGGAGAACCTCCTGCGCACCGAGGACGGCGTGTCGGTCCGCAAGGAGGACATCGAGGCGCTCGCCAGCTGGGACCACAACGCCGAGCCCTCCAAGGAGATCGCGTTCACGCCCGCGCGCGTGGTGATGCAGGACTTCACCGGCGTGCCGGCGATCGTGGACCTCGCGGCGCTGCGCGACGCGATGTCCGACCTGGGCGGCGACCCCGCCAAGATCAACCCGCTCGTCCCCGCGGAGCTGGTCATCGACCACTCGGTCCAGGTGGACCAGTTCGGCACGCGCGAGGCGCTGCGCTTCAACACCGAGCGCGAGTACGAGCGCAATCAGGAGCGCTACGAGTTCCTGCGCTGGGGCCAGACGGCGTTCGAGGGCTTCGTGGTCGTCCCGCCGGAGACCGGCATCGTCCACCAGGTCAACCTCGAGTACCTCGCGCGCGTGGTCTTCGAGTCCGGCGGCGTGCTGTACCCGGACACGCTCGTCGGGACCGACTCGCACACGACGATGATCAACGGCCTGGGCGTGCTCGGCTGGGGCGTCGGCGGTATCGAGGCCGAGGCCGCGATGCTCGGCCAGGCGATGTCCATGCTGATTCCGCGCGTGGTCGGCTTCAAGCTCAACGGCGAGCTGCCGGAGGGCGCGACCGCGACCGACCTGGTGCTCACCGTCACGCAGATGCTGCGCGAGCACAAGGTCGTCGGCAAGTTCGTCGAGTTCTACGGCGCGGGCGTGACCAACACGCCGCTCGCCGACCGCGCGACGATCGGCAACATGTCGCCGGAGTTCGGGTCGACGTGCGCGATCTTCCCGATCGACGCCGAGACGATCCGCTACATGCGCTTCACGGGCCGCTCGGAGGAGCAGTGCGAGCTGGTCGAGGCCTACGCCCGCGCGCAGGGCATGTGGCACGACGAGAGCGCCGAGGAGCCGACTTACAGCGAGACGCTGGAGCTGGACCTCGGGGACGTCGTCCCGTCCCTGGCGGGCCCGAAGCGCCCGCAGGACCGCGTGTCGCTCACGGAGTCCAAGGCCGCGTTCCGGATCGCGCTCGAGGACATCCTCCCCGACGCCGAGCCGGAGGCCGCGGCCGACGAGCCGGGCGTGCCGGGCCACGGGACGACGGCGCAGACCGACGTCGACGAGGAGGCCGAGGAGTCGTTCCCCGCCTCCGACCCGCCCGCGCACAACGGCGGCAGCGGCGGGGACGACGGCTCGCCCGCGACGGCCGGCGGCACCGGCGGCCTGCAGGTCGCCGAGCGCGAGGAGCACCACGTCAACCTCACGCTCGAGGACGGCACCGAGACCAACCTCGATCACGGCCACGTCGTGATCGCGGCCATCACGTCCTGCACGAACACGTCGAACCCGTCGGTGATGATCGCCGCCGGCCTGGTCGCGAGGGCGGCGCGCGAGCGCGGCCTGAAGTCCAAGCCGTGGGTGAAGACGTCGCTCGCGCCGGGCTCGAAGGTCGTCATGGAGTACTACGAGAAGGCCGGCTTGACCGAGGACCTCGAGGCGCTCGGCTTCCACCTCGTCGGCTACGGGTGCACGACGTGCATCGGCAACTCGGGCCCGCTGCCGCAGGCGGTCTCGGACGTCGTCAACGCCGAGGACCTCGCGGTCGTGTCCGTGCTCTCGGGCAACCGCAACTTCGAGGGCCGGATCAACCCGGACGTGAAGATGAACTACCTCGCGTCCCCGCCGCTGGTGGTGGCGTACGCGATCGCGGGGACGATGGACATCGACCTGCTCGACGAGCCGCTGGGCCAGGACTCCGAGGGCGCCGACGTCTACCTGAAGGACATCTGGCCCTCCGCGGCCGACGTCGCGCGGGTGGTCGAGGGCTCGGTCGACGAGGAGATGTTCCTGAAGTCCTACGGCGAGGTGTTCGAGGGCGACGAGCGCTGGCGCACCCTCCAGATCCCGGAGGGCGACCGCTTCGCCTGGTCGGACGACTCGACCTACGTGCGGCGGCCCTCGTTCCTGGAGGACGTGCCGAAGGAGCCGGTCGCGCCGGAGGACATCCAGGGCGCGCGCGTGCTGGCCAAGCTCGGCGACTCGGTCACGACCGACCACATCTCGCCCGCGGGCGCGATCAAGAAGGGCACGCCGGCGGCGAACTACCTCAACGAGCACGGCGTCGAGCAGAAGGACTTCAACTCCTACGGCTCGCGCCGCGGCAACCACGAGGTGATGGTCCGCGGCACGTTCGCGAACATCCGCCTGCGCAACCAGCTCGCGCCCGGCACGGAGGGCGGCTTCACCCGCCACCAGCCGTCGGGCGAGGAGATGACGATCTACGACGCCTCGAACAAGTACGCGCAGGAAGACGTGCCGCTGATCGTGCTCGCCGGCAAGGAGTACGGCTCGGGCTCGTCGCGTGACTGGGCGGCCAAGGGCACCAAGCTCCTGGGCGTGCGGGCCGTGATCGCCGAGTCCTTCGAGCGCATCCACCGCTCCAACCTGGTCGGCATGGGCGTGCTGCCGCTGCAGTTCAACGACGGCGACAGCGCTGAGTCGCTCGGGCTGACCGGCGAGGAGGAGTTCTCCATCACCGGCGTCGAGGGCGGCGAGGCCAAGGAGGTGACCGTGCGCGCCGACGACAAGGAGTTCAAGGTGCGTGTGCGGATCGACACCCCCAAGGAGGTCCAGTACTACCAGCACGGCGGCATCCTGCCGTTCGTGCTCCGACAGCTGCTGGCGGCGTAACTTGCCGCTACCGGAGACCCTGCGCCGGCTGCTCACCGCAGCCGGCCCGTCCGGCTACGAGCAGGCGCCGGCCGCGGTGTTCCGCGAGGCGGCGTCGGCGTTCGCCGAGGTGAGGCACGACACCGTGGGCTCCACGGTCGCGCGCGTCCCCGGCACGGGCGGCGGGAAGTCGGTCGCGGTCGTCGGGCACATCGACGAGATCGGGCTGATCGTCCACCACATCGACGACGACGGGTTCCTGTGGTTCACCGGCGTCGGCGGGTGGGACCCGATCGTGCTCGTCGGCCAGCGGGTCGACATCGCGACGCGCGGCGGGGTCGTTCCGGGAGTCGTCGGCAAGCGGCCGATCCACCTCATGAAGGAGGAGGACCGCAAGAAGGGCCCCGAGCTCAAGCACCTGCACATCGACATCGGCGCCGCCGACGGGGATGAGGCGCGGCGCCTGGTGCGGATCGGGGACGTCGCCGTGATCGCCGGGGAGCCGTTGGAGTTTCCCGGCGGGCGGTTCGTCTCACGCTCGATGGACAACCGGCTCGGGTGCTACATCGCGCTGGAGGCCGCCCGGCTCGTGAGCGAGGCGGGCGGTGCGCCCGGCGACGTGTACGCCGTCGCGGTCGCGCAGGAGGAGATCACCTTCGGCGGGTCGCACACCACGGCCTACTCGCTGGCGCCGGACGTGGCGATCGCCGTCGACGTGACCTTCGCCACCGATCAGCCGGGCATCTCCGAGCAGGAGCTGGGCAAGCACCGCTTCGGGTCGGGCGCCGTGCTGACGCGCGGCTCGACGCTGCACCCGCTGCTGTTCGAGCTGCTGCACGAGACCGCCGAGGCCGAGGGCATCCCGTTCACGATCGACGCCTCGGGCCGCGCCACCGGCACCGACGCCGACGCGATCCACCTCTCCCGCGCCGGCATCCCGACCACGGTCATCTCCGTGCCGCTGCGCTACATGCACTCGCCGGTGGAGATGGTGCAGCTCTCCGACGTGGACGCGGCGGCGCGGCTGATCGCCGCGTTCGCGCAGCGCCTCCCGGCCGACGTGGACTTCCGTAGGTAAGTTGCTCCTGCTGCTGTTCGACATCGACGGCACGCTGCTCCAGCGTGCTTCCGGTGAGCACGCGGCCGCGCTGCGTGCGGCGGCCGGCCGCGTGCACGGCGTGGACCTGTCTCGGGTGGACTCCGTCGAGTACGCCGGGCGGACCGACCGCGCGATCGCGCGGGACCTGCTGGCCGCGGCGGGCGTCGAGGAGCTCGACGAGGCGTGGGTGGAAGAGACCGTGCGCGAGTACGAGCGGCTCTGCCCGCCCGACCTGAGCGCGACGGTCGCGCCGGGGATGGTCGAGCTGCTCGACGCGCTGGCGGCGCGCCCGGACGAGTTCCGGCTCGCGCTGGTCACGGGCAATCTCGAGCCGGTCGCGCGCCGCAAGCTGGGCGCGGCCGGGATCGGGCACTACTTCGAGCCCGGCCAGGGCGGGTTCGGCTCCGACGACGAGGACCGCGGCCGCCTGCCGGCGATCGCCCGCGGCCGAGCGAGCGACCCGGCGTGGCCGCGCGGACGGACCGTGGTGATCGGTGACACGCCGCGGGACATCCACTGCGCGCGCGTGGACGAGGTCCGCGTCGCCGCGGTGGCGACGGGCTCGTTCGGCGTCGAGGCGCTGGCCGAGGCGGACGCGGTCGTCGACGACGCCCGGTCGCTCCTGCCGGTGCTCGAAGATTGGCGCTGACCCCCCCGAGTGCTCAGTTTGTCAACCTCTGGTTGACCGATCGAGCACTCGGCGAGATCAGCGCGCGAGCTGCAGCACCGCGGCGGTGGCCGGCGCGCCCTTGCGCTTGCGCACACGCGTGACGAACACCGAGTCCGACCCGGCCGCGGTGGTGGTCAGCGTGTCCTGGACGCCCGCGGGCGGGCGGTCCCAGATCGGCTTGTTGATGTGGCCGCGCGCCGGGAAGCGGCCGGGCTCGTGGCCCGGATCGGCGCGGGCGGTCGGGTAGGTGCCGTAGAGCGCGTGGTCGCGTGAGACGGATTGGCGGCCCAGGCGGCCGACGCGGACCTGCTGGCGGCTGTAGGTGGCGCGCACGTACACCAGCTCGGTGCCGACGACCGATGGGCCGCGCAGCTGCACGCGCGCTTCGCGGCGCAGCACCGTCCGGGTGCCGGTGAGCAGGTCGACGGCCTCGATCCGGCCGTCGACGTCGTAGACGAGCAGGCTGCCGCTCAGCGCCGGGCGGCCGAGCGCGCCGATCGTGATCTGGCGCGGCGCGAGGTCGGTCAGTGAAGCCGCGACGAGCTCCTGGCCCGCCCGCCAGGCGACGAAGGTGCCGGAGATCGCGACCGCGTCGGCCGAGGGTGCGGGGATCGCGCCGACGCCCGGGATCACCACGTGGCCGTTCTCGAGCCAGGCCTGGCGGCCGCCGCCGATCGCGGGGTGAACGCCGGGCAAGGCCTGGATGCCGGCCGGGCCGCGCAGCTCGCCCAGGCCACCGGGGCGATGGAAGGCGACGGCCTCGCCGTCCACCGACGGATCGGCGAAGCCGGCCGCGGCGCCGACGATCTGCGCCTGGGCGGGCGCGGCGAACAGCGCGGCGGCCACGACCGCCAACACGGCCGCGTCGGCCCACCGCAGCGAGCGCAGGATGTGCGGCTGCTCGGCCATCGCGGCGTGTGCGGCGCCACCGCCGAACGGCGCCAGGACGACCACCGGGAGCGTACGGCCCGCCCCGAACGCGAGGCCCACCAGCACCCCGAGCGCCGGGTCGCCGAGCGCGACGGACACACCCGCCAACGCCCACACGGCGAAGGTGAGGATGAAGGTCGTGAAGCCGAGGCCGAGCAGCACGCCGTACAGGCCGGCCGCGAGCGGGACGGGCATGACGCGCCGCCAGGACTCCGGCACCTGGCGCCGCACCTGCGGCATGATCCGCGCGCCGCGCGCCTCACCCGCGCCGGCTGCCAGGGCGATGACCGCGGCCACCGCCGGCGCCGCGGCGCCCAGCCCGGAGCCGAGCAGCGCGAGCCCGCCGAACGTGAACACGCCGCCGACCAGCGCGCCCGCCGCGAACGTCGTGCACGCGACGATCGTCGTCCGCAGCCGCCCCGCGTAGCCTGCCGGGGCGAGCGTCTCAACCATCGAGAACCCGCACGGCGACCACGCGCCGGTGACGCCGGCGACCAGTGCCAGCGCGATCAACGTCACTTCGACCATTGTCGACCAGCTTACGGGCGATTGCTGAGTTCACGCGCTCGTAACCACTTCCGGCTGACGGTCGAGAGACTCCCGCCCCGATATCGACGGATCGGGGAGCGATGCGGTTCAAGGACGAGCTGGCCGAAGCGCGGCCTGAGGCCCTGCTGGGCACCAGGCGGCGCTTCCTGACATTGGCGGGGGCGGCAACCGTCCTCGCGTTGAGCACGCGGCTACCGGGCTCGGGCACCGCCTACTCGAGCGCGCGCACGCTCTCCGGCTACCCGTTCACGCTCGGCATCGCGTCCGGCGACCCGCTGCCGGACTCGGTCGTGCTGTGGACGCGGCTCGCCCCCGAGGCGCTCGTCCCGTTCGGCGGGATGCCGTACGCGCCGGTCGACGTCGAGTGGGAGCTGGCGCACGACGAGGCGTTCAGGCGGATCGCCGCACGCGGCGTCGAGGTCGCGTGGCCGGAGGTCGGCCACAGCGTGCACGTGGACGTCAAGGGCCTGGAGCCCGGCCGCGAGTACTTCTACCGCTTCGTGGCGGGCGGCGAGCGCAGCCCGATCGGCCGCACGCGCACGGCGCCGGCCGCCGGAAACGGCGCGCTCAAGTTCGCCATGGTCTCCTGCCAGAGCTGGCACGCCGGCTTCTACACGGCCTACAAGCACCTGGTCAACGAGGACGTCGACGTCGTCCTGCACCTCGGCGACTACATCTACGAGTTCGCGACCGACCCGGTCGGCGGCGCCCGCAACACGCCGATCCCCGAGTCCGCGCAGGTCCCGACCGAGAGCCTGGACCAGTACCGGCAGCGGTACGCGGTCTACAAGACCGACCCGGACCTGCAGGCCGCGCACGCGGCGGCGCCGTTCATCGTCACCTGGGACGACCACGAGGTCGTCAACAACTACGCCGACGAGAACACCACCAACGACCAGCCGGAAGCCGAGTTCCTCCTGCGGCGCGCGAACGGCTACCGCGCCTACTGGGAGAACATGCCGCTGCGGCTGCCGAGCAAGCCGGCCGGCCCGGACATGCAGCTCTACCGCCGCTTCCGCTACGGCGACCTGGTCGAGTTCAACGTGCTCGACACCCGCCAGTACCGCGACCGCCAGCCGGGAGCGGCCGGGCAGGACCGGTTCGACCCGACGCGCACGATCCTCGGGGCCGAGCAGGAGCAGTGGCTGCTGGACGGGCTCTCGGCCTCCCCGGCGCGCTGGAACGTCCTCGCCCAGCAGGTGCTGATGGCGCAGCTGGACTCCGACCCGGGCGCCGGCACCTCGATCCCGACCGACGCCTGGGACGGCTACGCGGCCAACCGCATCCGCGTCGCGGACGCGCTCACGCAGCGGCGGATCTCCAACCCGGTCGTGCTCTGCGGCGACGTGCACCGCCACCAGGCCTCGCACGTCAAGGGCGACTACCGCGTCGCGAACGCGCCGATCGTGGCCCCGGAGTTCACGTGCACGTCGATCTCCAGCGCCGGTGACGGCTCGGTGGAGACGCCGAACGCGGCCAACCTGCTGCGGGCCAACCCGCACCTGGAGATGACGACCAGCCAGCGCGGCTACGTGACCTGCACGGTCACGCCGGACACCTGGCACACCGACTTCCGCGTCGTGCCGTACATCACGCGCCCCGGCGCGCCGGTGTCCACGCACGCCAGCTACGCAGTCGAGAACGGCAACCCGCAGATGGAGACGGCATGAAGCGCCTGATCGGCTTCACCGCGCTGGCGCTCGTGAGCGCCGCGTTCACCGGCACCGCCGTCGGTCAGCTCGGTGGCGGGCCGGATCCGGTTCAGCTCGACCCGAGCGTGGACCAGCTGGAGATCCTGCGCTGCATCGGCTACGGGCAGGTGCGCCTCGGCCTGCACAACGCGACCACCGACCACCAGTACGGCGACCTGTTCGTCGAGCCCACCGGGCCGCTGGCGTCCTCGCGCCTGCAGTTCTCGAGCTATGTGCCGCCCGGGCTGGATCCGAACCTGCCGCTGCGCGTGACGGTGCCGCCGGACGCCGCGCCCGGCGACTACGCGGTCGGCTATCGGCTCGGCGCCAAGGCGCACGCCTCCACGCCGGTGAAGGTGGTGTCCGACCCGGCGGCGCAGTGCGTCCCCTCCGCCCGCATGACGGCGACGGCGTCCAGCCACGCGGGCGCCGACGATGCGTCGCACGCGGTCGACGGTGACCCGTCGACGATCTGGCGCTCGGTGGCGCAGGAGCTGCCGGCGACCATCACGATCGACCTCGGCGGCGTCTACGACATCAGCGAGCTGCGCTACCAGCCGCGCTTCGACGGGCTGCTCAACGGCCACATCAACGCGTACACGATCGCCGTGAGCACAGACGGCACGACGTTCACGAACGTCCGCACGGCCACGTGGGCCGCGTCGGAGCTGCAGAAGGTCGCGCGTCTGGCCACGCCCGCGCGGGGGGTCCGCAAGCTCCGGGTCACGGTCACGGGCGCCCGCAACAACCTCGCGGCCGCGGCCGAGTTCCACCCGCTCGGCGTGCCGGTCGACGTGCCCGACGCGAGCGCCGGGACGCTGGCCGTCCCGAACGACCTGTTCGCGGGCAGGCCGGTCAACGCAACCGTCACGGCGGGCAACTGGACCAACGACCCTCTGCCGGTCGACGTGTCGGTCGACGCGCCCGCGGGCTGGAAGGCGGACCCGGTGCGGGCGACGCTCCCGCCCGGCGTCATGACGCCGGTCAGTGTGCCGCTCACACCGCCCGCGATGCCGTTCCCGGAGCCGGGCGTGCAGGGTGAGGTGACGCTGACGGGCCGCGTGACGCCGGTCGGCGGCGGCGACTCCGAGGGCGCGCCGAAGGCCACCGTGTGGGTCAAGCCCGACGCGCCCTCGTTCACCTACGCCTACGACGCCGGCACGCCGAGCTCGGTCGTGATCGTCGGCGGCGCTTCGCGGCTCTCGCCGGACGACGTCTGGCGCGAGGGCGCCGTGCTGGGCTGGGTCGGCACCGCGCCGGGCTCCCGGGACCGCGGGGCGGGCTCGGACGCCATGCGCCGCGATCACGTGTTCGGGACGGCCGCGACGCTGCGGATCGCGGTTCCGCCCGGCAAGCACGACGTTGCGCTGCTGCGCGGCGACCCGGGCGCCGCGTCCGGCGCGATGACCGTGCGCGAGGGCGAGCAGACGCTCGTCTCCGGCGCGGCGCTGCCCCAGCGCGTGTTCGCGTGGGAGCGGTTCGTGCTCGACGGCGGCTCCAGCGGCCGCACCGCCGACCTGAACTTCAGCGGCAACTGGACGCTGGCGGGGCTCGTGCTCGGGCCGCGCTACGAGACGACCGTCGGGGGCACGGTTCCGGCGACGCTCTCGCTCGCGTTGCGCGCGCCCGCGTCCTTCGGCACGTTCGTGGCCGGGCGGGAGGCGACCTACGACACCAGCACGTGGGTGGATGTCATCTCCACGGCCGGTGACGCGACGCTCAGCGCCTCGTCGGTGCGGCTGCGCAACGGCGCGTTCTCGCTCGCTTCGCCGGTCGAGGTGTCGCTCTCGAAGTCCGTCTGGACCGCCCCGGTCTCCAACGAGGAGGTCACGGTCGGGTTCCGGCAACGGATCGGTGCCGACGAGCCGCTGCGGACCGGTTCCTACTCCGGCGCCGTGACGCTCACGCTCGCGACGACCGACCCGTGAGGCTCAGCACTTGACCTTCGTGTCGTAGTACATGACGCAGAAGACCTTGCGGCCCTTGTAGCAGTAGCCCGTGAGCGCCTTGTCGCCGTTGATGCGGTTGCGCATGGTGCCGCAGCAGTCGACGAGCTTGCGCACGCGGCCGCCGCAGCAGCGGTACCAGGCGCCGTCGACGTGGGGCTTGAAGCCGTACACCGCGGCCGTCGCCGTGCACACGGCGGTGCGCGTCGCCTGCGGGAGGCGCGCGCCGTCGGCGTCGGTGAGCGGCGCGCCGTCGTCGTCGACCGGGAGGCCCTGGGCGTCCACGTAGCGGCCGAGGTCGTCGACCGGACGGCCGTTCTTGGCGCGGATCGGGAAGCCCTTGCTGTCGATCCGCGGCAGGCCCGTCGGGTGCGGGCAGGAGTCCGTCGTGTAGATGTGACCGCAGAAGTGGTAGGCCTCGGCCTCGCCCGGGGTGACGAGGGAGCCGATGGTCTTCGCGCCCGTGACGCCCATCACGGCCGCGCCGACCCGCGCGAGGAAGCCGCGCCGCGAGCTCTGCGCCGCAACCCCGTCCGCCAGCTTGCCGCCGTTCATGCGCGCACCATCCGCTGCCGCCGCTCCGCCGCGTGCAGCACGGACTCCAGCTGCGCGCCGGTGTTGAACGTGCCCTTAGACAGCACCGTGCCGTCTGCGTCGAGCGTCACCGCGAACGGGCTGCCGGGCACGTCCGCCGCCGCCCAGGCCTGCGCGTGCTCGACCTCGTCGAAGGTCTGCAGAGCGATCGCGTGGTGGCGGCCGAACGCGTCGATCTGCGGCTTGAGCGCGCGGCACAGGCCGCAGCCCTCCGACGTGAACACGGCGAGGCCGATCTGGCCGGGCGCGAGCGCGTGGAAGTCCTGCGCGAGCGGGCTGTGCGCGCCGACCTCCGGGCCTTCGTGCGCGACTTCGAGCGCGCCCTGCGGGGCGACCGAGAGCCGCAGCATCCCGACCTCACGCGCGAGCGCGAGCACCACGACCGTGAGCGCCGCCAGGCCGAGGAGCGCGGCCGCCAACCCGATCGCGAGCCACTCCTCGGTGGTCGGCGTGCGGCGCGGCAGCAGCGGCGCCAGCGCCAGCGCGGCGGCCAGCAGCGCCGTCCGCCCGGCGGAGCGCGTCGAGAGCCGGCCCTTGGCGCCGAAGCACGCGCACGGCGCCCCGGCCCGGCCGGACGCGAGCGCGGCGATCTGCGCGGCCGTCGCGGCGCTGAGGAATACGGCCGCCGCCCGGGCCGCGGTGTCGAGCCCCGCGGCCACGAGCGCGCCGAGCGTGAGCTCGACCGCGATCACGGCTCCCCACGCGGCCGTCATGGCCTGCGGCGAGCGGACGCCGTACGTGGCGAACGCCGCCCGCGCGGACGGGCCGCCGGCCGCCTTCAATCCTGCGGCGGCGACCAGCACGAGCCCCAGGACGAGGCAGACCACGACTGACACCATTGACGGCGGCGAAGGTACCAGCAATCCCTGAGAAGACGGCGCACGTTGGCGCGCCGCTTCTCAGAAAAGCCAACTACGAGCAGGTCTTCTGAACCTTCGTCGACCCGGGCAGCACGCAGTACGGCACGATCGCGGGCTGCTTGCCCTTCTTGAGCGCGATTCGCGCCACCTTCGTGTTGAAGTTCGGCGCGCTCACCCAGATCTCGACCGTCTGCCCGGCCCGGAACTTGCGCTGCTTCTTCGTCAGCGCGGTGATCACGTTCGACGCCTGCTTGGACACCTTGCCGGCCTTCAGCGACTTCGTCTTGAACGGGCACCGCTTCCCGGAGCACTTGATTTGGACCTTCCAGCCCTTCGGGAACTGCTGCGTCACCCGCAGCATCTTCAGCGTGAACGAACCGCCCTTGGTCCACGACCAGTTGTGCGCGACGCCGCTGGCGATCGTCGGGAACGGCTCGGCGGTCCCGTCGCAGTTCTCGTCGATGTTGTTGCCCTTGATCTCGGCCGAGCCCGGGCGGATGTTGCGGTTGCCGTCGTTGCAGTCCTGGCCGGCCGTGAACCCGTCACCGTCGGCGTCGAGCCCGCTCGGACCGGGGCCCGGGTTGACCACCGGCGCGCCGACGACGTTCACCTGAACCGACCCGTCGCCCGTGAACGCGCCGAACGCGGTGTTCTTGTACGTCGCGCGGAACGTGATGGTGCTCGAGCCGTTCTGGCCCTGCGGCGCGGCGTAGATCACGCTCGCGGCTTCGTGGGTGAAGCCACCGAGCGAGCCGAGCGTCGGCGGGGTCACCGTGGAGAAGACCAGCTCGTCGCCGTCCGGGTCGAAGCAGGGGATGGCGATACTGCCCTGGAACCCGTGCTGCACGGTCACGGAGGTGTTCCCGCAGACCGGGCTGCTCGAGTCTCGGCGCAGCGTGGTGACGCGGCCGGCGGACAGCGCGTACACGTGCCGGCCGTCGGGGGCGATCACGAGCTCGGTCGGCGTCGACATCGTGTTGGTGGGGGCCGTCGCACAGCCGGGCGTCGAGCCGGACGGAAGCACGCAGCCGCGGCTGTCGGCGCGGGGCGCCAGATTGCCGGGGCGGTCGAGCTCGACGACGCCGGTGCCGGTCGCGTAGACGTCCTGCCCATCGGGCGTGGTGATCACGCGGCTGCTCGCGGACGTCGCGAGCGCGCGGCCGGGCGTGCAGCCGGAGCCGTTGCTGACGCACCCGGTGCCGCGACGAGCGAGCCCTGGTCCCGACGGATCCAAGGTGACGACCCGGCTGGACTGAGGGCTGACGCCCTCCGCGGCCGCTCGCGGCAGCAGGCTGGCGTACACCTGGCCCTCCGCGCCCAGTGCGATGTCGGCGAGGCCGACGGCGATCTCCCCGTTGACCGTGCACGTGGCTGCCGGGCCGGCGCCGATGCAGCTCTGCGGTGCCCGGCTGCCAATGAGCCTGCCGGTGTTCGGGTCACGCGCGATCGTGAGGACGCGGTTCCCGGTCATGGCGTACACGCGGTCGTACGCAACCTCGAGCGCGATCGTCGACCCGAGGCCTGTGGCAAAGGCGCACCCGTCGGTGGTGGAGCCGCCCACCGCGCACGCGTACGTCGTCCCGACGTCGGCCGCCTGACTGAGCACGCCGCCATCGGTCGTCAGCACCGTCACGCCGCTCGCGGAGCCCACGTACACGAGGTCGCCCGCGATGACGAGGTCCGTCGGGGCGGACATCGCCCGGGCATCGCTACAGGGACTCAGACCAGCGCCGCTGTTGGCGATGCACGGCGCCCCGGCCTTCAGCGCGATCGAGCCGTCCGCGCCGCGAATGAACTCGTGGATGACGCTGTTGTCGTCGTTGGCGACATAGACACTGCGGCCATCCGCGGCGACCGCCACGGACCGCGGATCGTCCAGCGTCCACGCGGCGTGGATCGTCGGCATGAGCGCCTGGCAGCCGCCGGTCGTGGTCGCTCGGAAGCACTGCAGGAACGAGAGCTGACCAGTCGCGACGTCACGGCGGAACGCGAACACCGCCGGCGTCGACGTAGTGACATAGACGTTCTGACCGTCCGGTGACATCGCGATGTCGGAAGGCGTTCCCGTGAACCCGGAGACCACCGTGCACGGGGCCGCGGTGCCGATGCACCCGGTCGCCAGCACGCCGCCCGGCACCGCCGCGGACGCCGACGCCGCTCCCACGAAGGCGAACAGCGCAGCGGTCAGCGCCACGATCCATGCTCGTCGCGTCCTGCTCCAGCCCCGCATCAGCGCCTCCCTGACCCTTCCAATCAACATCCCTGGGACGCGGGAAGCTAAGCGCCGACGTTCAGGCCGTCAACCGCCCAACGCTCACATGCGGTCGTTTTGGACCATCGTTCGACTCAATTCGGGCGCTCAGGCACAGGTCTTCTGCGCCTTCGTCGAGCCGGGAAGCGCGCAGAACGGCTGGCTGACGGGGATCTTGCGCGCCTTCAGGACGAGCCGGCTGATCCGCGAGTTGAAGTCCGGCGCCGAGACCCACACTTCCAGGGTTTGTCCGGCTCGGAACTTCCGCTGCTTACCGGTGAGCGATGAGATCACGCTCGCCGCGTTGCGCCGCACCTTCCCGACCTTCAGTGCCTTCGACTTGAACGGGCACCGCGAGCCCTTGCACGTGATCTTCACCTTCAGGCCCTTGGGGAACTGCTGCGTGATCTGCAGATTCACGAGCCTCAGCCGCGTGCCCTTGATGTCCCAGGTCGGCAGGATGCCCGACGTCAAGTTCGGGAAGCTCGCGTCGCGGCCGGAGCAGTCCTCGTCCACGCTGTTGCGCGGCGTGTCCTTCGCGCCGGGCCGGATCGCGGCGTTCGCATCGTTGCAGTCCCCGGGCCGCGCCGCCCCGTCCCCGTCGCGGTCGAAGTTCACCGCGTCCGCGCCGTTGCAGTCCTCGTCCACACCATTGTCGGCCGCGTCGGCCGCACCCGGCCGGATGCCGCCGTTGGCGTCGTTGCAGTCCGCGGGCCGAGGCGACCCGTCCGCGTCGCGGTCGGGGTTCTCGGCGTCCGCGCCCGAGCAGTCCTCGTCCACGCCGTTGTCGAGCGCCTCCGCGGCGCCGGGGAAGATGCCCGCGTTCCCGTCGTTGCAGTCCGCCGGCGCCACGTGTCCGTCGAGATCGCCGTCGTCGCCCACGAACCGCCCGTAGATCTCGTACTCACCGTTCGCCAGCGGCGGTCGGTTGTCGTCCGCGTCCCACACGTTGAGCCAGGCCCGCTTTCCGGTGACCGGAACCGTCGCGGCGTCTTCGGGAGCGACGGAGGTGTTGCTGTCGGGACCCGTGAAGGTGAGCCGAAGGTCGTCGGTCGCCACCTCGGCGCCGTCCCCGGTGAGCGCCTGGCCGTAGCGCTCGATCTCCCCGTCAATCAGCCCGGGGAGGTCATCCTCTCCGCTCCAGGTGACGAAGTAGCGATCGAGATCCGGGTGATACGACGCCGTGGTCACGTCGGCGGTGCTCGCGCCGAACGCCGCGTTGCCAACGCCCATCGCGGAGATGCGCTGGTCCGTCCCGTTGGGTCGAAGCCCGCCGTCCGCCGCGACGCGTTGGACGAAGACCTCACCGTCGTCCGTGGTCGAGTCGTCCTTGACGAAGGCCACGAGCGCCTCGTTCGTGACCGGGTTCGTTGCGATCGACGGCTTGACCGCTTGTCCACTCGCGGTGACGACGGTGGATGCCTCTACTTGGGAGAAGGCGCCGAGACCCAGTGAGCTGCTCACGCCGCGGACGAAGATCGACGGTCGGTCCGCTGCGTTCGGAGCCTCCCAGGCGATCATGAACCGGTCGTTGGCCGGCAGGTACGAGATAGCCGGTTCGTCAGGTGCGGCGTCTTCGTCGGGGGTCAAGGACACGGTCAGCTCGATGCCACTGCCACTCGCCAGAGCAGAGGACACCGCCTGGGTCCGGATCTCCACGTTGTCGTCATTGGGGTCGTTGGCGGAGCTGGCCACCCAGGCAAAGCGGAAGCGATCGGCTTCTGGGTCGTACGCCACCGCCGGTTGCGAAGCCACGTCGGCGTCTGCGTCCAGCGAACCGGTGTCGGAGATGCGTACGGGCGGGCCCGTGCTGATCCCGGCGGCGTTGACGACCTGCGCGATCAACTCGCGCTGTCCATCGGGGCTGTTCGGCGGCACCGGGTTCTGGCTGATCACCTTCGGCGTAGCGATGTAGCCCAGGACGTACTGATTGACCTTCGGGCTGTAACTGACGACTGGACTCGTTGGGCTTTCGGCGCCGGGCACTTCGCTTAGGCGAGCCACCGACCCCTTCGCAACCCCTCGCCCGTCGAGGATTTGCCCGAGTATCTCGACGTCCCCGCTCACCGTCGTGTTCCCGACCCAGGCGACGAGGTACTCGTCGTTGAGCGAGTTATGCGCCACGGACGGGTTTCGCGCCTGGACGGACGTGTTGCCGTCAGGTCCGACGCGCGTCAGGCGCGACTGCGAGCCGATGGCGAAGATGTCCGCCGCCTGCGCCGCTGACGGAGTAGCGACGAGTGCGATGAGGCAGAGCAGGAAGGCGCGGACGGCGGGCATGCGCCGACGCTATCCGCGATGGAAAGACACCGCCACGGGGGCGACCTAGACAAAGGTGGTGTGGGCAACCGCCGCATGCGCCGGACCTTGCTCTTGTGCCTCTACCAGTGGAGAATCCTCGCTCTCCTGGGGGCGAGATTTTGCGAGAGGCACCTACGAAGACCATGAGGGCACTAGCAGTCGTCGCGGTGATCGCCGCGGTCACTCTGGGCGTGTCGGGCGCTGCGCACGCCGGAACGTACGTCGTCGAGGCGTGCAGGACGGGCAGCGGGCCTGCCGCCACGGACTCGTGGACGGCCAGCTCGATTCCAGAGGGCGTTGCGGAGGATGTTGTGATCGACGGTTGCGACCGCGGCCAGCAGCTGACGTTCGAGTTGTTCAATGAAGCACTGCAGGGGGTGCGCTTGAGCTTTCGTGCTCCGGCCGGTACGACGGTTGCGGGCGTAACTCTGGTTCGATCCGGGGCCGCGCTCTTCGGGCAGCCGGCGACCTATCGACTCCGCGCCGGCCAGCAGACCCTGGAACAGAGCCCTGACGAACCTGAGTGGCAACTCCTTCCTGGCCCGTTCACGGCTTCTGGTCTGCGGGCGTCCGGTCTGGACGTCGAGTACCTATGTGGGGGCGAGAGCTGTGCCGGCGATGCGCGGTTTCTGAGCATCGAGCGGGCGGCAGTGACGGTGAGCGACGAGGTCGCGCCGGAGCTCACCGGACTTCCCGCGGGCCGGCTCGTCGCCGGTCGGATGCAGGACGGCATCGTCGATCTGAAACTCGGTTTCAAGGACGTCGGCGGCGGCGTACAGGCCATCGAGTACAAGGTCGACGGCGCGGTGCGGTTCATCGAGAACGTGGGGGGACTGTCCTGCAGGACGCCCTATGTCGTCGTGACCCCGTGCGCGTCCGAGGGGTACGCGACGTTGATGCTCGACACAGATGAGCTCAGCGACGGGCCGCACACCGTCGAAGCGGTGCTCGTCGACGTCGCGGGCAACCGCACGATCGCCGGGCCGTTCGGGATCTCGGTGCGCACACCGCCTCCGGGGCCGCCCACGGTGGTGAGCGCGCCACCACAGGCGCCGGACCTGGTCGCCGCCCCGCCGGCGCCGCTTCGGCCGGGTGTTCTGACGCTGGCGGGCGCGCGGACGCGTCGCACGGCGTATCAGGCGGTGACGCTGAAGGGATCGGTCGCGGCTCCGGACAAGGCGGCTCTCGCCAACGCGACCGTGACGCTGACCAGCCGGCCACTCCACACGCAGGCCTGGAGCGGCCCGACGACCACGACCACGGACGCCGAAGGGCGCTTCGAACTCGCGGTGCCGCCCGGCCCTTCGCGCGAGCTCAAGCTCGCCTACGGCGACTCAACGCAGACGGTGAAGCTCGTCGTGACGGCACCCGTGCGGCTGAAGACCGACCGCAAGCGCACCCACAACGGGCGCAGCGTCAGGTTCGAGGGCTCGGTCCCCGGGGCGGGAACGGCCACCACACGCGTTGAGCTGCAGGCGTGGGCCGGTCGCAAATGGGTGCCGTTCAGGACGACGGCGCTCCGGAACGGGACGTTCAAGGCGTCCTACCGGTTCACGTCGACCTTCCGGACGACGCGGTACCGGTTCCGCGCCGTGGTGCACGAGAGCGGCGACTTCCCGTACGCGAGTGGGAAGTCGCCGGTCGTGGACGTGGTGGTGCGGCCCTAGGCGCGGGTGAGCTTCTTGTAGCTGATCCGGTGGGGCCGGTCGGCCTCCGCACCCAGGCGGGCGCGGCGGTGCTCCTCGTAGGCCTCGAAGTTGCCTTCGAACCAGACGACCTGGGAGTCGCCCTCGAACGCCAGCACGTGGGTGGCGACGCGGTCCAGGAACCAGCGATCGTGGGAGATGATCACCGCGCAGCCCGGGAACGCGAGGATCGCTTCTTCCAGCGCGCGCAGCGTGTCGACGTCGAGGTCGTTGGTGGGCTCGTCCAGCAACAGCAGGTTGCCGCCGCGGCGCAGGAGCTTGGCGAGGTGGACGCGGTTGCGCTCACCGCCCGAGAGCACCCCGACCTTGCGCTGCTGGTCGGCCTTCTTGAAGTTGAACCCGCTCACGTAGGCGCGGGAGTTGATCTCGCGGTTGCCGACCTTGATGTGCTCGTAGCCCTCGGAGATCTCTTCCCAGACGGTCTTCTCCGGGTCCAGCGCGTCACGCGACTGGTCCACGTAGGAGAGGTCGACGGTCTCGCCGAGCTTCAGGGTGCCGGAGTCGGGCTGCTCGAGCCCGGCGAGCATCTTGAAGAGCGTCGTCTTGCCGGCGCCGTTCGGGCCGATCACACCGACGATGCCGGCGGGCGGGAGGTTGAACGAGAGGTCCTCGATCAGGAGCCGGTCGCCGAAGCCCTTGCGCAGGTTCTTGGCCTCGATGACGGTCCCGCCGAGGCGTTCGCCGCCCGGGATGTGGATCTGGACGTCGTCGAGCTTCGCGTTGCCCGCCTCGGCCACGAGGGCCTCATAGCGGTTCAGGCGGGCCCGGCTCTTGGTCCGGCGGCCCTTGGGGTTCTGGCGGACCCACTCGAGCTCTTCCTTGATCGTGCGCTGGCGAGCGCTCTCCTTCTTCTCCTCCATCTCGAGGCGCTTCTGCTTGGCCACGAGCCAGGCGGAGTAGTTGCCCTCGTAGGGGATGCCGTAGCCGCGATCCAACTCGAGGATCCAACCGGCGACGTTGTCGAGGAAGTAGCGATCGTGGGTGACCGCGACGATCGTGCCCTTGTAGTCGGCGAGGTGCTGCTCGAGCCACGCGACGCTCTCGGCGTCCAGGTGGTTGGTGGGCTCGTCGAGCAGCAGCAGGTCGGGCTGGCTCAACAACAGCCGCGCCAGAGCCACGCGACGCCGTTCGCCACCGCTCAACGACGTCACCGGGGAGTCGCCGGGAGGACAGCGCAGCGCGTCCATCGCCTGGTCGAGCATGACGTCGAGCTCCCAGGCGCCGGCGGCGTCGATCTCGTCCTGCAGCCGCGCGAACTCCTTCGCGGTCTCGTCCGAGTAGTTCATGGACAGCTCGTTGAAGCGGTCCAGAAGGTCCCTCATGTGGCGGACGCCGTCCTCGACGTTCTCGCGCACGGTCTTGGTCTCGTCCAGGTGGGGTTCCTGCTCGAGGAGTCCGACGGTGGCGCCGGGCGCGAGCTGAGCCTCCCCGCGGTAGTCCTTGTCCTGGCCGGCCATGATGCGCAGCAGGGTGGACTTACCTGTCCCGTTCAATCCGAGGACGCCGATCTTGGCGCCGGGGTAGAAGCTGAGCGTGACCTCTTTCAACACCGTCTTATCCGGTGGATGGGTCCGGCTCAGCTTGTACATCGTGTAGATGTAGGAGCTCGACATCGCGCCCTTCACGTTAGAAGGGCGGCGAAGTCGCCCGCCTAAATAGGAGCTTGTTGGCCGCCGCCAGGCGGCGAACAAGCGGACACCCCTACCACTGGGCGAATCGAGGGCCTGCAAACTTGGACCAACGGCGGGGTGTGAACCGGGTCCGCGCGGCCGATGATTCCTCAATGCGGCCGCTGATCGGCGTCACCACTTCGGAGTTGCGACCCAGCCACCTGGCGACGACCCGCCGCCACGGCGAGCCGGCGCACCCCGAGATGGCGCTGGGCATGACCTACCTGCGCACGCTCGACGCCGCCGGGGCGATCCCCGTCGTGCTGCCCCCGACCGGGACCGACCACCTGCAGGGCCTGCTCGAGCGCCTCGACGGCATCTGCCTGAGCGGCGGCCCGGACCTCGACCCCGGGGCCTACGGCGCCACCGAGCGCCACACGCAGCTCGGCCCGACCGAGCCGAGCCTCGACGCCTTCGAGCTCTCCCTGGCCAAGGAGGCGCTCACCCGCAACATCCCGATCCTCGCGATCTGCCGCGGCAGCCAGGCGCTCAACGTCGCCTGCGGGGGCACGCTGCACCAGCACATCGACGGCCACCGCCAGACCGAGGCGGCGACCGAGCCCACGCACGAGGTGCACATCGAGACGGGCTCCAAGCTGCACCGCATCACGCGCACGCGCACGCTCGCGGTCAACTCCTTCCACCACCAGGCGGTGGACCGGGTGGGGGACGGACTGAGCGTCACCGCGCGCGCGACCGACGGCACGATCGAGGGCATCGAGGGACCGGGCGCGTTCACGGTCGGAGTGCAGTGGCACGCCGAGACACTGTTCGCCCACCTGCCGCTGTTCGAGGCGCTGGTTAGGGCGGCTGCCCGTACCGAACTGCGCATAGCCGCGTGACAATCTGGGGCGGGTGCCCGCCCTTCGCCTCCGTGGCGTCGTCAAGCGTTTCGGCAACCTGACGGCTGTAGACCACCTCGACCTCGAGGTCCCCGAGGGAACCTGCGTCGGCCTGCTCGGCCCCAACGGCGCCGGCAAGTCCACCACGATGCGCCTGCTGACGGCGCAGGCCATCCCGGACGAGGGTGAGATCGAGATCCTCGGCCTCCCGCTGCCGCAGCGCAGCAAGGAGGCGCGCGCGCTGTGCGGCGTCGTCCCGCAGCTCGACAACCTCGACGTCACGCTCACGGTCGAGGAGAACCTGCGCGTCTTCGCCTACCTGTACCGCGTGCCGCGCAACGACCGCAAGGCCGCGGTCGAGCGCGCCCTGCAGATCGCGAACCTGACCGACCGCGCCGATACGAAGGTCGACAAGCTCTCCGGCGGCATGCGGCGGCGGCTGCTGATCGCCCGCGGCCTCGTGCACCAGCCGCAGCTGATCCTGCTCGACGAGCCGACCGTCGGCCTGGACCCGCAGGTCCGCCAGGAGCTGTGGGCGCTGATCGACCGGCTGCGCTCGGAGGGCGTCTCGATCCTGATGTCGACCCACTACATCGAGGAGGCCGAGCGCCTCGCCGACACCGTGACGATCATGTCCCACGGCCAGGCCGTCGCCACCGGCACCCCGCGCGACCTCATCACCGAGCACGCGGGCCACGAGGCCGTCGAGGTGTACGGGCCGCCGGCGAAGCTGCACGAGGTGGAGCAGGAGGCGAAGGCCGCCGGCTACGCCACGCGACGGACCGGCACGAGCATCAGCATCCTCAACGCCAACGGGTACGAGGGCGAGCGCCGGCCGACGAACCTCGAGGACGTGTTCGTCCTGCTCACCGGGGAGGAGATCGCGTGAGCGCGCCCAAGCGGCTCGGCCGCCTCGAGCGCCCCGCGCTGATGGGCGTCCTCGTGCGCGAGATCATCAACTTCGCCAGCTTCTGGCGCTCCTCGACCTTCAGCGCGACCGTCGAGCCGACGGTCTACCTGCTCGCGTTCGGCTTCGGCTTCGGGTCGCTGGTCTCCACCGTCGGCGGCTACGACTACGTCGAGTACGTCGGCACTGGGACGGTCGCCACCGCGGTGCTGTTCTCGTCCGCGTTCCCGGCCATGTTCGGGACGTTCGTCAAGTACAAGTTCCAACGCACCTACGACGCCATCCTCGCCGCCCCGGTGGACACGGAGGAACTGGTGACCGCCGAGGTGCTGTGGCTGAGCGTCCGCGCGGGGACGTACGGCTGCGCGCCGATGCTCGTCGCGATCGTCTTCGGCCTGGATCCGAGCTGGGGCATGCTGCTCGTTCCCTTCATCGCGATGATCGCCGGCTTCGGCTGGGCCTGCTTCGGCACGACGATCAGCGCGATCGTCAACTCGATCGACAACTTCAACTACATCACCAGCGCCGTCCTCACGCCGCTGTTTCTGGTCGCGGGCACGTTCTTCCCCATCGACGGCCTGCCGCAGTGGGCGCAGGTGATCGCGCAGATCAACCCGCTGTACCACCTCGTCGAGCTCGTCCGCCACGCCGTGTTCGGCTTCGAGCCCGGCGCGGACCTGATTCACCTGGGCGTGCTGGTGTTCTTCGCGCTGCTGATGTGGCGGCTCGCCATCCACTTCATGGAGAAGCGCCTCATCGCATAGGCGGCCCGAGCACGAACGGCCCGTCCAGGGCGCCACGGACGGCGCGCTGGACCTGCAGCTCGGCCTCGAGGTCCGCGATGTGCTCCAGGTGGTCGCTGTGGCGGCCGCGCAGGACCTGCGTGGCGAACAGCCACACCAGCCGGCCGTCGAGCTGGGAGCCGGCGACGTTGCGCAGCTCGTCCTCGGCCTCGTGCGCGGGCATCTGGATGCGATAGGAGTCGGGCGAGGTCAGCACGTCGTAGACCTCGGCGACGGCGAGGATGCGCGCCGTCATCGGGATCGAGTCTCCGGCCAGCCCGTCCGGGTAGCCCTTGCCGTCGATGCGCTCGTGGTGGGCGAGCACGGCCGCGGCGACCTCGCCCATGCCCTCGACGCGCAGCAGCAGGCGCGCGCCGTCCGCCGGATGGCGCTTGATCAGCCGCAGCTCGGCCGGGTGCAGCTCGCTGCGGCCGATCAGGATGTGATCGGGGAGCGCCTCCTTCCCCAGGTCGTGCAGCAGCCCCGCGGTGTGGACGACCGCCTGCTCGCGCTCGGACAGGCCCGCCGCCCGGGCGAGCTGGTGCGCGTAGTGGGCGACCGCCGCGGCGTGGCGCGCCGCGCTGGGATCGCGCAGGGCGAGCGTCTCCAGTAGCAGGCCGAGCATTCCCTCGTGGCGGACGTCGAGCTGATTGGTGCGGCGCTCGATCTCCTCCGAGTGCGCCTGGCCCTCGAGCAGCGCGCGCAGCAGCAGCTGGTAGACGCCGAGGGCGAGCGCGAACAGGCCGATGATCCAGGGGCCGAGGGCCTCGAAGCCGTAGACGGCCATCGCGGTCATCACAGCGCTGGCGATCTCCCACGGCAGCACCGGCACGAACACGCCGCGGAACATCTCCAGCAGTGAGCCGCCGCGCAGGATGCGGGTGTGGCCCGCGATCATCAGGAAGTTCAGGAGGTTCGCGACGAGGAAGACCGTGAAGACGGCGATCGCGTAGCCGCCCTCCATCGACTCCTCGTGCACCGCGTGCAGGACGATCCCACCGACCAGCGGGAAGGTCGTGTACGTGAGCAGGTTGTTGAGCAGGTACGTGCCGCGGACCTTGCGGCGCAGCGCGTCCACGAGCGCGCTCGCCAGGCCGAGGAACGCGGCCGGCGCGGGGCCGAGCAGCGCCATGGCGAGCACGAGGCCCGTGAACGAGCCCCCGATCCGGAAGCGCTTGGCGTCCAGCACCAGGATGTCGGAGCCGAGCACGAGCAGCGCGATGAGGCCGACGAGCGGCAGCGGCTCCCACTGGTTCTCGCCCGACAGGTAGGCCGCCGCGGCGAGCACGCCGATCAGCAGCACGCCCTGTGTGACCGCGGTCGCGCGCCGACGTCCCGCGTACGGGACACGCCCCGACGGCGCCCGTTCGGGCGGGGGCGCAGGGGCGTCCGCCACCGCGGCCGCTCTCACGACGGAGAGCGCCCAGGTGACCAGCCCAAGCCAGACGATCAGTGCGAGCCAGACGACCACAGGGAGCAAGTTAGTGCGTACCCCTGTTCACGCGCAATCAGGCTCGGACCTGAGGTTTGCCGCCGCCGCGACCGGTACGTCGATCTACAACCAAAAAGTCGGCCGATGAACACTTTCTGGTTTCGGTGTAGGACTTGCATTGGTGGGTATATTTCGGCGCGGCGGGGGTCAGCCCGCCTGTTCCGAATCCAACGACCGTCAGGGGGGTCATCATGGGTTGGCGGAACTAGTTCCGGTACGGATGCCGGCCCGGCGAGGCTGTAGGGGTCGCCGGGCCGGCAGTCCCGGTTCGTCCAGGCGGCGCGCGGTACCGTAGATGGGTCTATGCCCCAGGTGCTCGACATCGAACAGGCCGTGCTGCTGCTCGAGATCGAGCCTCCCTTCGACAAGCGCGACATCCAGCTTGCGCGCCGCAAGCTCGCGAAGGTCTGGCATCCGGACATCGCGCCGCCCGGGCGTCAACACGAGCACGAGCGCCACCTGAAGGCGATCAACGAGGCGGCCGACCAGCTCGAGCAGCTGGCCGAGCAGTCGCGCGGCGGGAAGGTCTCCAAGAACGCCGTCAAGGTCTCCGCCGCCGCCGCGCGCAAGCGCCGCGCGGAGGAGGGTGCTCGCGCGTACGCCGAGGAGCAGCGCCGGCGCGAGGAGGACGCCGACCGCGAAAAGCACGATCCGTTCGGTTCGCGCGTGCCCGACCACTCAGTGGTCCACCGCTACGCGCGCTGCCTGTCGTATCCGGAATGGGGCGTCGGCAGCGTCAACGGCATCTACTTCACGGGCCACGGGGACGACGTTCAGCAGTGGGCGCGCGTCTCCTTCCAGCCCGGCATTCGCACCGTGCCGGCCGGGTCGCTGCAGTTCGTCGACTTCTCCAAGCCCGACCCCGGCGCCGAGCGGGTGATGCGCTTCATGACCGCGGCCAAGCACGCGCTGGCCGAGGGCGACTTCAAGCTCGCCGCCCGCCGGCTCGTGTACGCGCGTGACGCGGAACCCGGCAACGCGCAGGTCCTGCGCCTGATGACGCTCGCGTTCTGGCAGGCCGGCGACTTCAGCGCCGCCGCGCGCAGCGTGCGCGACTGGATCCGCGCCGAGAAGGACCGTCCGGCGCCCTATCGCTACGCCGCACGCATCTACGAGGACATGGGAGCGCTGTCGCAGGCGGTCGACGCGGCCGAGCGCGAGGTGGCGGCCGCGCCACAGGACGCGTCGGCGTGGGAGCGCCTCGGCCGGCTGCGCATGCGCACCTTCGATCGCGAGGGCGCGCGCGAGGCGCTGGAACAGGCCCGGGCGCTCGCGCCGACCGAGGAAGGGCTGCTGGACCTGGCGCTCGTCGCGAACCTGATGGGCGACGTCGGGGCCGAGGTCAGTGCGTGCGAGCAGGCCACGACGCTGTTCCCGAAGAGCGCGGCGGCGTGGGCCCGCTACGCACACGCCCTCGCGCGCACGGACCGGGTGTCCGAGTGCCTGGAGGCGTGCGAGCGCGCGCTCAAGCTCGGCAACGATCCCGAAGTGCGCGACCTGCGTGATCAAGTGGCACGCATGGTCCCGCGCGAACTCAAGGCCGCTTAGTCCGCAGCGGGCGTTCGGGGAGCGCCCACGCCAGCACGAGAATCACGGCGGCGAGCGGGACACAGGCCACGAACACGGCGTGCGTGGCGGTGTTGAGCGCCTCCCGTGCGGCGTCCGGCACTTGCGCGGTGCCGGCGGTGAAGCGGTTCGGGTCGACGTCCGCGGGCAGCCGGGCGAGCAGCAGCGCGCCGAGCACGGCGACGGCGACGCTCCCGCCCATCGAGCGGAAGAACTGGATCGCGGCGGTGGCGACGCCGAGGTCGCTCGCCTCCACCCGGTTCTGGGTGGCGATCACGAACGTCTGGAACATCAGCCCCATCCCAACGCCGATCACGACCAGGTAGGCCGAGGCCAGAGTTCGCGAGGTGTCGGCGTCCAGCAACGTGAGCAGGACGGTCCCTGCGAGCACGAGCGTCGAGCCGAGCAGCGGGAAGATCCGGTAGCGCCCCGTCTTGGCGATCAACTGGCCGGAGGTGAAGCTCGCGGCGACCCAGCCGAGCGTGAGCGGGATGAGCACGACGCCGGAGCTCGTCGCGGAGGCACCCAGCACGCCCTGCATGTAGACGGGCACGTAGATCGTGATGCCGAAGAGCACCGCGCCGATCGCGAGCGCGGCGGACGTGGAGACGGCGAACGTGCGGCCGCGGAAGAGCGTGAGCGGGAGCAGTGGCTCCGGCGCGCGGCGCTCGACGAACAGGAACGCGGCGATCGCGGCGGCGCCGAGCGCGAAGCCGCCGAGCACCGGCACCGACGTCCACGCATAGTCGGTGCCCGCCCACGCGCAGGCGAGCAGGATCGACGACACCCCGACGCTCAGCACCGCCGCGCCGAGCCAGTCGATCCGGTGCTCGCGCGTGCGGTCGCCGGGGCGCATCGTGCGCATCACGACGACGAGCGCGAAAGCGGCCAGCGGCAGGTTGATGAAGAAGATCCAGCGCCACGACACGGTGTCCGTGAGCGTCCCGCCCAGCAGCGGCCCGGCGACCGCCGCCGTGGCCCACATCGAGCCGATGTAGCCCTGGTAGCGGCCCCGTTCCCGCGGTGAGAACAGGTCGGCGATCGCGGCCTGGCTGAGCGGCAGCAATCCGCCCGCGCCGATTCCCTGCAGCGCGCGGAACGCGACCAGCTGGCCCATGCTCTGCGCGAGCCCGCACAGCACCGAGCCGACCAAGAAGACGCTGATCGACACCACGAACAGCCGCCGGCGGCCGTAGAGGTCGCTCAGCTTGCCGTACAGCGGGACGGTGACCGTGCTCGCCAGCAGGTACGCCGTCACCACCCAGCTGAGGTGCTCGAAGCCCTGCAGGTCGGCGGCGATCTGCGGCAGCGCCGTCGCCACGATCGTCTGGTCGAGCGCGGCCAGCAGCGTCGCGAGCATGATCGCGGCGAACGCGACGAGCACCTGCCGCTGCGACCGTGCTTCGGTGGCCATCGAACCACCTACGGTACGAGCGGCGGGCGGCGATCAGCAGTGCCGCTGCGGCTCGAGCCGGCCGACGGGCACGCACAGGCTCTTGCCGGTCGGCGTGACGCCGCGGCGGATGTCGAAGCGCGTGACCTTGGTGATCATGTTCGGCGCAGCGACGGCGACCTCGACGCGGGTTCCCTGCCGCAGGCGCCGGCCCTTGAAGAGCCTGGTCAGCGACACCTCTCCGTGCCGGTCCGTCGTCGCGCGGCGGAGCTTGAAGGGGCAGCCGCGGCCTTCGCAGGTGACCGTGACCTGCGCGCTCGGGAGCGCGTCGCGCACGCGCATCGACCGGACCTTCGGGTTCGTCCGGGGCGTGACGGCCCAGTCGTGCTTGACGGCGCCCGGCATCTTCGCGGCCTGGTCGCCGCCCGCGCAGTCGTCGTCGCGGCCGTTGCCGGGGTACTCCCGGGCGCCGGGGAAGATGGCGTCGTTGGTGTCGTTGCAGTCGACGGTGTCGGGGAAGGTGTCGCCGTCACGGTCGAGCGCCGGCGCGGGCTGGGGGACCGGCGTCGGCGTCGCGCCCGGCGCCGGTCCGCCAGGGGCGGGCGTCGGCGCGGGCGACGGCGGGCGGCTGAAGGTGTTCGTCATGCACTCCGCGGCCGGCACCGTGCACAGTTCGAAGCGCACCGCCAGCACCGGGGCCGACAGGTTGAGCCGCCGCTCGAGGCTGCGGTAGACCGCGCTGCCGTCGGCGACCGTGTACTGGTCAAGGGCCTGGCCGGACGCGCCGAGCGCGGTCACGGTCATCTTCACCGAGTAGCTGTCCGGGGTCCCGCGGTCCTTGACCTGGCCGCGCGGGTGTGCGCTGTTCGCGGGCAGCGGCGCGCCCGTGCTCGGGTCCACGAACGGCTGATTGTCGACCCAGGCCCACGCCCACGCGGGCATCATGTCGACACGCTCGGCCTGCGCTGTTGCCACCACCAACAACATCAACGCCACCGTCACCGCGCCCGACACCGCCCGCATCATGGGCCAGCCTCTCAGATCAGCGGCTCCATTTCCAGCTGATCGGCGATCTCGCGCGCGACGGCCTGGAAGCGCGCGCGGGCCCGTTCGTCGCCGCTCCAGTCGAATCCGGACGCCGCTTCGACGCGGCCGATCAGCGGGTCGGCGGCGTGGTCGGCGGCCACGCGCAGCCAGCGGGCGGCCGCGAGCGCGGACTCGCGGTCACAGCGCTGGAGGATCTGCCCGGCGGCGATGCCGGCGTCGTCCTCGTCATCGGTGTCGTCGCCGTTGAAGGACCGCGTGAAGGCGCTCACGATCGCCGCCTCCGCCGCCGCGGTCAACGCCTGCACGCGATCGCCGATCCGCTGCGCCAGCGCGTGGCCGAGTGGGCCGAGCTCGCCGTCGAACCAGTGCAGCCAGGCGGTGTCGTTGAGCGGCTCACGCAGAGGATGGGCCGGGTCGGCGGCGATCTCGAGCAGCTGGCGGGCGGCGGCGCGGGCCAGGACGGGACCCCAGCCGAGCGTCCAGTCCTGCGCCGTGGCGTCGCCCTGCTCGAGCACGCGTTCGTCGAGCGCGACGACGGTGTTCGCGTGGAACTGGGTGACGATCGCGTCGAACACGACGCGCTCGGCGGGGCTGGACAACGCGCGCACCGACGTGACCCGGGCGGGATCGGCCCCGGTCGCGGCGCCGAGCGCGACGACCGCCTCGGCCTCACGCCGGGTGAGCGGCGTCGCCGACGCGATGAGTGTGTCCGCGAGGGCCTCCACCGCGCCGCGCTCGTGCGGCAGCCCTTCGACCACCGGCGCGAGCACGGCCGGATCGACCGGCTCGGCCGGGTAGAGGCCCGGCCACGTCGCTTCGTGGCGGCGCAGCGTGCCTTCGCGCGTGAGCACCATGACGGCGCCGAACGCGATCACGGCCACAGGCTCCTCACCCGTCTCCAGCACGCGCTCCGTGAGCGCCGCCACGTGGGCGACGGCCGTGCCCAGCCGCTCGGCGTCGAGCTCGATCTCCACGCACAGGTAGCGGTCCGGGTTGAACTCCCACGGCCCGCACTGGAACCGCCCGTGCCGGCCCGATTCGAGCGCGATGCTCAGCCCGAGCTCGTCGAAACGCCCGCGCCACACCTCCCCGGAGCGGTCGAAGCGATCCCGCGTGAACCCCAACCGCGTGATCACGCGGCGGCGCGCCGCCGCACCGGCGAGCACGATCGTGTACGTCAACGCCATGTCCGAAGCCTGGCGTACCCTGGTCGGCCCATGCGCTTGATCGTCGCCCGCTGCTCCGTCGCCTACACCGGCCGTCTCACCGCCCACCTGCCGGAAGCGCTGCGATTGATCATGCTCAAGGCCGACGGCAGCGTCCTCGTCCACGCCGACGCCGGCGGCTACAAGCCGCTGAACTGGATGACGCCGCCGACGGCCGTGATCGAGGAGGGCGAGACGATCACGGTGCGCAAGGTCAAGGGCGAGGACCAGCTCGAGATCACGCTGCACGAGGTGCTCAGCGACGTCACGCACACGATGGACTTCGACGCCGCCCGGCTGAGCAAGGACGGCGTGGAGGCCGACCTGCAGGTCGCGCTCGCGGACGCGCCGCACTGGTGCGGCGAGGGGTTCCGGCTCGTGCGGCGCGAATGGCCGACGGACATCGGCCCCGTGGACTTGATGTGCCGCGACGAGGCCGACGGCTGGATCGCGGTGGAGATCAAGCGCATCGGCACGATCGAGGCCGTCGAGCAGCTCAGCCGCTACCTCGAGCGGATCCGGCTGGACCCGGCCAAGGCGGACTGCCGGGGCGTGCTCGCGGCGACGATCGTCAAGCCGCAAGCACGCGTGCTGGCCGAATCGCGCGGGCTCACCTGGGTCGAGGTGGACCTCGCGGTGCTGCGCGGCGAGCGCGAGCCCGCGCTCACGTTGTTCGGCTAGTAGACGGCGTTCCCGTACAGCTGGAACGAGGTCTTGGCGAAGTCGCCGCCCTCGTACTTGTTCGCGATGTCGAGCACGACCGCGCCGGAGTTGATGAGCGAGGGCCGCGTGTAGAACGCGTTCATCCAGCCGTCGATCGCGCCGCCGTCGTAGTCGTCGCTGTTGCAGCTCGCGCCCTCGAACATCTTCGCGAACACCTCGAAGCGGTTCATGTTGAGGTCCTCGCGCTTGAGCGTGATCTCGAGGTCGATGCGGACCTCGCCGCCGGCGCAGCGGCTGACCTTGAACAGCTTGGACGTCTGGCCGGTGATGCGACCCACGTACAGGTTGGAGAGGTCGAATGTCTTGACCTCGTTGGCGCCGAAGGTCTCATGGTCGGTGATCGTCAGGTAGGAGCCCGGGGTGAAGTAGTAGTCGGTGCCGGTGGGCGTGGCGGCCTGAGCGCTGCCGGCGCCGGCGAAGAGGAGGGCGGCGGCGCTCAGCAGGGCGGGGAGGATCTTGTTCATGGGCCGCATGCTCCCGGCCTGGGCCCGCCCCGTCGTCGGGGAACCGTCCCTGATCTTTGCGCAGTGCGGTCAACCACACCCCTCCCGATACGGCTGGCCTAGCCCTTTCCGGAGATCACTTCCCAGGCGCGGCGGAGCTTCTCGTGCAGCTCGCTGCGGTCCAGGTCCGCGGGCTCGGCGCTCATCGTCGCCGGGTTCTCAGCCGGTTCGGGCAGCTGCTCCACCTCACGCTCGCTCAGCGTCAGGGTCACGCCGCCGTCCTCGTCCATCTGCGCGACCTGCGGTGCGTCGACGAAGCGGTGCCCGCCGGGCCCGGTCCTCACGTCGATCACGAGCCCGTCGAAGATGTCGGCAGCGCTGTCGGCCAGGACGTGCTCGACCTTGCCGACCTCGGTCCCGTCGCTCGCGCGCACGGTCGCGCCGGCTTCCAGCGTGTAGTACGAGGCCATCGTCACTCTCCGTTCAGGGTCAGGATCAGCGAGCGCGCGCCGCCGTGGTCGCGGTGCTCGCACAGGTAGATGCCCTGCCAGGTACCCACTGCGAGCCGTCCGCCTGCCACCGGCAGCGTCAAGGACGGCCCGAGCAGGGACGCCTTGATGTGCGCCGGCATGTCGTCGGGCCCTTCGATCGTGTGCGTCCAGAAGCGCGCGTCCTCGGGCACGGCCTCGTTGAACCAGGTCTCGAAGTCCTCGCGCACGTCCGGCGACGCGTTCTCGTTCAGCGTCAGCGAGGCGCTCGTGTGCCGGATGAACACGTGCAGCAGGCCCACCCGCAGCCGCTGCAGCTCGGGCAGCGCCTCGAGCACGTCACGCGTGATGAGGTGAAAGCCGCGCGGTCGCGGCCGCAGGGTCACTTCCCGCTGAATCCACATCACGGAATCCTGGCAGCCCGCATGTCCACGCGGTCGCCGCGGAACGGGACGCCCTCGGCCTCGAGCAACGCGCGCTGGCGCGCACCCTTGGCGAGTGAGCCGTCGGCGCGGACGATCCGCCACCACGGCACGTCCTCCTCCGTGTGGGCGAGCACCGTGCCCGCGAAGCGGGGCGCGCCCGGCGAGACGTCGCCGTACGCGCGCACGAAGCCCTCTGGCACCGCGCGGATGCGCGCGAGCACGGCGGCCTCCCTATCGTCCGGTGCATGCGCCATGGGACGTATTCAATCGTGGCCCGCGACCCGGCGACGGGTGAGCTCGGGGTGGCCGTGCAGTCGCACTGGTTCTCCGTCGGCCCGCTGTGCGCGTGGGCGCGTGCGGGCGTCGGCGCCGTCGCGACGCAATCGGTGGTGGAGCCCGCCTACGGGCCGAACGCCCTCGACCGCCTGGCCGACAAGATCCCGGCCGCGCAGGCGCTCGGCGAGCTGCTCGCGGCCGACCCGCTGGCCAAGGTGCGCCAGGTGGCGCTCGTCGACGCGCACGGCCACGTCTCCACCCACACGGGCGGGGACTGCATCGCGCACGCCGGCCACGTCGCGGGCGACACCTTCAGCTGCCAGGCGAACATGATGGCCGCCGAGACGGTGCCGGACGCGATGGCGAGCGCCTTTGCCGCGGCCACCGGGCTCTTCCAGGACCGCCTGCTCGCCGCGCTGGAGGCGGCGGAAGGGCAGGGCGGCGACGTCCGCGGCCGCCAGTCCGCCGCGATGATCGTGGTCCCGCCGGAGGGGGAGCCGTGGCGCCGGACCGTGGACCTGCGCGTGGAGGACTCGCCCGAGCCGCTGGTGGAGCTCAAGCGGCTCCTGACCCTGCAGCGCGCCTACGACCTGGCGGGTGCGGGGGACGAGCTGCTCGCCGCGGGGCGGACGGAGGAGGCCGGCGAGCTCTACGACCGGGCGGCCAAGCTCGCGCCCGAGTCCGACGAGCTGCTGTTCTGGGCCGGCCTGGCCCGCGCCCAGGCCGGTGACCTGGACGCTGGAGTGGCTGCGGTGAGGAGAGCCGCGGAGGTCAACCCGAACTGGTTGACGCTCTTGTCGCGGCTCTCACCCGAGTTCGCTCCGGCCGGAGAATCAGTGCGTCAGCAGATCACCTGAAGGTGGAACGAGCCGCGCGTCGGCGCCGGGGTCGGCGTGCCGCCGTCGTTGCCCCAGTTGACCGCGACCTGGTTGGCCTGGTTGGCGACCGCGGACACGCCCGGGGTCACGTCGCTCGGCGAGCCCACCGGGGCGGCCGTGTACGAGCACTTGCTGACGTCGCGCTTGAAGTCGACCGTGTAGACGGAGTTGCCGTCGACGGTGGCGCGCGTGACGGTCGGGCCGGTCGGGCCGGCGGCAGTCGGGGTCGCGTCGCCGCCCGGATCGGAGATCGCGGCGAAGGTGAGGCTGGTGGCGGCCGCGAAGTCAGCGGCCTCCTTGCCGTCGAGCTTGTCGGAGTTCAGGCCCGTGGCGACGCCCGTGGCGTTGGTCGTGAACGGGGCGCCGGACTTGTCGCCGCCGATGTCGATGCGGCCGCCTTCCTTGCCGACGGTGATGAACTCGAACGCGCGGCCGCCCTTGAGGTTGACCGAGCGGATGCAGGGCTCGTTGCCCGGGTTGGAGCGGCAGCCGTAGATCGCGCCGCCGCCGTCGCCGTCGCGCTTGTTGGACTGACGCGTGCCGAACGTGGTGTTGTCGGCGATGATCTCCGTCTCGGAGTTCAGCGCAAGCGCGGGGTTGCTGGACGGGTTGCGCTTGCCGAGCAGGAGGTTGCGCCCCTCGCCGAAGCCCACCGCCACCGACGGGATGCCGAGGGCGAGGATGAGGGAGCAGATGACCGCGGCGCGGCCGGAGAACCGGAATCGCTTCATGTCCTGTGCGACACCGTGGGCCCAGCCAAGTTGCGCGGCTGCAACGGTTCGCCCAGCGCTTCGTCCGGTCCGTTACGAAGCAAAACCGCCCCGCGTAACAAACGCGGGGCGGTTTCGTTCAGGGCGACTAACGCTCCCCGGGGAGCTTGTCCGGGTTGACGGACACCGGCACGGTGGTGTCCAGCGCGGTGCGGATGATCCGCGTCTGCTCGACGGTGTGCGCGGCCGGGTAGCCCTCGCCCGGCGAGGCGCGCTCCGGCCGGCCGACGTACCCGAACTCGATGTCCGGCGGCAGGATCTGCAGCAGGCGAGGCGACATGTGCGCGCGGGCGCCCATGTTGCGCGGCTCCTCCTGCACCCAGAGGACCTCCTTGAGGTTCGGGTAGCGCCCGACCTCCTCGAGGATCTGCCCCTGCGGGAACGGGTACAGCAGCTCGACGCGGGTGATCGCGACGGACTCGTTGTTCTCGCGCGTGGCGTGGCCCTTGAGGTCGTAGTAGATCTTGCCGGTGCACAGCACCAGCCGGGTCACCTTCTCCTCGTCGATCCGCGGCTCGGCGAGGACCGGGAAGAAGCGGCCCTCGGCGAGGTGCTCGATCCGCGACGTCGCCTGCGGCAGGCGCAACAGGGACTTCGGGGTCATGATCACCAGCGGGCGCTGCTTGGCGACCCGCGCCTGGCGGCGCAGCATGTGGAAGTACTGCGACGGCGTCGTGAGGTTGGCGACGCGGATGTTGCCCTCCGCGGCCAGCGAGAGGAACCGCTCCAGCCGGCCGGAGGAGTGCTCCGGACCCGAACCCTCGTAGCCGTGTGGCAGCAGCAGCGTCAGGCGCGTCGTCTGGCCCCACTTCGACAGCGCGGACACGATGAACTGGTCGATGATGACCTGCGCCGAGTTGACGAAGTCGCCGAACTGGGCCTCCCACAGCACGAGCGTCTCCGGCGCCTCCATCGAGTAGCCGTACTCGAAGCCGAGGCACGCGATCTCGCTCAGCGGCGAGTTGTGCAGCTCCATCGGCGCCAGCGCGCCCGGCAGGGACTGGATCGGCGAGATCCGCTGCCCCGTCTTCGGGTCGTGCAGGACGAGGTGACGCTGCGAGAACGTGCCGCGCTCGGCGTCCTGGCCGGTCAGGCGCACCGGCGTGCCCTCGGTGAGCAGCGACGCGTAGGCGAGCGCCTCGGCCTGCGCCCAGTCGATGCCGCCGTCGGGCCCGATCGCGGTCCGCCGGCGCTCCAGCTGCTTGATCAGCTTGGGGTGCACGGTGAAGCCCTCGGGGATCCGCAGCAGCTCCTCGTTGAGCGTCTGCAGACGGTCCTTCGAGACTTGCGTCTTGACGTCCGGCGAGGCCGAGCGGTCCAGCTCGTAGCCGCCCGTCGGCTGCTCGTTGCCCGCGCTGGCCAGCTGCTCCTTGAGCTCGCGGTGGCGCTTGGCGAGGTCGTCCCAGATCTCGGCGGCGACGGCGTCGGCTTCCTCTTGGGTGATCGTGCCGTCGTTCACCAGCGACGCCGCGAACAGCTCCCGCACCGGCTTCTTGGCCTTGATCTTGGCCGTCATCTCCGGCTGCGTGTAAGCGGGCTCGTCCGCCTCGTTGTGGCCGTAGCGGCGGTAGCCGATCAGGTCGATCAGGACGTCGTGGCCGAACTCCTGGCGGAACGCGAACGCAAGCCGCACGGCGCTCACGCACGCGGCCACGTCGTCGGCGTTGACGTGGAAGATCGGCACGTCGAAGCCCTTCGCGAGGTCGGAGGCCCAGCGCGTGGAGCGCGAGTCGTCCGGGTCCGTCGTGAAGCCGACCTGGTTGTTCTGGATCAGGTGCAGCGTGCCGCCGACGGTGTAGCCGTCCAGCGCCTGCAGGTTGAACGTCTCCGCCACGACGCCCTGGCCCGGGAAGGCCGCGTCGCCGTGCAGGACGATCGGCACGGCGGCGCTGGTGTCCAGCTGCGCGTGCGTCCCCTGGCGCGTGGTCTGGATCGCGCGCGTGGCGCCGGTCACGACGGGCGCGACGTACTCGAGGTGCGACGGGTTGGACTCCAGTCGCACGAGCACGCTGTCGGTGTCGCCGCACTGATAGGTGCCCTGGGCGCCGTGGTGGTACTTGACGTCGCCGGTGCCGCCCTGCGGGATCGTGGTTACGGCCTCGATCGAGGACGCTCCCTCGAACTCGCGGAAGATCGTCTCGTACGCGCGGCCCAGGTTGTGGGCCAGCACGTTCAGACGGCCGCGGTGGGCCATGCCGATGACCACCTCGCGCGCGCCCTCGGCGGCCGCGAGCTGGATCATCTCGTCGAGCATCGGGACCGTCATGTCCAGGCCCTCGACCGAGAACTGCTTCTGGCCCAGGTACGCCTTGTGCATGAAGCGCTCGAGCGAGTCCACCTGCGTCAGGCGGCGCAGCAGCGCATGCTTCTCGTCCGCCGACAGCGGCTTGCGGAAGGCGCCCGTCTCGATCTTCTCGCGCAGCCAGACGCGCTGGCGGTGCGAGGCGATGTGCTCGATCTCGTAGGCGATCGTGCCGCAGTAGGTCTCGCGCAGGCGCGGGATGACGTCCGCGAGCGTCTCGCCCGGGACGCCGACACGCAGGATCGAGGCCGGGATCTTGGCCATCAACTCTTGCGAGAGGCCGAGCGGCTCGGGATCGAGCGCGGGGTCGCCCTCGGGCTCGGAGCCGAGCGGGTCCAGGCGCGCGGCCAGGTGGCCGTGCGTGCGGTGCGCCTTGATCAGCGACATCGCGGCCTGGACCGCCTGCAGCAGCTCCAGGTTCGGCTCGGCCGAGGTGGCCGGCGCCGGCTCGGTCTTGGTCTCCGGCGTCGCGGCGGCGATGGCCTGGGGCGTCGGGGCGGTGGGCGCCGCGCCGATCTCCACGCCGAGGTCGGAGAAGACCTGCTCGTAGAAGCCGTGCTCGCCCTGCAGGTACTGCTCGACCACCTGCAGGAACTGACCGGACTCGGCGCCCTGGATGATGCGATGGTCGTAGGTCGACGTCATCGTCATCACCTTCTCGGCGCCGATCGTGGCGCCGATGGCCCCGAGGCCGGGCGGGTAGCCGATGGCGCCGGTGGCGACGATCGTGCCCTGCCCGTTCATCAGGCGCGGCACGGACGCGATGGTGCCGATGCCGCCGGGGTTGGTGAGCGAGACGTTCGCGCCCTGCAGGTCGTCGGCGGTGAGCTTGTTGTCGCGCGCCTTGCCGATCAGGACGTTGAAGGCGTCCAGGAACTGCGGGAACGTGAGGCGCCCGGCGTCCTTGATCACCGGGACCATGAGCGTCCTGCCGCCGCCCTTCTTCTCGACGTCCACGGCGATGCCGAGGTTCACGCCGCCGTCGTCGATCACGTGCGGCTTGCCGTCGATCTCGGCGAAGTGCGTCGCCATGACCGGCATCTGCTCGGTCGCCGCGCGGGCGATCGCGTACGCGATCAGGTGCGTGAAGGAGACCTTCTGCCCGCCGGCCTTGAGCTGCTTGCGGTAGCCGTCGAGCGTGGTGACGGTGAAGGTGCGGAACGAGGTCGCGGTCGGGATCGCGCGCGACTCGTCCATGTAGCGGGCGAGCATCGCGCTCGCGCCCTTGAGCAGGGTCTGCTTGCCCTCGGTCGGAGCCGGCGCGGACGGCGCGGCGGTGGCGCCGTTGGACTCGAAGTTCAGGACGTCGGCCTTGCCGATGCGGCCGTTGGGGCCCGTGCCCTTGACCTTGCTGAGGTCGATGCCCTGCGCGGCGGCGACGCGCTGCGCGACCGGCGTGACCTTCAGGCCCTCGGGCGTCTCGACGGTCTGGCTGTCGGCGTCGGTGCCGGGGCGGGAGTCGGTGACCTCGGGTGCCGGGGCGGCCTGCTTCGGAGCGGCGCCGTTGCCGCTGGTCATGCGGGCGATGACCTGGCCGACGGTGACGGTGTCGCCGGCCTCGGCCAGCAGCTCGGTGATCGTGCCGGCCGCGGGGGACGGGACCTCGGCGTCCACCTTGTCGGTGGAGATCTCCACGAGCGTCTCGTCCTCGGCGACGCTGTCGCCGACGGCCTTGGACCACTCGAGGATCGTGCCCTCGGAGACCGACTCGCCCATGGCGGGCATCTCGATCTCGATGACGGTGCCCTCATCGCCGCCGTCGCCGGGCGGACTGTCGCCCTCGTCCTCGTCGGCATCGCCTTCGAGCGCGGGGCCGGAGCCGTCGCTCGGTGCGATCTCGGCGAGAACGCTGCCGACACCGATCGTGTCGCCCTCGGCGGCGTGGATCTTGACCACGGTGCCGGAGACCGGTGAGGGAACTTCCGCGTCCACCTTGTCGGTGGAGACCTCGACCAGTGTCTCGTCTTCGGAGACCTCGTCGCCTTCCTGCTTATGCCACTCCAGGATGGAGCCCTCGGTGACCGAGTCGCCCATCGGGGGCATGACCACTTCGACCGTGGTGTTTACCGCCATATCAAGGTCCTAGACCATATCGCGTTGAGGGATTCTCGGCGCTGCTTTCGGACGCCGCTCTGCACACAAATCCGATGCTGCCCGCAAAGGGCCCTACCCCACCGACGACCGCGACCATCACCCCGAGCCAGAGCGGGATCACGCGGCGTCGCACTGCGTCCACGCATAGCAGCGACATGAAGATCCAGCCGATGCCGTGCGCCCAGCCCAACACGTACTTCACATCGTCTAACACGCCTGCAATCGAGACGACCAGCAGGGCCGTGTAGACGGCCGAATGGACGAACGACAGATACTTCAGGGTGCGGAAGCTCATGCGGGGCTTTCGGTAACTAGCAACGTGGCCATCCGCCGAAGTTGCGGATGTGCTTCTTCAGGCCAACTTTCCGGGTCGGCGGGCCACCATGCGTGGGCGTCGTGCTCGGGGTCGCGCGTGACCTGCGCGCCCGGCGCAAGCCACGCCTGGCCGATCAACATCGCCATGTTCCCGGGCGTCGCGAGCAGGGCCTCGACCTGAATGCGCTCGGGCTCGACGCTCCACTCCTCCTGCAACTCCCGTCCCAGTGCGAGCTCGGGCCGCTCGCCCGCGTCGACCGCGCCGCCGGCGCCGAGCGCCCACACGCCGGCCCAGCTGGCCACCCACGGCGCGCGCCGGCCGGCGAGCCAGCGGCCTTCGTGGTCGCGCACGACGCACAGCACGCTCAGGGCGCCGACGGAGTCGCCGATCAGCCGCAACGCCCAGCGCATCTCCTCGAGCTCGAGCCGCAGGTCGCCGTCCTCGGCGGTGAAGCCCACCAGGCGCGCGGCCACGCCGTCGTGCGCGGGTGAGCCGCGGTCGCGCAGCTCCTGGATGACGCGATCGGCCGCCGCGCTGTGCTCGGGCGAAGGCTCGTACGTCGTGCCGCTCCAGTGCGAGGACACCCGGTCCAGCGGCCACGGCCCGCGCGCGAGGATTCCGGGTGGGTAGGGCAACACGCTGAGACTAGCTCGCCGCGCGAGCTCGAGCCCCTAGGGCGAGAACTCGCAGCGAAGTGGCCCCTGGGCCACTCTCGCCGGGTACCCTTCCGGACGTGAGCGTCGAGGCTTCCAGCAAGAACATGAAGGTCGTGTGCGATGCGAAGGAGCATCACGACAAGACGTGCCGCTGGAAGGGCAAGGCCACCGAGGTCCACATGGCGTTCTTCGACATCGAGCGCCTGGGCTGGGAAGAGGGCGACGTCATCTGCGGCCTGGTCGTCGTCGCTGACGGTTCCGTGACCTCCGGTCGCCTGCGGGTGACGTGCGACGCCGAGCCGGACGGCGGCGGCCGCAAGGAAGAGGAAGAGGTCGAGGAGGTCGTCGACGCGGTCTCCACGCGCGAGCTGCAGCCGGTCGGTCCCGGCTACGGCTCGTCAAACACGTTCCGCTGCTGCTGACACCCGACGGCTCCGGCACTCGGCGATCGCGCCCATGTGCTCGTCGCCCCAGTCGCCGAGCGGGATCAGCGCCTCGTTGAGCGACTGACCGAGCGGGGTCAGCGAGTACTCGACGCGCGGCGGGATCTCCGGGTAGGCCGTGCGCTGGACGAGCCCGTCGGCCTCCATCTGCCGCAGCTGCTGGATCAGCATCTTCTCGCTGATGCCCTTCACGCCGCGGCGCAGCTCGCCCGGCCGGCGCGGACGCTCGGCCAGCGCCCACAGGATCGAGACCTTCCACTTGCCGCCGATCACCTCGACCGCGGCGTCCAGCCCGCACTCGTACGGAGGGACGATGTCGTCAGCGCTCATCGTGTTTCTCACTTTGAAGTAGGTACCCCACTTTTGCGTAGGTACTTGACGATCGTACCGTGCCCCCGGACCATCGTCGCCATGACAGAGCACAAGCCTGCAGTCACGGTGATCGGGCTCGGCGCGATGGGCAGCGCGCTGGCTTCGACGCTGGTCGCCGCCGGGCACCCGACCACCGTCTGGAACCGCACGCCGCGCACCGTCGAGGGCGCCACCGCCGCCGCGAGCGTGGCCGACGCGATCGCCGCGAGCCCGCTCACGCTCGTCTGCGTCGCCGGCGCCGACGTGGCCGAGGACCTGCTCGCCGGGGCCGGCGACCTGACGGGGCGCACGATCGTCAACTTCACCACCACGACGACCGCCTCGACGAGCGCGGCGGGCGAGCGCGTGGGCGCGCAGGGCGGGACCTACATCGACGGCGCCATCCTCGCCGTGCCGCCCGCGATCGGGACGGAGACGGCGCTGCTGTTCGTCAGCGGCGGCGCTCCGGCCGCGCTCGAGACGCTCGGCACGGTGATGGAGGTCGCCGACGCCTCGCTGTGGGACCTCGCGCTGCTGAGCGGGATGTACGGCATGGTCGGCGGCGCGCTGCAGGCGTTCGCGCTCGTCCGCGCCGCGGGCGGGACCGCGACAGAGCTGAGCGGTCTGCTTGCCTCGTTCGTGGCCGAGATGGCGGGCGACCTGCCCGGGATGGCCGAGCGGGTCGAGGCCGGCGAGCACCCGACCGCGAGCCCGCTGGCGATGCAGGCGGCGGGCGTCAAGCTCACCGACGTCGCGCGCGAGTACGGCGTGCGCGCGGACCTGATGGCGCCGATCGAGGCGCTGATCGCCGAGGGCGTCGCCGCGGGCCACGGAGACGAGGACCTGTCCGCGCTCGTCGAGCTTCTGCGCGAGCCGGTGGCGGCATGAGCGGGCGCTACGCGGGACGGACCGCGGTGATCCTCGGCGGGACGCACGGCATGGGCGAAGCGACCGCCGCGCTGCTGCGCGCCGAGGGCGCTTCGGCGCTGGTCACGGGCCGGCGCGCGGGCGACGTCCACGTCGACCTCACGCGCCTCGCGGACCTCGACGCGCTCGCCGAGGCCGTGCGCGAGCGCTTCGGGCAGATCGACCTGCTGCACGTCAACGCCGGCTATGCGCAGCTGGAGCCGCCGGAAGCCGTGACCGAGAGCTCGTACGACCGCACGTTCGACGTCAACACCAAGGGCGCGTTCTTCGCCGTGCAGAAGTTGGCGCCGCTCGTGCGCGACGGGGGCGCGATCGTCTTCACGAGCTCGGTCGCCGACCAGGGTGGCTCGCCCGAGATGATCGTCTACGGCGCGGCCAAGGCGGCGGCGCGCTCCATGGTCGCGGGGTTCGCTGCGGCGCTGGCGCCGCGCGGCATCCGCGTCAACGCCGTGAGCCCCGGCTTCATCGACACGCCGTCGTACGGCATCGAGGGGATCAGCGACGAGGACCGGGCGGCGTTCCACGCCGTCGGTGACGCCGTGACGCCCATGCGCCGCCACGGAACCGCCGAGGAGGTCGCCCGCGCGGTCGTCTTCCTCGCGTTCGAGGCGACGTTCACCACCGGCGCGCGCCTGGCCGTGGACGGTGGCCTGGGCGAAGCGCTCGACGTACCCGCCGCGGCGTAGATTCGTCCAGCTGAGGCTTTCCCCCGCGCTCGCGAGCTACCGTGCGGCGGCGATGTCTCGCCTCACCCTGCTCCTCGCGCTCGTGCTGACGGCGCTCGTGGCGCCCGCCGCGCACGCCAACCTGCTGACCAACGCCTCGTTCGAGCGGCCGTCGTTCGCCGGCTGGGCGCCGTACGGCGGCAACCAGATGGACGTGGGCACGCTCACGACGCCGGGCGTCGCGCGGGAGGGCGCCGGGGTCGGCGTCGCACAGACCGCGCAGAGCGGCAACTCGTTCCATCAGGACGTCACCACCACGGTGCTGGCCCGGCGCAGCTACAGCCTGTCGATGTGGGTCAAGTCGGCCAACGGCCAGCCCGTGAAGGCGACGCTCGCGCTGTTCGGCATCCTGCACACCGAGACCGAAGGCACGGGCACGAACTTCACGGCGGGCGGCGAGTGGACGCTGGTGACGGCCACGCTCAACACGCAACGCGAGCACAGCGCGCTGCGGGCTCAGGTGTACATGCACACGACGGGACAGGGGCTGCTCGTCGACGGCGCCCAGCTGCACGACGTGGGCCTGGACAACAGCTCGTTCGAGCTCGGGTCGCCGGCGGGTTGGAGCGCGGACCTCGAGGCCTCGGCGGCCAAGATCGACGACGGCGCGCGCGACGGGTTGTGGGCGGGCGTCGTCGGCACCGCCGTGGCCAACCGGTCGATCTACCAGGACCACGGCGTCGGCGTCGGCCCGGGCGCGAGCTACACGTTCTCGGTCTGGGTGCGCTCGGTCAGCGGCCAGCCCGTGAGCGGCACCGCCGTGCTGTGGGGCCTCGGCGACACGCCCGAGGAGTCCTCGGCCACGAGCTTCACCGCCGGAGCCGGTTGGAGTTTGGTCAGCGCGACGCTCAGCCCGGTGCGCGGCCACTCGACCCTGCGCGCGCAACTCTTCATGGTCACGCCGGGCATCCAGATGTACGTCGACGGCGCGCAGCTGCGCACCAACGAGCTCGGGAACGCCTCCTTCGAGCAGGGGTTCTTCCGCAGCTGGGACCGCTTCCCGCGCGGCGCGCTCACCGCGTCCACCGAGGTGACCGCCGGCGTGGCGCGGGAGGGCAGCGGCTACGGCGCGGTCCGCACCGAGGTGCCCGGACGCTCGTTCGTGCAGGAGGCGCCGATCGCGCTGAAGGCCGGCCAGAGCCGCTCGTTCTCGGTCTGGCTGCGCTCGCCCACGGGCGCGCGCGGGTCCGTCGTGCTCACCGGCTCCAGCGGTGAGAGCGGCGCGACGCCGTTCTACGTCGGGCCGCGCTGGACGCTCGTCTCGGCCCCGCTGGACGCCGGCACCGACCACGGCGGCCTGCGCGCGGAGGTCGTGCTCGACACGCCCGGCGCCGAGCTCGACGTCGACGGCGCCTCGCTGAGCGCCGGCAACGCGCGCGACGACGCGCTCCTGACCGGGCCGGACGTCGCCCCGCCGCCGCCCGCGCCGGACGGCGACGGGGACGGCATCCCGGACTCCGCCGACGTGTGCCCGACGATGAAGGGCGGCGCCATCCGCCGTGGCTGCCCGCTCGGGCTCACCAACGACACGTCGATCAGCTACGCGCGGACGCGACGCGGGATCCGCGTGCTCCGGTACTACGTCGAGGCGACCAAGGGCGCGCGCGTGGTCGTCACCTGCTCGCGCGGGTGCAAGAAGACCGTCACCAAGGGCAAGGGCAACAAGCGCATCCAGATCAAGCGCCTGCGCGGCCGGACGCTGCGCAACGGCGCGCGCATCACGGTCCGGGTGACGATGCCGGGGCGGTTGAGCGCGACGGTGGTCGACAGGGTCGCCAAGCGCCGCCGGGTCGCCGGCCGGCGGGCCTGCTTCGTCCCGGGCACGACGAAGCCGAAGATCACCTGCTGAGGTAGAAGGCGGTCTCCGCGCGGCCGAGCTCGGTGACGGGCTCGTCGTCGTAGATCCACTCGCGCGCGATCCGGTGCCAGTTGCCGCGCGCGCGCAGCTGGCCGAGGACCGCGAGCGTCAGGGTCTCCACGCGGCGGCCGAAGATGTGGTCGGCGGGGAGCGTCTCGTGGCGCATCTGGCCGAAGTGCTCCGAGCGCGGGTCGGCCATGTCGATCATCACCTGCGTGGCGATCTCGGGCGTCAGCTCGAGCTCCTCGTCGGTCAGGTACCACCAGGTCGCGTCGAGGAACTGTGAGAGCAGCTTGTCCGGGCGGAACTTGTCCGGGCGCTTAAGCAGGCCGCCCTCGGCCCAGATCTCCCACAGGCGCTCGGCGTCGCCCTCGTGGCCGGCGCGCTGGGTCTCGAGCTCGAGGTCGATCAGGTGCTTCGGCATCACCTTGAACAGGCCGAAGTCCAGGAACGCGACGCGCTCGTCGGGCAACAGCAGGAAGTTGCCGGGGTGCGGGTCGCCTGAGAACTGCCGGTGGCGGTACATACAGCCGAAGTAGAAGCGGAAGACGATCTCGCCGACCCGATCGCGCGTGGCCTGGTCGGCCTCCTTGACCGAGTCGAACCCAACGCCCCGGACGAACTCGCTGGTCAGGACCTTCTCCGCGCTGAGCTCGCTCACGACCGGCGGGACGACGATGAACGGGTGGCCCTTGAAGATGCGGGCGAGCGCGCGCTGGTTCTGCGCCTCGAGCTCGTAGTCGAGCTCGTCGTAGATGCGGCTGCGGATCTCCTCGGCGGTGTTCTTGACGTCGAGGCCGGGCGCAACCCGCTTCATCAGCCGCAGGATCATCCCGAGGTTCTGCATGTCCGCCCGGACCGCCGCGGCGACGCCCGGGTACTGGACCTTGACCGCCACCTCGCGGCCGTCGTGCAGCCGGGCGCGGTAGACCTGGCCGATCGAGGCGGCGGCGATGGCCTCGGAGTCGAACTCCGCGAAGTGCTCCTTCAGCGGCCCGCCGAGCTCGCTCTCGATCACCTTGCGCATGCCCGCGAAGGAGACGTTCGGCGCGGCGTCGCGCAGCTTGGCCAGCTTGCGCTGGAACTCCTCGCGGTGCTCCTCCGGCACGAGCCCGACGTCGAGGAAGCTCATCACCTGCCCGAGCTTCATCGCCGCGCCCTTCATCGTGCCGAGCGCGGTGACGATCTGCTCGGCGGCCTCCAGGTGGCGGCGCTCGAGCGCGGCGCTGCGTCCCTCCTCGGAACGGGCGATGTTCGTCGCGCGCGTGCCCAGGTGCCTCGCCGCCTGGCCGGCGGCGAGGCTGGACACCCTCGCCGTGCGCGAGATGCGCGAGGTCGGGATCTTGTCCTTGGCCACTAGGGGGTCGGCGCGATCGTGGGGGTGGTGGTCGGGGCGACCTGCGGCGTCGGGGTGGCTTGAAGCGGCGGTGTGGCGGTGGGGGAGGCCGACGGGGTGGGCGTCGCCGTCTCGGTGACCGTCGGCGTGGGCGTCTCGGTCGCCTCCGGCGTCGGGGTCTCCGTCGCCTGCTCCGTGGCCGTCGGGGTCGCGGTCGGCGTGGGTGTCTCCTCGACGTCGCGGCTGCCGCCGAAGACGCTCGTGGAGCGGCCCTCGCCGCCGCCGACGGAGTGGCCGAAGATGGCGAGCTCGGACGCCGTCACGACACCCGCGCCGATGACCGCCGCCACGAGCCCGGTCGCGATGCCGAGCTTCCACGGGAAGCCGCGCCGTCTGCGCTCCGGGGCCCGCAGGCCGAAGGGATCGTCCTCATCGCCCCATCGGGGTACCCGTTCCGGGCCTTCGCCGCGCGCGCCGACGCCCGTGGGCTGCTCGGCGCGCACCGCGGCGCCCGTCCCGGTCCGGCGGGTGACGCGCGGGACGGTCTGCGTGATCACCTTCGTGGGGCGGTTCAGGGCCTCGGTGACGAGGGCCACGATGATCGGGGTGACGGCCGTCGCGATCAACGAGCCGCGCTCCCAGAACATGGGGACGACCACCGCCGCGGCCACGGCGGAGAGGCTCGAGATCAGGAGGGTGGAGAGCTGGAGGCCGCCCTGTCTGTCTTCCTTGGGGTCGGGGCTCACCCCATCGACACTAGCGTTCGATCTTGGAGCCCGGAACGATGTCGTCGCGACCGTCGGGCCAGCGCACCCAGGCCTTGTGACCGCCGTCGTAGTCGTCGCCCAGAAGGATCAGGGTGGCGTCCTCGCCGAGCGCCTTGCAGGGCTCGTCGCCCTCGGGGTCCAGGCCGCGCCAGAGACGCACGAACTTGTTGTGCTCGAGCTCGTCGCCGACGGTGCTCGGCTCCGTGTGGCCGGGGCGCAGGACCGTCTCCGGCGGCAGCGTGAGGATGACCTCCATGATCGAGTGCTTGATGTCCTCGAAGGAGGTGCTGCCGGGCGCGCGGACACCGCCGACCGAGCCCTTGAACAGGGTGTCGCCGGTGAACAGCTCCTTGCCGTCGACGAGCAGGTTCAGCATGCCGGCGGTGTGGCCCGGGGTGTGCAGGGCCTTGACGTTGAGCCCGCCGATGGTGAGCTCGTCGCCGGGATGCAGGTCGCCCGTGGTGCCGGGGACGCGCTCCTCGGGGTGCGCGAGGACCTGGGCGTCCGGGTAGCGCTCGAGCGCGTCGCCGAGGGCGGACACGTGGTCGCCGTGGTGGTGGGTGAGCAGGATGTGCGTCACGTTGAGCCCGTGCTCGGACGCCTTCGCGAACAAGGGCTCCATCGGCCCGCCCGCGTCGACCAGGAACGCGTCGGTGTTGGGCCCCGCCGCGACGAGGTAGGTGTTGGTCAGCCAGCCATCACTCATGGAGCGCTCGACGATCATGGCCATGACGGTACTCTCGCGACGCTATGGAGCTGATTCATACCTGCTACCGGATCGGCGATATCGACCGGTCCGTGGCCTTCTACGAGGCGCTCGGGTTCGAGGAGCGGCGGCGGATGAACATCCGCGACGAGGCGATCAACGTCTTCATGGGCCTGCCGGGCGACGGCGACCGGCTCGAGCTGACCTACAACCACGGCGTCGACTCCTACGAGCTCGGCACGGGCTACAACCACATCGCGCTCACCGTCGACGACATCAACGGGACGCTGGAGCGGCTGAAGGGCCAGGGCATCGAGCCCGAGAAGCCGCCGTACCAGGTGCGCGAGGGCGGCTCGTTCATCGCCTTCGTCCGCGATCCCGACGGTTACCGGATCGAGCTGATCGAGAAGAACAAGGGGTGATGGAGCGGCGACTCGCTGTCATCGACTGCGGGTCCAACTCCTTCCGCCTCGTCGTCTTCAGCTACACGGACACGTGGTGGAAGCGCACGGACGAGATCCACGAGTCCGTGCGCGTGGGCGAAGGGCTGGAGGGCTCCGGCGCGTTGCAGCCGGAGCCGATGGAGCGCGCGCTGGAGACGCTCGAGCTCTACGCGCACTTCTGCGCGGCGACCGGGGTCGACGAGATCCGGCCCGTCGCCACCTCGGCGATCCGTGACGCGTCCAACCAGGCCGAGTTCCTGGCGGCGGCGCGGGAGCGCTCCGGCCTCGAGGTCGAGGTGCTGCCGGGTCCGGCCGAGGCCCGCTACGGCTACCTCGCGGCGGTCAACACGACGACGCTGAGCGACGGCGTCGTGCTCGATCTCGGCGGCGGCTCGATGCAGCTGACGCGGGTGGTGGGGCGGGACGCTGTCGACGCTCGCTCGTGGCCGCTCGGCGCGGTGCGCATGACCGAGCGCTTCGCGCCGGGCAAGAAGAAGAAGACCGAGGCGCTGCGCGAGCACGTCGCGGCCGAGCTGGCGAGCGCCGAGTGGCTGAGCGAGGGTGGCCGGCTCGTGGCGGTCGGCGGCACCGTGCGCAACCTCGCCGCGGCGGCGCAGCTCGCGGCCGACCTCCCGTCCTACGGCATCCAGGGCTTCTGCGTCACGCGCGAGGCGCTCCGTGACCTGATCGAGACGTTCTCCTCGCTGGCGCCCGAGGAGCGCGGCGAGGTCCCGGGCATCAAGGCCTCGCGCGGCGATCTCATCCTCGCCGGCGCGCTCGTGATCGACGGCGTGATGGAGGCCGGCGGTTTCGACGCCCTCGAGGCCACCGAGGCCGGCCTGCGCGAGGGCGTCTTCTTCGAGCGCCGCCATCCCGACGGGTTGTCGAGCGACGTGCGGCGCGACGCCGTGCGCAACCTCGCCTCCCAGTACGACACCGACTTCGCGCACGCCGAGCACGTCGCGCGGCTCGCCCTGGAGCTCTGGGACGCGCTCGCCGCCCACGGCCTGCACCCGGGCGAAGCCGCGGAGCGCGAGCTCGTCTGGGCGACCGGGATGCTGCACGACATCGGCGTCGCCGTCGACTACGACGACCACCACAAGCACTCCCGCTACCTGATCCTCAACGCGGGCCTGCCGGGCTTCTCGCCCCGTGAGGCGGCGCTGATCGGCCAGGCCGCGCGCTACCACCGCAAGGGCACGCCCTCCCCGGGCGAGTTCTCGCCGGTGCTGCATGACGGCGACCGCGCGGCGCTGGACCGGATCGCGGCGTGCGTCCGGTTGGCCGAGCAGTTCGAGCGCTCTCGCGACCAGTCGGTGCACGACGTCGAGGTTTCGGTCCTGAACGGCACGGCGGAATTGACGTTGCGCGCGTCGGGAGACACGCGGATCGCGCGATGGGCGGCCGAGCGGCAGAGCGATCTGTTCGAGCGGGCGTTCGGTCGCGGTCTGATCGTGCGCTGAGAGACAATCGCCGTGCTGCGTACGGGACATCGTGGGGCGGCGCGGTCCGGCGGATCTCGCGGAACGAACAGGCGCTTGGAGGGGGTGAGGTCGGAAAGCTGCTCCCACGGCAACTAATCGACCGCACCCCCTTTGTTCGGAGCGCGGTTGGATTGGAGCGTGGTCATTTCAGGCCCGGACCAGGACGAAACGATCGCTTCCGCACCACGTGGTCTCCGTAGCCCGTAACTTGACGGTACGCAGCGCGGCGGCACGAGGGAACACCGCGCGGAGCCCCGGGAGGCGCTCCTTCGCCCGCCGCACGAGCGAAACACCCGCTCCTCCCTCCCTCGGTGCGGGGTGTAACGGCTACGAGCCCGACGCCAGCTCGCGCAAGACCGACTCCCCCCGCGGCGACAACCGGTAGCCGACCTCGAGCGACTCCGTCAACCCGAGCTCCTTCAACTTCCGCACATCCCGCTTGAACGCTGCGGTCTCGCGCCCGAACGACTGGGCCAGGTCGGGCGCCCGCACGCCGGGCCGCTCGGCGATGGCCGTGAGATACGGCACCGCCCACTCCCACTTGCCGAGCCGGGCGAAGACCTCGTCGTCGGGCGGCTGCGAGCGCAGCGCCACGCGCGGGTCCGGGCCGGCGAGCCGCAGGCCCACGCGGTACACCCGCCCCGTCTTGCGCATCCGCGCCTCGACCTCGTCCGGGGACGCGAACCCCGCGGCCCGCGCGTCCTCCTCCGAGATCGAGTCGACCGGCTCGCACGAGGTGAACTCGACAATCCCCACGTGCGTCTTCTGGGTCGAGCCGACCGTCACGCGCGGCTTGTCCCAGCGCCGGAAGGCGAGCGACACGGTTCCGGCCGCGATCCCCTCGAGGTCCGCGGGCCGGAACAGCACCTAGACCTCTTGGATCTGCAGCAGCGACGTGGTGCCCGGCTTGCCGGAAGGCAGGCCGGCGGTGATGCCGACGCGGTCGCCCGGCTGGCACCAGCCGAGCTCGACGACGCGCTTGGCGGCCGCCGCGATCAGCTCCTCGGTGACCTCGTAGCGGCGCATCGACGCGGCCTGCACGCCCCACATCAGCCCGCAGCGGCGGACGGTCTCGCGGCCGGGTGAGAGCGCGAAGATCGGCACCGTCGGGCGGTGCGCGGAGATCAGGCGAGCGCTGCGCCCGGACAGCGTCGGGCACACCAGCGCCTTGAGCCCCAGCTCCTGCGCGGCGCGCGTGGCCGTGTACGCCAGCGTGTACGCAGGATCGCGGCGGTCGCGCCGCACCCGGCGCTCGTTCCACTCGCGGTAGGGGCCGGTCGACTCCGTGCGCTTGGCGACCGACGCCAGCATCGCCACCGACTCGATCGGGAACTGGCCGACGGCGCTCTCCTGCGAGAGCATCACGGCGTCGGTGCCGTCGAGGATCGCGTTGGCGACGTCGGTGACCTCGGCGCGCGTGGGCCGCGAGGAGGCGACCATGCTGTCCAGCATCTGCGTCGCGGTGATCACGGGCCGGGCGAGGGCGCCCGCCAGCGAGATGATCTGCTTCTGGACGACGGGGACGTCCTCGATCTGGAGCTCGATGCCGAGGTCGCCGCGCGCGACCATCACGCAGTCCGCGGCGCGCACGATCTCCTCCAGGCGCTGGACGGCCTGGGGCTTCTCGATCTTGGCCACGAGCGGGAGGCGCGTGTGCTTGCGCAGCTCGGTGACGTCGTCGGCGCGGCGCACGAACGAGAGCGCGACGATGTCCACGCCGATCCGCTCGCCCGTCCGGACGTGCTCGAGGTCCTCCACGGGCACGGACGGCAGCGCCGCCGTCTCGCCGGGGATGTTCAGGCCCTGGCGGGACGCGACCGCGCCGCCGACCTCGACCGTGGCGTCGATCTCGCCCGCCTCCGGCCGCACGGCGTGCACGCGCAGGCGGACGGCGCCGTCGGCGAGGTACATGACCTCGTCCTTGTCGACCGTGTCGGCGAGCCCTGCGTACGTGATGAACAGCTTCGACGCGTCGCCCTCGCCCACGTCGGGGCCGCAGATGAACGTCGTCTCGTCGCCGGGCTTGAACTCGACGACGCCGTCGCGCAGCTTGCCGATGCGCAGCTTCGGGCCGGGCAGGTCCTGCAGGATCGCGACCTGGCGGCCGGCGCGACCCGCGGCCTCGCGCACGAGCCGCGCGGTTTCCGCGTGCTCGTCGGCGGTGCCGTGAGAGAAGTTCAGGCGGGCCACGTCCATCCCGGCCTCGACCATCCTGGCGAGGATCTCCGGGTCGCGGGACGCGGGCCCGATCGTGGCGACGATCTTCGTGCGGCGCTCCATGGGTGTCCGGAACTTAGCGGGCGACGTATGCGTGGGTGTGTGCGGTGGGTAGCGCGGGAGCATGGCCCGAGCAGCAAGCGAGTCCAAGTCGCAGTCGTCGTCGGGTCGCTTCGGCCGCGACGGCGACGACGAGCACGACAAGCCGACCGATCTCCCCAAGGAGTCCTGGCCGGCGATCCTCAAACGCACCTTCAAGCAGTTCGGGGAGGACAAGCTCACCACGTGGGCGGCCGCACTGACCTACTTCGGCGTGCTGTCCCTGTTCCCGATGATCCTGGCGCTCGTGTCCGTCCTGGGCGTGATCGGCCCGTCGGCCACCCAGCCGCTGCTCGACCAGCTGGGCACGGTTGCTCCCGGCCCCGCCAAGGACATCCTCACCAACGTCCTCACCAGCCTCGAGCAGAACCAGGGCGGCTCGACGATCGCGCTGATCATCGGCCTCGCCGCCGCCATCTGGTCGGCTTCGGGCTACATCGGCGCGTTCATGGACGCGTCCAACAACGTCTGGGACGCCCCCGAGGGCCGGCCGATCTGGAAGAAGATCCCGATCCGCCTCGCCATCACCGTCGTGCTGCTCGTGCTGCTCACGATCACCGCGCTCGCCGTCGTCTTCACCGGCCCCGTCGCCGAGGAGTTCGGCAACCTCATCGGCCTCGGCAGCACGTTCGTCGACGTCTGGAACATCGCCAAGTGGCCCGTCCTGCTGGTCATGGTGAGCTTCATGATCTCGCTGCTGTACTGGGCGTGCCCGAACGTCAAGCAGCCCGGCTTCCCGTGGGTGACGCCGGGCGGCCTGCTCGCCGTCGTGCTCTGGATCGCCGCGAGCGCCCTGTTCGCCTTCTACGTCGCGAACTTCAGCTCCTACAACAAGACCTACGGCTCGCTCGGCGGCGTGATCGTCTTCCTCACCTGGCTGTGGATCACGAACATCATCATCCTGCTCGGCGCCGAGTTCAACGCCGAGATGGAGCGCTCCAAGGCCATCCGCGAGGGGCACCCGCCCGACAAGGAGCCCTACCTGCCGCTCCGCGACGACTCCAAGCTCAAGGACGACTAGCTAGGTCTCCTGCCTTCAGAGGTTGTGAACGTCTGAGAAGACGTCCGGGCCCGTCCTGAGGCTCTGCG
>NZ_JAPCID010000045.1 GCF_027587175.1 Solirubrobacter deserti
CCCGCCGCCGCGCTTGCGGTGCCGGCCGTCTCAGACGCCGCCGACGCCGCGGCCGCGCTCTCGCCGCGCGCCGACGGCGCGGCTGCCGCTGCGACCGGGGCCGGCTTCGGCGCCGGCGACTTCGCTGCGGGCGGCGGCGTCGGTGGCGCGGGTTCCGACTTGGCCGCCGGAGGCGCCTCAGCCTTCGCGGTCTCAGGCTCGACTTCAGCCTCAGAGACGAGGTCGTCGGTGCCGCCGTCGTCCGCGTCCTCGCTGGTTTCGCCTGCCGTGATCTGCTGGAAGACGGCGTCGGCCTCCGAGCGGGGGTCGGCGGTCTCGGCCGCGGGGACGTCGGCAGGAGCCTCGTCCTCCGCCTTGGCCGGCTCGGGCGGTTGCGCGGCGGGAGCGGGCGTGCCGGCAGCCGCTTCCGCGTCGCTGTCGGAGCCCGCGTCCTCGTCTTTGTCAGCCGTGGTCGGCGCGGCGTTCGCCGCGACCTCGGCGGCGGCCGGCGGCGCCCCGCCTCCGGCCAGGGCCTGCTCGGCCGAGGCCTGTTTTCCCGCCGCGGCCGGCGCGGCGTCCTTGAGCGCCGACGCGATCGCCGAGTCAGCGCCCGCCAACGGGCCACCCGTCGAGAGCGCCCCCGCCAGCCCGGCGGTGTCGGCGGTCGCGCCGTTGAGGCCCGTGACCGCCGGGGCGGCCCCATTGGCAGCCGGCGACGCGCCGCCGAGGCCCGCGACCGCCGAAGCGGCCGCAGCGGCCCCATTGGCAGCCGGCGGCGCACCGTTGAGGGCCGAGGACGCCGCGTCAGCGGACGGAGAAGTGCCGTTGAGCGCCGGCGAGGCGGCGTCGGCAGCCGGAGACGCGCCGTTGACGGCCGGCGAGGCCGCGTCGACAGCCGGAGACACGGCGTTCGACCACGAGGCCGGACCGGTAGCCGAAGATGCGCCGTCCCGTGCCCGGGGCGATGGAGCCGCGCCGTTCGCGACGCCCTCGAGCGCCGGGACGGTTCCGCTCTCGCGCCGCGCAGCGGCGGCGGCGATTGCGGCCGCGATCGCGCCGTCGCCACCCGCGCCGCCCGTGTCGAATACGCCCGACGCGCCGCGGCCGGACCCCGCGCCTGCGCCGCCGCGCACGAAGCTGCTGACCGCGCTGTTGCCCGCCGTCTGCTGCAGGTTGAGCATCTGCTCGACGCTCATCGAACCCGGGCTCGCGGGTCCGGCGAAGGCCGGGACGCCGCCGGCGGACGCCGGGGCGGCGGCGCTGGCGACGGGGGCGGCCTCGGCGACCGCGTGGTCTTCGGTGCGTTCAGGCATCAGACCCTCGCCTCAAAGACGAGCCCGCCCCACGACCACCGACCAAACGACAACGAGACCCCGCACCGGATGAGCGGAAGCGTACGCAATCGTCCAGAAACCGTCACGGCCCGTACGGGTACCCGTTCGCGCAGATCTCACCGCATGGTCACAACGACGTCACGGGCGGACTCGCTAAGGCGCGCAGACCGACGACGAGAAGCCGGGCACCCGCCGCGGCGACGTCAGGCGCACGACGCGACGCACGACCCGCGTGCCGCGCCGCCACTCGAAGTCGGCCAGCCCGCGGAACGTGCGGCCGTCGATCCCGCTGAAGCGGAACGTGTAGCCGCCCTGCCAGGAGCGGTCGGCGCGGCCGAGCACCGTCCACGGCGAGGTCCCGTTGGGCACGTCGACCCAGCGCGCGCCCTCGGCGTACTGGAGCCGGAAGCGCGCCGCGACGCGGTCGCGCCGGGCGCCACCCGCGGGGCTCGCCGCGCGCACGCCCACGGCGGTCGGCGTGCACACGTTCATCGTGGCCCACGGGCGCGGGGCGGTGATCGAGTTGCAGCGCACGCGGCGGTTGTCGGCGACGCTGACGCAGTGCCGCGCGTCCAGCCGTAACCGGCCGCCGCGCACGACGTAGGCCCGCGTGCGGGCGAAGTTGCGCCCGTGCACGGTGAGCTCGAGCCGGGAGGCGGCGCTGAGCCGCAGCTTCGGGCGGAACACGTGGCGCGGCCCGGTCGCGACGGCCTCCACGGACGTCTGGCCCAGGCACTCGTGGCAGTTCAGGGCAACGCGCTCGCCAGCGGCCACGCCGCCGACGGCGATCGCGCGGACGGTCAGGCCCTGCGCGTCGAAGGTGACCGAGAACGGGGCCGGCGCGTCGGGAACGGCGTCGGCGGGCACGGCGGCGTGCGCGTCCGCGCTCACCAGCGCGGTCGCCACGCCCAGGACAGCGATGATTCGGGGGGAACGCACTACGCGGTGGAACACGCGTTCGCGCGCGACGTTGCGGGGTTCGCCTCAGCGGTACTTCTTGGACGCCGCGAGGACCTTCTTCACGTACCAGTCCGCATGGTTGTAGGCGAACAGCGCCTTGTACCAGGAACCCGGCGCCCCGGACGCCCGCAGGTAGCGGGCGGAGGAGTAGATCGCGTCGACCGCGTTGTACGGGTCGGCCTTGCCGTCACCGCTGGCGTCCATCCCCCACTCCTTCCAGGTCGCGGGCATGAACTGCGTCCAGCCGATCGCGCCCGCGGAGGACGGGCCCATGTTACACCCGTGCGCGGACTCGACCTCGGTCAGGCCGGCGAGGATCTGCCAGCGCAGGCCGAACGCCTTCGCGGCGCGCTGGAAGATCGGCTTGAGGATCGCGGAGCCGCTGCACGGCGACGGGGAGCGCAGGCCGCTGAGGTGCTTGGGCTTGCGCCCGAGGCGGAAGTTCGAGCGCGACGCGAGCGCGGTGAGGCTGGCGACCTTCACGCGCGGCGTGCTCAGGTTCAGCCGCCAGACGGCGGCCGCGGGCTGGCCGCGCCGGGACGGCGTGTGGCGCCAGCTCAGGTGCAGGTGGTGCCCGCGGCCGTGGTTGGCGTCCCCGTTGTAGCCGACCCACCGGAACGGCGCGCGCGGGCGGTTCTGGCGCGGCTCGGCCCACTTCGCGAGCCGGTCGATGTCGTTCCAGGAGCCGCCCGGGCCCGGGACGATGTCGATCGCCAGCCCCAGCGGGTGCTCGCCCGCGGCCGAGTGGCCTTCCATCGCGTAGCCGTCGGTGATGCGGATCTTGTAACGGGCGACGAGGTAGCGGATGTCGGCCAGCAGGCGGGAGTCGATGCGCTCGCCCGGGAAGCCGGGGATGCCGACGAAGCGCCCGCGACCCGTGACCCTCGCGACGCCGCGCACGGTCGCGGTGGCGGTGACGGTTTCGACCGACACGGGCGCCGCCTCCTGCCCGCTCGCCTTCGTCTTGGTCGTGTGGGTCTTCTCGCACGCGACGGGCTTGTCGGCCTTGTCGGCCCACGCCTCGTCGCGGCCCGCGCCGCAGCGCAGCGCCTCGGTGGTGGCGTCACGGCCGTCGAGGCGGTCGTTGCCCGCGCCGCCGTCGACCGCGTCGACGCCCTTGTTGCCCCACAGCCGGTCCTTGCCCTCGCCGCCCGCGATCGTGTCGTTGCCGTCGCCGCCGCGGATGGTGTCGTCGCCGCCCTCGCCGAAGAGCTGCTCGTGCGCCGCGCCGCCGGTGAGCTTGTCGTGGCCGGCGCCGCCGATCACGGCCTCGATCGAGGTGGTGACCGTGTCGCCCTCGCCGAGCTCGCCGTCGTCGGGCTGGTCGCCGAGCGTGATCGTGAGCGCGTTCGCGCGCGCCGCGTAGTCCGCGGTGTCGCGCCCGCCGTCGCCGGACAGCCGATCCGCGCCGGCGCCGCCGACCAGCACGTCGTCGTCGTTGCCGCCGCTGACGGCGTCGTTGCCGCCGTCGCCGTTGAGGCGGTCGGCGCCGTTGTCGCCCTTGGTCTCGTCGTTGCCGTCGCCGCCGTTGACGAGGTCGGAGCCGTCGCCGCCGTACACGCGGTCGTCATCCGGCCCGCCGGCGAGCCGGTCGTCGCCCTGCTCGCCCTGCAGCAGGTCGTTGCCCGCGCCGTCGCTGAGCGCGTCGTTGCCCGAGCCGCCGTAGAGCTGGTCGTTGCCGGCCCCACCGTCCAGGGAGTCGTGCCCGTCGCCGCCCGTGAGCTTGTCGGTGCCGTCGCCGCCCGTGAGGGCGTCGTTCCCGCCCGCCCCGGTCAGCGCGTCCGTCCCGGCGCCGGCGACGAGCGTGTCGTCGTCGTTGCCGCCGTCGAGCTTGTTCGCGCCTTCGCCGCCGTTGAGGCCGTCGTTGCCGTTGGCGCCCGCGAGCGTGTCGTCGCCGTCGCCCGCCGCGAGTGTGTCGTCGCCGTTGCCGCCGTCGAGCCGGTTGTCGCCGTTGCCGGCGTCGAGCCCGTCGTTGCCCTCCGCCCCGGTCAGCGCGTCGTTGTCGGCGCCGCCGTCGAGCGTGTCGTGGCCGTCGCCGCCGTCGAGCTCGTCGCGGCCCCCGGCGCCCGCGAGCCGGTCGTCGCCGTCCTCGCCGCGGCCCTTGTCCTGGCCGTCGTCGAGCGTCAGGACATCGCTGCCCGCGCCGCCCCAGGCCTGGTCGTCGCCCGAGCCGCCGGTGACCGAGTCGTCGCCGTCGCCGCCCTTGAGGACGTCGGCCGCGCCCGCGCCGTCCAGCGCGTCGGCGCCCGTGCCGCCCTCGAGCGTGTCGGTGCCGTCGGCGCCGGCGAGCGTGTCCGCGCCCTCGTCACCGTAGGCCTTGTCGTTGCCGGCGCCGGCCGTGATCGCGTCGGCGTCGTCGCCGCCGTAGACGGTGTCGTTGCCGTCGCCCGCGTCCAGCGTGTCGCGGCCCGCGGCGCCGGTGAGGATGTCGTCGCCGGAGCCGCCGGTGAGCGCGTCGTCGCCGTGCGTGCCGGTGAGCCGGTCGTTGCCGCCGTTGCCGGCGAGCACCGCGCCGGTCAGCGTGTCGCCCGCGCTGCCGCCGACCAGGCGCTCGACGCTCGGCCGCACATCGTCGCGCTCGCCGCTCGCACCGTCGTCGTTGACGCCGTCGGCGTCGACCGTCACGCCGGAGGTGCGGGAGCCGTAGTCCGCGGTGTCGGTGCCGGCGCCGCCCTCGAGCACGTCGGCGCCGCCCGCGCCGTCGAGCACGTCGTCGCCGAGCCCGCCGTCGAGCGCGTTCGCGGCGCCGGTTCCGGTCAGATCGTCGTTGCCGGAGCCGCCGACCAGGTCCTCGACGCCGTTGAAGGTGTCGCCTTCGCCGCTGCCCGCGGCCAGGTCGACGACGACGCCGGCCACGCGCGCGGAGAAGTCCACGCGATCGGTTCCCGCGCCGCCCGCGTACGTGTCGTTGCCCGCGCCGGCGAGGAACACGTCCGCGCCGCCGCCGCCCGTCACGAGGTCGCGGCCCGCGCCGTCACCCACGGTGACCGGCACGGTGACGCTCGTGGTGAACGTGTCGTCGCCGTCGCCGAGCTCGACCGCGAAGCGGGCCGCGGCCGGGCAGGTCACGCGGCCGGCCCCCGCCACGGTGCAGCCGGCGCCCGCCGTGAGCGGGGCCGAGGAGTCACGCACCTCGGTCGCGCTGACCACCGTGAGGCGGTTCGTCTCCCCCGCCGCGGCGGTGTAGGTCACGACGCCGCCGGCGGACGAGACGGTCGCCCCGAAAGCGCTCGCGGGGACGAACAACAGGCACAGCAGGATCAGCGGGAGGGCACGCACCTACCAGGTGGTCGGCACCCCGATGCACGACTTGACGGGGTGTCAGGGAACTGGCACGCGGCCACCATGCGCCGACGAGTCCGCGCGCGGACACCTGTTCAACCAGGCATCCTCGACTGGGTTAGGTTCTCCGCGTGAAGCCGGCCGAACGCCAGCCGCAGCCGCGCGAACCCGATCCGGCGGTCCCAGCCCCCGGCCGCGCGCCCGGTCTGCCCGTGCGTGGCGCGCTCACCCCGGCGGCCGTTCTGGCGCTCCAGCGCAACGCCGGCAACCACGCGGTGAGCCAGCTCCTCGGGCGGCGCCCGCTGCTGCTGCGGGAGGTCTCGGAGGAAGAGACGGTGGCGCAGCCGACCCCTGACGAGCTGGCGACGTGCCGGAGGTGCGCGGCGATCCTGGACGGGCTCACGCAGCAAGCACGCGCGGAGCTGATCAACGGGGAGGTGCGCGACTGGGTCGGCGACAAGTTCAACACGTTCATGAAGTTCATCGCAGCCGGCAAGGACAATCTCGCTGTTCTATGGGCCGCGAACGCGATCGAGGAGCGCGTGTATGCGCTGCTCAAGACCACCAAGCTGCCGTGCGACTGGAAGCCGCAGCGGGCGGAATCGATGGGATCTGCGTCCAAGCCGGACATCGTGCTGCTCTTCGCGGACAGCAAAGTCGGGCTGATCGATGTCACCTCGGATGCAGGCCACATCCTCAGGAAGGCCGGCAACTGGGTGGGCGGCGCCAAGCACATCTATGCCGCCGAGGTCCTCTTCGCGAAGATCGACCTCCCGCACTTGTCGGTCATCAAGCAGGCGCTCGGTAAGACGGGACGGATCAGCATTCGCATTCGCGTCAAGAAGGCCGGCGCCATCCAGAAGGAGCGCAAGCAGCAGCGTGACAAGGACGCGGCCCGGGCTCGGCGGCTCTGGAACACGTATGGCTCCGTGGAGAAGATCGCCGCGAGCGAGTCGGAATTCGCGAACGCGGGCGAGGTGCGGAAGTTCCTCCGTTCCGTGAACTTCACGGCCAAGGGGTTCAAGGGCAAAACGCGCAAGGCCCTTGGAGGCATGGACCGGATCGCACAGGACGAGGCAAAACGCAAGCGCGCGCGCAAGGCGCGCGAGCGCCGCCGTGAGATCGAAGCCGCACGCGCGAACGCGCCAAGCGGCAGCGACGGCTCGGAGTCCGAGTCCGAATCCGAATCCGACGGCTAGGCCGGCCGAGGTCGGAGGCGGCGCCCCCGGTACGATCGCGACGTGACCGGGATCGAGAGCGCGGAGCTCGAGCGGCTCCACGCGTATTGGCGCGCCACCAACTACCTGTCCGTCGGGCAGATCTACCTCCGGGACAACCCGCTGCTGCGTGAGCCGCTCACGCTCGAGCACGTCAAACCGAGGCTGCTCGGTCACTGGGGCACGACACCGGGCTTGAACCTGCTGTACGCGCACATGAACCGGCTGATCAAGCTGCGCGACCAACCGACGCTGTTCATCACCGGACCGGGGCACGGCGGCCCGGGGCTCGTCGCCAACACGTGGCTGGAGGGCTCCTACAGCGAGCGCTACCCGAGCGTGTCGCGCGACGAGCGCGGGATGCGCGAGCTGTTCAAGCAGTTCTCCTACCCGGGCGGGATCCCGAGCCACGTCGCGCCGGAGACGCCCGGCTCGATCCACGAGGGTGGCGAGCTCGGGTACGCGCTCGTGCACGCCTACGGCGCCGCGTTCGACAACCCGGAGCTGCTGGTGCTGTGCGTGGTCGGCGACGGTGAGGCCGAGACCGGCCCGCTCGCCGCGAGCTGGCACTCGAACAAGTTCCTGCACCCGGAGCGGGACGGCAAGGTGCTGCCCGTCCTGCACCTCAACGGCTACAAGATCGCCAACCCGACGGTGCTCGCGCGGATCGGCGACACCGCGCTGGGCGACCTGATGCGGGGGTACGGCCACGAGCCGCTGTTCGTGGAGGGCGACGACCCGCACGCGGTGCACGCGCAGCTCGCCGCCACGCTCGAGCAAGCGCTCGACGCGCTGGCCGCCGGCGAGCACCCGATGATCGTCCTGCGCACGCCGAAGGGCTGGACGGGCCCGAAGGAGGTCGACGGCACGCCGGTCGAGAACACGTTCCGCGCGCACCAGGTCCCGCTTGCCGGGCTCGCCGACAATCCGGAGCACCTGGCCGCGCTGGAGGCGTGGATGCGCTCGTACAAACCCGAGGAGCTGTTCGACGAGGACGGCGTCCCGCTCGTGGAGCTGACCGACCAGGCGCCAGAGGGTCCGCTGCGGATGGGTGCGATCCCGCAGGCCAACGGCGGCGAGCTGCTCGAGGACCTGCGCCTGCCGGACTTCCGCGACTACGCCGTCGACGTCCCGAGCCCGGCCGAGACCTCGAGCGAGCCGATGCGCGTGCTCGGCACGTTCCTGCGCGACGTCATGCGCGACAACATGCGCACGTTCCGCGTGTTCGGGCCCGACGAGACGGCCTCGAACCGGCTGCAGGCGCTTTTCGACGTCACCGGCCGCACCTGGCAGGCCGAGACGCTCGACACCGACGAGCACCTCGCGCCCGACGGCCGCGTGATGGAGGTGCTGTCCGAGCACCTGTGCCAGGGCTGGCTGGAGGGCTACCTGCTCACCGGCCGCCACGGCGTGTTCAACTGCTACGAGGCGTTCATCCACATCGTCGACTCGATGTTCAACCAGCACGCGAAGTGGTTGAAGGTCACGCGCGACATCCCGTGGCGCGCGCCGATCGCGTCGCTCAACTACCTGCTGTCCTCGCACGTCTGGCGTCAGGACCACAACGGCTTCTCCCACCAGGACCCGGGCTTCATCGATCACGTGGTCAACAAGAAGGCCGAGATCGTCCGCGTCTACCTCCCGCCGGACGCCAACACGCTGCTGTCGGTCGCCGATCACTGCCTGCGCAGCAAGCACTACGTCAACGTCGTCGTCGCCGGTAAGCAGCCGTGCCTGAACCTGCTGGGGATGGACGAGGCGATCGCGCACTGTACGCGCGGGATCGGGATCTGGGACTGGGCGTCCAACGACGCCGGCAGCGACCCCGACGTCGTGCTCGCCTGCGCCGGGGACGTCCCGACACTGGAGACGCTCGCCGCCGCCGCGCTGTTGCGCGAGCACCTGCCCGACCTGAAGGTGCGCGTGATCAACATCGTCGACCTGATGCGCCTGCAGGACGACTCCGAGCACCCGCACGGGCTCTCGCACGGCCAGTTCGACGCGCTGTTCACCGTCGACCGTCCGGTGATCTTCGCCTACCACGGCTACCCGTGGCTGATCCACCGGCTCGCCTACCGCCGCACCAACCACGGCAACCTCCACGTGCGCGGCTACAAGGAGGAGGGCACCACCACGACCCCGTTCGACATGGTGATGCTCAACGACATGGACCGCTTCCACCTGGTGATGGACGTGATCGACCGCGTGCCCAGCCTGGGCTCGCGCGCCGCGCATCTGCGCCAGCAGATGGTCGACGAGCGGCTGCGCCACCGTGCCCACACGCGCGAGCACGGCGACGATCCCGACAGCGTCAAGTCATGGGTGTGGCCCTATTGATCGGCTCGCGCCACCTCGATGGTGCCCAACCTGCGGCGCGGACGCCGATACGAACCCGCCGGCCAGTCATGGCTGCGCGAGCAGCTCAGCGGATGAACTGGCCCGGATCCTCGTAGATCCGCTCCGAGTAGTCCGCCAAGGTCGTTGGCGCGAAGACCTCGAGGAAGTCGACCGCGCCATCCTCTTCGGAGAACGCGACGCCGCGCTCCGGCCACACGTACAGCACGGCCCGCTTGCCCGCCCGCGAGCGCAGCTCATGCGCACCGGGTCCGAGCGCGGCGGCCAGCGCGTCGGGGTCCACGTCCTCGGGCGCGCCCGCGTAGAGCATCACCTGCCGGTCACCGTCGAAGTAGAAGAACCCCGGCCACAGCGAGGCCGCCCGCACGCGGGCGACCGGGCGCAGCCGTTCGTAGCGGACGCCGTCCTCGACGACGGCGTCCGGGGCCCGCGACAGCACCTCGTCGCGCGACAACCCGCGCAGCGCGTAAGCCTGATCGAGCATCACGCGTACGCGGTGTCCTTGTTGGGCGTCGGGAAGTCGCCCACGGGCAGCTTCCACTTGCCGACGATCTTCTCCAAGAACGCGTAGCGCTTCGGGCAGGGGTTGCCCGGCGTGCCCGCGGCCGCCGAGCCGTCGCCGTTCTTCAACCGGTCGGGCGAGACGAAGAAGAACATGGTGGACTCGGAGAGATCCTCAGAGGCGTTCTTGTCGCCGTAGCTGGTCGGCGGCGCCTCGGCCCCGGCAGTGCCGCTCTTGGTGGCGCGATCGGTCCAGTAGCCGGTCTCCTTCATGAAGTCGCCCTCGGCGTACTTCATCAGCCCGTGCGCGATCTCGTGCACGGTGGTCGCCTCGAGTTGCTTGGGGACGTCGCCGGGGAAGTCGATGTCGGAGGTCTCGCCCGGGGTGAACAGCGCGAAGTTCTTCGAGTCGCGGAAGAACTCGCCGAGCGTGGCGTCGTCGAGCGCGCCGGTGGCGGTGTTCTTCGTGATCGACTGGTCGACCTTGGAAGCCGAGGTGATCTCCTGCTCGGCGCCGATGCGCTCCGACGTCGAACGCCGGGAGCCCAGGATCGGAGCGAAGTGGGCAAGCGCTCGCTCGAGCGCGACGAGCTCGGCGAACAGCCAGGTCGCGCCCTTGACCTTCTTGCGCACGTCCTCGGGCGCCTTGTCGTAGTGGTCCTTGACCGCCTGGACGCCCTTGCTGGTCGAGACCTCGATTCCGTACTTGTCCTGGATGTCCTTGATGATCCGGGCCGCTTCGGCCTCCTCGGCGGCGCTGACGACCTGCACCTTCTCGCTGCCGATCGTGGCGACGTACGGCATACCGGCCGACTTCTTCGCCTTGTTGACGATGTCGCCGATCCAGTCGCCGTGGATCTGCCGGACCCCCGTGCGCTGCTTGATCAGCGCGCGGGAGACCATCGCGTTGCCTGCGCCACGTTGGGCGGCGAGCACCCGCGCCAACTCCGGCGGCGGCCCGGCCGGCGCGGGGACGGCCTCAGGAGTGCGCCGCTCGGCGGTGAGTTCGTCCTCCTTAGCGCGCTTGGTCACAAGACGAGTCTCTCCGGCTCCCGGGGTGCCGTCAAGGGCGCAGCGAACTCGCCCGTGCGAGTGCCGACTCCGCATGGTCGCGCCTCGGCGCGGCCCGCACCGGCCAACCAGCGATCGGCCCACGCTGCGGATCGCTACGAATCACGCATCAGCGGTATGGCTCGTGGTCTCTCTGATCGCCTACGCCCCCACGCCGGTCGCGACGGTGGCCGACGCCGACGGCACAATAGGCCTTGATGTCTTCCCGCAACTTCCGATCGCCGTGGCTTGCCGCACTGCTGGTGGTCGGAGGCTGCGGGTCGCACGAACAGGCACCTCCCGCGAATCCGATTCCAGCCCGTTACGCGGCGCCGCAGGACTCCATCCAGTGTCCGGTCACTCCGTCCGATGACCGCTTGGTCCCGGCGCCCCAGAGCTTCGACGCACGCTCGCTCATCGGACTCGAGGAACAGGCGGCCGTACGCCTCGCACGCCGGCACGGCTGCGTCGTACGAGTGGTCTTCCGTGACGGACGCGGTGGCCTGGTCGAGGGCTCGTCACAGTTCAATCGCATCGACGTCTATGTGCAGCGATCGACGATCGTCGGCGTGGAGCCAATCGAGTAGCGGAGGCGGTGCACGCTCAGCAGAAACTCCGAGCACGCTCGGTGCCTGGCACCACTCGGGCCATCGACCGGAGCTTTCGCTTCTCGTCCGAAGCAGCGGCGACAAGATCTGCGTCGGCGTAACGAACCCTTCGCTATTCGAAGGGTTCGTCGCACCTCGGGCGGCGTTGCCGCAGCCGACGACGCGGCGGGTTCGTCGAGAACCCCCACTTCGGCGACCGTGGCGCAGCGGCCTACGGGTAGTTGTACCGGTGTGACCGATGAAGAGTTCGTCGAGGCCGTCCGGGCCTCCGCAGCGACCCAACTGGAAGAGAACCGGCAGCACTACGCGGGTCTGATCGCCGGATCGGTCCGACGGCAAGGACCGTATGTGGTGTTCGAGTTCGAGGCGAGAAAGCGCCCGGGTACCACGTACGCGTACCGAGCCAGCGCGCTTCCGAGGCCCGATGAGCCGCGCGATGCCGATGGTGTCGCCGGCAGCCTCTTCGCCAATTGGCTCGAGATCGTCGAGGCCAGCGACGTGGCGCCGCCCGAACCGTGCGGGGACGCAATTGCTTGGATCGACGAGTAGCGTCCGGCGTTCGCTGAAGTCCATGTCGGCACCGGCGTTTCACCGGTTCTCGCTGGTCCCCGATCTTGAGCGCGCGTCCGTGAGGACCTGGACGATGTCGAGGCGGCTGAGCTCAGCCGCGGGCTCGACGTAGAACCGTCTGTCCAGGTCGCCGTTGCCGAGCTCGATTCGACTGACGCGGCCGATCGGGACGGCTCGGGGGTAGCGAGACTCAAGCGCGGGGTCGATGGTGCCCGCTGTGTAGACAAGGTCGTTCGCGCGCACGTTGGCGCTCCCGTCCACCGGCTCGAACAGCAGCGCGCCAGGCGACCCGAACGCGGAAGTGACCGAGCCGAGGTTCCGATCACGGCCGGCGTAGACGCTCGTGGCGAAGCTTGGGTCCGTGATCAACGTCACGACGGCGGAGCCGCGGGTCGCGTTCGCGACCGTCCCGACGAGGCCGGCGGCGTCGATCACCGAGTCGCCGCGGTGAACGCCGTCGGCGAGGCCCTTGTCGATCTGCACCTGCTGGTCCCAGGTCTTGGACGAGCGCCCGGACACGATCGCGCTCACCGGCTTGTACCTGCGCCCGAAGGGAGGAGCCGCCGGGATGATCTTGCCCGTACGCGGATCGACCTGGACGATCCGCCGGCCAGCATCTGCAGTCGCGGGCACGGCGCGCTCGTCCGCTGGGATGCGCTCTCGCGCCGGTCGGTATGCGACGACCGCGGCGAAGACGAGCGCTGCCGCTGCGACGGGCATCACGACCGTCAGAAATCGCGACCGGCGCCCGCGAGGAGGACCGACGCGCCGCGCTTCGCCCACGTGCGCGGCTCCGTCGGGGCCGGCCGTGTGCCCGGGCGTCGATCGCCGCTTCGGCGGCCGCTGCGCCCGGGCGCCGTCTGCTTTCTCAGCACGCTCGAACGCCGAGTCAAGCGCCGTGCGCAGCTCGTCGAGGATGTCAGGCACGGTTGGGCTCCTCAGCGAGGTGACGGCGCAAGACGCCGAGAGCCCGGCTCACGCGGGCACGGGCCGTCTGCTCGGTGACGCCCAGCGCTCGGGCGACGTCGCGGTACTCACGCTCCTCGACGACCCGCAGCTGCAGCGCGTCGCGATGATTCTCAGACAAGTGGTCCAGCCCGGCCCGGACATCGCCCCGGAGCTCGTCAAGTCCCGCGAGCTCCTCGATGCGGTCGTACTCGCTCTCGGTCAGCGCGCGCCGCTCCACACCAAGCTTCGCCATCGCCCGGCGCTCGACGTGCGCTTTGCGTCGCCAGTCCGCGAGCAGGTTGCGGGCGATCCCGTACAGCCACGCCGCCTGCTCAGACTCGGTCTGGCCGCGAAAGCGCCCGCGGTCGATGAACGCTCGAGCGAAGGTCTCGGCAACTAGATCCACCGCGGCATCCGGATCGAAGGTCCGTCGCGCGAAGAACCCGAGCATGACACCCGCGTGCCGGTCGTAGAGGCGCGTGATGTCGTGGCGCTCGAGCATGCACTCAGACAGTCGCGCAACCCATCGTTGCTGTGACGTGTGCCTATGTGGCCGCAGCGACCACACTGGCGAGCAGGACCAGCGGCAGGGAGACGACCGCCCCGAGCGACGTGGCCAGTGTCAACGTCTTCAGGGTGCCCTGGGTGGTGATGTCGAGCAGTCGGCTGAACATCCAGAAGAAGTTGCTGTTGACGTGAAGCGCGAACATGGCGCCGGAGGCGATCGCGAGCGCGATGACGACGGGGTCCATGTCGAGGGAACCGACGATCGGCGAGATGATGCCCGCCGCCGTGATCGCGCCGACCGATACGGAGCCGATCGCGAAGTGCAGGACGGCAGCGATCACCCACGCGAGCAGGATGCTCAGGAGCACCGGCGCGTTCTCGTCGGCTGAGAACAGGTCCTTCAGGGTCTCGTCGAGTCCGCTCTCGGCGATCACCGCACCGAGAGACCCGCCGACCCCGGTGACGAGCAGGATCTCGCCCGTCGTGCGGAGGCCGGCGGTGAAGACCGTCTCGACGCCGTCGGCGCCGAGCGAGGACCGAACCATGGCGAACGCGATCAGCAGGCCGATGAAGAGGGCGATGTTCGCGTTGCCGAGGAACATGAGCACCGCATTGGTCGCATCCGCCACGTCCGCGATCGCGCCGGCGGCGATGAGGACCAGCGGCACGAGGATGGGCAGCAGGCGCACCCAGAGTGGCCATCGAGCGGCGCGCTCGGCGAGCGGCAGGGCGTGAGCTGCGGTGTCGGAGTGCTCCTCGACGACGGCGTCCGGATCGACGTCGGACTCCTCCTTCCAGAAGCCGCGCGACAGGATGAGGCGGAACAGGAACGTGGTGATCAGCGCGGTCGTCAGCCCGATCGGCAGGCCGTACAACAAGTAGGTCCCGAGCGGGACGTCCATGAGCCCGGCGATGGCGACGGCCGCGAGGCCGGGCACGACGAACACGTACCCGGCGAAGATGCCGATGCCCATGGCTCCCGCGAGCCACGGCAGGCCGTGACGCCGGTCGACGACCGGTGCCGACTCCTTGGCCATCGGCGCGGCCAGGACCACCTGGACGTCGACGTAGATCGATGGGAAGATCGTCGAGAGCGTGCCGGCCATCGCGTACGGCAGCCGGCGACCCATGCGACGCGCGAGGATCTCGACGAGGTCGCCGAAGGCGCCCATCGAGTGCAGCAAGGCTCCGATCAACACGCCGAAGCCGATGAGGAGCCCCACCTCGGCCATGATCTCGCCGAAGCCGCCGGTGATCTGCTCGACGGTGCCCTCCGCTCCCAGCCCGGTCGCCAGGCCGAGGTACGCGCACGCGAGCAGCAGCGAGATCACCGGGTCGACCTTGAACCTGATGATGAGCAGAATCGCGGCCAGGATCGCAACGGCAGAGTGCAGGATCTCCATGGGCGACTCCGATCGGTCAGACCAACGAACGCGTCACGCTAATGGATGGGCCGCGACCATGCGGCACGGCTCCACCGGCACGCCCCCGCGCATCACCTCTTGCGGAGGTGATGCCGGGGCGCTGCGGCGCTAGTTCGCGCCGTCGGTGAGGTGCTCGGGCTCCTGCGCGCCCTCGACGGCGTGACCGATGATCTCCTCGACGTGCGGCAGCAGCTGCATGTGGGAGTAGGCGGCGAGGCGCGCGCGGGAGTCGGCGATGTCGAGGTCGCGCATCGTGAGCTGGCCGATCCGGTCCTGCGGGCCGAACGCGGCGTCCTCGGTGCGCTCCATCGACAGGCGCTCGGGCTCGTAGGTGAGCGCCGGGCCGGCGGTGCTGACGAGCGTGTAGTCCTCCCCGCGGCGCAGCCGCACCACGACCTCGCCGGTGACGGCCGAAGCCACGAAGCGCTGCAGCGGGTCGCGCAGCGTGAGCGACTGCGGGTCGAACCAGCGGCCCTCGTACAGCAGCCGCCCCAGCTTGCGGCCCATCGTGCGGTAGTTGTCGATCGTGGCCTCGTTGTGGATGCCGGTCACGAGCCGCTCATAGGCGATGTGCAGGAGCGCGATGCCGGGCGACTCGTAGATGCCGCGCGACTTGGCCTCGATGATGCGGTTCTCGATCTGGTCGCTCATGCCGAGCCCGTGGCGGCCGCCGATCTCGTTGGCCTTCATCACCAGCTCGACCTGGGACTCGAACGTCTCGTCGTTGATCGCCTCGGGCCAGCCGTCCTTGAAGCGGATCGAGACCTCTTCCTCGGCGATCTCCACGCCCCGCTTGTAGTGCGCGACGCCCATGATCGGCTCGACGATGTCCATGCTCGTGTCCAGCGACTCGAGCAGCTTCGCCTCGTGGGTCGCGCCCCAGATGTTGGCGTCGGTGCTGTAGGCCTTCTCGGTCGAGTCGCGGTACGGCAGGTCGCGCGCCTTCAGCCACTCGCTCATCTCGAACCGGCCGCCGAGCTCGGTCACGAAGTCCTGGTCCAGCCACGGCTTGTAGATACGCAGCTCCTTGTTGGCCAGCAGCCCGTAGCGGTAGAAGCGCTCGATGTCGTTGCCCTTGTAGGTCGACCCGTCGCCCCAGATGTTCACGTTGTCGGCGGCCATCGCGTGCACGAGCAGCGTGCCCGTGACGGCGCGCCCGAGCGGCGTCGTGTTGAAGTAGGTGCGGCCCGCGGTGGTGATGTGGAAGGCGCCGCACTGCAGCGCCACCAGGCCCTCGTGCACGAGCAGCTCGCGGCAGTCGACCAGGCGCGCGATCTCCGCTCCGTACTCCTTGGCACGGTCCGGGACGTCGGCCAGGTTGGGCTCGTCGTACTGGCCCAGATCAGCCGTGTAGCAGCACGGGACGGCGCCGTGCTCGCGCGTCCAGGCGACGGCGACCGACGTGTCCAGGCCGCCGGAGAACGCCAGGCCGATGCGCTCGCCCTTCGGCAAGCTGTTGAGGATGCGTGCCATAGGCCCTCTTCGTAGCAGGAAAGCTCAGGCCGAGGGCTTGAGCAGGCTGCGGCGCGGGTCTCCGTGCTCGTGCGCGAGCGCCTCCAGGCCCGCCGGCCCGTGCTCATCCAGATACGCGTCGATCAGCTCGCGCAGCGTGAACCGGCGGGGCTCGCCGTCGACGCGCGCGGTCAGGTCGACGGCGTACTCGGTCTCGAGCCGCGTCTCCCGGTAGAGGTCCTGCAGCAGCGCGAGCGTGTCCCCTCGCGGCGCCGTCATGACCACCAGCTGCATACCTTCGCGGTGCGTCCAGTCCTGGACGTCGCTGACGCCGGAGATCCGCCGCGCGGCGACCGCATCCACGATCTCCCGGATGACCCCGTGCTCGCCGCCCTTGCAGACGCCGTACGGCAGCTCGGTGAACACGATCTCCCGCTCCTCCACGTGAGCCCGCGCACGCAGACACAGCGTGCCCGCTCCGGTCGCGTAGATCTCCCGTAGGTCGCCGCGGACGACGCCGCCGGTCGCGAAGTCAGGTCCGGGGAGACGGTCCATGATCCCGTCCAGGTCGATCGACGGGTCCGTCGCGACCGCCCGGATCGCGGCGCACACCTCGGCCAGGTTGTGGCCCGGGATGGTGTCGCTGCCGTTGACGAGCAGGTTCGGGAAGCGCGGGAGCCGGGCCGCCAGCGGCGTGCGCCGCACCTCGACGTACCGCGCCTCCGCGGGCGGATCGTCGTCGACCGAGCCGAGGTTGCCCAGGCCGTCGACCAGCGGGTAGCGCGTCCGCCAGTCCTGCGCGAGCGGGACGAACGCGTCCCACTGCTCGTCGGTCGGCACGATCGTCGACGCCTGCACGTAGCGGTCGCCGAGCCGCTCCAGCCGGCCACGGCGGAACGCGTCGAGTCCGTCGGAGAGATCCGGGATCACGGGAGCAGTGTGCCCGGATATCGCATCAAACTCATTTGATGTATCGTCCGTCAGCGATGGACGCACCACCGGCGTTCCTACGGTTGGCGGGGCATCCGCTGCGCTGGCGGCTGCTGCGCGAGCTGGCCCACAGCGACCTCCGCGTCGGCGAGCTGTGCGGGCTCGCCGGCGAGCAGCAGAGCCTGGTCTCCTACCACCTGCGCCAGCTGCGCGACGGTGGTCTGGTGCGGGCACGGCGCAGCAGCGCGGACGGCCGCGACAGCTACTACAGCCTCGATCTCGCGCGCTGCCGGGACGGGCTCGCGGACGTGGGCGCCGCGCTCCATCCAGCCCTGGCGTCGCACACGCGGCCGCGCACCGCCCGCGCGCGGGTGCTGTTCGTGTGCACGGGCAACAGCGCCCGCTCCCCCATGGCCGCGGCGCTGTGCGAGCAGCGCTCCCACGGGTCGGTCAGCGCCACGAGCGCCGGCAGCCACCCCAAGCCGCTGCAGGCGGGTGCGGTCCGTGTGCTGCGCACCCGCGGGATCGACCTCGCCGGGCGGCGCCCGCGGCACCTGGACGAGCTCGCCGGCGAGCGCTTCGACCACGTCATCAGCCTCTGCGACCGCGTCCGCGAGCGCTGCCCCGAGGCCCGGATCCACTGGAGCATCCCCGAGCCCCACGAAGACGCCGCGTTCGAGGCCGTCGCCGCGGAGCTCGAGACCCGCATCGGCTTTCTCATCGACGCAGTCAACGCAGGAGGCATCCATGCCTGACGAGCTCGTGCACGTGCGCTACATGGTCGACGACGTCGAGGCGGCGGTCGACTTCTACACCACCCACTTCGGCTTCACGCTGCGGATGAGCGCCGCGCCCGCGTTCGCCGACGTGGTCCGCGGGCCGCTGCGCCTGCTGCTCAGCGGCCCGAAGAGCTCCGCCGGGCGGCCGATGCCGGACGGGCGCGTTCCCGAGCCGGGCGGGTGGAACCGCATCCACTTCGTCGTCGAGGACCTCGCATCCGAGGTGGAGCGCCTGCGCGCGGCGGACGTCGCGTTCCGCAACGACGTCGTGACCGGGCCAGGCGGGCAGCAGATCCTGCTCGAGGATCCGGCGGGCAACCCGATCGAGCTCTTCCAGCCCGCCGAACGGATTTGAGACGATCGGCGGGTGACGCTTCCCTCTGAGCTGCGGGCGCTCATCCAGTCCGGCCCGCTGACCCATCTGAGCACGATCAACGCCGATGGCAGCCCACAGGTGTCGGTCATCTGGGTCGGCCTCGACGGCGACGACCTGCTCACCGCGCACATGCGCCGCGGCCAGCTGAAGCTGCGCAACATCGAGCGCGACCCGCGCGTGGTGCTGTCGTTCCTGGCCCCGCCCGAACCGGGCGTGTTCCTGGCTCACCACGCGGTGCTGCGCGCTTCAGCGACGATCGAAGGTCCGACCGAGGCCGCGTGGGAGCTGCTGAACCGGCTCGCGCAGGTCTATATGGGCGCCGACTTCCCCGCGCCGCGGGGTGAGGGGTGGCTCGTGCGCTATCGCGTGGAGCGCGTCGGCGGCGTCGGGCCCTGGGCCTAGCCGCCGAAGCGCCACAGCCGCCGCGCCGGGGGGCGGCGGAAGTTCTCCTGCGCGAGCGCGGAGTTGACCGAGACGAGCGCGAGCTCGGAGATCAGGTTCGCGGTGCTGAGCCGGCTCACGCGGCGCTTCGCGCGCTTGGCCGCGTCGCTCGCCGACGGCGCGGCGTGGTCGCCGTCGCGTAGCGGGACCGCACCGTCCGGCGCCATGCGGGCGAAGCGCATGCCCTCGGCGGCCGTCGCCAGGCCCGTGATCGCGACGACGCCGACCAGCGCGTCCTTGGCGTACGCCAGCCGGCGCTCCTCGGGCGAGAGCTTGCGGTTGGCGGCCTCGTTGAGCCGAGCGCCGATCCACCCCGTCGCGACCGCGGCCAGCGCCAGCGAGTTGACCGTGCCGTAGCGCCGCCATGAAGCGTTGACGACCTTGCCGCGCTCGGCCGGGTCGGCGATCTCGGTCACGCTCGGGTGCATCGCCAGGCGCCCGAACAGGTTCCCGCCGAGCAGCCCGGCGAGCCCGATGTCGTGCGCGGCACGACCGAGCTTGGTCAGCGGGACGGGCGGAGCGGGAACGGGAAGGGCCATGCCGCGAGCCTGCCCACGGCTCGGCGCGGGTGAAACGGGCACCGATGAGTTCGGCCGGCTCCACCCGTCTACGGGGCATGAACCTCAAGGCCCACTCCCCCGCCGATGTCCGCCGCGCCGTCCGCATCGCCCGCTCGCTCGGCGCCCGCGTCGCCGTCCGCGCCACCGGCCACGGCACGCCCGCCGAACTGCCCTCCGGCACGCTCGTCATCGATACATCCGCGATGCGCTCCGTGCTGGTCGACCCTGACCGGCAGGTCGCGCGCGTCGGTCCAGGAGCGACGTGGGGCGAGGTCGTCGAGGCCGCCGCGCCCTTCGGCCTCGCCCCGGTCACGGGCACCAACCTCACGGTGGGCGCGACCGGCTTCACGTTCGGCGGCGGCCACGGGTTCCTCGCGCGCAAGTTCGGCCTCGGCGCCGACAACCTGCTGCGCGCGGACGTCGTCACCGCCGATGGTGAGCTGATCACCGCCACCGAGGGGCGCCGGTCCGGCCTGTTCTGGGCGCTGCGCGGCGCGGGCGGGAACTTCGGCGTCGCGACGTCGATCGAGGTCCGCCTGCACCCCATCCGCAGTGTCTTCGGCGGCAGCGCGACCTTCGACCGCGGCCTCGTGCCGCACCTGCTGCAGGCGTTCGCCGAGTACGCGCAGCCGGACGAGCTCAACGTCTCGATCGTGCTCACCGACGACGCCGTCGCCGTGCGCGGCGCCTACGCCGGCAGCGCCGACCGCGCGTGGGCCGCGCTCGCCCCGCTGTTCCTGGACGAGCCGCTCACGGACTCCTTCCGCACCATGCCGATCGCCGAGACCGAGACGATCGGCGGCACCCGTCCGATGCACCTCGAACTGCTGCGGGAGGTCCCGGTCGACGCCATCCTGCAGACGGCAGCGTCGGCGACCGAGGTCGAGGTCAAGCGCTGGGGCGGCGCGATCGCGCGCGGGACCACGCCGGCCGGCCACCGCCGCGTCCCGTTCAGCGTCACCGTCAACGGCGACACCGTCGCGCCGCTGCGCTCGTACGTGACGGGCGGGTCGTTCCTGAACTGGCTGAGCGGCACGAGTCACCCGCACGCGGCGTACACGCCCGCGGACCTCAACCGCCTGCTCGAGCTCAAGCGCGCGTACGACCCCGAGAACGTGTTCGGCGTCGGCCGCGACCTGGTCACGGCGCCGGCCGAGTACGCGGTGGCCGCATAAGGAGGGTGCGGGAGACCGCACCCGCACAACATCAGGGACGACATCAGGGGTCGCTCCCGATGTAGCGCGGCGCGCCGGGCCGGATCATTCCGGGCCATGCATCCCCTCCCCAACCTCCTGTTCCGGGTCGCGGCCGCCGCCGTCGCCGCCACCGCGATCGCCTTCACCGTCCGATGACCTTCCGGACGATCATGGAGCCGTTCCGGATCCACTCGGTCGAGCCGATCCGGATGTCCACCCGCGAGGAGCGCAGCGCGTGCCTGGAGGCGGCCGGCTTCAACCTCTTCCGGTTGCGGTCCGAGGACGTCGCGATCGACCTGCTCACCGACTCGGGCACCGGCGCCATGTCACGCGACCAGTGGGCCGGCATCCAGCGCGGGGATGAGAGCTACGCCGGGTCGCCGTCCTGGTTCCGCTTCGAGGCCGCGGTCAAGCACCTGTTCCCGTATGAGCACGTGATCCCGACCCACCAGGGCCGCGCCGCCGAGCGGATCCTGTTCAGCCAGATCGCAGGCCCCGGCAAGACGATCCCGAACAACACCCACTTCGACACCACGCGCGCGAACATCGAGTTCACCGGCGCGACCGCGGTCGACCTGGTCATCGCCGAGGGTCGCGACCCCGCGTCCGAGCACCCGTTCAAGGGCAACATGGACCTGGCCGCGCTCGAGCTGGTGCTGGAGACCGCGGACGTGCCCGTGGTCTTCATGACCGTCACCAACAACGCGGGTGGCGGCCAGCCCGTGTCGCTCGAGAACCTGGCCGGCGTGCGCGCGCTGTGCGACCGGTTCGGCGTGCCGCTGTTCCTGGACGCCTGCCGCTTCGCCGAGAACGCGTACTTCATCAAGACCCGTGAGCCGGGCCAGGCAGGCCGCGAGATCGAGCACATCGTGCGCGAGATGGCCTCCTACGCGGACGGCATGACGATGTCGGCCAAGAAGGACCCGATGGCGAACATCGGTGGCTGGCTGGCGCTCAACGACGACGAGCTCGCCGAGCGCTGCCGCACGATGCTCATCCTCACGGGCGGGTTCACCACCTACGGCGGGCTCGCGGGCCGCGACCTCGAGGTGATCGCCCAAGGGCTGGAGGAGGCCGTGCAGGAGGACTACCTGCGCTACCGCGTCCGCTCCACCGCCTACCTCGCCGACGCGCTCGCCGCCGCGGGCGTGCCCGTCGTGCGACCGACCGGCGGCCACGCCGTGTTCATCGACGCCCGCGCGCTGCTCCCCCACATCGACCCGCTCGAGTACCCGGGCCACGCGCTCGCGGTCGCGCTCTACCGCGAGGGCGGCATCCGCGCGTGCGAGATCGGGACCGTGATGTTCGGGCGCCGCCCGGACGGGTCCGAGGAGGCGGCGCCGATGGACCTCGTGCGGCTCGCGATCCCGCGCCGCACGTACACGCAGGCGCACTTCGACTACGTGGCCGAGGTGGTCGCGTACGTGGCGGCTCAGGCCGAGGAGCTGCGCGGGCTCGAGATCACGCACGAGCCTCGCCAGCTCCGTCACTTCACGGCCGCGTTCAGCCCCATTCGCTGACGCTGCGGCGGCGCAGGAGCTCCCGGTACTGCTCCGTGGTGCGCGGGAGCACGTCTCCGCTGCCCCAGTCGAGGATCACGCCGTAGTGGCGAACCAGGTCGAGGACGTCGAGCTGCCCGTCGCGGAAGCGGCGGGCGACGTCCTCGGGGTCCTCGTCGATGCGGGCGGCACGGGTTGCGCGCTGCTCGTCGCGCAGCTTGCTCGTGGCCGCCTCGTCGATGCGGTACTCGGCCAGCTCCGCGTCGACCTCCTCGACCACGACGCCGTAGTCGAGCGCGGCGCGTTCGATCGTCACGTAGCCGTCGGCGACGTCCTCGAGCACCTCAGCCGGGTCCCGCTCGAGCGGGTCGCCCAGCCCGCCGCCGCCCGCGGACGGGCGCTCGAAGCGGTCGCCCTCTTTCACCGGCACGCCGGAGAAGTTCGCGCCCAGGAAGCGCTCCTCGTCGGAGCCGCGGTTGAGCCACACGCCGTGCGGCAGCGACGGCAGCCCGCCCGCGATCCCCCACGTCACCGATCGCGCGCGGTCGCAGCAGTAGGACATGACCGCGGCGTCGACCTGCGTGAGCGTCCCGCCCTTGCGCACGCCGCACCCGCCGCGGTGCTTGCCGGGCCCGCCGGAGTCGGGGATGATCTCGTGCTGGGCGGTGAGCACGGGGGTCAGCCGTTCCTGCCCCTCGAACGGCTGCACCGCGAGCCCGACGCCGAACACGGGCGACGTGCAGTCCTGCCCGTCGCGCCCGTTGCGACCGCCCCAGCCGCCGGCCATCCAGTCGTACCACATGAAGAACGGGCGGTCCTCGCGGCGCGCGTCGCGGCCGCCGACGAGCAGGTACTCGAGGTTGAAGCAGCACGCCATCGCACGCTCGGGCATGACCTGCGACCACAACTCGAAGCCCGCGTTCATGATCTTCTCGTAGGCGCCGGAGACAGAGCCGGTGACCGCGTTCGGCCAGCCCGCGTTGACGATCGTCCCCTCCGGCCCGACCTCGACCTTGATCGCGCGGTAGAAGCCGGAGTTCAGCGGGATCTCGGGCAGGAACGTCTTGGCCGAGGCGATCGCGCCGCTGAACGCGACGCCGGCCCCCGAGTTCAGGAACGACTTGATCGCCGGGTCCGAGCCGTTGAGGTCGTAGGTGATCTCGTCGCCGTCGATCGTCAGCTTGACCTTGACGGTGACCAGGCCTTCGTCTGAACCGGGGTCGAAGTCGACGTGGTCGGCGGTCTCCCACTCGCCGTCCGGGAGGTCCGCGATGCGCGCACGGGTGAGCCGCTCGACGTAGTCCTGGACCGCGCCGAACGCCGTGACGACGTCCTCCTTGCCGTACTTGTCGATCAGGCGGAACAGCTCCTGCTCGGCGACCCGCGTGGCCTCGATCTGCGCATGGCAGTCGCCGACGATGTCACCCGGCGCGCGGCTGTTGGACGCGATCATGCCGATCACGTCGTCGCGCGCGGTGCCCTTGTCGACGACGCGGATCGGCGGGACGCGGATGCCCTCGCCGAAGTGGTCGGTGGCGCCGACGTCGAAGCTGCCCGGCACGCTTCCGCCGACGTCCGCCCAGTGGCCGTTGGCCTGGGCGAGCGCGATCAGCTCACCGTCGGCGAAGACCGGCCGGATGAGGCTGAAGTCGGGGAAGTGCGTGCCGCCGCGGTACGGGTCGTTGACGGCGAACACGTCGCCCTCGTGGATGTCGCCCTCGAAGTCCTCGAGCACGGCCTTGGCCTTCAGGTGCAGCGTGCCGACGTGGACCGCGATGTCCTGCGAGCCCTGCATGATCGTGTCGCCGTTCGCATCGTGCAGCGCGCAGGAGAAGTCGCGGCTGAAGATCACGAACGAGTGGCAGGTGCGCAGGATCTGCTCGGCCATCTCGTCCACGACCGTGACGAACGAGTTCTTGAGCACCTCGAAGGTGACGGGGTCGAGCGATGACATCTACTTGACCTCCATCCGGATGTTGAGCCACTCGTCGACCTCGGCGTTCACACCCGGTGGCACGAGCGTGGTGGTGTCCAGCTGGTCGATCACGGCCGGGCCCTCGAAGCGCGCGCCCGCCGGGAGGTCGCTGCGCTCGTAGACCGGTGTGTCGGTGGGCTCGCCGTCGAAGTACACGGTGCGGGTCTCGATCGGCTCGGGCATCTCGCCGGTGCGTTCGTGCTTGGGCAGCTCGATCTCGGCCGTCTTGCCCGTGGCCACCACCTGCAGGCGGTAGAGCTCCACGGGCGCGTCGTCGCGGCGGTAGGAGAACTCACGCTCGTGCTCTTGGTGGAAGCGCTCGACGGAGGCGTTCAGGTCGTCCTCGTAAGCCACTTCGAGCGAGCGCCACTGGCCGAGGTAGCGCATCGCGATCGAGCGATCGAGCTGTACGTCGTCCTCGGCGACGCCCTCGTGCGCGAGCAGCTGGCGCCCCTGCTCCTCCAGGCGCTCGAACGCGTCCTGCAGCTCGCTCGCGTCCGCATCGGACGCGGGCCGCAGGAACATCTCGCTCAGGTCGTGGCGGATGTCCACCATCAGGCAGCCGAGCGCCGACCACGTGCCCGGGCGGGGCGGAACGAGCACGGTCGGCACGCCGAGCTCCTTCGCGAGCGCGGCGCCGTGCAGCGGACCGGCGCCGCCGAAGACCACGAGCGCGAACTCGCGCGGGTCGTAGCCGCGCTGCAGCGAGATGATCCGCACGGCGTCGGCCATGTTCGCGTTGGCGACGGCGATGATCGCCTCCGCCGCCGCGTGCGTGTCCAGATTCAGCGGCTCGCCGATCTTGTCGACCGCGGCGGTCGCGGCGTCCCTGTCGAGCTCCATGCCGCCGCCGACCAGGCGCGTGCCGAGACGGCCGAGCACGAGGTTCGCGTCCGTGTTGGTGGGTTCCTCGCCGCCCTTGCCGTAGGCCGCCGGGCCGGGGTCGCTGCCCGCGGACTGCGGGCCGTTGCGCAGTGAGCCGGCGGCGTCGATGCGCGCCAGCGAGCCGCCGCCCGCGCCGATCGTCAGCACCTCGATGCTGGGGAAGCAGATCGGGTGCCCGTACTCGACGAACCACTCGTTGGTCGTGCGCAGCTGGTTGTCGTAGACGAGGCTGATGTCCGTGCTCGTCCCGCCCATGTCGACGCCGATCACGTTCTTGAACCCGCACAGCTCGGCGGTGTAGCGCGCCGCCACCGCCCCGGCCGCGATGCCCGAAGCGGCCAGCCGTACCGCCAGCTTCTGGACGGCTTCCGGCGTCATCACGCCGCCGCCCGAGTGCAGGATCAGCAGGTCGCCGTCGTAGCCGTCCTGCTTGAGGCGCTCATCCAGCCGGTTGACGTAGCTGGATACGAGCGGCGACAGGACCGCGTTCGCGACGGTGGTGGAGAAGCGCTCGTGCTCGAACAGCTCGGGCAGGACGCCGGACGACGTGGAGATCGTCGCGTCGGGAAGCGCTTCTTGAAGGATCTCCGCCATCCGCTGCTCGTTGTCGCCGTTCGCGTAGGCGTTGACGAAGCACACGGCGACCGTCTCGATGTTGCGCTTGGCGAGGATGCGCGCGACGTTGCGCGCCTCGTCTTCGTCAAGGGCGGTCAGGACCTGGCCGGTGTGGTCGACGCGCTCGGTCACCTCGAGCCGGTCGCGGCGGCGGATGTAGGGCTCGGCGTTGTCCTTGTAGGCGTCCCACAGGTCGTCGCGGGTGCCGCGGCCGATCTCCACCACGTCCCGGAAGCCCTTCGTGCACACCATCGCCGCCTTCGGCAGCCGGCGCGTGATCAGCGCGTTGGTCGCGACCGTCGTCCCGTGGCAGAACAGCGCGGTGGCGCTCAGGTCGATTCCCGCCTCCTCGACGCCCGCCATCACGCCGTCGATCGGGTCTTTGGTTGACGCGACCTTCGCCACCTGCAGCTCCCCGCTGCCCTGGTCGAGGACGCACACGTCGGTGAAGGTGCCGCCCACGTCGACGGCCACCACTCTCGCTGATCCGGAGCCCATTGGGGCGTCGTGCCCCGTTTGCGCGGCGGCTACGCGAGCGCGTCGATGATGAACAGCCGCGTGGGCTCGTCGCCCTCGTTGCGCCCCCGGTGACGCGGCTGCGGCGGGAGCGCGAACGCGTCGCCCGCGTGGAGGCGCAGCGGCTCGCGCTCGTCCTCGAAGTCGTGCGTGAGCGTGCCGCCGAGCACGTAGCCGGAGTGCGGCGTGTCGCACCAGTCCGCGCGGCCGGCGCCGGGCGCGTAGGTCACGAGCGCCCAGCGGGTGCCGTCCACGTCGGTCTCTTGGTCGGCCACGTCCCGGTCATGGCTGACGGCGTCCAGGGAGGAGAAGTCGATCCGGCGCGGTTCGCTCATCCCGGAAGTCCTACCCGATGAGTTCCCGGCCGTGTGAGCGTCCTAGCTGACATGAGCGAACGCCATCCCGCGCTTGAGCCGTTCGAGGCTTTGATCGGCACCTGGTCCACCGTGGCCCGCCATCCGCTGCTCGACGCCGACGTCCCCGGGCAGATCACGTTCGAGTGGCTCGAGGGCGGGCACTGGCTCATCCAGCGCTCTCGCAACGAGCACGAGCTGTTCCCGGACGCGATCAGCGTGATCGGAGCGGGCGGCGACGGGCTCTTCCTGGAGTACTTCGACTCCCGCGGCGTCCGGCGCCGGTACGGCGTGTCCCTCCAGGACGGCGTCCTGCGCCAGTGGGGCGAGTTCCCGGAGTTCGCCCAGCGCTATGAGGCGGCGCTCGCGCCGGACGAGTTCACCGGGCTGTGGCAGGTCGCCGAGACGCCGGGCGACTGGCGGGACGACCTGGCGGTGCGCTATCGCCGGGGGTGAGCAGATTCACCCCTAGGGTCGGTTGGCGGCGGGCCGCCCGTCGCGCAGTATGTGTCTCACAGCGGCTGACCACCGCAGACAGACAGAGGCCCCGGGCAGTTCCCTTCTCCTCCCCGACACCCGCCGCCTTCTCTCTCCGGCCGCCGCGCCTGACCAGCGCGGCGGCCACTCCTCTTCAACGGGACGGGCCTCCAGCGCGCCGAGCACCCCTCGAGCCGCGCGACGCCGGGCTCAGGAGCGCTCTGGCTTCGACGAGTCACGCACCGGGAGTCAGTTCTCGTCGAGCGCCGTCCACACCGTGCCCGGCGGAGCGGTTGTCGCTTCGCTGGGCGTGTTGGACTCGACGCCGGCGCCGAACCGATAGCGCGATGGCGACGTCATCGCGCAAACTTCGCGCGCAGGGAACGGCGAGCGCGGAACACGAGCTGGTTGACGGCGTTCGGCTGCAGTCCGAGCCGCCGGCCGACCTGGGCGCCGTCGAGCCCGGCGATGTCGAACAGCAGCACGGCCTCGCGCTGGCGCGACGGGAGGCGCGTGACGGCCCGGAGCAGCTCCACCCACCGCGCGCGCTCGTCGACGACTTCGTCGAGCGTTGCGGTGGCGGTGGCCAGCTCGCCTGCGAACTCCGCCTCCGGCGGCCGGCGCGTGACGACGCGCAGCGCGGCATGGTGCGCCGCGGTGCGCAAGTAGGCGTCGACGTCGGTCCTCGCCGCATCGAAGGCGGGAAGGCGGCGCAGGACGGCAAGCGCGGCGTCCTGGACGGCGTCTTCGGCGTCGGGGCGGTTGCCGGTGACGTCGATGCACTGCCGTACGAGCGCCGACCAGCGGGTGGAGTCGAGGTCAAGGGTGGCCATGCCGCAAGGGTCGGGCAGCATCCGTAGCGGTCTCGACGGAGACCCACCCCACTATCGACCCCGTTCTTTTGCGCGGCGCGTAAGCCGCGCCGGCCACGCGACACGCAGCTCACCCCGACGTCCCGGCGGCGGTCGCTGCTGTCGCGTGACCCCGAGGCGCTGCTGACCGAGACGACGCGACGGTTGCCCGTCAGCCGCGCAGTACGGCCGCGAGCTGAGCGCGCGACCCGATCCCGAGCTTGCGGTACACGCGCCCGAGGTGCATCTCGACCGTCTTGCGCGTCACGACGAGCTCGTCGGCGATCTCGGCGTTGCTGCGCCCGTCGACCGCCAACAGCGCCACCCGCTGCTCGGAGGGAGTGAGTGCGTCGCGCCCGGTCGTGCTCGCCCGGCGAGGGCGCGCCCCGGCTGCCACCAGCTCGTCCCGTGCGAGCGAGGCCAGCCGGCCTGCGCCGCAGCGCTCCGCGAGATCGAGGCCGTCGGTCAGCAGCTCCCGCGCCACCACCCGCTCGCCCGCACGGCGCCGGGCGGCGCCAAGCGCGACGGTCGCGTGCGCGCGCTCGAGGACGGACGGCCCGGTTCCAGCGGCCGCGAGCGCCTCCTCCAAGTCAGTGGGACCTCCAACGGCGTCCTGCACGCGGAGCGCGGCGCTGAGCGCGCGCGGGAGTCCGATCATGCGGGCCTGCGCGACCTCCTGGGCGGCGAACTCCGCCGCCGCCGGGTCACGGGGGCCGCGGGCAAGCGCCGCCCCTCCGCGCCACTGGGTCCAGCCCGCGCTGTTCGTGACGCCCCAAGTGGCGTCGATGCGGCCGATGCGCTCGAACGCCGCAGCCGCGCGTGGCCCGTCCCCGTCAGCGAGGAGCATCAGCCCTTCGCCGCGGAGCATCGAGGTGGCGACGATGGGGACGTCGGCCGACGGGGACCGCGCTACAAGCCGCTCGTACGCCTCGCGGGCGCCGTCGCGGTCACCGCGCTCGAGCCGGATCTCGATCAGGAACGCCAGCGCCGCCCCCATCCAGCCCTCGAGCTCGGCGACCTGCGCGGTCTCGATCGCCACCAGCACGTCGGTTTCCGCCTCTGCCAGACGGCCGATGCGCAGCCGCACGAACGCCCGAAAGAAGCTGGCCCAGGCGACGCCCGAGGCGCTGCCACGCGGGCGACAACGGTCCAACGCCCAGGTGAGATGCCGTTCCGCGGACTCCAGCGCGTCCGAAAGCGCCAACGCGTGCACCGCCATCCCGAATGCGACGCTGCGGCCCATGTCCGACGGCAGGACGCCCCCCTCCAGCGCGCGCTCGGCCAGCTCGATCGTCTCGCTCGCGGGCTGCGCCCGCAACGCGGCGTCGAAAGCCAGCCCGGCCAGCAGCGTGCGCTGGGCCACCGTGCCGTCGTGCGACGGGTCCGCGAGCAGGTGTCGCACGCGATCGCCGCGGCGTTCGAGCACGTCGGCGAACGGCGGCGCGAATCGCGCGGTGGTCAGGAGCGCCGCCTCGATGCGGATCGCCAGATCCGGCCGCTCGTCTACGAGTTCGTCGGCCAGCTCCCACACGCGGGCCGCGACCGTGGTGTAGCGATCGACCGCCATCAGCGAAGCGGCCAGCTCGATCGCCGTCTCGACCCGGAACTCCACGTCGGAACTCTCGTCATAGGCGGCGAGCAGGTGGTCGGCCGTCGCCGGGTCACCCACGCGGGCTTCGGCCCGGGCCAGCTCGCGCAGCACCTGAGCGCGATCCTGCGGAGGCTCGCTGAGCGCGCGTCGGAGATAGGCGACCGCCGCGTCGGGCGCGCCGATGCTCAGGGCCTGCGCTGCCGCAGCACGCAGCGTCGCGACGTTCTCGGGATCGCTCGCAGGCTCGCCCGCGAGCACGTGTGCGGCGATGCGCTCAAGGCTCTCGCCGCGGGCCGCCAGCACCTTCCCGGCCCGCGCGTGGCGCCGCGCGCGCTCGGCGGGCGGCACGTCGCCGTAGATGGCGCTGCGCACCACGGGATGCAGAAACCGCAGGCGGCCGGCGTCGTCGTCGCCGAGCACGCCCGCGCGGTACAGCGCGTCCCCGGCGGCGCGGGCCTCGGCGGGTGCGAGCCCGGCCAGCTCGGCCACCAGGTCGAGCCGCGCGCCCTCACCGAGAACCGCGAACCAACGGGCGGCGTCGGTCGTCGCGGCGTTGGTCCGCCGCAGCCGGCCGATCACGGTGCGGGCAATCGACTCGGGACCGAGCGTGCGAATGCGCGCGGCGCCCTCAGCGGTCGCGGGCAGGCCGAGGTCATCGGCTTCGCGCAGCAGCTGGCCGAGCAGGAACGGATTGCCGCTCGTCACCTCGTGGCACGCCGCAACGAAACGCTCGTCGGCCGAACCACCGCGACGCAGGGCCACCAGCCGCCCGACACCGTCGCGAGTGAGCGCCCGTGGACGCAGGTGGACGGCCTCGGGCTCCTCGAGCAGGGCTTCGAGCAGCGCCTGGCGCCGCTCGCCTCCGGCCGGCCGCATCGTGAGCACCAGGCCGAACGCAAGGTTCCCGAGGCGCCGCGCGGCGAAGATGAGAAAGCGCAGCGACGCGGGGTCGGCCCAGTGGGCGTCGTCGACCGCGAGCAACGTCGGCTGCCGCTCGGCCAGCCGTGCGCAGATGAGCTGCAACGCCCGCAGACGAGCGAAAGACAGGTCGGTGTCCTCGACAGCGACGTCGCCGCGGGCCGGCGGGTCGATGACCGGCGCGGCGAGCGCGGCACCGCCCTCAAGAAGCTCAGGAGTGCGGGCGACCGGCTGCTCGAGCAGCTGACGGACGATCCCGTACGCGTACTCGCCCTCGAGCTCTGATCCGCGGGCCCGCAGAACCCGCAGCCCGGACTCGCGGGCCAGCTCGTCGGCGGCCGCCAGCAGCCGGGTCTTGCCGATCCCGGCCTCGCCGGCGATGATCACGAGGCGTCCGTTGCCTTCACGCACCGCGGCAATGCACGCGCTCAGCGCCGGAACCTCCGCAGCGCGCTCGAGAAGATCGTCCACCGCGTCGAGATTATCTGCGTAAGGGGTCGGCGCAAACGCCGCGGTGGCATACGCGTCAGGTGGCCGCGACCGGCGGCTGTCGGGCGCCTTACGGGCGTTTGCCCGCCGGTGAAGGTCGGATCGCCTCAACCGGCTCGCTGGTTCCCCGTAGTGACCTGCCGGGGTGCCGTCGGCAGTCTCTACCGCATGAGCTTGAAAGTGACGGCAATCATCGGTGGCACGGTCCTCGGCGCGGTCGCGGTCTGTGCGCTGATTCTCTGGCTGCTATCGAACGGCGACAAGGCGGCGCGCCATGCGTCCACGCAGTTCGGGACCGCCCTGGTCAAGACGAACCCGACGCTGGCACCGGAGGGCGCCGAGGGCTACATCGACGGCGTCCTCGGCCACTTCGGGAACGTGGCGTCGGCCCGCGTGATCGACGCCCGCAATCACAGCGTGGGCTCCGGCAACCACTCCAGGAGCTACTACGTGGCCGACGTGTTCCTACAGACCGCCAACGGGCCGACGGTCCTCGAGCTCTCCTTCGACAGCCCGTCGCTGACGTACAGCAGCGAACGCATCACCGGCATCCACGAGGTCGTCCCGCGCGACGTGCGCGACGACGCGCTGTCTGACGCCGAGTTCGTCGCGCTGGCGCGGGCGTTCGACCGCCGCGGCGGCCGCCCGGCCACCGACGACGTGCTCTCGGGCTCGCCCGTGGCCCAGCCGTCCTCCGTCAACGCGGTCCAGCGCGCCGTCCAGCCGCGCATCAAGCGCCGGGTCTACAAACACGTCAAGAAGCACCTGCCTGCCGCTCCGAAGTCCACGCTGCCACCGCAGCAGCGCCAGGCGATGGCACGTCTCAAGTGCGTGCAGAAGGCCAAGGGCGACATCGAGAAGCTGACCGCCTGCGCGAGCTGACGCGCGCGGCGAGCGGCTGCAACTCGGATTGGCCGCAAGCAGCCTTCTGCGGCGCACGACACATCCGCTCGCCAGTATCAGACGTCCTACTCGCGCTCGTCTCGCCTGCGTGGATCGATGAGTCTTGCGGTTCGCGGTCGTTGTACGGAACGCAAGCAACGATCGTAAGGAGCCGCGATGAGCAAGACGACGTTCGACATGAGCGTGTCGCTTGATGGCTACGTCCGAAGGGCTGACCCGTCGCCGGAGGAGCCCTTGGGAGTCCGAGGCGAGCAACTGCACAGGTGGGCGTTCGGAGACGACGAGCGCGACCACCACGTCATGGCTGAGGGCGGGCAGGGGACAGGCGCCGTGATCGCCGGCCGTCGCACCTACGACGATTCGATCCGGTTCTGGGGCGCCGACGGCCCCACCGGGGCACGACGGCTTCCCGTTGTCGTCGTGACGCATGAGCCGCCGGCCGATTCGCCGCGGGACGGGGTGTACCGGTTCGTCACCGGCGGGATCGAGGCAGCCTTGAGGGACGCTCGAGAAGCGGCGGCCGGCAAGAACGTCACGATCATGGGCGGCGCCGACCTCGGACGGCAGTTTCTCGCCGCACGGCTCATCGACGAGCTCTCGATCCACCTCGTTCCGGTTCTGTTGGGCAGCGGCACGCCGTTGTTCACGGGCCTCCCCGACGGACACCTACAGCTCGAACCGGTCGCCGCAATCCAAAGTCCCAACGCAACCCACTTGCGGTTCCGCGTAGTGCGCTGACCTAAGGCAACGTGAGCCGTAAGGCGCACGAGGCCGCAGCGCGCTGCATGCTGTGCCGATGAGCGATACCGGGCTGACGGACTTCTACCGCCGCTACAACGCCTGCTGCAACGAGCACCGGTTCGGAGACTTGTCGGAGTTCGTCGCCTCCGAGGTCGTGGTCAACGGAACCGATCGTGGCCTCGACCTCTACGTGGAGGGGTTGCGGACCGTCGTCCGTGGCTTCCCGGATTACCGGTGGAACTGCGCCACCTGGTGGTTGACGAACCGTGGATCGCAGCGCACTTTTCGGACACGGGCACGCACGACGGCCCGTTTCTCGGCGTTCCCGCCACCGGCCGCCGCGTAAGCACCCAGGAGTTCGCGTTCTACCGCGTCGATGGTGACCTGATCACCGAGGTGTGGGTCACCGCCGACAACCTGCATTTGCTTGGTCAGCTGCGCTAGCACTCCGTCTCGCTTTTGCGGGCGTGCTGCGTCCGTGTCCGCCGCCTGGTTTCGCTCGCCGTCACGGCCGTGGTGCTCGCCTGGCCGGTGCCCGCGGCCGCCACGCCGCCGGAGCTCGAGTGGCGGGCCTGCCCGGCGAGCTCGCCCGATGAGGAGGAGTTTCTCCGTGCCGTACCGCTGCAGCACGATCGAAGTCCCGCTGTCGTAACCGGGTCGGGTTAACCGCTGTACTCGTCGCGGCGCCGGATCCGGTCCAATGCGGAGTCGCCTCGGCCGGCCGGCTGCTCCCAAGCCTCTTGGCGCCCGAGGGCGGTGAGGTCGAGCCAGTTGTAGGTGCCGTTGAGCAGGTCGATGCCGCGCTCGAAGCACGAGTAGGTATGAAAGACGCGATCCCCTCGGCGCAGGAAGTCGTAGTTGAAGTAACTGCCCCACGAGGATTACCAAGGAAAGGTCCAGCCCATCCGCTGCCGCTAGCGCTCGAGCTTCGCGACTGGCGCAGGCGAGACAGCCGTGAACGACGTGTCGCGGGCGTGCAGGTGGGCCGGGTAACCCCAGCTGTCCATCCAGAACGAGCAGGCCGGGCAGGCCTCATCGGCGTCCGGCTCGAACATGAGGTGGTAGACCAGAAGCTGGCTTCGGCCCTCGAACCGATCGAGCAGCTCGGCCTTGCCGCGCGGGCCGTCGAAGGTGTAATCCTTCGTGATCTCGACGATCGGCAGCATGCGGCGGGCCGTGTTCACCTCGTCGCGGTGCCGGGTCAACGCCTTCTCTCGCTCCGGCAGCTCGAGCCGCGCAGCGAGCCACTCCTCATGTGTCGCGATCTTCAGGTCGTTCATGCCGCGTCTCCTTCGCTCGTTCGACGTGTGGTCAAGCAACGGCCGGCGCGGCGTGGTTCCGGCCCGGCAGCGCCAGTCCGGCGACCGCGCCGGACAGAGCCAGCGCGGCGGCGGGGCCCACGGCGTGCGCGGGCACGGCGCGCAGGACGGCACCGGCGGCGGGCGGGATCGCCATCGCGGCGCCAAGGCCGGCCACGAGCGGCGGCACGACGAGTTCGCCGTAGCCCATCCCCGGCTCGGCGATCACGGCGACCCAGCACATGCCCGCCGCGAGCGTGGCCATCCCCGCGATCAGCACGGGTCGATCGCCCACGCGATCGGCCAGCGCGCTCGCCGCGGGAGCGACCAGGAACAGTGGAGCCGTCCAGGGGAGCAGGCTCAGCCCGGCTTCGAGCGCATCGTGACCCAGGCCGACCTGCATGAACTGGGCGAAGAAGAACACCCCGGCGAAAATCGAGCCGAACAGACAGAAGACGGCCACGTTGCCGGCCGAGAAGCCCGGCAAGCGGAACATCCGCAACGGCAGCATCGGTGCCGCGGTGCGGTACTCCCACGCCACGAACGCGGTGACGAGCAGAAGGCCTCCCGCTAGGGCCTCAATACGAGTCAGTACCAGTGGCACGAGGACGACCCCGATCGGAACGTTGAGCCAGAAGACCCACTCCCAGGAGAGACCCTCCGCCACGGCACCGCCAAGGGTCGGGCCCGCGAGCACGGCCACCGAGGCAGCGAGATCCTCGCGGATCGTGTTCAGCGCGGTGGAGACCACCAGCGTGTGGAGCGCCACCATCAGCGACGCGATCGACGCCAGGACCAATACCCATGTCCTCGTGTTCAGCCTCATCGATTCCTCCTACGGTCGGTGGTCTGTCAGTAACGACCGGCCGACGCGCTGGAAGGAATCGGGCCTCTATGAATCGATTCGCTCGGGCAGGCCGAAGCGTGCAAACAGCGCCGGATCGAGGAGCGCCGTCATCGCGAGGATTCGGCCATCGTCGTCAAGTGTGAGCACGTCGATCCCGTCGGCGACAAACGCCGCTCGCCGTGCGTCCCAGCGATAGCAGCCCACTGCCGGCTGACCGTTGGCGGAGGTGAAGCGGTGACGCCAGCCCTCCTTGGCGGGCCCTGTCGCCAGGAGCTGCCGGATCGCATCCCGCCCGGAGTACCAGAGGCTGTATGGGGACATCGACCACTCGGCATGGTCGGCCAGCATCGACACGAGGCCGTCGACATCGCCGCGCTCGAACGCGTCGGCGTAGTTGCGGACGATCATCTGGACCCGTGTGTCGCCGAGCGCCCGCAGCGTCTCCTGCTGGCTGCGATTCGGAACCCGCTCGTCCAGCCTCGCGCGTGCGCGCTGGAGCGCGCTCTTGACCGAGGGTTCGCTCGTCGTCATCACCTCGGCCACCTCTCGCGCGGAGAACCCGAGCACCTCACGCATGATCAGCGCCGCACGCTGATTGGGCGACAGGTGCTCAAGCGCGGCGATGAATGCCAGCTCGACCCCCTCGCGTCGCTCGTAGCCCTCGTCGGGCAACGGCTGCAGCCAGAGCACCTCGGTTTCCTTCCTCGTCTCGGGGTCCCAGGCCTCGGCGGTCGGCGGCCCCTGCTCCGCGAGCAGCACCGGCGACCGGCCCCGATGCGCGATCACATCGAGCGACGCGTTCGTCGCAATCCGATGGAGCCAGTTGCGCAGTGAGCTCCTTCCGTCGAAGCCCGCCAGCCCGCGCCAGGCCCGCAGCATCGAATCCTGGACGGCGTCCTCGGAGTCCGCAAGCGTCCCGAGCATGCGATAGCAGTGGGCGTGAAGCGCGCGGCGATACGGCGCGACCAGGGACTCGAAGGCCTTTTCGTCGCCTGCTCGCGCGGCCTCTATGAGCGTGGCTTCAGGTGCGGTCGTCTGACGCGACCGTTGACCGATCCTAACCTCGATCGACCTCCGGCATCCATGCGCATCCCGCGCCTGCACATCGACGATCCGAGCTCGGCGGTCATGGTGATCGCGACCACCATCGCGGGGATGAGAGCGCCTCCGAGTCTCCTCCGCGCGGAGGAGCGGGGACTACTCCGGCGGGCGGCCGGGAGTGACGAGACCGGACTCGTAAGCGAGCACGACGGCTTGGACGCGATCGCGGAGGCCGAGCTTGGCGAGAATGTGTGCGACGTGGGTCTTGATGGTGGTGTCGCTGAGCACGAGCTGGTCGGCGATCTCCGCGTTGGAGAGGCCGCGCGCAAGGAGCCTGAGCACGTCGAACTCGCGCGGGGTGAGCTCATCGAGCGCGGCAGGGCGGACACCGCCGGCAGGCCGGACGCGGGCGAACTCGGCGATCAGGCGCCGCGTGACGGTCGGGGCGAGCAGCGCCTCGCCGGCGGCGACGGCGCGGATGCCGTCGACGAGCTGGCGCGGCGGGCTGTCCTTGAGCAGGAAGCCGCTTGCGCCGGCCCGCAGGGCGTCGTAGACGTACTCGTCGAGGTCGTAGGTGGTGAGCACGAGCACTCGCGCCGGGTGCCGCGCCGTGATCTCGCGCGTGGAGGCGATCCCGTCGAGAACGGGCATGCGGATGTCCATCAGCACGACGTCGGGCTGCAGGCGTCCGGCGCTGTGAATCGCTTCCTCACCGTTCGATGCCTCCCCGACGACCTTGAGGTCGGCGTGGTTCTCGAGCACGAGCCGGAACCCGGCGCGCACGAGCGACTGGTCGTCGCAGATCAGAACGCGGATGCTCATACGCCCTCGATCGGCAGGCGGGCACGGACGAGAAAGCCGCCGCTGCCGTGCCGGCCGAGGTCGAGCGAGCCGCCGTAGAGCGCCACCCGCTCGCGCATCCCGACCAGCCCGTGACCGCCGCCGGGCGCCGGGCCGCTGCCGTCGGGGCCACGCCCGTCGTCGGCGATCTCAAGCTCCAGCGCGCGGCCCGGGCAGCGCACCGTCACCCAGGCATGATGGGCGTCGGCGTGTTTGGCCGTGTTGGTGAGCGCCTCCTGCACGATCCGAAATGCGGCGAGATCAATGCCGGCCGGGAGCGTGCGCGCGCGGTCGTCGACCCGCAGCTCGACGTGCAGACCGGCGGCGCGCGCCGGCTCGACGAGCCGTTCGACAACGCCGAGGCCCGGCGCGTTCGCCGTCGGCAGATCAGCGAGCCGGCCGAGTTCGGCGAGCGCCTCGTGGGCGACGGACGCGATCAGCGCAGCGATCTGGGCGACGCGCCTGGGATCGCGCTCGACGATGCCGTCGGCGCCGCCGGCCTGGATCGCGATCACGCTGATGTGATGCGCGACCGCGTCGTGGAGCTCGCGCGCCATCCGCGTGCGCTCGCTCGTCACGGCGGCGGCCGCCTGGCGCGCACGGCTGCGCTCGACTTCGACGTCTTTCTCGCGCTCGACGACCATCAGCCGGCGGTTGCCACTCACCACCCGGCCGATCGTCCAGGGCAGAACGACGCCGCCCAGCAGCGCTGCCACCACGCCCTCCGGATAGAAGACCGCGGCGTGCACCGCCGCCCCCGCGGCGACCAGCAGCAGCCCGCCGACCGCGTGGCCGCGGGTCGCGTACGCGCCGATCGCGTAGTTGGCGACCACCATCGCCAGCATGTTCACGAGCGGAAACGAATCCAAGTCGAGCAGTTGGCTCTGGGTGGTGATCGCCGCGAGCACGCCGGCGGCCACGGCCACCGGCCGGCGCCGCCGCCGCAGCAGCGGCACGGCGAGCGCCACGGCCGTCAGCCAGGCGCCGCCCGGCCCCACGAGCGCCAGCTCGACCGCGCCGACCACGAGCACCGCGGCGACCAGCACGTGATCCGTGACGGCGCCGAGTCGACGTCGGGTCACGGGCGCGCTCCGGGAGGGCAGCATCATGGCGGCGGGGGGATTGGTCGCCGGCGGCAATGGCTCGCCGCCACGGAGGATGTCGGCGCGCGGCGGCGCGAGGCTTGGCGCCTCGCCGTCACGGCGAAGTACGCCCAGCACGCGCCGTACGTCGGCGAGCGCCGCACGCGCCGTACCCGCGATCGCCGCGAGCCGCTCCCGGGCTGTCACGTGGTCACCGGAGCGCAGCAGCGCCGGCAGCGATTGGGCGTCGCCGGCGATGGCTCGTAGGGCGCCGGCGACCGCGACCTGGAGGTCGGCGGCGATCCGCGCGCGCTCCTGGTCCGCCGCCTGGCGCGCGTCGCGTTCGCGATCACGCGCCCGCCGGGCGACCCTGTCGGCCAGTTCCCGCCGCAGCAGGTCCTGGTCGCGGGCCCAGCGCCCGAGCACCAGCGGACACGCGACCGCCGCGAACGTCAACAGCGCCTGGTGGGGTTCCTGCGCGGAGGAGTCGAAGACGATCCGCGTCACCGCGACCGCGGCTGCGGCAGCGGCGGCCGCGGCGAAGGCCGGCACACCGGTCAGCCGGCCGCCCGCGACGTAGAGCACGAGCGCGAGCACGATGATCGTGGTCGCCGCCTCCCCGACCAGAAAGCCGCCGAGCACGGCCTGTACGAAGAGCACGAGCGCGACGGCCGCGAGCGTCGGCAGCGGCGCCCGTCGGCTCCATGCCAGCGGCATGGCCATCGCCGGCACGGCCAGCGCGCTCACGAGCCGCCCACCTTCCTCGCCAGCGGAACCGAGCCACACTTCGGCCTCACCGGAAACAGTGAGCACAACCGCGGCGAGCCCGAACAGGCGCGAGGACACCCCGCCACGGTAACGGCGCGCGTGCATTTCGTCCTCGTCCGCGCGGCTGAGCCCGATCTCCTCCTCCAGGATGAGATTCACGGAGCGGGCGGTCCGCTCAGAGGAGATCCGGTTCGCCACCGTGGCCGACGACGACGCCGGCGTTCCCACCGATAGTGGCGGCATGTCAGTCGGCGCATCCACCCTCCCCGCCCGCCCCTCCACTTCGCCCGGCCGCGCTCGCATCAAGCTGGGCCCGACGGCCCGGCGTGCGCTGCTGACCTTGCACATCATCGCCAGCGTCGGGCTGCTGGGCGACATCGCCGCCGTGCTCGCGGTCAACGTTCGCGCCGCCACCACCGACGACCCGGCGCTCGCCGCCGCGTCGTACGAGCTGCTGGCAATGTTCACCGTGCTGTTCGGCATCCCGCTCAGCATGGTCTCGCTCGCCACCGGCATCGTGCTCGGAATGGCCACACCCTGGGGAGTCCTGCGCTACGCGTGGGTCAGCGCCAAGCTCGTGCTCCTGGTCGGCGTCGTGCTCGTCGGCTCGTTTCTTCTCGGCCCCGGCACCGCCGCGATGCGCAGCGGCGACGGCGGCGCCGAGGCACGCCTGATCGCCGGCTCCGCCTACGACGTCGCTGCGCTCACGCTCGCCACCGGCTTGTCCGTGTTCAAGCCCCGGCGGCGCCGTCGATCGCAAGGCATGGCAAGACACTGATTGCGGAGAGGGCCGACGCCGTAGCCCATGACCGGGACCGCGGCGTGGAGTGCGATCGGCGCAGCAGTTGGACGCCGACGTATGCGCACGAACTGCGCGGACCAGCCACGTACTATGAGCGCGTGCTGGAGCTGGCGCAGCGATCGATCGACGGCTTCGCCGAGACGCTCGCGTGCCTTGGGCGAACCGGCGTCGGTGGTGCCAGGGAAGTGCGGGCGGCGGGGGCCGTCGGGGCGCGCGTGCCGTGGGCCGAGGACAACCACTGGATCGACGCGGCGGTCGGTGGGCCCGGCGTCGTGCTGGTCGATCCGCCGCATTGCCTGTGGAGCACGGTCGCGCCGCCGGACCGGCAGGAGCTGGAGGCCATTGCCATGCCGTGCATGGGGCTCGTGCTGGACGAGTGGCAGGTGCCCGCGGGCGCGCCGCTCGAGACGCCCGCGCTTGACGTAGTCGGTGAGCTCAACGACCGCGCGTACGGGCAGCAGGACCGACTCGCCCCCCTCATCGGCGCACTCGACGATCCGCGCGTGCGCACGCACGGGTTGCGCGTCGACGGCGAGTGGGCGTGCGTCGCGCTGACGGTCCGCCTCGCCGACGACGTCAGCGTCCAGTACGTCGCCACCGAAGCCGCGTTCCGCCGCCGCGGTCTCGCGGCGCAGGTGCTCGCCGGAGCGTTGGCGCGCGCCCGCGCCGATGGCGCCCGCACCGCGACGCTGCAAGCGAGCCCCGACGGCCGCGGCGTCTACGAGCGCTTGGGCTTCCGCACGGTCGCGACGCTCACCGCGTCGGTCGCCGCGTAGGCCGGCTCGATCGGTCGCCAAGAAGGGTCGAACGTCCGGGTGGTGCGCTCGGTGTTTCCGCTGGCCAGTCCGCACGGCGAGCATTACCCGTGATGCGCGCGCGAGTCAGCTAGGTCGCCTTTCCCCTCCATATCGGGGGGCCGCGGTCCGCCCATGGCATCGCCGCCTCGAGCTGGGCTGACACTTGCACGAGCACGTCCTCCCGCAGCGCCTGCGCGGCGAGCTGAACGCCGATGGGCAGCCCGTCCCCCGACACGCCGAGCGGCAGGCTCACGGCCGGCTGCCCGGTCATGTTGAGCTGCGACGTGAAGGGGATCTGCCCGAACAGACGCTCGAACCATTCACGGGCCTCCTGGATCGACTCCGCGTCTTGGTCGAGCGACCCCACCGGCAGCGCGGGAACCGGCACTGTTGGCGTGAGCAGGAGGTCGAAGTCGTCCAAGAACGCGCCCCACGCGCGCGTGACCGTGTTCTGCACAGCGAAGGCTTGGGTTAGCTCCAACGCCGACAGCCCGGCGCCGTGGCGCAGCGCGGTCAGCGTGCCGCGCTCCAACGGGTCTGGGCCCGGTTCACGTCCGGTCAGGTGAGCCAGCGCCAGGACCGACACGGCGGTGAACCAGGTCCAGATCACGAACTGCGCGGAGAAGAACGCATCGATGTCGAACTCAGGGGACGCCTCCTCGACTGAGTGTCCGAGCGACTCCAGCTCCCGTGCAACCTGCTCGACGACGCGCGCCACCTCCGGCGCCGTCTGCATGCCCCAAAATGACTGCGTACGGGACGCGATGCGCAGGCGTCCCGGGTCGGCCTCCAGCTGCTCCGCATACGAGTGCGTTGGCCGGGCGACGTAGTACTTCTCGCCCGGCGCCGGACCGCACACGGCGTCAAGCACCGCCGCGGTGTCGCGCACGCTGCGCGTGACGACAAGCTGAACCGAGGCGTCGTTGAGCACCTCATCGACGACAGGACCAGCAGGCACGCGCCCGCGCGTCGGCTTCAGGCCCTCAAGCCCGTTGCACGCGCCGGGATGCGGATCGAGCCGCCGCCATCGCTGGCGTGCGCGATCGGCACCGCGCCGGCGGCCACGAGCGCTCCCGACCCGCCGCTCGAACCACCCGGTATGCGCTCCGTGTCCCACGGATTGCGCGTGATCCCGTGCGCTACGGGTGCGGTGTTGAGTCCGCCGGGGCGACGAAGCCCGCAATCAGGCGACCGCCCCACTCCATGGGCTTGCCCTCGAGCAGGCAGACGAGGTCCTTCGCCAGAAACGGGACGCCGCCAAGCGGACCGGCAGGGTCATCGGACACATCGTCGAAGGGTTCCCCTACGAGCGCGTTGAGCCGCGGGTTCACCTCCTCAAGCGCACGCAACGCCGCGTCACCTACCTCCTCGCCGCTGACCTGCCCGTCATCGATGAGGCCCTTGAGGCCCAGGCCGTCGTGCTCGGCGTACTCCGCGGAGTGCATCAGCGCGTCTCCCCTCCGGGTAGGTCAGCGCAGTGTCGCGTTGCGGGCTCGCGCCGCAGGCGCACCGACGGGGCACTGCAGCCGCCATCGGCGCCCGACAGCCGCGGTTGCGCGTCGCGGTCCGATGAGCGGACGGTTGAGGATCCGGCCGTTAGGCGGCGACGCCCGCTGAGGGCGCGCCGGCCACTCAAAGGCCGCGTCGAAACTCGGGGCCAGGCGCGCAGAGCCGTCATATGGACTGACTTGATCTCTGGGAAGCCAAGGAAGCGAAAGGCCACGCCGCCTCAACCCCGCCACCCTCACATCCAGCGAAGAAGAGCGGTTCGCCCCTCTCTCCGGCCGCCGCGCCTGAGCCGCGTGACGGCCACGCCTCTTCCACGTCGCGCACGCGCTGCCGGGCGGTCAGCACAAGCGTCCCAAAGCCTGAGAACGCGTCAATCCTTGTTGAATGTCTTGGATTGCCCAACGGATCGCATCACCTGTATTCATACGCCCCGTCACCATTAGTTTCCGGTGCACTGATCAACTCAAGAATAATTGTTTGAGGGATTCTTTTTACTCAGGAACCTTGCGCTAAAGTGTGTCTTGGTCCAGAAACCATCAGCGTTGATGGAGCTCCAAGGAGCTCTCATTGCTGACGAGGATCTGGCTGGGAGCCTCAACTGAGCGCTCCTACCGGCCCAAGGACAGGGCTCAATACAGCGTGCTCGCCAGGAGCAGCACGTCATAGGTCGGGCGGGGCCGATTTCGGTCCGCCGCTCGCGTCCTGCGGTTTTCATCAGCCCGTCTCGAGCACCGGCTCGTTCGGCCGCGGAAGCCGCTCAGCGCAACTCCTTCTCCCGGCTAGAAGATCGGAGACGACGCCATGCGCTCGTCCCACTCCACGCTGCTGCGCCGCTCATTCGTCTGCGGTGCCCTCATCACCACACTCAGTCTCACGGGCGGCCGCTCCGCCGACGCCGCCGTGACGAAAGACCAGTGCCCCAACGTCGATATCGCGCTCACGGCCAGCAACGTCGACGAGATCCGCGGCGGCATCCTGTGCCTGACCAACGCGGAGCGTGAGCAGCGCGCCCTGAAGCCGCTGCGCGAGCACGCCAAGCTGCGCAAGGCCGCGCTCTCCCACTCCTCGGACATGGTCCGCCGCAGCTTTTTCTCGCACACCACCCCGAGCGGCACATCGTTCGTCGACCGCATCGTGCGCGCCGGCTACACGCAGCGCAACGACGGCTGGTCGCTCGGCGAGAACCTCGCCTGGGGCACCGGCGAGCTCGGGACCGCTCGCGGCGTCCACGAAGCCTGGATGCACTCCAGCGGCCACCGCGCCAACATCCTCAAGCCGGCCTTTCGCGAGCTCGGGATCGGCATCCGCCCCGGCGTGCCGACGGACCCCACCGTCGGCACCACCTACACAACGAACTTCGGCGTGAAGCTGTGAGCATCCGTCTTGCGCTGCTCGCGAGTGCGCCAACGCCTCGCCGCCCGTTCGGCGGGTACGCCTACGCCGCCGATCGGCGAAACCGCTTCGCCGGCTTCCAGGACGCGCTGCAGGCCGACGTCGCGATCACCCACTCCCTCCTTAAGCGGACGCGCGCTTCGGGGCGTCGGCCACGTTCGCGCGGCTCAACTCGGCGCCCTGCGCGTCCGGCGTCTCCTGCTCGAGCTCGACCTCGCCGCGGGGCGTGATGAGGATCATGCCCGCGATGACCAGCAGCGTCGCTACCCCTCCTGCCACCGCCAGGAGCACGTTCATGACCGCTCCCTCACCGCGGCCATCCAGAACGCGCCGCCGGAGAGGATCGACGGCACCCAGAGGCCGACGAAGACGCCCTCGTCGCGGTTGTCGGTGAACCACAGCCCGATCGAGAGCAGAAACGACCCGAACGCGGCCAGCAGGAAGAGGATCACCCCGAGCCGATGCCGGTCACTCGCCGCGGTGCTGCGCGTTACGCGTCCCGCACCCTTTGCGCTGCTCGTATGCACGTCGCCTCCAGTCGCTTGGCTCAGCAGCGGTACGTCCAGCGACGAGAGCGCGGATCGGCGGCCGGCGATTCGTGGCGCCCGAAGAGGCGGATGAGTCAAGGATGAGCGCCTATCCGCCAATCTCGTTGCGTGGTCAACCGACTTGGGCGTGTGCCTCGTAGGGCTGGACACGCAACCTCAGGAGGCAGGGCTCATGCAGATTCAGGCAAAGCGGCTGGCCACGTTCGCCGCCATAAGCATCCTCGGATTGGGCGTGGCGGCGTGCGGTGAGGACGAACCGGAATCGGCGGCCGCGGAGGCGGCCCCGGCCGAGGACGCAGACGCCGGTGGCCACCGAGACGCCGGCCGCGGCCGAGCAGGACATCGTCGCGCTGGCCTCGGCGACCCCGGACCTCTCGACGCTCGTGTCCGCGGTGCAGGCGGCCGAGCTCGTGGAGACGCTGCAGGGCGAGGGGCCGTTCACGGTCTTCGCGCCCACCAACGACGCGTTCGCCGCCGTGGGCCAAGCGACGCTCGACGAGCTGCTCGCTCCCGAGGCAAGGATCAGCTCACTGCCTGCCATCCTCACCTACCACATCGTGCCCCCGGTGAGCTCGCCGCGGCCGATCTCGAGGACGGTCAGGCGCTCGAGACCGTGAGGGCACGGTCAGCATCGAGGGCGACACGGTCCGCGTGGGCGACGCGACGGTCGCGATGGCCGACGTCCAGGCCAGCAACGGCGTCGTGCACGTCATCGACAGCGTGCTGATGCCGGCCGAGCAGTAGCCACTCCCTTCACGCGGCGCGGGTCAGGGACATCCCTGACCCGCGTCCGGGAGAGACCTAATGGAAACTTGACGGGCCGGGCGCGACAGTGGTGGACACAACGATGCACATCCACCATCCCCTTGTCATCCGTCCACGCTGGGCGCGGCCCCCGCGACCGCGCGGGATCGGCCTCGCGCTCCGGGCGGTGGCGACGCCCGGCGCGGTGCCGGGCGGCGCTCCCGCGCTGCACGCCCGGGTCGCACAGGAGCGGCTCCTGGCGCACGGCTTCCTCGCCGACGACGCGGTCACCGGCCGCTTCGACCGGGCGACCCTCAACGCCGTCGCGCGCTTTCAGGCCGCGCACGCGCTCCCGGTGGATGGCCAGCTCGACGCCCGCACCGCCGACGCGCTGCTCTGCGACCGAGCGCATGCCACCGGGGCTGTATCAGGGCTAAAGGAAGTTCGTCGAGCGGCCGATAGGGAGCCTGAGCCTGCTCCACAGCGTCTCGGCCAACACCCTCTCCCCTCCCCGGCCGAGGACATTTATTGTGGAGCAGGCTCCCTCCTCCCTTCGAGCACCAGAGGCTTACAGCCGGGGACCTTGGGTACCGGGTGGACATGGACGACGACGCTGCGCTGGTCGAAGCAGTCGCTGCGGCGGTTGCGCCAGAGTACCGCGCCTTGGTTGTCTCCGACGCAGCCGGCTTGCTGCTCGACACCTACTACGACGGCGAAGCTGAGCAACTCGTCCCGCTTGCGCTCGAGCTGAAGAACGAAGATGTGACGCCCGACTTCGAGCGCGACGGAGACGAGCAGGAGCTTGGCTATCCCGAGCTCGACGACAGGCCCGCGGCTCGGGATCTGTGCGATCGCCTCAATCGGCGGATCGACACGGCGGAAGACGGTCACGTCCTGCTGGAGGCGTACTGGCTTGCCTTGGCTTACGTGCTGCACCGGGAGCTCGGCATGCCGGTGCTGGCCGCCGACTGCGAGATGCCGATCGCCGAACAACTCGAGCGCCAGCGTGGCAGGACGCAGCCGGCTGACCCGCTCGCGGGCTTGGACGTCTTTCTCACGTGGCCGATCGACGAACACCGCATCGCCGCCGTGTGGCGCAGCGACTGGGGCCATCAGGCTTCCGCGCGGGCGCCGCTGGAACCGATCGAAATCGGGTTCAACACGGAGATCGGCCGCAACCCTGAGGTGCGCGCCGGCTGGCTGCCGCCCGGAGCCGTCGGCGCGCAACTGCGGGACCGCGCCGGGGTGTGGCACGAGGCGCGCGCAGATCACCAGGTGTGGTTATGCGTGCTGCCGCAGCGCGCCGGTCAGCGTGATCCCGCGATTCGCTACCTGGAGCTGGGTGGCGCGATCTTCCAACGCCTCGAACACCCGGACGCCCTTCCGGCGTTGTGGCCCGCCCAGGCCCCCGGGCCGCCCGAGCTCAGCCAGTCCACGGACGGCGTGCTCGCGTACACCGCCGAAGACTGGTACGTCGTGACCCAGAGCCACACCGGCATCGAGACCCACGCCGCGTTCCGGCCACTCACGGGGACGATTCTCGGCCAACCGTACGCGTTCGGGCTCGAGAATACGGACGACGGCCGCTGGCGCGCCGTTGCCGTTTGCGCCTCATTCACGGTCGATGTCGAGGCTGGAGGCCGGCCCCCTGAACGGCTCGACCTGGTAGCGATCGATTCGCCCCCGGCTGGACAACCGGCCCACTGACCGATGAGTTTCGCGCGCCGTGTTGGTCTACGCGGCATGCGGAAACTGAGCTACGGCATGAGCGTGAGCCTGGACGGCTACATCGCCGCGCCCGGGGACGACCTGAGCTGGGGCGTCCCGAGCGACGAGCTGTTCCAGTTCTGGTCTGACCGGGTGGAAGCGACAGGCCTGGCGCTGTACGGGCGCAAGCTGTGGGAGGGAATGAGCTCGCACTGGCCGACCGCCGACCAGCAGCCGGGCGTCACACCGGCGCACATCGAGTTCGCCAACCGCTGGCGGGACATGCCGAAGGTGGTGTTCTCCTCGACGATCAGCACGGTCGGCTGGAACGCCCGCGTTGTCACCGGTGACGCGGTCGCCGAGATCCGCCGGCTCAAGGCCGAGGATGGCGGCCCCATGGACATCTGCGGTGCCACGCTCGCCGCTACGGCCATGCGGGCCGGGCTGATCGACGAGTACGCGATTGTCACCCACCCGGTGCTCGTCGGCGGCGGTACGCCGTTCTTCACGGCGCTGGACGACTGGGTGAACCTGAGGTTGGTGGAGACCGGGACGTTTCCCGGCGGGGTGTTACTGACCCGGTACGAGACGAGGCGCTGAGGGCTCAGGGGGTGCCGTCCCACCGTCGTCCCGCCGTATAACTCCGGCATGGCAGGGCACCGGATCTACAGCATGAGCGTCGCGAGCGTCTACCCGCACTACGTCACCAAGGCCGAGAAGAAGGGCCGGACGAAGGAAGAGGTGAACGAGATCCTCTGCTGGCTGACCGGATACGACGAGCGCGAGCTCGGCGAGCAACTGGAGCGAGGCACGGACTTCGAGCGGTTCTTCGCCGAGGCGCCTGCGCTGAACCCGTCGCGCAAGCTCATCACCGGCGTGATCTGCGGCGTCCGCGTGGAGGACATCGAGGAACCGCTCATGCAGGAGATCCGCTATCTCGACAAGCTCGTCGACGAGCTCGCGCGCGGCAAGGCGATGGAGAAGATCCTGCGCGCGCCGTGATCGCGCGACGCGGGCGCGGCGCCGGCTGCGCTTTTAGGGTTCGGTTCGAGTGAGACGAACCGGGAACACGCTCGTCGGGCGCGAGGACGAGCTCGGGCTCGTCGACGCGCTGCTGGCGCGCGGCGGTGAGGCGCTGCTGCTGCACGGGGACCCGGGCGTCGGCAAGAGCGCGATCGCGGCCGCCGCGACGGCGAAGGCGCGCGCGGCCGGCGCGACCGTCCTGACGACGACCGGGATGCCGGCGGAGCCCGAGCTCCCGTACACGTCGCTGCAGCCGCTGCTGTGGCCGGTGCTCGACGACGCCGCCGGCCTCCCGGCGCCGCAGCGGGCCGCGCTGGACGCGGCGCTGGGGCTCTCCGCGGACGCGCCGAAGGACCCGTTCCGGACCGGGATGGCGGTGCTCAACCTGCTCGGTGACGCGGCCGAGCGGGCGCCGGTGGTGGTCGTGGTGGAGGATGCGCACTGGCTGGACGAGGCGACGACGGAGGTGCTCGCGTTCGTCGCGCGGCGGATCGAGGATGACCCGATCGCGATGCTCATCACGTCGCGCGAGAACGTCCCGCGCCCGTTCCGCGCCCTCCCGTCGCGCGCGGTCGCGCCGCTTGTGCCGGCGGCCGCGGAAGCGCTGCTGCACGAGCTGGACACCGAGCTCGCCCCCGCGACGCGGACGCGCATCCTCGAACAGGCGCAGGGCAACCCGCTCGGGCTCGTCGAGCTGCTGGCGAGCGCCGCTCGCGCGCAGGCCGAGCCGGAGCTGCCGGCCTGGCTGCCGCTGAGCACGCGGCTGGAGCGCACGTTCAGCGCGCGCGTCGCGGACCTCCCCGAAGGGACGCGGGCCGCGCTGCTCGTGGCCGGGCTGACCGATCGGGCTGACGTGACCGAGGTGCTCGCGGCGGCTTCGGTGCTCGCCGGCGCGCCGCTGACGCTCGACGCGCTCACGCCCGCGGTCGAGGCGGGGCTGATCGAGGTCGGGGAGCTGCGGATCGCGTTCGGACATCCGCTGATGCGCAGCGCGATCGTTCAGAGCGGGTCCGAGACACGGCGGCGCGGCGCACACGAGGCGCTGGCGGCGACGCTCGATCCAGCGCGTTCGCTCGGGCATCGTGTGGCCGCGGCGGCGGGGGTCGACGACGCGCTCGCCGACGAGCTCGCGCGGCTCGCCCACGCCGCGCAGCGACGCGGCTCGATGGTGCGCGCGGCCGAGACGCTCGGCCGCGCGGCGGCGCTCACCGGGGAAGAGACGCGGCGGGGCGCGCGCCTGCTCGACGCGGCCGAGCTCGCGCTGGACGTCGGCCGCGAAGACCTCGTCGAGCGCCTGCTCGCGGACGCCGCGCCGCTCCTCCTCGCCCCTGACGACCAGCAACGGCGGCTGTGGCTGCAGCGGACCGCGAGCCGGCGGGCGCCGGCGCCGGCGTGGTTCGAGGCGCACCTGGACCGGATCGAGCAGCTCGACGATCCCGCGCGCGCGTCGCAGGCATTGCTGTCCGTGGCGTTCCGGGCGTGGTGGTCGGACGTGCCGCGCCCGGTACGGGAGCGGTTGGTCGCCGCCGCCCGTTCGCTCCCGCCCGGCTCGCCGCCGTTGATCGTGGCGATGGTGCTCGCGCTCGTCGCGCCGGCCGATTACGGGTACGAGATCGGCCAGAGCCTGAAGCGGATTGACCCGGACGAGGTGGCCGCCGAGTTGCTGCGGCTGGGCGCCGTGATGTGCACGATCGTCGGGACGTTCGAGCGCGGCGTGACCCTCGGGGACCGCGCGCTGGAGCGGCTGCGGGCGCGCGGCCGGTACGGGCTGCTCGCGACGGCGCTGGTGGGTCGCGCGTGGGCGGGCGTGTTCGCTGGGTCGTGGACGGCATCGCTGGCGGCGGCGCAGGAGGCCGAGGCCGTCGCGCGTGAGACCGATCAGCCGCTGTGGGTGGTCGCGGCGCTGTCGGCGCAGGCCGCGCTCACGGGCGCGCGCGGGGAGCTCGATGCGGCGCTCGCGCTCGCCGACCGCGCCGACGCGCGGCTCGCGCCCGGTGCCGCCGACGGCATGCGGACGATGAGCGAGGTCGCGCGCGGGCTGGCGCAGCTGGCCGCGGGTGAGCCACGGGCGGCGCTGGCGCACTTCGAGCGCGTGCTGTCCACGGGCACGGAGTTCGTCGCGCGCTGGATCGTCGCCGACGCGGTGGACGCTGCCGTGGCGGCCAACGCGTACGACGCCGGCCGCTCGCTGCTGGCGCAGGCCGAGACGTTCGCGGGACCGTCGCGGCACCTGCGCGCCTCGCTGGCCTACGCGCGGCTGGTGCTCACGCCCGAGGAGGCGGCCGCGAAGGCCGCGTTCGAGGCGTCCGCGGAGATCCCGGCGCTGCGCGCACGCGTGCAGCTCGCGCACGGTGGCTGGTTGCGCCGCAACCGACGGCCCGGCGAGGCGCGCGCGTTGCTGCGCGCTGCGCGGGACACGTTCGAGGCGCTCGACATGGGCGCCCCGGCCGAGCGGGCGCGCGGCGAGCTGCGCGCGGCGGGCGAGGCCGTGCGCGTCGCCGACGTCGACGTCATGCGGGTGCTCTCACCGCAGGAGCTGCAGATCGCGCGGCTCGCCGCGGACGGGCTCTCCAACCGCGACATCGGCCAGGCGCTGTACCTCTCGCACCGCACGATCGGCTCGCATCTGTACCGCATCTTCCCCAAGCTCGGGGTTGCCTCGCGCGGCGAGCTACGCGCGCTGATCGCTCAGTAGCCGAGCCGCTCGAGCGCGGCACCGACGTTCGCGCGCGACGACACGTCCAGCTTGGGGAAGATCTTGCCGAGGTGATGCCCGACCGTGCGCGGCGACAGGGCGAGGTCCGCTGCGATCGCCGGGTTCGTCAGCCCGCGCGCGACCAGCCGCGCGATCTCCAGCTCCCGCGGCGTGAGCCGGTCGACGGTGGCCTCTGACCGGTGTGCCGTCTCGGCCGTCGCGGCGAGCTCGCGCTGCGCCTTCTCCGCCCACGGCTTCGCGCCCAGCCGTTCGAACGTGGCCGCCGCCGCCCGCAGCGGCGTGCGCGAGTCCGCCGGCCGCCGGTTCCGCCGCACCCGCATCCCGTGCACGAGCAACATGCGTGCGTGCGCCAGCGGGACGTCCTCGCCGATCACCGCCGCCGCTCGTTCGAACGCCGCGTCCGCGTCGCCGTCCTCGGCGAGCACGAGTGTCGCGTGCGCCTGCGCGAGCGCGGCCCGATCGCCGGCGGCCGCGAGCTGGTCGCGCACGAACGCGCGCTCTTCGTCGGTCGTCGCCGATTCGGCGAGGTCGTCGAGCGCCGTGAGCGCCGTGCCGAGGTCGTAGGCCGGGTCCGTCGGGTCGAACGGACGCCGCAGGTGCGCGAACGCCTCGCCCGGCCGGCCCGCTCCGAGCGCCAGCGCGCCGCGGGCCTGCTGCACGGCGGCGAGCACGGACGCCCCCTTCACGCGCAACGCGATCCGCTCGGCCTCGCCCGCGTGCTCCTCCGCGGCGTCCTCGTCGCCGCGCAGCGCCGCGATCCGCGCGAGCGCCGTCCGCGCCAGCGCGCCCCACAGCGGCTGGCGAACCTGGCGGCACAGCGCCGCCGACTCCAGCCCGTCCTCCCAGGCGCGGTCGAGGTCCGAGACGCCGAGCCGCGCGTGCGCGGCGAGCGCGAGCACCTGCCCGAGCCGCGTCCGGCGCCGCTGCGCCCGCAGCTCGTGCACGGCCCGCTCGAGCAGCGCCGCGGCGCCGCGCAGGTCGCCGGTGACGAGCGCGAGGTACCCGCGCAGCGCGAGCGCGACGGGCTGCTCGGCGCCTCGAGTGGTCGATTTCCCACGGTATGCGAGGGAAACCGAGCGGTCGGTGGGGCGCCCGTCCGCGGCGACCGTGAGCGTCGGCGCGGACACGAGCGCCTCGTGCGCGAGCGCGGCGCCGTCGCCGGCCGAGGCCTGCGTCTCGGTCGTTGCGCGCCACCACAGGCGCAGCGCGAGCTCCGGGTCGACGCAGGTGCGCGCGGTGGCGGCGAGTGTGCCCGGTGACACGCGTGGCCGCAGCACGAGCGCGCGGACGCGACCCGTGTCGTCGACGTGGGCCGGGACGACGTCCTCGAGCAGGCGGGTCGCGACATCCACCCCGCCGATCTCGGCCGCGAGCTCGGCGGCCAGCAGCAGTCGCCGGCTGCGCTCGGGGCCGGCCGGAGTGAGGTTCGCCGCGCGGCGCAGGCCGGCGGCGGCACGCTCGTAGTCGCCGCGGTCCCGCGAGCGCAGCGCGACCGCCTCCAATTCGCTCGCCAGCCCTTCGTCGGTGCCGGGCGCGCCGACGACCCGGTGCCACACCGCCCGGTCCGGGTCCCGCGCCGCGATCCCCGCGGCCAGCGCCGCGTGCCCCGCGGCCCGCGCCGCCGGGCTCGCCGCGTGCCGCACGGCCGAGCGCGTCAACGGATGCGCGAACCGCAACCGGTCCCCGTCGACCTCGACCAAGCCGGCCGCCACGGCCGGCGCGAGCACGTCCGCCGTCGCAGCGCCGGCGGCGGCGAGCACGTCGTGCAGCCGCTCGGCGTCGTCGAGCGCGGCCAGCAACAGCGCGTGAGCGCACGCGGACGGCAGGTCCTCGGCGCCGAACGCCTCCTCCAGCGCAGGCGTCAACGGCGCCCAGGAGCCGAGCAGCACGCCGTCCCCCACTGCCGCATAGGCCGCCGGCAGCTCCATCAGCGCCAGCGGGCGACCCGCCGCTTCGCGCAGCACGCGCTCGCGGACCAGCAGCGGCAACGTGTCGTCCAGCAGCGCGGCGGCCGAGACCGGGTCGAGCGGGCCCACGACCAGCTCGTCGACCCCGGCGACCCCGTCACCGTGCCCACCGAGCAGCACCGGGACGCCGACGCCCGCGCCGATGAACGCGCTGATCGCCGCGCGGCTCTCGGCGTCGACCCACTGCCAGTCGTCGACGCACACCACGCCAGGCTCGGCGTCGCGCGCCAAGGCGACGAGCGCCGCAGCCACCTCGTCAGCCGGGACGACGCCTTCGCTGAACCCGAAGGACGCGCGCAGCGCCTCGCCCGGCTCAGCCGGCAGCGCCTCCACCGCGCGCCGCAGTGGCCGCAGCAGCGCGTGCAGCCCCGCGTACGGGAACCCGGACTCGGCCTCCACGCCGACAGCGCGCAGCACGCCCAGCCCGCGCGCGCCTGCCTTCTCGACTGCCCCGTCGAGCAGCGCGCTCACGCCGCACCCGCGCGGCCCGCGCACCATCAAGGCACCACCGGCACGGAGGACCTCGTCCAGCCGCGCCAGCTCGTCTTCACGCCCGATCAGCGTCCCCATGCACCGCGAACCATCTCAGGTTCGGCGGGTCGCGCGGAAAAACACGCCCGCGACCTCGGCGGCGTGCGTGTGCAGGACAGCGTGGGTGGCGTCGAGCTCCATTACCGCGGAGCCCGCGCGCGCCGCCATCTCCCGCTGCGCGCCCGCGGCGACGAACCCGTCGCGCCCGGCCACCACGAACCACGACGGCACCCGCGCCCACGCCGGGTCCGCAGCCGGCTCGTCGAGCGCCCCCGGCAGCACGGGCCGCTGCAGCGCGGCCTCTCCGCCCACCACGTCGTGGTACCGGTCCCGCGCGACCAACAGCTCGATCGCCCCGCCGCGCGCGACGCCCGGCCGCAGCGTCTCCAGCACCGGCGCGCCCAGCCAGCTCACGCACGTCTCCCCCGCCGCCGGAGCGAAGGCGGCGACGTACACGAGCCCGACCACGTTCGGCGCGTCCACGCCGGTGATCACCGACCCGCCGTAGTCGTGCCCGCCGAGCACGACCGGCCCGTCCATGGAACGCGCGAGCGACGCCACGTAGGTGGCGTCGCTCGTCAACCCCGTCAGCGGGTTCGCAACCGCGATCGCCTCGATCCCCTCGCGCTGCAGCGCGGCGATGACGCGCGCCCACACGGACGTCTCACCGAACGCACCGTGCACGAGGAGGACCGACGCGCGCACTACTTGCCTCGGGCCGCCTGGAGGATCAGCTCGGTCGTGATCGCCGGCTCGGACATCATCACCACGTGCGAGGCGTTGCGGACCTCCCACGTGCGGGCCTTCGCACGCTTGGCCATCGCCCGCAGGTTGCCGGTGCCGATCGTGTTGTCGCGGGTCGGGACCAGCGCCCACGACGGGATCGACGCCCACGCCGGCACCCCCGACCCCTCGCCCAGCGTCACCAGCGAGGCGGGCCGCTGCGAGACCGCCATCACGTTCGTCACGCGCCGGGGGAGATCGGCCGCAAAGATCTCGCGGAACAGGTCCTGCTTGATCGTGCCCTCCGTGCCGGGCGGCGTGCCGTCGCCCACCAGGTCGAGGGCCTTGAGGCCGAGCATCGCTCCGCCCGCGGCGGGCGTCAGCTGCTGCACCGTCTCACCCTGCGCGGGAGCGAACGCCGCCGCGTAGACGAGCGCCTTGACGTTCGGATTGCCGGTCGCCGCGTTCGTGATGACGACGCCGCCGTAGGAGTGGCCCACGAGCACGACCGGGCCGCTGATGTGCTCGAGCAGGCGGCGCAGGGACGCCGCGTCCGCGGTCACGCCGCGCAGCGGGTTGGCCGGCGCGAGCACGTTGTAGCCGCGGTCCTGCAGACGCTCGGTGACGTCGTTCCAGCCGGACGCGTCCGCGAACGCCCCGTGCACCAAGACGATCGTGGGCTTGGGCGGCCACGTCTTCTTCGTCTTCGCCCCAGCGGGCGCGGCGAACACCAGGAGGGCGGCAACGACCGCCAGAACCACACGCTTCATCAGGCCACCCCAGCTTCCGTGTTGGCGACCACCCCGACGTCCTCCCCGCGCGCGAACGCGAGCAGGTCGGCGGAGAGCTCGTCCTTGTGCGTGTCCGTGATGCCGTGCGGCGCCCCCGGATAGACCTTCAGCCGCGCGCCCGCGACGCGCGCCGCGGACGCCTGCCCGCCGACCGTGAACGGCACGACCTGGTCGTCGTCGCCGTGGATGACCAGCGTCGGCACGTCCACCCGGTCCAAGTCCTCGCGCATGTCGGTCGCGGAGAACGCCGCGATCGAGTCGTACGCGTTCTTGTGCCCCGACTGCAGCCCTTGGCGCCAGAACGCGGCGCGGATGCCTTCGGAGATCGACACGCCGTCGCGGTTGTGGCCGAAGAACGGCCCGTCCGCCAGGTCGCGGTAGAGCTGCGAGCGGTCGGCCAGCGAGCCCGCGCGGATGCCGTCGAAGACCTCGATCGGCACGCCGCCCGGGTTGTCTTCGGTGAGCAGCATGAACGGCGGGACCGCGCTCACGAGCACGAGCTTGGCCACCCGATCGGTGCCGTGCCGGCCGATGTACCGGGTGACCTCGCCGCCGCCCGTGGAGAAGCCGACCAGGATCACGTCGCGCAGGTCCAGCGCCTCGATCAGCGCCGCCAGATCGTCCGCGTAGTGGTCCATGTCGTTGCCGTCCCACACCTGCGTGGAGCGACCGTGGCCGCGGCGGTCGTGCGCGATCGCGCGGAAGCCGTTGTCGGCGAGGTAGAGCTGCTGCGCCTCCCACGAGTCGCTGTTGAGCGGCCACCCGTGGGCCATGACGACCGGCTGGCCGGAGCCCCAGTCCTTGTAGAAGATCTCGACGCCGTCGGGAGTGCTGATGAACGGCATCACCTAGGCCTCGACCTTCGGGTTGACGCGGGCGTGCGCGAGCGCCCATTCGAGCGCGCGGTCGGCGAGCTTCTCCCAGCCCTCGAGCGCCGGCATGAAGTGCGGGCCCTCGACCTCCTCGATCTCCGTGAGCGTGCCCTCGCCCTTGTAGTGCTTGGCGTTGGACCGCTGCACCGACGGCGGCATGATGTGATCGTCGGAGCCGGAGATGAACAGCAGCGGCGCGCGGTTCGGGTTCGAGTAGTCGACCCACGTGTCCTGATGGCCCGGCTTGACGTTGGCCAGCACGCTCTCGAGCAGGATGCCGCCGTTCGCGGGGATCGCGTAGCGCTCGTACAGCGGCCGGGCGATCTCCTCCGGCACGCCGTTGGTGAACGCGTAGTGGAACTGCTCGAACGTGAAGCCCGCCGCACGATGCCGGTTGGCCGGGTTCTTGAGGATCGGGAACGTCGAGCGCAGCTGCGAGAGCGGCGCGACCTTCACGCCCTCGGTCGGGGCGCTGTTGAGCACCACGGCCGACGCGCCGTAGCCCTTGTCGAGCAGGATCTGCGTGAACACGCCGCCGGCCGAATGACCCATGAGGATCGGGTTGTCGAGCGGCTTGACGACCGACTCGAGGTGATCGACGATCTTCGGGACGGTGAGCTCGGCGATCGGCGTCGGGTCGGCGTTGAGCGCCTCGACCTCCGCCTCGAGCCCGGGGTACGCCGGGGCGATGACCTTGTAACCCTTGGCCTCGTAGTACGAGACCCACTCCTCCCAGCTGCGGGGCGTGACCCAGAAGCCGTGGATGAGCACGATGGTGTCCGGTGCTGACATTCGCTGTTCCCCCTTGGAACGAACCGCGTTGACCTGCCGGGGAAGCTATGTGCGCGCCTACCTCCGTCGCATCGGGTGCATGACTGTCATGGCCGCGGGCGCGGATGCAGTCAACTGACCGATGCGGCACCGACCCGTGCTCGATAAGCGCCCCTGATGCGCCGGGCAACGAACGATCATTGGCGCCGGGCGGGAAGCGCTGGAACACTCGCCGCCATGAAGCACGGCATGGCCGACATCGAGCCCGGGCTGCGGCTGCACTACACCATCACGGGCGACGGCCCGCGCACGATCGTGCTCCTGCACGGGTTCCCGCAGACCCTGCGCGAGTGGGACAAGGTGACGCCCGGGCTCGTCGACGCGGGCTTCACCGTGATCGCCCCCGACTACCGCGGCGCCGGGCACTCGTGGCGACCGGCGGGCGGCTACGACAAGCGCACGATGGCGCAGGACATCCGGCGGCTCGTGCGCGACCACCTCGGTGTGGAAGGCCCGTTCGTGCTCGCCGGCCACGACATCGGCCTGATGGTCGCGTACGCCTACGCGCAGCGCTACCGCGACGACCTCTCGCACCTCGTCGTGGCCGACGCGCCCATCCCCGGCACCGCCGTCTTCGACCGCCTGCGCAGCGACCCGCGCGTGTGGCACTTCGCCTTCCACGGCGCCCGCGACCTGCCCGAGCTGCTCGTCCAGGGCCGCGAGCGCCAGTACCTGCAGTTCTTCTTCGACGCGCGCACCACCGACCCGTCGGCGACCGACCTCGACGTGTACGCCGACGCCTACGCCGCACCCGGCGCGATGCGCGCGGGCTTCGAGCTCTACCGGGCGTTCGAGCAGGACGCGCAGGACAACCGCGCCGCCCTCGCCGCGGGCGGCAAGCTGACCGTGCCCGTGCTGGCCATCGGTGGCGAGATCTCCACCACCGGTCCGCTGATGGAGGAGATGCTGCGCGAGGTGGCCGAGGACGTGACGGGCCGCGTCATCCCCGGTACCGCGCACTGGATCCCCGAGGAGAACCCGGCGGCGTTCGTCGAGGCCGTGGTGGCGTTCGTGGCGCCCTCCGCGCAGGAGGGCGCCACGTCTACCTCAGTGCCCGTGGCGTGAGCTGGGCACCTCGACGACCTCCTCCATCGCCGCGGTCTGCTGCACCGGGGCGAGCGCCGGAGCGCCGGCGCGCTTGCCGACCCAGTACGCGGCCGAGGCGAACGCCGGCCACTCACGCTCGGGATCGGCGCGGTAGAGCGGGTTCATCGCGAACACGGTGAGCCGGTTGGTGTTGGCCGCGTTCGGCCCGTGCGCGATCAGCGCCGCGCCGGGCGCGGTGGACGACTGCTCGTCGAGCAGCCACAGGCCCGAGACGAAGAAGTTCGAGCTCGGGAGCCGCGCGTCGACGCTGAGCGTCGGCGGGACGGCGGTCAGCCACGTCGGCGGGTCCATGATCGCCGTGTCCTGTGCCGGGTAGGCGCCCGTGATCGGGCTGCTCGCGCCGCCCGTGTTGTTCCAGCGGACGATGCCGCTGCGACCGGCGCCGCTGCGGGCCGCCGCGGAGAGCCCGGCGACCTCGCCCGCCGAGGCCAGGAACGCGGTGCCGTTCACCCCCGCGCCGAGGTAGCCGCCACCGGCCGCGAAGAACGCCGACAGCCGCGCCCGCGCGGTCGCCTGCGCCGCCGCACCCGGCCAGCCGGCCTGATTGAAGACGACGTCGTAGGCGTCCAGCGGGTTCGGCCCGTTCGCGTTGTTGAGCGCGCCGGTCGCGGCGGTCGAGACCGGGTCGGCCTCGAAGCCGAGCTGGCGCATGACCCAGATCTCCTGCGTGAGCCCACCCGTCAGCACCGCGATCCGCGGCACGCGCGTGAGCGGCGTGGCCGCCGGCAGCGGCCCGTCGACGGCACGGAAGATGAGCCCCGAGTCGTCGGCGGCGCGCTCGAGCGCGCGCCGGGCGCCGCGATCGAACAGCGCCGTGCCCGCCGGGTAGCGCCCGAACGGCGCCTCGGCGATCTGCGCCGTCACGCCCGCCCGCAGCAGCGCGTTGAGCGTGCGCACCGCCGTCGGCGAGTCCAGCTCGAGCGCGTAGGCCGTCGCGCGGTGCGAGTGCTCGACGCCGCCGCGCAGCTTCGGCGTGCGATCGATCGGGAGCGCGAGCGCCCAGATCGGCGTCCCGCGCGGGACCTGGACGACATCCGCGCCCCACAGCAGGCCGTGGCTGAACGCCGCCGGCGGCGCGTACAGCTGACCGATCCGGGACGAGATGTCAACGCCCGCGCCCAGCGATTCCTCCACCAGCCCGCGGTGCGGCTGGCGCAGGCTCACGACGTAGGAGCCGTGCTGGTACCACGTGCCGCCGATGCGCGCGGGCAGCAGCAGCTTGTGGACCTCGATGCCGTTGGTCAGCAGCCAGTCGACCAGCCGGTTGGCCTCGGCGTCGCTGCGCTGGCCCTGGCCGACCGGGATCATGTACGCCTCGGGGTACTCGTACATCCAGTTGTTCTCGCGGTCGAACGGCGCGGGGCAGCACGGCGGCCGCGGCGCGCCGGCCTTGCCGCGCCGGTAGATCTCGAGCATGTCGTTGAGCACTGCCGAGCGGTTGGCGACGTTGAACTCGACCGTGGAGGTCGTCACGAGCGCCTGCGCGATCTTGGCCGCGATCCGGCCGCGCGGGAAGTTCGTCGCCCCGGGCGCGCCGCACGTGTACTGCGTGGTGGAGGCGGGCGCGGTGCTCTGGCACATCTCGATCGTCGAGCCGTTGAGGCCGACGAGCTGGTTGTACATCGGCGTGTAGAACGGGCCCCAGTCGTCCCAGCCCTCGGCGACCGCCGGGCCGGGCAGCGAGCCGTCCGCACAACGCGTCTGCCCGAACGGCGGGAGGTCGGCGTCCGCGCACCAGTCGTTGATCGGCCGCTGATAGCCGAGCCCGACGGTGGCCAGCGCGTCGCCGTTGGCCTTCGTGCGCGGCTGGTTCCACTTCAGGAACAGGTCGTAGTCGATGCCCGGGCCGTGCGGCTTGGTCGTGGCCTCGATCAGCGTCGGCGTGACGTAGCCGTGCTGGTCGAGCATGTCCGGGAACAGCCACTTCTGCATCGTCGCCACGGACGCCTTGGTCTCCGTCTGCGACTGCGTGAGGAAGTCGCGGTTGAGATCGAAGCCGTTGCCGTTGGCGCGCTGCCCGAGCGCGCGGCCGTCCGGGTTGTGGACGACGTTGAAGACGAGGATCGAGTGATCGAGCCAGCGGTCGACCTCGGCGTCCTGGCCGCGCCGGCTGGTCGCCAGGCGGTTGATGAACTCCATCATCGCGTCGACGCCCTCGGACTCGTTGCCGTGGATGCCGGACTGGATGTAGAGCGGGACCTTGACGGCGCCGCGCGCGTGGCGCAGCTCACGCTGGGCGCGGGACGGGTCCTCGCGCGCGAGCCGGCGCACGTCCCACCAGTTGTCGTAGGCCCTGCGCTGGGCGGACGTCTCGAGCGCGTTGATCGTCACGCGCCACATCGGGCGGCCCTGCGCGGAGACGCCGTGCTGTTCGATCGTCATGCGCCCGCGCACGCCCTCAGCCTTGATCTTCTGCAGCGTGCAGCCGATCGCGTAGTACGGGATGTGCGGGAAGCTGCCCACCGGATCGTTGGCACCGGTGCCGTCGGGCAGCGCCGCCGTGGCGTCCGGCTCGGGTGTGCCGCACCATGGCGGTGCGATTGTCACCGCCTCGGCTGCGCTCGGCACCCCCACGGCGACCACGATCGCCGCGACGGCGGTTCCCACGGCAGTGCGACACCAGCCCAGCATCCGCCCACCCCCTCAGGTGGCTCTCTTGGCTCTGCGCGCGATTCGACACTGCGGCACGTCGGGCGTCAAGTCACGGGCGTCGGGTTCCGCACCGGCGCGTACGCGCGGTGGTCCGCTTCGTTGGCCAGACGAGGCGGCGTCGGGAGCCGGCCCGCGCCGGCACCTGCTCTGAGGCGAGGCGTGTGAGGGTGGCTGAGGACGTGCGCCGTGGCATTGCGCCTCCCTGACATCTCTGGTCCTTCGGCGCTCTCAGGCGCCACCCGGGTGGCATAGACCCAAGCTGACCGCCTCCGCTGAGTTGACCGGTGTGCTGTCGGCGAGCGCGCGTTGACACCGCTCCGTTCGCGCAAAGCAGCGCGTCGCCGGACTGCTGCGGCACACAGATATTCGAGCGTCGTCGAAATACGCGCAAGTCCACAATTTCGCTATTTCCGATCCTCGTCGAACCAGGCGATCGCCCAACGAGATCAACGGGGAGGCACCCACGCGCCAAGCGGCCTGAGCAGCCCAATCGCTAGGACGATGTCTTAGACCACGACCCGGGACTTGATCCTCGCCGGTCGAGTCTCGCGACTGATCGTCGTTGGATGTGGCGAGCGAGAATCGGGGGGTTCTACGTCTCCTGTGGGTGCGGCTGTCGGGTGCAGTCGAACCTGGAGTTAGGGGCCCGGACAAGCGAGAACCTGAGCGCCAGCGGCGATGTCAACGCTCTTTGGTGCGAACGCGGACGTGCCGCGCAGGCGGGGTTGTTTGATCAGGACGTCACGCTAAGGTGCGTTGTAGTCGGGCACGGTCAGCGGTGACGGAGCTTCTTCAGCCTCCTTCATGGCCGTGATCGGGCGGAGCGCCCAATCGAGCGTTCCTTTCGGCCCAGGGACAGGGCTCAACACAGCGTGCTCGCCAGGAGCAGTGCGTCATATGTCGGGCGGGACCTTGTGGTTCGCCGCCCGCGTCCTGCGGTTTCACACATGCGGTGAGCGTTGGCCATCAAGGTCGGCGGCTTCCGCTGGATTGCGCCCGTCTCGAGCACCGGCTCGTTCGGCCGCGGGGACCGCTCAGCGCATTCGCTCTCCCGGCTCAAAGAACGGAGACGACGCCCATGCGTTCGTCCCTCTCCACGCTGCTTCCTCGCGCATTGCTCTGCAGTGCGTTCCTCACCGCCCTCGGCTTTGCCGCCAGCGCGTCGGCGCACGCCACCACCCCGGTCGTCAAGGGGCTATGTCCGTCGGCCGACGTCGCCCTGACCGCGACCAACAACGACCAGATCCGCGGCAGCATGTGCCTGGCCAACACCGAGCGCACGGCGCGCGACTTGTCGCCGCTGCGCGAGAACCACAAGCTGCACAACGCCGCGCAGGGCCACTCGTCGGACATGGTCCGACGCAGCTACTTCGCGCACACCGCGCCGAGCGGCGCCACCTTCGTGGATCGCATCGTCCGCGCCGGCTACACCGCGCGCGGCGACGGCTGGTCGCTCGGCGAGAACCTGGCCTGGGGAACCGGCGACCTCGGGACCGCCCGTGGCATCCACACGGCCTGGATGCGCTCCAGCGGACATCGCGCCAACATCCTCAAGCCCGCCTATCGCGAGGTCGGGATCGGCATCCAAGCCGGGATTCCCAAGGACGCCGGGGTCGGCGCCACGTTCACAGCCGACTTCGGCGTGACGCTATGACCGTCCCCGACAAAAGCCGCGCCGAGCGCGAAGCGTGGCACCGCCTTGACGTGTGCTGTCGGCCGGCGCTGGCGCGAACCCACATCACCGTGCTCGGCGTCCTCGACCGCACGACCATCGAGGACATCGACGACGCGGCCGCGACCGCCGCGGCCAGCGCGCACGCACTGACGTTCGACCTGACGCAGATCAGCACCGTCACACCGGGCGCACTCGACGAGCTTCTCCGCCGCGGCTGCCAGTCATAGGGCCGCGCCACCGCGAGGCATCGCCGCACCCACCACAGTCCCCCAGTACGCCTTCGCGTGCCGGCTTCGAAGACATTGCCCGCGCAGCCCGCCGGCAGAAAGGCTCACATGTCCCATACGATCCGTCCTAACCGCCTTCGGTGCTTGGGAACGGTCCTCGCCGTCGGGTGCGCGTTGCTCGCCGTCCCGGCTGGCGCCTCCGCAGCACCGGTCAACCTGGCCACCGCCTCGCCCTTCGTGGTCCTCGGAGGGTCGGCGGTCACCAACACCGGACCGTCCGTGCTCAACGGCGAGCTCGGTGTGTGGCCCGGCACCGCTTTGACGGGCTTCGGCATCGCAACCCTCAACGGCGCGGTGCACGCCAACGACGCCGTCGCCCAACAAGCGCAGGCCGACCTGACCAACGCCTATGGCGTCGCCGCGGGGCAGCCGCTGACCTCCGATCTCTCGGGCACCGACCTGGGCGGCCTGTTGCTCACCCCCGGTGCCTACAGGTTCACGTCCTCGGCTCAGTTGACCGGCACGCTCACGCTCGACGCGCAGAACAACCCGGACGCGCAGTTCGTGTTCCAGATCGGGTCCGCGCTCACGACGGCGAGCGTCAGCCGGGTCAACCTCGTCGGTGCCGCGACGCCGTGCAACGTCTACTGGCAGATCGGCACGAGCGCGACGCTCGGTACCGGCACGGCGTTCCAAGGCAACCTGATGGCCGCCGCGTCGATCTCGCTCAACAACGCCGCCACCGTCCAGGGGCGCCTGCTTGCGTCCAGCGGGCAGATCAGCCTCATCAACAACGTCATCGACGCCTCGATGTGCCCGGGCACGTCGTCGGCCCCGCCCGAGCCGCCGGTCACGCCCGAGCCGCCGGTCACGCCCCTGCCGCCGACGGGCCTCACGGCTCCAGGTTCCGCTCCCGGGTCCCCCACGGCGCCGGGCGCGGGCGGCACCAGGACCGTGACCCGTAACGGCACCGCGGTGTGGACCCGCACGCCGCCGAGAGCAGTGTCCGGGCAGCCCGCCTGCGCGGCCGGCTTCACCGCAACCATCCGCGGCCGCCAGATCGAGCGCGTCGTGTACCGCCTCGACGGCCGCGTCGTCCGTGGGGCCAGCAAGTCTCCGTTCCGCCTGTTCGTCCGCGGCCTGCCCGGGCGCCACAAGGTCACAGCGCGAGTGACCTTCAAGGACGCCACGCCGGCGCGCACGCTGACGCTCGGATACCGCGCGTGCGCGTCCGTCGCGTTGCGCCCGACGTACGGACCGGCGCGTTTCACAGGATGACCGTCACCTATTCCTCCGGCCTCGGCCGGGGGAAGCTGGCGCTCCTCGGCCTCACGCTGATCACGGCGACCGGTGCGGGCACGACGCCCGCTCGAGCCGCCGTTCCCGCCGAGCAACCGCTGGTCGTGTTGAGCGGGCCGCACGTCGCCCGAACTGCTCCGCGCGCGAGCGCGAACACCGTCGAGACCGTGTCCGCCCGCCGCCCACTGACCCGTGTGCGCACAGTCCTGCCCGTCATTGGACCCGCCCGTCGCGGGTGGGTACGGGTGATGCTTCCCGGGCGCCCCAACGGGCACAAAGCCTGGATCCGCACGTACCGCACCGAGCCCACGTCGACCCCGTGGCACCTGCACGTCGACCTCTCCCAGCGCAGCGTCACCGCCTACCGCAACGGCGCCCGACAGCGGCGCTTTCGAGCCATCATCGGAGCGCCCGCCACCCCGACGCCACGTGGCCGGTCATTCATCGAAGAGACCATGCGCCTGTCCGCCACGGCCGCAGGCGGACCCTACGCCCTCGCCACCAGCGCCCGCTCGGACGTCCTCCAAGAATTCGCCGGTGGACCCGGACAGATCGCGCTCCATGGCACCAACCACCTCACCGGCACGCTCAGCAGCAACGTCTCGCACGGCTGCGTACGCCTCAGCGACACCGCCATCCGCTGGCTCGCCGAACGGATCGGCCCAGGCGTCCCCGTGACCACGACCAATTGAGCGCCACCAGACCCACACCGCACAAGACGCCACCCACGGACCGGCCAGCCGAGACGTAGGAAGTCCCTTGAGGCTCCCGCCGCCAGCCGGGGACATAAGGCCAGCTCGAAGGCGCGCGGGCGCGTGGGCGGCGTAGGCCAGGAGCGGCTGTGTGGCAGGGTCGAGTGGCCCCCTTGCGCCGCCCTGACCCTGTGTTTCGTCGGCGCGAAACCAGCGGCAAGACCAGATCACTTGAGTGGAGAGCGCGAGCGCGCGGGTGAGCGCCACGAATTCAAGCGCCCGTCTGGGCCCCGATGTCCGGGGCCCTTCCGGGACTACAGGCTCCGAATGAGGAGCAGCAGCAACACGAGGCACAGAAGGATAAGCGCCTCAGTCATCGTGGCCTCCTTAGCCCTAAGAAGGCGCTCCTTGCGAGGGAGTCTCGATTGACGGAGCCGATGCTTCAGCAACGGAGAGGTCAGTCCCAGACGTTCGAGGACGCACAACCCGCCTTCGCGGGCGCGACGGCACTCGTCCCTGCGCTGGACCGTACTCTCGTCGCTGCGTGCGCGGATCTGGGAGTGTCCTGAAGGAACGCGGCGCGTTGCGCGTCGGCGGCGACGGACGGCGGCTGGAGCTTCCGCATGGCCCGCGACTACGCGTCCGAGTGCCAAGGCGCTCGCCTTCCAGTTCGCGCTGAACCGGCTCACGGTCCTGAACCTGATCGCGCTCGGAGCTGACGATCCGCGTCACGCCGAGTTATGACGCGGAGGCCTCGAGCCGCTCCTCGCCCGGCTGAAATGAGTTGCACGTCCGAACCGGTGAGACGCGTGCCGCGTGCCGCGTCTTCTTTCGGACCTGCGTCTGACTACGTTCGAGCGTCGTGGGCGACCTGCGTCACATCTCGCGTGTTCGGTCACGGCGAGCCGGCGCGCGGCCGACAGTCAGGAGCGCAGTCGCATGCTGAGAAGACTCGGACCGATGACCGCGATGCTCGCGATCTCCGTCATGACGTTTGGCGCCACGGCCCGCGGCGCCGAACGCACTGTGGCGGCCACGTCCGCCACAGTGACGATGGGCACGGGCGGCACCGTCGCCGAGACGCTCTCGCTGTCGCTGCCGTCGACCGAGGTGCGGATGACGTTCCCGAACGCGTTCACCGGCGAGCAGACGACTGACCGCACGCTCACCGTCACATCGACCGCCGGCAACGCGGTCCTGCGCGTGGCGGACGCGAGGACTGCCACTCCCACCCGTCTCGTCGCGTTCGGCCCTCGCCAATGGATCTGGTACCTCCAGCGGCCCCTGCAGGTGGCCGCCACGAGCGCCAGCGGCACCGGGCAGCCGTACTCCGTCGTCGGTGGCTTCACCGAGCCGACCGCCATCCAGACGTGGTCCGCTCCCGTGGCGAACGAGCCGGTCGCAGTGACGTTCAAGCAGGAGGTAGCCGGCGAAGCGATCAGCGGGCTGCCCTATACCGCAACGCTCGTTTTCTCGCTCACGACGACGGATCCTTGAGGCCCGAAGCTACAGCAAGACGGGCTCTTCTTCCCTGCGCGCGCGCCGAGTGGGCGGCGCGCGCCTCGTTAGGCCGCGCGGGCGCGCTGGTCGGTGTCGACGTCGTCGTGGAGTTCACGCGCGGCTGACCGCCTCACGCACCGGCGCGGGACCACGGCGCCCGTCCGTCGGCGTTCATCCTGCGTGACCAGGCCGAGGACCTGCTCAGCGCGCCAGACGTGGCGGCCGTCGAGCCCGCGCGGATCATCTACGGCGCCTAGCTGCGGTTGCCCGTGCCCGTCGGCGACGGCTGGCGGCGACGAAGCCCGGCGCCGGCGGCTGCCGGGCGTCCCGCGCGTGATCGTGCTCCGCTGGACGCCCCTCAAGCTGCTCGGAGTCCCGAGCCGCTACATGTCATGAGTCCCGTTCGAGGGCGCTCGGTCCTGAACGCTTCCCAGCCCGGCCGCCCGACATTCCAGCGCGGTCGCTGGCGGAGCGGGCGGGTGCGACCACTGCGGCGGCCGGCCGACGCAAACCACACCGAGTCCCAGGCCGTCGGCGGAGAGTAGGCCAACGCTCCCCACGCCGTAGCGGATAGCCGTTCGCGCCTGCGGGTGCGAACGATCTCGCTGTCACCGGAGACTAAGGGACGCTAGACGTGCCGCAGGCTTTGAGCGACGACAACATCCGGCAGCCCAGAGTCCATGGCGGCACGCCGAAGCCACAAGAACTCGTCACCCGTGGTGCTCGCGAACGACGCTCCGGCGATCGACCATGGGCGAGCCTGCCCGTGCGTGCGTCCGCGCGCGCCAGGCCGGATATCACGGTTTCGGACGGTCGGCGGAGCCGGGACAGTCGCAGGCCGTGACCGCGAGCAGCCCACTCCAGGGGCGAACGAAGCGACCCTTTCGACCTCGCCTCGTTCATCGGCGCTGCGACTCGGGCCGGCGTCTAAAACGGCGTGTGGAAGATGTCGCGATCGTTCTCGTCGATCCTGCAGTTCGCAGCCTTAATCGGATGCCGGCGACCTTCTGCAACAAGGACGTAGACGCGCCCTTCATCAGCGCTGCCCGTCGCAGCTCGTATTGCGGCACGGTCCGCCTCTGACCCGTGCTCGAGGACGATGCCGTGTAGGTGGCAAGGCGCGGACAAGTACTCCGCGCCGGTGAACACCAAGTCGATGTTGCGCGTTGACCGCAGGACCTCGCGGGCTGCGGACAAGCCAAAGAGCCGTGGCTGACCCGGTACTCCCGTTGAAAGCGCCGGTCGGGGCAGGACGGCGATCGCCAGACCGACATACCCGCGGACCTGCACAGCGCCTCGCGACGTTTGCGCCTGTCCGGAGCCGGCGCGAGGCTACACCCCGAGGCTGTCGAGCGTCTCGCCCATGACGACCAATTGGCTACGAATCTCGGGCAGCAGATCATCGGTCTTGCTGTCGTCCAGCTGAGCCAGCGCGGCCTGAGCAGCCAACGTCCGCGCCTGCAACTCGAGATGCGCCAAGAGCCGTTCGTTCTCCTGAGGGTTCATCTCGCCACCATAAGCAGGGCTCGCGCGAAACGCTCTGGCCACGTCCGCAATGGGCGCCGCCGGGGCTCGACGTGGCGCGGACCCCGATCGGTTGTTGACAGTTCTCTGATCCTGTTTGAGAGGACTTCTCCCGCTCTGTGCTGGCGTGAAGCTCCGTCCGGGCGGGATCGGAGGATGGCTGCTCTACTGATCGAGAGGATCCGTTGAGCGAGACCCGCAAGTACCGCAAGTTCAGCGCGCAGCAGAAGACCGAGATCGTGCTCGCGTCGCTGCGCGGCCCGAAGACCGTCGCGCAGCTCTGCCGCGAGCACGAGATCTCCGAGAGCCTGCTGCGCAAGTGGCGCGAGCAGTTCCTCGCGGCTGGCGCCGAACGCCTGTCCGGGAAGCCCGAGCGCACCGAAGTCGACGAGCTCCGGGGTCAGGTCGCCAAGCTCGAGCGCGCTCTGGGTCGCAAGACGATGGAGGTGGAGGTCGCGGGGGAACTCTTGCGGGGCTGGGAGTGAGTGAGCGCGTCACCCGGTCCCGCGAGTTGGTCGCGCAAGGTCGCCCCGCCGCCCTGGTCGCCAGGGTCGCGGGCATCAGCCGCCAAGCCATCTACCGCCGCCCGCGCCGCCCGCCGCGCGGCCACCGGCGCCCGTTGGACGAGCTCGACCGGGTGGTGTTGGCCGTCGCGCGCGAGGACGAGCACGCCACGGACGGCACGCGGATGATCGCCGCGATCGCTTCGCGGCGCGCGGGCAAGCCGATCAACCGCAAGCGCTGCCAGCGGTTGATGCGCGAGCACCGGCTGCTGCAACCGGTCCGCAGCGAGGGTCGCCGGCGCCGGCCGGGCTTCTTTCAGGTCACCCGCCCGGACGAGCTCTGGCATCTGGACATGACCAGCGTCTGGGTCGCCGAGCACGGCTGGACCTATCTGAACGCCGCGATCGACTGCTGCACGCGCGAGATCGCTGGCTGGTCCTTGGACCTGCGCTGCCGCCAGCAAGAAGCGACCGCGGTCATCGAGCACGCTGCCGTCGAGCGCGGCATCGCTCCGGCATGCTCACGCTCGAAACCGACAACGGCAGCGCCTACACCAGCCGAAAGTTCCGCGGCCGCCTCAGCGAGCTCGGGATCACGCATCGCCGCGGCGGCTACCGCGACCCCGAGAGCCAGGCCTTCATCGAGTCCTGGTTCTCAAAGCTCAAGCTGCGCTGCATCTGGCGCGAAGAGTTCGAGACCCTCGACCAAGCCCGCGCCACGATCGGCGCCTACATCGCCTCCTACCACCACCGCCCGCACAGCGGCCTGGCCTACAAGACCCCGGCCGAGGTCGCCCACACCTGGAAAGATCACGACGACCACCTAACCCCCGCAGCCTGACTGACAACACCAACGGGGTCCACGCCAGGGCGCTCTTCGACGAAGGGACCCTTCTCACCGCTTGCTTTGTAGCCCGGCTCTCCGCCAGGTTTGCGTGCGTCAGCGCTTGGACTAGTGTGTCTCGCCGAACGGCGACTCGGCTCCAGGCCTAGTCGATCCGACGCACTTAGGGCACGGGCGGTCCGGCGTCTTCGCGTCGGCTGCGCTGCCAGGCCTCGAGAAGCGCGCCGACGATCACGATCGTGATCCCGGAGACCAGCCCGACCGCCCACGAGGGAAGATCGGCGTAGGCGAGCGCACCCGCGGTGAGCACCGCCGCAACGACCAGTACCGCGCGACCCCACGGCGGCAGTTCCCACGGCTGCCAGCTCCAAAGTCGTCGCACCGGCGCAGCGTAGTTCATGCGACGCCAGCATCAACGGCCGAGCACCGAAGTAGTGCTTCTCGACGGTTGCGTACCTTTGAACGGCCCAGTCCTGGCCCGCGCTACTGCCGGTACCTCCGGCG